>JBEKJP010000005.1:0-112883 GCA_050011155.1 Streptosporangiaceae bacterium
TCATGGCCTATATCTGCCAGTGCGGAAACAGTCCGCAGTGCCGCCACCATCACCGCTGCAAGCAAGCCGACGGCTGGCGGCTGGAACAACCCGAACCCGGGGGTGCTGGTCTGGCACACCCCGACCGGACGCACCTACACCACCACCCCCACCCAGTACGCCAGCTAATCCACTCGCGAGGGCGCCTGTCGGGTCGGCCTAGTTCAGCCCGGGCAGCAGCGCGGCGAACTTCTCCAGGCTGGCCAGGTCGTGCCCGGATAGCAGCAGGTCGACGTGCGGGGCGGCCACCATCATCCCCAGCGTGCTCGGCCGGAAGCCCGGATCGTCGCCCTTGTGCGGGTTCAGCCAGACCAGCCGATGACACAGCCGGGACAGCCGCTCCATCGCCGTGGCCAGCACCTCCGGGTCGCCGCGGTCGAGCCCGTCGGAACAGATCACCACGATGCCGCCCCGGCACAGGCCGCGGCGCCCCCAGCCGCGGACGAACGCGTCCAGGCTGTCCCCGATCCTGGTCCCGCCGTCCCAGTCGAAGGCGGCCCGCGCCGCCCGCTCCAGGGCCTCGTCCGGGCGGCGGCACTCCATCGCCCCGGTCACCCGGGTCAGCCGGGTGCCGAAGCAGAAGACCTCCACCCGCCCGGCCGACCGCTTCGCCGAGTGCGCGAATTGCAGCAGGCTGCGCGAGTAATCGGCCATGGACCCGGAGATATCCAGGATCAGCACCAGCGGGCGCAGCCGGACCTTCCGCCGCCGCCAGTACAACTGGGCGGGCTCACCGTGCATGCGCATGGACTCCCGCACCGTCCGGCGCGGATCGGGACGCGAACCAGATGAACGGGTCGGCGCGGTGCGCCTGGTCCGGCGGCGCGGCGGGGTCAGGCGGATCCTGGCCATGATCCGGCGCAGCGCCGCCAGTTCCTCCGGCGTGCAGACCGCGAACGACTTGCTCCTGAGCGCCTCCACGTCGGAGGCCATCCAGCCGAGCACGGCCTCGTCTTCGGAATCGGGGTCGCCCGGCTCGGTCGACGGGATGGCCAGCGCACCCTGCGCCTCAGCCGACGCGCGCAGCATGAGGGTGAGTTCCGGATCCGGGCTGTCCTCGCCGAGGAAGAACCGGCGGAACACCTCGTCGTACCGGCTGATGTCGTCATGCTTGCTGACCAGCGTGGTCCGGCCGGCCCAGTAGAGGTCGACCAGGTCGGACGGGTCGAGCGTGCTCAGCGCCGAGCAGTAGACCAGCACGTCGCCCGAGCCGACCGCGAGCCCGGCCGCCCGCAGTTCCCCGGCGAACCGGACGAGCAAGCCGGTGAACCGGTCGTCAGGCACCGGAGGTGATCTCCTCCAGGTTGTCGCGGACCACGTCCAGGTCGTCCCGGTCCTTGACCACCGTTCCCAGCGTGTCCAACGCGGCGTCGGCCCGCAGATCGGTCTCCCCGAGGAAATCGAGGGTCCGCGCCCAGTCGATGGTCTCCGCCACCCCCGGCGGCTTGGCCAGGTCGAGCTCGCGGATCCGGTGCACCGCCGCGACCACCTTGCGGGCCAGTACGGCAGGCACGCCCGGCTCCCGGATCAGCACGATCTCCACCTCGCGCTCGGCGGCCGGATAGCCGATCCAGTGGTAGAGGCAGCGTCGCTTGAGCGCGTCGTGCAGCTCCCGGGTCCGGTTGGAGGTGAGCACCACCAGCGGCGGGCTCTCCGCCCGGATCGTTCCGATCTCGGGGATGCTGATCTGGAAGTCCGACAGCACCTCGAGCAGGAAGGCCTCGAACTCGTCGTCGGCCCGGTCGACCTCGTCGATCAGCAGTACCGCCTGGTCGCCAGCCCGGACCGCCTCGAGCAGCGGCCGTTCCAGCAGGAACTTCGGGCCGAACAGCTTGTCCACCGCGTCGGAACCGGCCAGCTGGTGCTCGGACAGGGCCCGGATGTGCAGCATCTGCCGGGCGTAGTCCCACTCGTACAGCGCCTGGTTGGTGTCGATCCCCTCGTAGCACTGCAGCCGGATCAGCTTGCGACCGAACGCCGCCGCCATCACCTTGGCGACCTCGGTCTTGCCTACCCCGACCTCGCCTTCGAGCAGGATCGGCCGGTTCAGCGACAGCGCGACGAACAACGCGGTGGCCAGCCCGCGGTCGGCCAGGTAGCCGCCCTGCCGCAGCGTTCCGGTCAGCTCGGCGACGGTACCCGGGCCTTCCATCCGTTAGGACTCGGGGCCGAGGACCAGGTCTCGCACGCTGCCCGCCCCCTGGTTCAGCTTGCCCTCGCGGGCCAGCTGGGTCCGCCAGGCCAGGCGAAGGTCGCCGTCGGTCTCCTCGGCCAGGCCGTCGAAGCCGACGTCGGCCATCCGCTTGCAGGCTTTGACCGGGCCGCAGTCGTCGTCGACATTCTCGGCAGTCTGCCCCTGGGCGCTCCATACCTCGCGGAGCACCTCGAGGACCTCTTCGGTGTTACCGCTCATGCGCTGACACCCTCCTTCGTCTGCTTCCGAGACTAAGCGCTGGCCGAGGCCAGGGCGACAGCAGATTAAGGGATCTCTTATCGGCAGCGACGAGATGAAATCCGTAGTTCATCGCGTCGGAACGCACTGGAAGCCCGGTTTCATGCCGAGCCCATTGATGCCGAACGGGGCGGGTGTCAGCCCGCGTCCTCCAGCGCGCCCCGCATGGGCTTGAGCTTGACCAGCGTCTCCGCGAGCTCGGCCGCGGGCTCAGAACCCGCCACGATGCCGCACCCCGCGAACAGCCGCGCGGTCCGCCCGGACAGCTGCGCGCTGCGGATGGCGATGCCCCATTCGCCGTTCCCGTCGGCGTCGACCCAGCCGACCGGGCCGGCGTAGCGTTCACGGTCCATGTGCTCGAGCTCACGGATGAGGTCCAGCGCGGTGCCGGTCGGGGTACCGCAGACGGCGGCCGGCGGGTGCACGGCCGCGGCCAGGGCCAGGGCCGACTTCGAGGCGCCGAGGGTGCCGCGGACGTGCGTGCCGAGGTGCTGCAGGTTCGGGAACTTCAGCAGGGACGGGCGCGCGTCGACGTGCAGGGTCTCGCAGAGCGGCGCGAGCGCCTCGCGGATGGAGTCGACCGCGTAGGCGTGTTCCTCGTGGTTCTTGGCCGAGGCCAGCAGTTCCTGGCCGAGCGCGAGGTCCTCGGCCCGGTCGGCGCCGCGGGGGAGGGTGCCGCCGAGGACTAGGGCGCTCACCTGGGGGCCGTTCCGGCTGACGAGCAGTTCGGGGGTGGCGCCGATCATGCCGTCGCAGGCGAAGGTGAAGCAGTCCGGGTAGCGCCGGGCCAGTCGCCGCAGCAGGACCCGTGCGTCGATGGGCTCGGCGGCGGTGGCGAACACGTCGCGGGCCAGCACCACCTTTTGCAGGTTCCCGGCCTTGATCGCGGCCACCGCCTCGGCCACCGCGTGCTTCCAGCGTGGCCCCGGCAGGCTGCCCTCGCTCCACTGCAGCGCTCCTGGCCCGGTGAGTACAGGTACTGCGGCTGGCCAGTCGGGGACATCGTCCGAACCCGGCTCGGAGACCGTGGTGAGCCAGGCCAGGCCGCGGCCGTCGCGGCCGAGGATGACGCGCGGGACGATCAGGACGGACCCGTCGGAGGAGGCGTCGAAAGTGAAGGTGCCGAACGCGACCGGGCCCGAGCCTCGGACCTGGACCCGATCGTCGACGTCGGCGGGGTCGAACACCGAGCGGAGCCACTTCTCCCCGGCGGTGAACCGGTCTTCCCCGGCGGGCAGCGTGACCCTGACCGCCTCGCCCCAGCCGGCCAGGCCGGCTCCGTGATGCACCCAGGCGACCAGGTCCGGCTGGGGGATGCGCTCGAGCAGGTCCCCGGGATCGGGGATGGTGACGGTGCGGACGAGCAGCCGCCCGGACCCGGAGCCCCCAGGATTCCCAAGATGCCCGCGAGGCTTCTGACGGCTCAGCACCCGTGTTCTGCCATGTCCGCCCCGCGTGTCATCTGTGTCACCTGGTCATCCGCCACGACCCCACATTCTAGGTGGCGTCCCGGACTGCCCTGATTTCCGGGTTGGCCGCCGTGCTGGCCGTAACCGGGGCGTCCGCGGCGTCGAGGGCCTCCGGCCTGCCAGGATGCGCCAGCGCGCTGGGCCACCAGATATGGCGTCCGATATCCAAGGTGAGCGAGGTCACGAGAACCGACCGGACAATGATGGTGTCGAGCAGGACGCCCAGCGCGACCGTGAAGCCGATCTCGGTGAACTCCACCAGCGGCAGCGTGCTCAGGCTGGCGAAGGTGCCCGCCAGCACCAGGCCCGCCGAGGTGATGACGCCGCCGGTCGCGGCCAGGCCGGTGAGCGCGCCGCGCCTGGTCCCGGACCGGATCGACTCCTCGCGCACCCGGGTCATCAGGAAGATGTTGTAGTCGATGCCCAGCGCGACCAGGAACACGAAGACGAACAGCGGCATCCCGGTGTCCGCGCCCGCGAAGCCGAACACGTGCTTGAAGAACAGCGAGGAGATGCCCAGCGCGGACCCGAACGACAAGACCACGGTGGCGATGAGCACGAGCGGCGCCACCAGCGCCCGCAGCAGCAATCCCAGGATGACGAACACCACCACCAGGATCAGCGGGATGAGCAGGTTCCGGTCATGGGTGGCCGCGCTCTCGACGTCCTTTTGGATCGCGGTCCCGCCGCCGACTTCGGCGTGAGCGCCCGGGATCGCGTGCACCGTGGTCCGGATCTTGTCCACCAGGGTGTAAGCCGCCGGGCTGTCCGGTGCCGGCGTCATCGTGGCCTGGAGGAAAGACCGGCCGTCCTTGGTCACCGGCTGGGTGACCGTGGCGATGCCGGGGGTACCTGACAGCGCCGTCCTGACCTGGCCCGCGCTGGACGCCGTGGTGATGACCTGCACCGGCTCGCCCGACCCGGCCGGGAAGTACCTGGCCAGCACGTTCTGCGCCGAGATGGACGGGGGAGTGCCGCGGAAGGCCTGCGCCGTGGTGAGCGTGCCGAACTTGAACCCGATCATCCCGGCCGCGCCGCCCGCCAGCAGGATGGCGGTGACCACCCACACCATGCGGGGGCGCCGGCTGATGGCCCGGCCGACCCGGGACCAGATCCCGCGGGTAGTCGGCTCGGGCGAGCCGAAACCCGGCCGCACCGGCCAGAAGACCCACCGGCCGCAGATCACCAGGACGGCGGGCAGCAGCGTGATCATGGCGATCAGGCCCACCGCGATGCCGACGGCGGCGACCGGGCCGAGCCCCGAGATGTCGTTCGACTCGGCCGCGAGCAGGCAGAGCATGCCGGCCACGACGGTCAGGCCGCTGGCGATGATGGCGGGCCCCGCCCGGCGCAGCGCCACCGCCATCGCCTCGTGCCGGTCGGCGTGCCTGCGCAGTTCTTCCCGGTACCTCGCGATGAGCAGCAGCGCGTAGTCCGTGCTCGCGCCGATCACCAGGACGACGAGAATCCCCTCGCTCTGCCCGTTGACGGTCAGGTTGGCATGCTGGGTGAGCAGGTAGATCACGGCCTGGGCCACGGTCAGCGCCACGCCGGCGGACAAGATGGGCAGCAACCACAGCACCGGGCTGCGGTACGTGAGCAGCAGCAGCACGATCACCACGCCCAAGGTGGCGTACAGCAAGGTGGTGTCGATGCCCTTGAAGATCTTGATCTGGTCGGCCGCGCTGGCCGCGGGCCCGCCGACGTAGACGCTCAGCCCGGCGTCGTCCTTGGTGGCCTGGCCCTTGACCTTGGAGATGAAGCCGCTGATGTCGGAGTTGAAGCCGAGTTCCGAGCCGACGACCGTCTGGATGGCCTTATGGTCCTTCGACACCGCCGGCGGTGCGACCCGGCCGTTCACGGCGGGCAGCGACGCGAAGTAGCGCGCGTCGGCGACCGCCTTCCGCATGTCCGCCGCCGTCACCCCGCTGTCGCGCACATACACGACCAGCGCGGGGTTCAGGTCCTTGGACTGGAACAGGTTCTGCTCGTTGAGTTCCTGCGTCGATTCCGCCGACGACGGCAGGTACGCCGACGCGTCGTTCTTCTCCGCTCCCTGCAGCTTGCCGGCCAGGCCCCCGAGAGCCGCGACCGCCAGGATCCAGAACACCACCACGATGTACTTGGTCCGGCGGCCGCACACGAACGCGATCAGGCGGCTGCCGCCCGATCGCGCCTCGTTCCCGCCGGCTCCGGGGTCCCCCGACCCCGGAGCCGGCGAACTCCCCGTGTCCCGACCTGGCGCATTACGGGGCGCCCCCGTGGTCCCGCGTGCCACGTCGTCCTCCTCACGTCTTGAAAAATGTCAGATGATATGCTTAGGGAATACGATGTATCTCATGCCGGTGGCGTGTCAAGTTATATCTTGAACTTTGCCCACATTTCCGGTCTTCATCGTTTCCCCGTCGTCTACGGCGCTTCCCGCCGTCCCGTCACCATCATTTCCGGGCCGCCCGCCCGGCCCGTTTGACGCAACCGATCGGTTGCAATAATGTAGCAACTAGTCAGTTGCTACTCAACGGAGGACGACATGCCTTTTCCTGATCGCATCGAGCGGACCATGGAGCTCGCCCACCCGCCGGCCGCGGTGTGGGCCGCGCTCACCACGGCCGAGGGGCTGGCCGCCTGGTTCGGCAACGAGGCCGGGATCGACCTGCGTCCCGGAGGAACGGCGTGGATGAAGTGGACCGAGGAAGGTGCCACCGCCGACATGCGGGTGGAACGGGTCGAGGAGCCGTCGGTGTTCGGGTTCACCTGGCACATCTACGGGTTGCCCGACGATGACCCGCGACGTACCTACGTCGAGTTCACGCTCGAGCCGGCCGGGGCGGGAACGCGGCTGACCGTGACCGAGAGCGGGTTCGCCCAGCTGCCGGAGGACGCCTACCGCAAGGCGTACGACGGCAACACCCAGGGGTGGATGAGCGAGCTGGGTGAACTGGCCGCCTACCTCGATGCGGCCTGACGCCGAGGCCATCGCCGAGCAGGTCTTCACAGCCCTGGCCGACCCGAGCCGGCGTGACATCTTGGCCGCGCTGGCCGCGGGCGGCCCGGCCACGGCCACGGACCTCGCTAACCGCCTGCCGATCACGCGGCAGGCCATCGCCAAGCACCTGGCCCTGCTAGCCGAAGCGGGCCTGGTCACGGCCGAACCGGGGGAGCGACGCCGGGTGCGCTACCGGCTGCGCTCCGCCCCGATGCAGGTGGCGCAGCAGTTCCTGGCCGCGCTGGCGCGCGACTGGGACGGCCCGCTCAGCGCGCTGAAGGACCACCTCGACCGAGGAAAGGAATCACCATGAACGCAGACACCACGATGAAGACCCCACCGGTCGTGAGCTCGGACGAATGGGAGGAGGCACGCCAGCGGCTTCTGGTGCGGGAGAAGGAGCTCACCCGGGCCAGGGACGCGCTGGCCGCGCAGCGCCGGCGGATGCCCTGGCTAGCGGTGGACAAGCCCTACGAGTTCGAGGGCCCGGGCGGGACCGCGAGCCTGCTCGACCTGTTCGAGGGCCGCCGCCAGCTGGTCGTCTACCGCGCGTTCTTCGAGCCCGGCGTGGTCGGCTGGCCCGACCACGCCTGCCACGGCTGCTCGATGATGGCCGACCAGGTCGCCGACGTCGCCCACCTGAACACCCGCGACATCAGCTTCGCCTACGCCTCCCGCGCCCCGCAGCCGGCCATCGCGCGGCTCAAGGAGCGGATGGGCTGGACGATGCCCTGGTACACGATCACCAGCGACTGGGACGTCGACTTCGGCGTGGACCAATGGCACGGCACGAACGCGTTCATCCGCGACGGCGACCAGGTGTTCCGCACCTACTTCGTCAACAACCGCGGCGACGAGGCCCTGGGCAGCACCTGGAGCTACCTCGACCTGGCCGCGCTCGGGCGGCAGGAGGAGTGGGAGGACTCCCCCGAGGGCTACCCGCAGAGCGCGCCGTACGACTGGTGGAACTGGCACGACGAGTACGACCACCCCGAGCTGGCGCAGGGGCCGATGAAGCGGCGGGTCGCGGCCGAAGCCAGCGCGCAGTCCCAGCCGGCGGGCGGCTGCTGCTAGGGGCGGCTGCGGGAGGGCTCAGAGGAGCGTGAGCTGCTCCGGCGGCGCCGGGACGGACGGGGGGGCCGGGACGACCTGGGGAACCCGGGTGGCCCCCCGCCCGGAACCCGGCCGGGAGCGACCGATGCCGTACCGCTCGGCCAGCTCGCGGACCTGGCCCGCGATGCGCTCCTGGTAGGCCTTCGGGGCGTAGGCGCCGTGCCCGTACAGGTCCAGGTACCGGCCCACGAGCCCGGGATGCCGGGCTCGCAGCCAGGCGAAGAACCACTCGCGCGTGCCCGGGCGCAGGTGCAGCACGATCGGCGAGACGTGCCGGGCGCCGGCCGCCGCGGCCTGCCGGACCACCTCGTCGAGCTGGGCGGGGGAGTCGGACAGGTACGGGACCACCGGGCCCATGAGCACGCCGCAGCCTAGCCCGCGGTCGTTCAGCGCGGCGCACGCCTCAAGCCGCCGGGCCGGGGCCGGGGTGCCCGGCTCGATCGACCGCCACAGGTCCTTGTCGGTGAAACCGGCGGACACGTTGAGCCCCACCTCGGTGACCTCGGCCGCCGCGGCGAGCAGATCGATATCCCGCAGGATCAGCGTGCCCTTGGTCAGGATCGAGAACGGGTTGGCGGCCGCCGTGAGCGCGCCGATGATCCCGGGCATCAGCTGGTAGCGGCCTTCGGCCCGCTGGTAGCAGTCCACGTTCATGCCGACCGCGATGTGCTCGCCCGCCCATTTCGCCGAGGCCAGCTTCTTGCGGACCAGTTCGGGCGCGTTCACCTTGACCACGACCCGCGTGTTGAAGTCGACGCCCGCGTCCATGTCCAGGTAGGTGTGGGAGTTCCGGGCGAAGCAGTTGTGGCTCACCACCCCGTTGGCGATGAAGTCGCCGGTGCCGGTGGTGATGTCGTACATCGGCACGTCCAGGCCCAGCGGTTCGATGGCTACGATGCGCAGCTTAGCGTCGCTCTTGATGGCCACGCCGTCGATGGAGCGCTTCCTGGTGATGGCGGGATCAACGGTATGGAAGAACCTCAGCGCCTCCCGGAGCCCGCCGCGCAACCGGATGTAGATAATCCCGTTGGGCCGGTTCCTCGGCTCCATGGCGAAATCGAAGCCGAACGACTCCAGCGAGGACGTTATCCAGTTGATGATCTCCGGATCGGTGTTCGGGATCCGCAGGATTCCTCCGCTGTAGCTCCCCTCGGCATCGAAGATCCCGGCCAGGAAGCCCTTGCGCCAGTCCGCGGACTCCTCAGCGAAGGTGCACTCCCGGCAGCCGATACCCACGCGGGTGAGGTAGTTAGCGGCCCTGGCGAGCCCTTCCTGATCGGCCAGAGCCAGGCGAAACCGATGAGAGTAGGAGTCCCCGTTCGGATAGTGCCCGATCGTCCCGTCGCCGCGGATCATGCCGCACAGGTAGCCGCGCCGGTAGGCGGCGGTCTCCTTGGGCGGCTCCGCGAACCCGCCCACGCCCATCAGCTTGTTGTTGACGGTCAGGTGCGGGCGCTGCAGCGGGCCTTGCTCGGTCCCGGTGACGTGCTTCCAGCCGCGCTCGGTCAGGAAGCGGTGATCACCGCTGGATATCAGCTGGGTACCGTCCTCCAGGACGACGCGGTAGGCGGGCTTGACCGTGGACCAGTGAGCGAGCACCGTCGTCAGCGCGTACCGGCGGTAGAAGCCCTGACGGACCGTGCCGTAGATCTCATCGCCGGCGCGCACCTCCGCCAGCGGCTTGGTGCGGCCGTCCGCCATCAGGATGGGCGTCTCACCCACCGCGCAGTAGGCACATGCATGCTGGCAGCCCCGGTAGGGGTTGACGGTCCACCGGAACGGCATCCGGGACGCCGCGGGCACCCGGTTCACCACGGACTTAGCCCGCACCTCGTAGAAGGTCATGCCGCGGAAGCCGGGCGTATCGAAGGTACGGACGACCGCGTCGCGTTCGATCAGCGGGAGCAGGTCGGCTGCCGCGGTCCCGGCCGGCTCGTCGAGCCTCAGGCTGTCCCAGCGCATGAAGACCACGATAGAATGAATGTTCGATGATGGCAAGGAAGGTAAGGTCCGGGTCGTCGTCAGTATTCAACGAGGCCCGGTCGTGCCGGTGGCGTAGCCGGCCGCGGAACGGGGCATGACAGAAGAGAGCGGACGGCTCGAACGCGCGGTGAAAAACGAGCGAAGTACAAAGCCAGAACAATTGGATAAAGCCCGTCTCCTGAGAGATAGTGAGAGGGTACTAACCCAGCGCACGACGCGGAGGTTGCTGCATGGCGCTGTCGATGGACGAGCAGCGCGCGCTCGCCGAGATCGAGCGGCGGCTCGCGGCTGACGATCCGGGGCTTGCCACCTGCATGACGGCATTCCGGCGGCCCGGCCCGGCTCGCGTCCTGCGCTCGCCCCGGGCGCGCATCGTCGGCTCGCTGTTCACGGTCCTGCTCGTCGCGATGGTGTCGCTCATGGTCTACGCGATGATCCCGTTCCGCGCGCACAATGCCCGGGGCACGCCCACGACGGGCCCGCCCAATATCGCACTGTCGCCCACCGGGAGCGTATCCCCGCGAAGTCAGTCGACCGCGTCGCCCAGCGCGAGCACGGCCACCGGCACGAAGGCCACCGCCACAACCACCGCCACGGCCACAGCCCCGTCCGCGGTGGCCAAGGCATCACCGCCCAAGGATCAGGCGGTCGGCCAGGTCTCGTCGTCGGCGGCAGGCCCGTAACCAGGAACCGGAGTGCGCGAGGCTAAGGACTCCCGCCACAGCTGGACGAGATACCGCTCGAGCCCCTCGAGCGTCTTCTTCTCCTGCTGGAACTCGTCGCTCAGCGGATTGCGGTGGTTGTCGAAGAGCTGGGCGTAGCGCCGCGTCACCTGGTCGCGGTTGCCCGCGTAGACGCGAACCGAGTAGTCCCCGACCCCGCCCGCGAGCCGCAACCCGCGCACCGCGGTGCCGGTCAGGCCCATGCTGACGCTCAGCTGTCCGCGCAGGTAGATCGTGCCCTTGGCCTCTTCGTCCCAGGCGTCACCGCAGGGCGGCGGCGCCTCGTCCCACTCCTCGAGGACGAGCCGGACATCGATGTCCTCCTGCAGGCTGCCGACCCACAGCTGCTCGCGGTTGGTGCTGATGAGCGCGCCGACCGGGGGGAGCGGGCCGCCCGGGGCGTCGGGATCGACAGACGGGTCGTGGATCCGGAACATCCTCCGTTCCGGAGTCACCGGAATGACCAGCTGTAGAAGTCTGCGGCTAATGACCTTCCCCTCCCCCCTCGGCACGTTGCTACCTTGGACAACAGCCCGTTAGCTAGCAAATCTAGACTGCGGACGCTGATCGTGCAGGGTGAAACGGCACGGAAGTGCTAAACGTAACCACTTGACTACAGCCAGCAACAGTGTAGCGTCATATCTGTTATGCACCTTGTGTCCGATCTTGACCTGCCGGCGGGGTTGAGGGCGTCTACGGGGTCGGCAAGCTCCCGGTCGCCTGGGCGGGTTCGAATCACGGTAGCTCGAACCACGGCAGCTCGAACCACGGGCGTGCGCCGGACGTGTCATAGATAGGCAGTACTCGTCCGCGGCGAGTACGACCCAAGGGGTTCGCGCGATGCAGGCAGTAGGAAAGGCCGCTCGTCGGAGATCACACAACGTGTCTGATCGACTACCAGAACGAACATCCGTGCCGGTCCAGGGTCTCGAACGCGCCGTCCGTCCGCCCGCTGGACGCCCCGCCACGGCCCCGGCTGCGATTCCCGTCGGGCGCCGCGGGCTCATGCTCGCCGTCTGCTGCATGAGCCTGTTCATGGTGGGTCTTGACAACACGATCGTGAACGTGGGCCTGCCGGAGATCGGGCGGGACCTGCACGCCGGCGTCTCCGGGCTGCAGTGGACGGTGGCCGCCTACACCATCGCGCTGGCGGCGCTGCTGATGTTCGCCGGCTCCCTCGCCGACCGGGTCGGCCGCCGGACCATCTTCCAGGTGGGCCTGTCGCTGTTCACCCTCGGTTCCTGGATGTGCAGCCTGGCGCCGAGCCTGGGCTGGCTAATCGGGTTCCGGATTCTGCAGGGCGTCGGCGGCTCGATGCTCAACCCGGCCGCCCTCGGCATCATCACCAACACGTTCACCGGGCGGGCCGAGCGCGCCCGGGCGATCGGCGTGTGGGACGGCGTGTTCGGCTTGTCCATGGCGCTGGGCCCGGTGCTCGGCGGCGTGCTGGTGGGGACCGTCGGCTGGCGGGGCATCTTCTGGGCGAACATCCCCGTCGGCCTGGCCGCCGTCTCGCTGACCGCGCTGTTCGTCCCGGACTCCCGGGCGCCGCGGTCCCGCCGGGCCGATCCGGTGGGCCAGTTCCTGGTCATCGTCATGCTCGGCGCGCTCGCCTACGCGATCATCGAAGGCCCCGAGCTCGGCTGGCGCTCGGCGGAGATCTCCGGCCTGTTCGCGCTGGCGGTAGCCGCGCTCGCGGTGCTGCTGGCCTACGAGCCCCGCCGCCCGGAACCCATGATCGACCTGCGGTTCTTCCGCAGCGTGCCGTTCGCGGGGGCCAACCTGAGCGCCGTCTGCGCGATCGCGGCCATGGCCGGCTTCCTGTTCCTGTCCACCTTGTACCTGCAGGACGTCCGGGGCCTGTCCGCCCTGCAGGCCGGCCTGACGATCCTGCCCATGCCGGCCGTGATGGCGCTGTTCGCGCCGCTGGCCGGCCGGATGGTCGCCAAGCGCGGCCCGCGGATCCCGCTGGTCATCGCCGGGGCCGCCATGACCATCAGCAGCGCCGCGCTGTCCCGGCTGACCGGCTCGACCGAGCACCTGTACCTGGTCGTCACCTACGGACTGTTCGGCCTCGGGGCCGGCATGGTCAGCTCGCCGATCACCAACGGGGTGATGTCCGGCGTGCCGAAGACCCAGGCGGGCATGGCCTCCGGCATGAACTCCTCGAGCCGGCAGCTCGGCCAGTCGCTGGGCGTGGCCATCGTGGGCTCGGCCCTGGCCGCCAGCATCCGCGGGTCGATGCAGGACGGCTTCGTCCGGGCCGCCCACGCCGGCTGGTGGATCCTCGCGGGCTGCGGCTACGCCGTGCTGCTGCTCGGCCTGATCTGCACGACCCGGTGGGCCAAGGCGACCGCGGCCCGGCTGGGCGAGGGTGACTCCCTTACTTGACCGAGCCCGCCGTGAGGCCGCCCACCACCCGCCCCTCGATGAGGGCGAACAGGATGAACACCGGGATGGTGGCCACGACCGAGGCGCCGAACAGGTGCTGCCAGTCCACGGTGTACTGGCCGATGAACGAGTCCAGGCGCACCGTGAGCGGGTAGTCGGCGGTGCTGGTGGTGAGGGTGAGGGCCGAGATGAACTCGTTCCACGCCGCGATGAAGGTGAAGATCAGCGCGGTCACCACGCCCGGCATGGCCAGCGGCAGGGTGATCCGGAACAGCGCGCCCAGGCGGCTGCTGCCGTCCACCATCGCGGCCTGCTCGAGCTCGGCCGGGATCGAGGAGATGTAGGCGTTGAGGATCCAGACGGCGAAGGCGAGATTGAATCCGGCGTTGACCAGGATGAGTGACCAAACGGGGTTGACGCCGAGCAGTCCGAAGTCGAGGAACTCCTTGTAAATGCCCACGATCAGCGCGGTCGGCTGGAGCATCTGCGTGGCCAGCACGAGGAGCAGGAAGCCGCCGCGCCCGCGGAACCGGTGCCGGGACGTGTAGTAGGCGGCGGGCAGCGCCACCAGCAGCACGAGCAGGGTAGCGCCGCCCGCGATCTCCAGGCTCACTCGCACGCCGGACGTGATGCCGAACGCGGCGCCCCACATGTTGGTGAGGTTGGACCAGGCGAAGTGGCGCGGCAGGTAGTTCGCGTCGAAGAGCTCGCGCTGCGGGCGCACCGCCGTGATCAGCATCTCGAGGTAGGGCAGCAGGAAGACGACGGCGATGACGTACGCGGCGGCCGCGACGAGCGCGGTGCGCAGCGACGGCAGCCGCCCCATCAGGCTGCCTCCTGGCGGTTCCACCGGTTGAGTCGCAGGAAGACCAGGACGATCACCACGACCAGGGTGAAGTTGACGATGGACATCGCCGCCGCCTGGCCGACGAACGTCCCCTTCAGGTCGTACATGAAGACGGTGGTCGTGCTGGTCTCGTACCCGGGGCCGCCCCGGGTCATCTCCCACAGGATCGGGAACGAGTTGAACACGTTCATCAGGTTGATGACCAGGGCGACCAGGAACGCCGGGCGGAGCAGCGGCAGCGTGATCCGCCGGTAGCAGCGCCACGCCGAGGCGCCGTCGACCCGGGCCGCCTCGAATAGCTCGCCGGGGATGGACTGCAGCCCGGCCAGCAGCACGTAGGTGGTGAAGGGCAGCGAGACGAAGACGGCCACGCCGATCATCCAGACCATCGCGCTGTCCGGCCGCCCCAGCCAGTCGGCCTGGTCGGAGTTGAACCGGTGCACGATCCCGAGCTGGTGCAGGAAGACGTTCACCACGCCGTTCTCCGGCTGGAGCATCCAGCGGAAGATGAGCGCGGTCATCATTACCGAGGCCGCCCACGGCGCGATGATGGCCCACCGGGCGAACCGCCGGCCGGGGAAGCGCTCGTTGTACAGCTGGGCCAGGCCGAGCGAGGCGACCATGGTGATGGCGACGGCCGCGGCCACCCAGATCACCGTGCGCACCAAGATGCCGGGCAGGTTCGGGTTCTGCAGCACCTGGCTGAAGTTGCTCAGCCCGGCCGACCCGATCGTGATGCCCAGCGGGGTGATGTTCTGGAAGGACGTCTGGACCATCGACACGATGGGCCACAGGACCACGACCCCGATCAGCGCGATCGCGGGCCCGATCCAGAGCAGGGGTTCGAGAGCGGCGAGCCGGCGCCGCCAGGGTGACCTGGCGGCGCCGGGCCGGCGTGCGATGGACACGAACGGGCTCAGCTGCCGCTGCTGGCGGTCTGCTGGATCGCGCCGAGGACCTGCGCCGGACTACCGGTGATGGCCTGGCCGACCTGCGTCTTGATCATGTTCTCGACGGAGGTCCAGTTCGCCAGCGCGGGGTAGTTGACCGAGTTGGTGATGTTGCCGAGGAACGCGGAGAACATCTGGTTCTTCTGGCCCATGGCGGTCGCCGCGCTCTGGGTGGCGGGCAGCAGGTCGTATTCGTTGTCGAACTGGAGCTGCCACTTGTCCTGGTAGACGAAGTCCAGGAACTGCTTGATGGCCGCCTCGTGGCTGGCGCCGCCCGCCTTGAAGGCGACGATGTCGTCGTGGACGCCCAGCGTGTCGCTGAGCGGGCCGCTCTTGCCCGGCACGTCGGCGGTCGCGTAGTCGGACGACTGGAGCACGCCGGCCTGCTGGATGATCGGGATGACGGCGGGAGAGCCGAGTACCATCCCGATCTTGCCCTGGGCGAACTCGGACCAGACCGTCTTGCGGTCGGTGCCGCCCGGGTCGGGCTGGGTGTCACCCGAGGAGGCCAGCTGCTTCATGAAGTCGAGCGTGGCGATGTTCTGCGGGCTGTTGATGTCGTACTTGCCCTGGGAGCTCAGGTACCCGCCGCCGTTACCGAGGAACCACAGCAGCAGCTCGGCCTGGGCCTCCTCGCTGCCGAGCGGCATGCCGTACCCGACATAGCCCTTGGCCTTGATCTTGGCCGCGTCGGACTGCAGCTGCGCCCAGGTCTGCGGCGGGGAGGAGATGCCGGCCGCGGCGAAGATCTTCTTGTTGTAGTACATGGCGCGGGTGCTGGTCGTGAACGGGATGCCGTAGTCGGTGCCCTGGTACTGGCCATCCTTGAGGAACTTGGGAATCAGGTTGCCGACCGTGCTCGGCGACAGCACGTCGGACACCGGGTAGATCAGGCCCGACTGGGCGTAGGGCGGGGCTGGGTTGCCCTCCATGATGTCCGGGTACTGCTTGTTCTGGATCAGCGTGGCGGACTTGGTGGGGAAGTCGGTCCAGTCGACCGTCTGCACGTTCACGGTGATCGACGGGTGCGCCTGGTGGAAGGCCGCGGCCACGGCGTCCCAGTACTTGGTCGTGCTGTTGGACGGCCCGGTGCCGTAGTCCGCGCCGAAGAAGGTGAGTGTCACCTTGCCGTTGCTGGACCCGGTGCCGCTGCTGCTGCCGCCGCTCGACCCGCAGCCCGCGACGGCGGCGAGCGCCGCGGTGCCGATCGCGGCCGCGGCCATCAGCCGTGCTCTCATTCGGTCTCCTCCCTGAGTGACGTCACGCGCATCTTCGATGCTTCATTCTGCTTAGCCTGAGCCGGTTCCACGCAGAAAGCAACATTAAAAATGATTAAAACTGGGGGGAGCAAGGCGCCTTGCCGCCGGTGACGAAGATCTCAGCCACGCGCCCTTGCGTGCCGTCCCGGGCTCGAAATAGTTAGTTGCTTAGGGCAATTACGCTCATCCAGTCAGGCCGGTGATACCGCTGCCACCGCTCAGCCGCCGTCGCCGCCTGCTGGTACTGGTGATCTGCTCGTCCAGCCTGTTCATCGTGGGACTGGACAGCACGATCGTGAACATCGCGCTGCCGTCCATCGGGCGGGACCTGCACGCCTCGGTGGCCGGCCTGCAGTGGACCGTCGACGGCTACGCGCTCGTGCTGGCCAGCCTGCTGATGCTGTCCGGCGCGACCGCCGACCGGATCGGCCGCCGCCGGGTCTTCCAGATCGGCCTGGCCACCTTCACCGCGGGTTCCGCGCTGTGCAGCCTGGCGCCCAGCCTGGGCTGGCTGGTCACGTTCCGGATGATGCAGGCCGTCGGCGGGTCCATGCTCAACCCGGTGGCGATGTCCATCATCACCAACACGTTCACCGGGAAGATCGAACGGGCCCGCGCGATCGGCGTCTGGAGCGCCACGTACGGCGTGTCCATGTCGCTCGGGCCGGTCATCGGCGGCCTGCTCGTCGACTCCATCGGCTGGCGGGGCACGTTCTACGTGAACATCCCGGTCGGCCTGGCCGCCATCGCGCTGACCGCCCGGTTCGTGCCGGAATCGCGGGCACCCCGGCCGCGTCGGCCGGACCCGGTCGGGCAGGCGCTGATCATCGTCATGCTCGGGTCGCTGACCTACGCGATCATCGAGGGACCCGCGCGCGGCTGGCACGCGCCGGTCATCGTGACGTTGTTCGCGGTGTCGGCCGCGTCCCTCGGGGCGTTCGTGGCCTACGAGGCCCGGCGGGCCGAGCCCGTGCTCGATCCCCGGTTCTTCCGCAGCGCGCCGCTCGCGGGCGCGGTGCTGACCGCGATCAGCGCCACCGCCGCCGTCGGCGGCTTCCTCTTCCTGGCCACGCTGTACCTGCAGGACGTGCGCGGGGTGTCCGCGGTCCGGGCGGGCCTGGACCTGCTGCCGATGGCGACCATGGTGGCGCTCGGCGCGCTGGTATCCAGCCGGATCCTGGCCCGCCGCGGCGCGCGGCTGCCCATGGTGGCGGCGGGCGTGGCCCTGGCCGCGGGCGGCCTGCTGCTGTCCCGGCTCACCGCCTCGTCGGGCCTGGTGCCGCTGTTCATCGCGTTCGTCGTGTTCGGCATCGGCGGCGGGGTGATCAACGCGCCGATCACCTACACCGCGGTGTCCGGCATGCCGGTCTCGCAGGCCGGCGTGGCTTCGGGCATCGCGTCCACCAGCCGCCAGATCGGCCAGGTCCTGGGCATCGCGGTGGCCGGCTCGGTCCTGGCCGCCGGACTGCGCGGCCGGCCGCTGCGGACCGGGTTCGTGGCGGCCAGCCACGCGGACTGGCTGCTGCTGTCCGCCATGGGCGCGGTGATCGTCGTGCTCGGGCTGGTCACGGCCAGCCGGTGGGCGGTGGGCACCGCGGCCAGGACCGCGGCCAGGTTCGAGCCAGTGCCCGGGGATCTAGTGCCCGGCGATCTTGCGCAGGTCGCCGAGGCTGGTGATGGTGGTGTCCCGCTGGCCGGTCCGGATGATGCCGCGCTGCCGCCAGTTGCTCAAGGCACGCGTCACCGTGGCCCGGGACGCGCCGGCCAGGCTGGCTAGCTCTTCCTGCGACAGCGGCACGGCGATGTGCACGCCCTCGCTGGTCTCGCTGCCGTACCGGGTGGCCAGGTCGAGCAGGACGATGGCGAGCCGGTGCGCCCCGTTGGTCACCGGGTGGCTGCGCAGCATCAAGTCGGCGTCGCTCCACCGGTGCGTGACCACGTGCCGGTAGGCGTGCCCGGCCCCCGGATGGGTATCCAGGAACGAGCTGAACTTCTCGTACACCACGATCAGCGCCCGCACCGGGCCGATGGCCCGGACTGTGGCGTTGCGGGGGGCACTGGTCTCGCCGGCGATCTCACCGACGATATCGCCGTCACCGCGCAGGGCGAGCATCAGTTCGTGGCCGTCGGCCGTGACCGAGAGCACCTTGGCCAGGCCGTCGATCAGGATGAACACATGGGTGGCCGGGTCGCCCTCGACGCACAGCACGGCACCGGGCGCGAAGGTGCTGATCCGGCCGAGGCCGCTGAGGACGGCCCGCTCCTCGTCCGTGAGCTGAGCCCAGAAGCCCTGGGCGGGTATCTCGTGCAGGTTCATTCTGGGTTCTACGATGAGCTATCCGGGTTCTGCTCGCAAACTGGGAGGCAGCGCCGCTTGCGACAGCGCGCCTCCCCGACCCGCTGAGCCTAAGGGGGAACGCTGCTCAGCGGGCCGGGAAGGAGCCGGGGAGGCGGAGGCGAACCGGACGGGTGTCCGGTCACGCCCCCAGCAGGACCGTCACGGTCCAGACCAGGAAACACGCGACGGTGATGAAAGCCCAGGTGTCGGCCAGCTGGATCCGCTCCCGGCGGATCCGGACCGCGCCGAGCATGAGGTTGACCTGCGCCCAGTCCCAGGAGGACTCGCCCTCCGCGGACGGCGAGGTCAGCCATCGTACCCGGGGATCGAGCGGGCCGCCGGTCCGCCAGCGGTGGTCGTTCAGCTGATCGAGCACCGGCCGGCTGGCCAGCAGCAGCAGCGAGGCCGCGCGCAGCCAGCACAGGATCAGGGCGCCGAGGAGGCTGACGCAGGCCGCGCCGGCCGCCCCGGGACGCAGTACGGAGGGCGAGAACGCGGCCTCCAGCGCGATGCCGACCGAGAGCGCGCTCAGAATGCTGCCGCCCAGGACGACGCTGCCGCGCGTGGCGCGCAGCAGCCGTGCCATCTCGGCTATCTGATCCTGGGCGGGCCCCCGATCTGGCGCCTCACGGCCGTCGGCGAGCAGATCGTCACCGAAGCTGTGTCGCCCACCCATCGCATCCGCCGATACAGCCACGGTCACGGCCATTCGTCTCGCCTCCGTACGTGCGCTTAACCCTTCGAGTTAAGCCAATCAGGCGAGGGTCCGGCGGGCTACGCCACGCGAGACAGCTCCGCTGTCTCAAATGACGCAGCACGGTGCGACAGGACGGGGGGCGACAGGACGGGGGGGCGACAGGACGGGGTGTGACGGCACGAGCTCAGCCGCAGCCGCAGGCCCCGCCGCAGCAGCCTCCGCCGCCGGCGGGGCCCGGAGCGCCGGCCGAGCGGCCGGAGGCCAGGCCGCCCACGGCCACAGCGGACAGGAGCTTCACCGTGTCGTCGTGACCCTGCGGGCAGGCACACGGAGCCGAGGACTCGCTCATCGGGCGGTTGAGCTCGAATGTGTCACCGCAGGCACGGCAGCGGTACTCGTAGCGGGGCATGGGCCCAGTTTACGCGCCGGGCGCCGGACCGGTGTCGCGCCTGGCCGGCCCGCGCGCATCGCCGGCGGGAGAGGAGAAACCAAGCCCGTTCGGTATCACCGTGGCGGTACCGGGTCCGGCCGGCACTGCCGCCGCAGGCTCAGCCGTCTGCGGCGGGGTCTCCGGGTCCTGGTAGTAGTACCGCTTGCCGCGCAGCAGCGAGACCAGCGCCCCGGCCAGCGACATGATCGCCGCGGCGGTGAAGACAATGACCAGGCCGTGGTGGAAGGGAGCCGAGATCAGGTGCGGGAAGAACTGCCTGCCGGTGAGTACGGCCACGTTGTGCGCGGGCAGGTGGTGCAGGATCCCGGACGGGGTCAGCAGGTTCTTGATCGGGTTGAAGCCGAGCAGCGCGGCGAACATCGTGCTGACCGGGGGCAGGTGGCTGACGTGCGCGGCCACCGCGGCCGGCACCCCCTGGGCGGTCAGCCCGCTGGTCAGCGACTTGGGCAGGGTGGAGGCCAGGCCGGCGATCATCAGCGAGAAGAAGATCCCGATGGACAGCGACATGCCCGAGTTCTGGAAGGTCGACCGCATGCCGGAGGCCGAGCCGCGGTGCCTGACCGGCACCGCGCTCATGATCGCGGCGGTGTTGGGCGCGGCGAACAGACCCGAGCCGATCCCGTTGCCGAGGATCAGCAGGGCGAACACCCAGTAGGAGAAGTCCACCGGCAGCAGCATCAGCCCGCCGAAGCACAGCGCGGCCAGCACCAGCCCGGCGGTGGCGAACGGCCGTGGGCCGTACCGGTCGGACAGGGTGCCCGAGATCGGCCCGGCGATCAGGAAGCCCGCGGTGAGCGGCAGCATGTAGATCCCGGCCCACAGCGGGGTGACCGCGAAGTCGTAGCCGTGCAGCGGCAGCCAGATGCCAGCCAGCCAGATGACCAGCATGAACTGCAGCCCGCCGCGGGCGATCGCGCCGAGCAGGCTGGCCAGGTTGCCGGCCGCGAACGCCCGGACCTTGAACAGGCTCATCTGGAACATCGGCTCGGCGATCTTGGTCTCGACGACGCAGAACAGCACGAGCACCGCGGCGCCGCCGACCAGCCCGGTGATGATCCACGGGTTGGTCCACCCGGTCGGGTGCCCGCCGTACGGCTGGATCCCGTAGGTGATGGCGACGAGCAGCGAGCCCAGGCCGACCACGAACAAGACGTTCCCGATCCAGTCGATCCTGGCCCGCTTGGTGGTCGCGATCTCCCGCAAAGACTTGTACGCCCATATCGTGCCGAACAGCCCGAACGGTACGTTCACCCAGAACACCAGGCGCCAGTCCCAGGCGGCCAGCAAACCGCCGAGCAGCAGCCCGACGAACTGCCCGGAGATCCCGGCGATCTGGTTGACGCCCAGCGCCATGCCGCGCTTGTTCGCCGGGAACGCGTCGGTCAAGATCGCGGCCGAGTTCGCCATCAGCATCGCCCCGCCGAACGCCTGCACGAAGCGCCAGCCGATCAGCCACATCGCACCGCTCCCGCCGGTCAGCGGGTCGAGCGAGAGCGCGATCGAGGCCAGCGTGAAGACGACGAAGCCCAGGTTGTAGATCTTCACCCGGCCGAACATGTCGCCGAGCCGTCCCAGCGTCACCACCAGCACCGACTGGACCAGCAGGTAGCCGATGATCATCCACAGCAGGTAGCTGATGTTGCCCGGGTCGAGCGGGTTCAGGTGGATGCCGCGGAAGATGGCCGGCATCGCGATGATCACGATCGAGGCGTCGATCGTCGCCATCGTCATGCTCAGGGTGGTGTTGGACAGGGCCACCCACCGGTACCGGTCGGGTTTCCCGCCGTCCGCGGTGCTCACCGCCGTCCCGCTGCCGCTCGATGTCCCGTTCAGCTGCCCAGATTCCACGCTTCGCCGCACGTTAACCCAGTCTACAGCGAATCACTTGCTTAATGGCAACTATATATCTGGCCAGTTTCAGGCGACCGGCTCCCCGTCCCCGCCGTCGGCCGAGGCGGGCGTGTTCTCCAGGATGTAGTAGACGGCGACCAGCGCGATCAGCACGAACGAGGCGACGGCGCTGAACGACGCGACCACGATAGCGATCACGTAGACGAGGCCGCCGCCGACGAACCGGACCCGCGCCGCCCAGTGACGCTCCCGCGGCACCGGCTGGTACACCCGCTGCCCGTGCAGCGTCCACTCGAAGATCCCGCCGAAGCCGGCTGACATGCCGAGGAACACCCCGGCGTAGAGCGCCATTGCCAGCCGCGCGTCGGAGCCGTTCGACGGGAAGTAGTCTGCCTCGGTCGCGGTGGCGAACGGGATCAGCACCACGAACAGGAGCAGCACCAGGTTGAGGAACAGCAGCGTGCGGTTCACCTTGAGAATGGACCTGACCAGCGCGTGATGGTTGACCCAGACAATGCCGATCATGGAGAAGCTGATCAGGTAGGCCAGGAAGGCCGGCCATTTGTCGTACAGCTGGTCGATCAGGGGACCGTGTCCAGGCCCGGCCACGGTGAGGTCGAGCGCGAGCAGCGTGATGGCGACGGCGAACACGCCGTCGCTGAAGGCTTCCAGCCTGGTCCGGTCCAATCAGCTCCGTTCCTCAGCCGGCCGTGGCCGCCGGGTCGACCTTGGCCAGGATCTTGTCCACGCAGTCCTGGATGTCACGCTGGCGGCCGGGCATGTCCTTGCTGGCGAAGTTGTCCAGTATGGCCAGCACCCGGTCCTGCCCGTTCAGTATGTCGAGCTGCTGCTTGGCCATCTCGTGCAGCGCGATCAGGGTCTCGTGGTCCGCCAGGGCCCGGCGGTCGCTGGCGGTCTGGGCCCGGTTGGCGCTGACCTGCAGCGAGATCATGATGGACAGCTGCGGCAGGTTGAGGATGGTGAGCAGCAGCGGCCACGGCGTCTTGTCGAAGCCGACCACATTGCCCAGGAAGAGCCAGGCCACGATGCCGATCGTGATGCCGATGAACACGTACATGGAGCCGCAGAACTTGTTGACCGCGTCCGCGATCCGGTCCAGGATGCTGGTCCCGCGCACGTGCTGGGACAAGATCAGCTTGGGCAGGTGCGCCTCGGGGTTGGCCCTGATCTTCTCGGCCCGCTCCCTGAGGTGCGCGGCCGCGTCCTCGATCGCCTGCCGGGCGGCGCCGTCACTCGACGGCCGCGGGGTGTGCGGCGACTCGACTACCTGCCCGTCGGGCAGCGTGATGGTCTCGGTCATGATGTTCCTCCAAGCTGGCAGGCGCCGTTGGCCCGCCGTGGCCAGCCCAAGTAGGGATTGCCACAACCTAGCGCCTTCCACCGCCTGCGGCGCGCGGGGTGACCAGGCCGGTCTGGTAGGCGAAGACGACGAGCTGGGCCCGGTCGCGCGCGCCGAGCTTGATCATCGCCCGGCTCACGTGGGTCTTGGCGGTGGCGGGGCTGAGCACCATGGTGTCCGCGATCTCGTCGTTGGACAGGCCGTGCGCGACCAGGGCCACTACCTCCCGTTCCCGGTTGGTGAGCCTTTCCATCCCGACCGCGGCGGTCGCGTCCGGCGGCCGGGCGACGAACTCGCTGATCAGGCGGCGGGTGACCGCGGGCGACAGCAGCGAGTCCCCGCCCACCACGACCCGCAGCGCCTGCAGCAGCTCGGCCGGCTGGGTGTCCTTGAGCAGGAATCCGCTCGCGCCCGCCCGCAGCGCGCGGAAGATGTACTCGTCCTGCCCGAAGTTGGTCAAGATCACGACGCGCACGCTGTCGAGCCGTTCGTCCGCGACGATCTGCCTGGTGGCCTCCAGGCCGTCGAGCACCGGCATCTGGATGTCCATGAGCGCGATGTCCGGGCGGTGCTCGGCGGCCAGCGCGACCGCGTGCTGCCCGTCGGCGGCCTCGGCGACCACCTCGATGTCGTCCTCCGCCTCGAGCAGCGACCGGATGCCGCTGCGGATCAGCGCCTGGTCGTCGGCCAGCAAGATCCTGATCACCCCATTCCCCGCTTCAAAGCTGGGCCCGCGCGGGGAGCTCGGCGCGCACCCGGAAGCCGCCGTCGTCCTGCGGTCCGGCCTGGAGCTGGCCGCCGAGGGCGGAGACCCGCTCGCGCATGCCGACGAGGCCGAGACCGGGACCCGACGGCCGGGCGCCGTTATCGGTGACGGCCGCCTTCCCGTCGTCGTCGACCTGGATCTCCAGGGCCTCCGGCGCGTAGTGCAGGTGAACCGACGCGCTGGCGTGGCCGGCGTGGCGGCTCACGTTGGTGAGCGCTTCCTGCACGATCCGGTAGGCCGCCTGGTCCGCTTCGGGCGGAAGCGGCCGCCGCGCGCCGGTCACCGTCACCGTCACCGGGAGGCCGGCCGCCCGGGCGCGCGCCACCAGACGGTCCAGCTGGCCCAGGCCGCTGCCGTCGCCGTCCTCGTCGCTGCGCAGCACGCCGAGCGTGGCGCGCAGTTCCCTGACGGCGTCCGCGCCTGCCTCCTGGATGGCCAGCAGCGCGGGCGGGATATCCTCGCCGCGCTTGCGGGCCAGGTGCACCGCCACGCCCGCCTGGACCTGGATCACCGAGATGCTGTGCGTGAGGGAGTCGTGCAGCTCACGGGCGATACGCAGGCGCTCCTCCATGGCCCGGCGCCGGGCGGCCTCGTCCCGGGTCCGTTCGGCCTCCTCGGCGCGCTGCTCGACCTCGCGGAGGTGCAGCTGCCACATCCGGAACGTCACCCCCATGACACCCGCCGAGATCAGCCACCCGGCCGCGTAGAACCTCTGCCAGCCCCGATCCGTACGCATCCTCCGAGCGTACGCGTCCCGCCCGTGGGCGCATCCGCCCGGCGTCCCCATTGCCGGCTACTCCCTGCGTGGTATCCCGGCCCCGGACGGCCTCCCCGCTGACCAGGCGGAAGTCACCTCCTGGGCCCGACGACGGCGGCCCGTCCGGCCGTCAGCATCGAGGGCATGGCAACGACATCTTCCGTAGCAGACCGGGCTGTGAACCGCGATGACGGCCGCCACCCGGGCGTGGCCCTGCTGATCATCGCGACGGCCCAGCTCATGGTGGTGCTGGACGCCACCATCGTCAACGTCGCGCTACCGCGCATTCAGGCCGCGCTCGGGTTCTCCGGCAGCGGGCTCGAGTGGGTGGTCAACGCGTACGCCCTGGTCCTCGGCGGGCTGCTGCTGCTCGGCGGCCGGGCCGGCGACCAGTTCGGCCGCCGCCGTATGTTCGTGACCGGGCTGCTGCTGTTCTCGGCCGCGTCCCTGGCCGGCGGGCTCGCCACCGCCCAGGCCTGGCTGCTGGCCGCCCGGGCCGTCCAGGGCGCGGGCGCCGCGATCGTCGCGCCGGCCGCGCTGGCGCTGATCGCGACGACGTTCCCGCAAGGCCCGGCCCGCAACCGGGCGATGGGCGTGTACTCGGGGATGAGCGCGGCCGGCGGCGCCGTCGGGCTGCTCGCCGGGGGGCTGCTCGTCACGTACGCCTCCTGGCGGTGGGTGCTGTTCGTCAACGTGCCGATCGGCGTCGGCGCCGCGCTCGCCGCCCTGGTGGTGCTGCCCGCCACCGCGGGCCGGATCAGGGTTCCGGGCCGGTTCGACCTCGCGGGCGCGGTCACAGGAACCGGGGGCGTGGCCGCGCTCGTCTACGGCCTCTCCAACGCCGCCACCAGCCCGGACGGGACCTCGCACTGGGGCGACGCCCGCGTGCTGACGGCGCTGACGGCCGGCGTCGTGCTGCTCGCCGCGTTCGCGGTCATCGAGGCTCGCAGCCGCCACGCGCTGATGCCGGCCAGGCTGCTGCGCAGCCGGGACCGGGCCGGCGCGATCTTGATGATGCTGGCCGTGGGGACCATGATCTCCGGCGTGTTCTTCTTCGTCACCTTGTTCGCCCAGGACATCTGGGGCTACTCCCCGCTCCGGACGGGGGTGGCGTTCCTGCCCCTGACCGGCACGCTGCTGGCGGGCACCGCCGTCGCCGCCCGGTTCGTGACGCGGATCGGGGCGCGCCCGCTGCTGCTGGCCGGGGCGGCGACGACCGCGGGTGGGCTGTTCTGGCTGTCGCGGATGACCGAGCACGGCACGTACGCCGGCGGCCTGCTCGGGCCGGGCCTGATCACAGGGGCCGGGCTCGGCCTGCTCTTCGTCCCGCTGTCGCTGGTCGCCCTGGCCCGCGTCGGCGAGGCGGACTCCGGGATCGCCGCCAGCCTGCTCAACGCCGGCCGGCAGGTCGGCGCGGCCATCGGCCTGGCGGTGCTGGGCACCGTGGCCTGGACGGTGGCCGCCCACGGCGCCCGGGCGCACGCGGCCTACCAGCACGCGCTGGCGGCCGGCTTCGACCGGGCCTTCCTGGCCGCCTCGGGGATCGCGGTGCTCGTCCTGGTCATCGCGATCGCCATGATCCGGATCCGCCGCACCGACCTGAACGGCAGCTAGAGCCACCGAGCGCACGGCAGGTACGGTGCGTCAGCCCGGCCGTCGCGTGCGCTCAGGCGGGCGCCGTGACCGCGGGATCGCCGCCGCGACTCGGGAGCGACCGCGGTAGCCCGAACCACGGGAGCACGCTGCTGTCGAACCGGGTCATGGCGCAAATCCGGTCGCCTGCCAGGGTCAGGACGTACAGGCCGGTTCCGCGCCGGACACCGGCCGGGGCGCGCAGGTAAGCGCCGAAGGCCGGCTGGCCGTTGGCTCGCGCGGGCACCAGGTCGAATTGCAGGCCCGAGCCGAGGATGGCGGCACTGAAGCGCGCCGCGGCGTCCCGGCCCTGGTATTCGAAGGGCATCGGCGGCATCGAGACGAAAACGTCGTCGGTCAGCAGGGCCACCAGCGCGTCGAGGTCGGCCGCCTCCCACGCGCTGACGAACCGGGCCGCTATCGCGTCCTCGGCCGGCGATCCCGGGCCGGGAGGCGGCTCGCCGTCGGCGGCCGGTCCGGGCCGGCGCCGCAGGGTGGCCCGGGCCCGCTTGAGGGCGCTGGTGACCGATTCGACGGTCGAGCCGAGCATGCTGGCCACCTCGCTGGCGCGGAACCCGAGCACATCGCGCAAGATGAGCACGGCGACCTGGCGGGGTGGCAGCGTCTGCAAGGCGGTCACGAACGCCAGGGAGATGGCTTCGGCCTGCGCGTAGCGGGCTTCGGGACCGGGCGGTATGCCATCGAGCAGGGCACTGGGATACGGCTCGAGCCAGACGACCTCGCCGAGCCGGGTCGGCTCCGGCCGGTCGACCCCGGGCACGTCCCACTCCCGGGCCGGGCGCCGGCGGGCCGAACGAAGCGCGTTGAGGCACCGGTTGGTGGCGATCCGGTACAGCCAGGTGCGGAGCGAGGCGCGTTCCTCGGTGAACCCGCCGATGCCCTGCCAGGCGGCCAGCAGCGTGTCCTGCAGCACGTCCTCGGCGTCGGCGAAGGACCCGAGCATCCGGTAGCAGTGCACCTGCAGTTCCCGGCGGTGCGGCTCGGTGAGCTCACGGAACGCGTCGCCGTCCCCGGCCCGCGCCTTCGCGATCAGGTCGGATCCCACCGGCATGGCCGCCGCCACCTTCTTCCCGTGCCTCGTCGCTTCTCCATCGTGTACATACACCGCCCACGAGACGAACTGGGCGGTCAGGGAGCGCCCGGTTTCGCGATGTCGCGGTGTATCCATCAGCGGCAACGCGAACCACGAGGGAGAAATCGCCATGGGAAAGATCGTCATCACCACGAACGCCTCGCTCGACGGGGTCGTCCAGGACCCGGACGGCCAGGAGGGCTTCGAGCGCGGCGGCTGGTTCACCCGGTCGGGGGGCGCGGACCTGGCCGCGTGGACCAGGCACGAGACCGACGAGACGCTTCACGCCGAGGCCCTGCTGCTGGGCCGGCGGAGCGACGAGTGGTTCGCCACGCGGTGGGCACAACGAACCGGCGAGTGGGCGGACAGGCTGAACAGCATGCCCAAGTACGTCGTGTCCTCGACCGTCGGGCAGGCTCAGTGGGGCAACGCGACCGTCCTGAAGGGCGACGTGGTGAGCGAGGTGCTGAAGTTGAAGCAGGAGATCTCCGGGGAGATCCTTGTCTACGCCAGCTACCAGCTCGGTCGCACGCTGATCGAACGTGACCTCGCCGACGAGCTGAGGCTGGTTGTCTTCCCCGTCGTCGTGGGGGCCGGCGAGCGCCTGTTCGGCGAGACCGGCGACCAGAAGCCGATGCGGCTGGTGGACGCCCAGCCCATCGGCAAAGGCCTCGCCTTCCTCAGCTACCGGCTCCGCCACGATCCCGAGAATCCCGGTCATGGGTGACGAGGCAGTCTCGTACTAGCCTGGGCGGGTGCCGGAGGAAACCAGGCCGTGGCGGCCAGGCGGGGTGACCCCGGCCGGGCCGGGTCCTGGCGACCAGCTAGTCCCGGCGGCATTCCGCCTCCGTCCCGATCCGGGCGCCCGCATGCTGGCGGGCGGGACGGTGCTCGCGGGCGGCTCGCCCGCCCGCGTGCTGCGGCTCACCCCGGCCGGGGCCCGGCTCGTGCAGAGCTGGTTCTCGGGGAAGGCTGTCCCGGATACCCAGAAGGCCCGCGCGCTGGCCCGGCGGCTGCTCGACACCGGGATCGCCCATCCGGTGCTGGCGGACGTACCGGGCGCGCCGGGCCCGGACCAGGTGACGGTGGTCGTCCCGGTCCGCGACCGCAACGCCGAGCTGGCCCGGTGCCTGGCCGGGCTGGCGGGCGGCCCGCGGGTCATCGTGGTCGACGACGGCTCGCTGGATCCGGCCGCCGTCCGCGAGACCGCGGCCGGGGCGGGCGCGCGGCTGGTATCGCGGCCGGTGAACGGCGGGCCCGCGGCGGCCAGGAACACCGGGCTGGCAGCGGCGCGAACGCCGCTGGTGGCGTTCCTCGACTCGGACTGCGTGCCCGCCCCCGGCTGGCTGGACGGGCTGCTGCCGCACTTCGCCGACCCCGCGGTGGGCGCGGTCGCGCCGCGCATCGTGCCGCACCAGCCCGGGCGCACCTGGCTGGCCCGGTACGAGGGGGCGAGCTCCACGCTGGACATGGGCCACCGGGCCAGCATCGTCCGGCCCGGATCGCGCGTCCCGTACGTGCCGGGCGCCGCCCTGGTCGTCCGGCTGGCCGCCGCCGGGTCCGGTTTCGACGAGGACATGCAGGTGGGAGAGGACGTCGACTTCGTCTGGCGGCTCGGCGCCGCGGGCTGGCGGGTGCGCTACGAGCCCGCGGCCGTCATGGGGCACCAGCACCGGGTGCGGTTGCGGCCGTGGTTCTCCCGCCGCCGGGACTACGGGACATCCGCGGCCGCGCTCGAGCTACGGCACCCCGGCACGGTCCGCCCGCTCTACGCCTCGGCGTGGACCGCGGCGGCCTGGCTGGCCGCCGCCGCCGGTCATCCGGCGGCGGGCGCGCTGGTCACCGGGACCGGCACCGCCCTGCTCGCCCGGCGGCTGGCCCAGATCACCGGCGAGCCGTGGCCGCTCCCGGCCGGCTCGGCCGCGTGGGGGCTGGCGGCCAGCCAGGCCGCTGGCGGGACGCTCGCGGCGGCCCGGCCGCTGGGCAGCGCCCTGTCGCGGGTCTGGTGGCCGGCCGCGCTGCCGGCCGCGGTCGCGGTGCGGCGGCTGCGGCTCCCGCTGGCCGCGCTGGTCCTCGCGCCGCCGCTGCTCGACTGGCTGGACCGCCGTCCGCCCCTGGACCCGGTACGGTACGTGGCGGCCCGGCTGCTCGATGACGTCGCGTATAGCCTAGGTGTCTGGCAAGGATGTGCCGAACGGGGTACCGTCCAGCCCTTGCTCCCGGTGCTACGCGGCCGCTCCTTATCGGTGCCGCACTACTTGTGCTGTGCTATTTGTGCTGTGCTATTTGTGCTGTGCTATTTGTGCAGGCCCCGGCTGAACTCGGCCGGCACGATGACGTCCTCCGGGGTCAGCTCGCCGATGGAAGAGCGGCCGAGTGCGAGCAGGGTCGAGTCGATGCCGCCGCGGAGCACGTCGAGGACGTTCTTGACCCCGGCCGCGCCGTTGGCGGCCAGCCCCCACAGGTAGGCGCGGCCGATCATGACCGCCCGCGCGCCGAGCGCCACCGCCTTGACCACGTCGCTGCCGCGCCGGATGCCGCCGTCGAGCAGCACCTCGACCTGGCCGCCCACGGCGTCGGCCACGCCGGGCAGCGCCCGGATGGAGGCGGGGGTGCCGTCCAGGTTGTTGCCGCCGTGGTTGGACACCGAGATCGCGGTGGCCCCGATGTCGACGGCGCGCCGCGCGTCGTCGGCGCGCATGACGCCCTTGACCATGAACGGGCCACCCCACTGCTCCCGCAGCCAGGCGATGTCGTCCCAGGTGGGCGGGGGAGTCTGCATCCACTCGCCGTACACGCCGAAGAAGGTCGGCGGTGTCTCGCCGGGAGCGGCCATGTTCGGCACGGTCAGGTCGGGCAGCCCGCCGTGGGCGAGCCAGTCGCGGACGTAGCCGGGCTTGGTGACGCCCTCGGGCGCGAGACGGATCAGGGTCCGCAGGTCCATCTTCTCCGGGATCGCGGGGCTGCCCCAGTCCCGGCCGTTGGAGAACGACCAGTCCAGGGTGACGATGAGACCCTTGGCGCCGGCTTGCCTGGCCCGTTCGGTCCGCTGGATCATCTGATCCTTGGTCCCGGTCCAGTACATCTGGAAGAACAGCTTGGGGTTGACCTGCGCCACCGCTTCCACCGCCATGCTGCCGAACGAGCTCAGGCCCATCGCCGTCCCGGCCTCGGAGGTGCCGCGGGCCACTCCGACCTCGCCGTCCGGGTGCACGGCCTGCACGCCGGTCGGGGACGCGATCACCGGCAGCGCGATGTCCTGGCCGAGCACGGTGGTGGCCAGGTCCCGGGCGGCGGGCAGGTTCGCGATGTGCGGCGGTGCGAACCGCAGCTCGCTGAACGCGGCCACGTTGTCCTTGAGGGTCACGCCCTGCTCGGTCCCGGCCACCAGCGCCATGTACACCGGTTTCGGCAGCCGCCGCCTGGCCCGGCGGCGCGCTTCCTCGACCGTCTCGAACCACTCGCGTGTGCTGGCCATGGTGGTCTCCCTCGCGCCGACTGGATGCCTGCCGCTCATTTTGACACTCGGTGCCGTAAAATATCCAGCCTGCCCGTCCCGTAACATCCACGTTCATGTCCTGCGACGAGGCCGGGCCGGTGCCGGCCGGCCATCCCGACCGGATCCGGTGGAACGCCAGGTACACGGCCAGGTTCGGATCGTCCTTCACGCCTCATCCGCTGGCGGTGCGGGCCCTGGCTCTCGACCCGCCGCACGGGCCGGTGGCCGACCTGGCCTGCGGCCCGTCGGGCAGCGCGCTGCTGGCCGCCGGGCAGGGGCGCCGGGTCACCGCGGTGGACATCTCCGAGGTGGCGCTCGGGCTGCTCGGCGATGAGGCCCGCTGGCGCGGGCTCGGCCACCTGATCACCTTGGTCCACGCGGACCTGTCGGCCTGGTCCCCGGAACCGCGCTCGCACGCGCTGGTGCTGTGCACCGGTTTCTGGAATCGGGCCGTGTTCACCCGCGCGACGGACGTGGTGACCAACGGCGGCCTGCTGGCCTGGGAGGCTCTCACCGCCGAAGCCCGCGACAAGCACCCCAGCCTTCCCGCAGAGTGGTCCCTGGCGCCCGGCGAACCCGCCTCGCTCCTGCCGCCCGACTTCGCTCTCATAGAGCAGGCCGACGAGCCGACACGCGCACGCCGTTGCCTTCTAGCTCGCCGCGTCGGGACCTTCGCGCGCCAGCCTATGGCGTGCCACGCTGCGGTGGCCCTCGCTCCTACTCTCAAGTCTGCAGAGGGTGGCCAGTGCGGACGAGCTCATCCCGGATGTCCATGATCGTGATGTCTCTGCGCAGAAAAGCTGTGAGATATGTCAGCGTTCCACCACAAAGCGCGCGCCCTGGCATTCGGCATGGCAGCTTCAACATCTCCGGCGTGATTCCCAACTGGCAGAACTGTCTAGCGTCCGCAGGAAGGACATGAAGCGTAAGCCATGGAGCTGCCGTCTTATCCGTGAACCACTGGGCAGCCCACCCGTGCGCTATTGACCGGATGAGTTCCACGCGAAGCTCTGGAATGCGAGGCGGTTCGTCCCGGGAACGAGCGATGACTCGTTCGAGCGCTGCCAGATCTTTGATCGCCACCATGCGGGGCGCGCGGTTCGGGTGAGTCTGATGCGGAACGGCAGCTGCCCAGTCCGTTCTCCTCGAAGAGGGTGAAGGCCGGCGGGCAGACTCGGCAGGTGAGTCGTCTGCGGTAGGCCGGCGTCGAAACTTGTCGCGGATAGCCTTAGCTACTTCGGGTTCAAGCATGGAGGCTGTGCTCCGGACGCACTCGCCATTCTCGGAGAGCACTGTCAGGATCACGCTTGAATCTACATTCAATTCTTGGGCTAGCTCGTATACGCGAATTTTTACCATATGGTCCCCTCTTATGTTGAGCTACTTAAAAGAGTGGGCTGCACAGACATGGCGACCCAACTGTTTTCGTAAGTAATTTCGATTATATCCTAAACGGTGTGGTTTGTCTGACGCGACCGGCGGTAGTACTAACGATCTCTGACCCTGGAGGTGACGGTGCTTCCGGTGAGAGACGGGATTCCGGGAGGGCGGCCGGGCCCGGGATCCCGGGGCCGCGCGGGAGGCGGGTGTCACCCGGGGTACGCAAGAACAGCACCGGTGGCACATGGGGTCACCTAGGACGCGTCGAAATATAACCCGATGTCTTGGTGTGAACTGGCTTCGATTTCTCCATAATTACTGACGGGACGGCTGCGCCTCAGGCAGCGTGTTTCATGATCGCGAAGACTTTTATATCATTTTCCGTAGTAAATCCTTCGCGATCATGAAACACCTGCCCAGGGACCTGCGGCTGGCAGTCGCATCCGTCTCCGGAGTCCCAGCAGGAACGACTCCGGGAGTGATCACGCTAGCGTGGGCAGAAGCCCGGCCGCATATACGCCAGGACTGGCCACGATTAAGGCTCGCGAAGGAGACTCTGCGGTTTATTTCCCGACGCGTCCCTAGAACAGCACCGATGGCACATGGGATCACCTAGAAGTGGCACACCGGGCACCCAAGAACGTATGCGGGGCCAAACCGAGTCCGTGACGGCACGAAGGGCGGCACAGAGGTGATAACCCTGGCTATTGAAGATCGTTAGGCCCCGTCGCGGTAGTCACGATCGGCTAGCCGGAGAGCGATGCGCGAACAGGTCCCTGAGCAGGCCGACTTCGGCGCCGTGGTGGACCACTTCGTCCAGCACGTGCAGCGCCAGGTCCACCGTGTCCGACTCGGCGTAGGGGCCCCACGATGGCCCGAGCGGTGCCGTCCACCCGTCCGGGCTGAGCGCGGCCATCCCGGCCCGCCAGTTCCGGTAGTGCTCGTCCAGGAAGCCGGGGACCGCGGCCGCGCCGGGCGGGAGGCTGATCCGCGCCGTGGTCAGGGTGCCGTCGCCGAATCGCCGGTTCGCGAAGCCGCCGACCGCCATCGCGCCCAGGTGGCCGAGCCGCCAGGCGATGGTGGTCACCGGCGCCGGGTCGGGGGCGGGACCGCCGCCCCCGCCGCCGTCGAGGCGCCAGCGCCCCTGGCCGTCCTGGCGCAGCGACCAGCAGCCGGGCACCGGCTCCCAGAAGTACTCCTCGTCGGTCAGCCCGCTGAGCCGCTCGGTCAGCCGGGCCCACACGTAGTCGAAGGCCGCGATGAGCGAGGTCCCTGTTTCAGCCATGTCATGATCCAATCGCATCGGCCGCCTGGTACTTCGCGGCCCACTGGGTGATGTCGCGCCGCTCGATGGCGGCGGCCATCAGGTCGGGGAAAGCGTCGGGGGTGCAGGCAAACGCCGTGACCCCGAGCCCGGCCAGCGCGGCGGCGTTCTCCCGGTCATAGCCGGGCGCGCCGTCGTCGGACAGCGCGAGCAGCGCGATCACCTGCGTGCCTGCCGCGGTCATGTCCGCGATCCGGCGCCGCATCGCGTCCCGGTCGCCCCCCTCGAACAGGTCGCTGACCAGGACGAAGATCGTGCCGGCGGGGCGGGTGATGAGCCGCTGGCAGTAGGCCACGGCCTGGTTGATGTCGGTCCCGCCGCCGAGCTGGGTGCCGAACAGCACATCGACCGGGTCGCTGAGCTGATCGGTCAGGTTTACGACCGAGGTGTCGAAGGCCACCACCGACGTGCGCAGCGACCGGATCGACGCCAGCACGGCGCCGAACACCCCGGCGTACACCACCGACGACGCCATCGAGCCGCTCTGGTCCAGGCAGAGGATGACGTCACGGGCCACGGCCTGCTGCTTCCGGGCGTACCCGATCAGGCGCTCGGGCACGACCGTCCGCTGTTCGGGCAGGTAGTTTCGCAGGTTGGCCCGGATCGTCCGGTCCCAGTCGACGTCGGCGGGCCGCCGCGGCCTGCTCGTCCGGCTGGCCCGGTTCAGCGCTCCGGTCACCGCGGACCGGGTCCGCTGGGCCAGCCGCCGCTCCAGGTCCCTGGTCACCGCGCGCACCACGGCGCGGGCCGACTCCCGCGCCTGCTCGGGGATCACCCGGCTGAGCGACAGCAGGGTGCCGACCAGGTGCACATCCGGTTCGACCGCGTCCAGCATCTCCGGCTCGAGCAGCAACCGGGTCAGCCCGAGCCGCTCGATGGCGTCCTTCTGCATGACCTGCACCACGCTGGCCGGGAAGTACGCGCGGATGTCACCGAGCCAGCGGGCCACGCGCGGCGCGGACGCGCCCAGGCCGGCCTGCCGTCCGGTTCCTGGCTGGCCACCCGGGCCGCCGCGACCGCCCGGGCCGCCGCCGGTCCCGCCCGAGTCGTACAGGGCGCCGAGCGCCGCGTCGATGCCAGCGTCGGTGCCGGACAGCGGCAGCTTCATCCCGGGGTCGCCGAGCACCAGCCGCCAGCGCCGCATCCGCTCGTCGTAGCCGCCGCTCATGACACCACCGCCGTGGTCCCCGGCCACCCGAGGATCAGGGCTACGGCGCCGGTCGCGAGGGCCGCCCGGTCCTGATCCAGGTCCTCACCGGGGGCCGGGCCGGCCGCGGGTCCGTGCCCGCTGCCGTCGAGCCTGGCCGCCTTCTGCCCGATCGCCCGCCGTTCCGGTGGCGCGAACCCGCCGAACGTCCGGCGCAGGGCCGGCAGCACCGCGGTGAACGCCTCGGTGGTCAGCCCGGCCAGCCAGCTGTCGGCCAGGCCCAGCAGCGCGTCGTCGTGCAAGAGCAGCACGCCGCTGCCAGCCAGGAAGCCCTCGGCCCAGCCCGCGGCGGCCGGGGCGGGGGCGGCGGCGGACAGCGCGCGGGACATCCGCAAGCCCGCCTCGTCCGCGGTGATCCGGCCCGCGTCGAGCAGCACCCGGGTCAGCCGCCCCGACAGCAGCGGCGTGCACCCGGAGGCCAGCCGGCCCAGCGTCGCGAGCCACCGGTCGCGGCTGGCGCCGTCGGCGAGCAGCCCGGTCGCGGCGTGCACCGCGTCGACGAGTGCGCGCATGTCATGCTCCGCCGTCTCGTCCAGGGACGCCACGGCGGCCGGCAGGCCGGCGCAGATCCGGGTGATCATCTCGGCCGCGACCTCGCCGAGCCGGGCCGGATCGGTACCGCGCACATCGCCGTACCTGGCCGCGCGGACCAGCGCCGGCAGCGCCGCCATCAAGCGGGTCACGTCGGTGTCCAGCGCCGCCTGGTCCCTGACCGCCGTGAGCACGGGCGGCAGGGCGTCGGCGAGGTCGGCGAGCAGGCACTGCTCGGTAAGCGCCGTCAGCTGGTCCAGGGCGGTCGCCGCGGCCGCGATGGAGGTGGCGCGCTGGGTGGCGGCGTCCGCGACCGTGCTGCCCCACATGCTCGCCTCGATCAGGGCTAGGTCGAGCTCGGGGCGCCAGGTCAGCTGCCAGCTTTCCCGGAACGTGCCCACGTTCCGTACCCGGCCCTGCTGCGCGATGCCCCAGGCCACGTCGAGCAGGGCGAGCCGGTGCAGCAGGCAGCTGCGGCCCAGGTCGGTCGGCTTACGCAGGTCCAAGTCGTAGTCCCGGGGCTCCGCCTCGGGGCGCAGCCGCAGGTGGCGCTGCTGCTCCCGCAGATCGCGCTGCAGCGGAACCATGGGGGTGGCGGGTGACACCGCGCCGAGCCGCTCGGCCAGCACCAGCTTGCGCTGGATGAGCTCGACCAGCAGATCGCTGCCCTCGCACAGCACCGCGCGGGCGGCCTCGGTGACCTCCTCCAGCCCGGCCAGCGGGCGGCCGCGCAGCGCGGCGAGCGCTCCGGCCAGCCGCACCGACTCGATGACGTGCGCCGGCGAGGCCGGGATGCCCTCGTCCCGCAGGACGGCGGCGGCCCGGGCCAGCCACCGCTCGACGGGCTGTCCCGGCGCGGCGAACAGGTGGTCGTACCAGCCGGGAGAACGGATGCCGGCCCCGTAGCCCGAGCGGTAGGACAGCCGCCCGTAGGTCCACGGCACCCAGGTCAGGGACGCCTTCACCTTGGGCAGGCCGCGCAGCAGCCGGTCGTCGGCGGCCGCGGCGGGCAGCTCCCGCAGGGCCGGCACGTGCCAGGCGCCGCAGATCACCGCGATCCGCTCGAAGCCCTCCTTGACGGCCCGCCGCAGCACCTTCCGCATATGCGCCTCGCGGACCGCGTCCCGTGGGTCGTCGTCCCCGGCGTCGGCGCGCAGGACGGAGATGGCCTCGGCCAGCGCGCCGAAGACCGCGGTCCCCGGCACGTGCTCGACCACGTCCTCCCACCAGCGTTCCGGGTCGTCGTACCCGGCCGCGGCGGCTAGCTGGCCGATCGGGTCGGCGCGTTCCCGCGGCTCGTCTCCCGGCTCTTCGGGCTCGTCCCCGTGCATCGCCAGCTGGTGCGCGGCGGGCAGGTCGCAGAACCGGACCGGGATGTCCGCCGCCAGCGCGTACCTGATCGCCTGCCACTCCGGCGAGAACACCGCGAACGGCCAGAACGCCGCCCGCCTGGCCTCGCCCGGCACGTACCCGAGCAGCGCCACCGGCGGCCGCATTCCCGGGTCGGCCGCCAGCGGTACCAGCCCGTCGGCTTCCGGCGGTCCCTCGATCAGCACGATGTCCGGGTGCTGCTCCGCCAGCGCGGCCCGCACCGACCGCGCCGAACCTGGGCCGTGGTGCCTGACCCCGTACAGCGAGACGGTGTCGCCGGTCCGGAGGCTGCTCATCCGGCGACGTCGCGGCAGGCGCGGTAGAAGTCGCTCCAGTCGTCGCGCTCCCGGATGACCGTCTCCAGGTATTCCTGCCATACCGAGCGGTCCGCCACCGGGTCCTGTACGACGGCGCCGGTAATGCCGCCGGCCACGTCGGCGGGGCGCAGCACGCCGTCGCCGAAGTGCGCGGCCAGCGCCAGGCCGCTGGTGATCACCGAGATGGCCTCGGCGGTGGACAGCGTGCCGCTCGGCGACTTGACCCGGGCCCGGCCGTCCTCGGTGACCCCCTGGCGCAGCTCGCGGAAGACCGTGACCACCCGCCTGATCTCGTCGGCCCCGGGCGCGATGTCCGGCAATCCGATCGAGCGGCCGAGCTGGGCAACCCGCCGGGTGACGATATCCACCTCCTGCTCGGCCGAGGCGGGGACCGGGAGCACGACGGTGTTGAACCGCCGGCGCAGCGCGCTGGACAGGTCGTTCACGCCGCGATCGCGGTCGTTGGCGGTGGCGATGACGTTGAAGCCGCGTACCGCCTGCAGCTCGGTCCCCAGCTCGGGGACCGGCAGCGTTTTCTCCGACAAGATGGTGATCAGCGCGTCCTGCACGTCCGAGGGCATCCGGGTCAGCTCCTCGACCCGGGCGATCTGGCCGCCGGACATCGCGCGCATCACCGGGCTCGGCACCAGGGCGTCGAGGGACGGGCCCTCGGCGATCAGCCGTGCGTAGTTCCAGCCGTACCTGACCGCCTCCTCGGCGGTTCCCGCGGTGCCCTGGACCATCAGGGTGGAGTCACCGGAGACCGCCGCCGCCAGGTGCTCGGACAGCCAGGTCTTCGCGGTGCCGGGCACCCCGAGCAGCAGCAGCGCCCGGTCGGTGGCCAGCGTGGCCACCGCGACCTCGATGAGGCGCCGGGAGCCCACGTATTTCGGCGTGATCACGGTCCCGTCCGCGGCACCCGGGACGATGCCGCCGAGCAGGTACGTGGTCACGGCCCACGGGGACAGCCGCCAGCCCGGCGGCCGCGGCCGGTCATCGGCGGCCGCCAGCGCGGCCAGTTCGGCCGCGTACGCCTGCTCCGCGTGTGGCCGCAGCACTACTTCGGCCGACTCAGCGTCCCCCGGTTTAGGCAGCACGGTCGTCATCGTCGAGCTCCTTCAGCATCTGGTAGCGGAATCGCAGGATCCGGACCGCGTCGTCCAGGAAGGGCGGTCCGCCCGGATACGGCTCGGGCAAGGCGCCGGGCGCGCCCAGGGCCGGGTCGGCTCGCCGGGCCAGCTGGCCCAGGACCTCGGCGGCCGTGGTGGACCGGCCGTACGGCCCGTGCCTGAGCGGCCGTTCGATCAGCGCGGCCATCCATTCCCCGGCGCCGCGGTCGTATCGGCTCTGGGTGATCGCCGCCCGCGCCCAGCCGGTGTACAGCACCGGGGCCCAGTCACCCGCGTCCAGGCCGACGATCTCGGCGGGTGCCAGCCCGAACCGGTCGGTCCAGGTCGCCAGCGGGGTGCGGGCCAGCAGGTCGAGCAGCAGCGTGGCCTGGGCGGCCAGCGGCGGTCCTTCCGGGCCGGGCGGCGTGATCCCGTCCCGCCGCATGGCGCGGTCGCATTCGGGCGGCGGGCTGACGAGCAGGCCGTCGCCGCCCATGCCCCGCTGCCGGTGCAGGCGGGGCCGGGCCCGCTCGGCCATCCGCCCGGCCAGGGCCGACCCGGGCAGGGCGGCGAGCAGGTCGGCGGCCGCCTTGCGCACCCAGGCGTGACGGTCGTCGAGCGCGGCTTCGAGCAGCGGCTCGTCGGCCAGGCTCAGTCCGCTGGCGATCGCGTGCAGGAACATGACGCGCTCGTCCGGTCCGGCCGCGTCCCAGCTCGCCGCGATCAGTTCCCGGGCGGCGCCGAGGTCCTGGGCGCGGAGCGCGGCCAGGTAACCGCGCCGCTGGGCGAGGTCGCCCAGCCGCCACGCGTCCGCGTCGGCCGGGGCGTAGGTCAGGACGAACGTCCACTCCGGGTTGAGCCCGGCCAGCCAGCGCGCCCGGGGGCCGCCCGCCGCCGCGGCCAGGCGGCGCAGCCCGGCGTCGGCCGGCGTACCCCGCCGGGCCTGATGCAGCAGCGCGGGCAGCAGTTGGGCGGGAACGCGGCGGCCGCGTACGGTGACCGCCGTCAGCCACTCGGCCAGCAGGTCGGTGTGCTCCCCGCCGAGCATCCGGGCCAGGCGGCGCCCGGCCGCCCGGCTCACCGCGGGAACCGTGTCGGGCTCGGCGGCGGTCAGCGGCTCGGCCTGTTCCTGCAGGCGGCCGCCGCGACGGGCGGCCGCCAGCAGCGCGGCCCGGTCCAGCAAGAGCGCGGCCGGGTCGGCTGGGGTATCCGGGGCGCCGGCCCAGCCGGGCACGCCAGGGATGGGAACGGCGGGAACCGCGGCCCGTTCGGTGCCAATGAGGCTCGCGGTGACCAGGTCCGGCCATGTGCTCATAGCGGTACCGCCCGTCCGTCTTCGTCCCAGGCGGTCAGCGGCCACAGGCCGCGCGGTGTCCACTCGCCGGCCACCGTCACCGGCTGCCCGGCGGACAGGGCGAGCAGCGTCCAGGAGATGCCCGCCTCCGGGTGCAGCGGCAGCGCTTCCCCGGCCGCGTCGGACACGGCCGGGGATGAGCACCGCGCAGGCCCGACGTGGAGCACTGCGGGCCAGGTGTCCAGCCAGGGATCCGCCGCGAGGGCAGCGGCGTACCCGGCCAGCATCCCGGAGACAGAACCGCCGTCCGGCGGGCTGCCCCCGACGGTGCCGCGCCGGGCCAGCACGAGCGCCCGCAGCGGGACGGCGCCCGGGTAGAACACCAGGTCGGCGTCGGCGTCGGTGCCGGGCAGCAGCGAGTCATCGGGGCTGGCGCCGGCCACGGCGAAGCTGAGCACGAGCGCGGTGCGGCCGGTCTTGCGACCGCGCAGCCAGGTCCGGCGGGCCTGGACCCGGTCCTGCTCGACGTCCCGGCGGCCCAGCACCTGCCAGTGATCCCGGACCGGCTCCCCGCCGGCCACCACGTCGGCCTGGCGGAGGCTGAACCCGATCCGCGACCGGACGGTCTCCCGCAGCGGCGGCGGCAGTTCGCCCTGGCGGCGGTAGGCGACGGCGAGCAGGCGGAGCAGCGCGTACTCCTCAAGCAGCCTGCCCTCCCAGCCCGGCCCGGAATGCGGGACCGCGGCGAGGCCGCGCAGGCGCTCGGCCAGGCCGGAGGCCTGCGCGTCGACCATCCGGGCGGCGATGTCGTCCCAGTGACGGTATTCGGCCTGCTGGCTGGCGGCCAGGCCGTGGCGCACCTGGTCGCAGAGCCACCGGTCGAGCTCGGTCAGGCCGGACGCCACCCGGGCCTCGCGCTGCTCCGCGCGCCTGGCCGCCGCCTTCTGGTCCTTCGGCTCACCCGGCTCGCCGGCCGTGGCCTGGCCCGTCTTGGCCGCACGGCCGGCCAGCCAGCTGGCGGCCCAGCCGGGTGGCTCGGCGGTCTCCTCGGGCACCGTCCCGTCGGCCCAGAGCAGCAGCAGGGCCAGCGCGTGCTTGCAGGGGAACTTCCGGCTCGGGCAGGAGCACCGGTAGGCCGGACCGGCCAGGTCGACCACGGTCAGGTACGGCGCGGCGGCGCTGCCGCGGCATTCACCCCACAGCGAGCCCGGCCCGGCCCCGACCGCCGTCCAGGCCCGGCCAGAGGTCAGCGACTGGGCGGCCCGCTGCGACGGCGCATCGGGCGCCAGGGCAAGCACGTGCGCGCGATCCCAGCGTTCAGCCACGTCAGGAACCCTAGCGGGTGGCACTGACATTCGAATGGGCATACGTGACGGCCACCGCGGGTTGAGGGGTACTTGGGAGAAGTTGAGGGGTACTCGAGAGAAGACGGAGGCAGGCCGATGAAAGCAGTGCGGTTCGATGAGTACGGCGATGTGGGCGTCCTGAAGGTCATCGACGTGCCGACGCCGGCGCCCGGCCCGGGCCAGGTCCTGGTTCAGGTCAAGGCGGCGGGGATCAATCCCGGCGAGGCCAAGATCCGCGAGGGCCTGCTGCACGCCAGGTGGCCCGCCACCTTCCCGTCCGGGGAGGGGAGCGACCTGGCCGGGGTGGTGGCGGAGACCGGGCCGGGCGTGACCGGGGTCGCCGTCAGCGACGAGGTCATCGGCTACACCGACAACCGGTCCAGCCAGGCCGAGTACGCCGTGGTCGAGGAGCAGAACCTGACCGCCAAGCCCGCGGGCGTCCCGTGGGAGGTGGCGGGCGCGCTGTTCGTGGCCGGGGCCACGGCCTACGCCGCGGTCCGGGCCGTCGCGCTGACCGAAGGTGACACGGTAGTCGTGTCCGGCGCGGCCGGCGGAGTCGGCTCGATCGCCGTCCAACTGGCCCGGCGGGCCGGCGCCACCGTGATAGGGCTGGCCAGCCCGGCGAACCACGAGTGGCTGGCCGGGCACGGGGTGATCCCGGTGCCGTACGGCGACGGCGCGGCCGACCGGATCAGGCAGGCCGCGGGCAAGATCGACGCGTTCATCGACACGTTCGGCGCAGGCTACGTGCAACTGGCGCTGGAGCTCGGGGTCGAGCCGTCCCGGATCGACACCATCGCCGATTTCGACGCGATCGCCGAGTACGGCGTCAAGGGCGACGGCAACGCGGCCGGCGCCAGCGCGGCCACCCTGGCCGAGCTGGCCGCCCTGATCGCCAGCGGCCAGCTCGAGGTCCCGATCGCCGCGACCTTCCCGCTCAGCCAGGTCCAGGACGCCTACCGGGAGCTGGCGAGCGGCCACGTCCGCGGGAAGATCGTCCTGACGACCTGACCGTGGCGGGTCGGCGCGTACTGTCAGGTTATGAGCGAGATGCTGCCGCTGTTTCCGCTCGGGGCGGTGCTCTACCCCGGCATGCTGCTGCCGCTGCACATCTTCGAGGAGCGGTACCGGCAGCTGATCCGGGACCTGCTGGACGGGCCCGACCCGCGCCGCTTCGGCGTGATCGCGATCCGTAAAGGACGTGAGACCGGCATCGACGGCGTGCAGTCGCTGTACGAGATCGGCTGCACCGCCGTCCTGCGCCGGGTCGACCAGCACGAGGACGGCCGTTACGACATCGTCACCGTCGGCGCCGGGCGGTTCCGCCTGCTCGGGCTCGACGCCACCCAGCCGTACCTGCGAGGCGAGGTCGAGATGCTGGCCGAGGAGCCGGCCGATCCGGTGGCGGCCGGGCCTGCCACGCGGGCCGTCCAGGTCGCGTTCCGCGAGTACCTGGACGCGCTGACCGAATGGGGCGGGGCCACGGTCCGGCTCGAAGACCTGCCGGACGAGCCGGTCCTGCTCTCCTTCGTCGTCGCCGCCGCGATGGTCATCGACCTGCCGGAGCGGCAGGCGCTGCTGACCGAGCCGGACACCGTGCGCAGGCTGGGCCTGGAGCGTGCCCTGCTGTCCCGGGAGACCGCCATGCTGCGCACCACCACCTCGCGGCCCGCCCCTGACCTCAGGAACACGCCGTACAGCCCGAATTAGGCGGCCGAATTAGGCGGATCGGCCTGGTTAGGTGGGTCAGCGGGGATCAGGGGTAGGGGAACGTCATGGCTGAACCGGAAACCGCAGGAACCGATATATCGCAGCGCGCCGCCGAGCTAGCGGCGGACGTCACCGAGACCGACCAGCCGCAGGAGCGGCGTCGGCTGGTGAGCACCTTCACCGGGGCGGTGACCTCGGGGGCCCGGGCGGCCGGGCGCGGGACGCGAGCCGTGCGGCGGCGGGCCGGGTCGGGTACCGGGTGGCTGGCCGATCAGGTGGTCGCGATGGCGCCGCGGCTCCGGGTGCGCGACCAGGCGGCGCTGCTGGCGCAGTTTCCCGGCAAGTCGCCGGACGAGATCGCCGACGCGCTCGTCGAGGGCGCGGCGCGTGCCGCCGCCGCGACCGGCGGCGCGGCGGGCGTGGCCTCGGCGCTGCCGCTGCTGCCCGCCTTCCCGGCCGAGATCGCCGCCGAGACGCTGGTCCTGGTCGGGATCGAGCTCAAGCTCGTCGCCGAACTGCATGAAGCGTACGGCACCCCCGCCCCGGGCAAGCTGCCCGAGCGGATGAGCGCCTACCTGGCGGCGTGGGCCCACCGTCGCGGTGTGTTCATGATCGAGGGCGGGCTGATCTTCGCGGCCGGTTCCCCGCTGGCCCGGCTCCTGCGTCGGCGGCTGGCCGTCCGGGCCGGCCGCAGCGCGTTCTCTCTCGGCCCGATGCTCACCGGCGCCGCCGCGGGCGCGCTGTTCAACCGCAGGGAGACCAGGAGGCTCGGCCGGGACATCCAGCGCGACTTGCGCCACCGGGAGATCGAGGGCCCCGGGTATCAGGGCCGATGACGCGCCTCGCGTTCGAGCTCAGGACCAATACGCCCGGATCGTTGCTTCCCGCGCTGGCCGAGCAGGTCGAGAAGAACGGCTACCGGTCGCTGTGGGTCAACCACCCGCCGAACGAGGACGGCCTCGGCTGCCTGGCCGCGATGGCCTCCGCGACCACGCGGATCACGCTCGGAACCGCCGTCGTGCCTATCAGCGCCGTGCCGCCGGACGCCATCTTGCGGCGCATCGACGAGACCGGCCTGCCGGCCGAGCGCCTGCGGCTCGGCATCGGCAGCGGGTCGGGGGAGCGGCCGCTGGAGCGGATGACCGAGGCTGTCGCTTACCTGCGCGAGCGTACGCCGGCCGAGATCGTGGTCGGGGCCCTCGGCCCGCGGATGCGCGAGCTCGGCGCCACGCTGGCCGACGGCGTGCTGCTGAACACGGTCACTCCGGACCTGGCCCGGGCCGCGGCCGCGGAGATCAGGGCGCAGGCCAAGGCGGCCAGCCGCCCGGCGCCGGCGGTCTACGTCAACGTCATGGCGGGGATCGGCGCCGCCCAGATCGCCGAGCTCGAAGCGTCCGCGGCGTTCCTGCGGCAGCTGCCCGCTTACGCCGCGCACTTCCGCCGGGCCGGCATCGACCCCGAGCAGACGTCGATCACGGCCAGCCGTCCCGGTGACCTGCCCCGGCTCCTCGAACCGTGGCGGGACACCGTCGATGAGGTGGTGCTGGTCCCGGTGCGCGCGAACGAGGCGGGACCAGCCCGCGACCTCGTGAACGCGGCCATAGCGGGCTTCTGACTACGGAAGGCCGTCCGGCGGGCCGAGAAAGGAGCTGAGCGCGCGGTAGTACGGCGCGACCGTGGTGAGGTCGGCGTACTCGCCGGGGCCATGCTGTCCCGAGCCGTCCACGCCGAACGCGACCGCGGGAATGCCCAGCTGGCCGTAGAAGCGGCCGTCGCTGACGCCGTGCTTACGGAGCAGGTCGCCAGGAAACCCCTGATGGCGGGCCGCGTCCTGGAGCCGGCGAACCTCCGGCTGATCCTGGTCGGCGCGATGCGGCGGGTCGAGGAGGTCGACCACCGGGGTGACGCCAGGCTCGCAGAAACTCCGCAGGTAGGCGGTGACCTCCTCGATGCTCTTGCCGGTCAGGTCGGGGTCGCCGGCCGGAAAGCGGATGTCCAGGAGGGCCTCCGCGTCGGCTGGCACCTGGTTGCGTGCCTGGTTCTGGGTCCGGACGCGGGCGAGGGTCACGGTGGTCCGCCAGGCTTCCTCGGCCGGGATGGGGTACCTGGCCAGCACCATGGCCACGCTGGAGTGCAGCTTGACCAGGGCGTTGTCGCCGAGCCACGGGTAGGCGGCGTGCGCGTTGCGGCCCTCGGCGACCAGCCGCACGACCAGCATCCCCTTGGACTCGTTGACGACCTGCAGGCCGCTGGTCTCGCCGACGATGACGAAGCGGCCCCTGACCCCGTGGTCGAGCTGGTAGCGGGTGCCGTCCCGGCCGCCGACCTCCTCGTCGGTGACGAGCTGCAGCGCGACCGGGTAAGGCAGCCGGGTGGCCTGCTCACGGAACACCTGGGCAGCCAGCAGGCCCGACAGCTTCATGTCCTGGGCGCCGCGGGCGAACAGGCGGTCGCCGTCGCGATACGGCCGGAACTGGCCGGGCGGAGCCTGGACGACGTCCAGGTGAACGTTCAGGATGACATGGAATTCCCGGCGTTCCGGGCCCGGGTAGACCAGGGCGCTCGGCTTGCCGCCGGATTCGAACCGCTCCACCGTGAACCCCGGGCCGACGAAGTCGAGGACGTATTCCAGGGCCCGCCGGAGCTCACCGGGCTGTTCGCTGGTCGAGGGGATAGCCAGCAGCTCACAAGCACTGGCGAGGAACAGCTCAGCATCCATGACTCTATAGTCACACCAGCGCGTGCCCGCCCGGGCAGGCACTCCTTCGCCGCGCCCAGAGCGCGTCCCGCAGATCATCGCGCCTCGGCGGCCGCCCCCGTACCACCGGTACCAGCTCCCGTGCGGTCCGGGGCCGCCGCAACCATGGCAGTGCTCCATGGGTGCAGCTTTTTTCCTGTGCGTGTCCCGCCGCTTGCCGGTGAGCGTCCCGGTCGCGGTACCGGCGGTGCTCGCGGTGCCGGTGCTGTGCCTGGTGCACTCCCGGCGGCCGCGGCGGCGCTGCCGGCCGTGCTCGGTGTGCCCCAGGCCACGTTCTAGCGTGGCCCGGGGCACACGCACCACCTAAGCCGCACCCGAGCCGGGGCGGCCCCGGCGGCCGGAGCCGGGCGGCGGGACGGGTGCGGCCGCCGGGGTCAGCCCGGACTCCCCGCACCCGGCGCCCGCCCGCCAGCCCCGCGACGCAGCGCCCGCCCGCCCGCCGCACGAGCCCTCACTCCAGTAGGCCACACCCATGCTCCATCGTCGGTGGTCCCGACCCAATGCCAGGAAAGGCGGCACCCTCGCGTCATGCTGATCTGCGCCCGGGATTCTTTAACCTGAAGTTGAGACATAAAGGGATATAGCGGGCTGTGGCCGCCATGGGGGCTGTTTTAAGGATCATGGTGTCTCGTCGTCGTCGGCTGGGCGGCATGCCGTGGGGTGCTGTGGTGCCCATGGTGTCCTGGGGGGCCGGTGGTGCGCTGTCCCGGGGGGATAGCGGGGTGATTTCGGGCTACGGGGTGATTTTGGTGCATCATGGTCCCCTTTTTTCACCCGGAAGCCCGGATCCACCCGGTTAACTTGCCACTGCGGGTGCAGGTTTGATGCTGGTGGTGCTCCCGCGCCTGGCGGGGCACGGCACGGGCGTCATGCCCGGGGCGTCATGTGCCAGCCGTCCTGGACCGGACCCATGAGCAGCCAATCCCGCAGCAGCCCCCATGAGGCTAGAACCCGGTGTGGGATCCCGGCCGGGTAGAGAGTTACAGCGATCGCGGCGAAACGGGAGGGATGGGGTAAGGGGGACGGGTGCGGTCATGCGTCGGCTGGGTCAGGGCCGGCGGCTGTTTGCCTGCTGGTTCGCGGGCTCCGTGGCCCCGCGCGACTCGAAGATCAGGCAGGTGGTAGTGGCATGCGCGTAGAGGGTACCGTCGGGCCCGGTGATCTGGCCGGACGCGGTGGCCACGCGCCGCCCGGCACTGACGACCTGTCCGGTCGCGGTCACGTCCGGCGTGCTCACCGTCAGCGCCTTCACCAGGTTCACCTTCAGCTCGAGGGTGGTGTACGCCTGCCCGCGGTCGAGTGAGGAATGCACGGCGCAGCCCATGGCCGAATCGAGCAGGGTGCAGAACACGCCGCCGTGCACGGAGCCGATCGGGTTGTACAGGTGCTCGCCGACTTCCAGGCCGAACGCCACCCGGCCGCGCTCGACGCCGCGGACGCTCATGCCGAGCAGCGCGGCGATCGGCGCCCCGGGAATGCGGCCCTCCGCGATCCCGAGCAGGTACTCCAGACCGCTCAGGTCGCGGGCGAGCGCCGCCCCTACCAGCGGATCCTGCCAGGTGACGACGCGCTGCCGCACGTCCCCGGCCTCCTCCAAGCTGAGTTCTCCCATGGAACCCAGCCTAAATGGAGTGCGTTCCATCACACAACTACCTAGGCTGGGATTCGTGCAGCGGACCAGTTTCGAGGACATGACGTGCTCGGTCGCCCAGTGCCTTGAGGTGGTGGGGGAATGGTGGAGCCTGCTCATCGTCAGGGACGCGTTCCTGGGGGTAACCCGCTTCGACGACTTCCAGACCAGGCTCGGGATCTCCCGCAACATCCTCACCCGGCGGCTGAACCACCTGGTGGAGAACGAGGTCCTGAAGCGGGTGGCCTACTCCGACCATCCGCCGCGCTCGGAGTACCGGCTGACCGCCCGGGGCCGCGACCTGTGGCACGTGATCACCGCCATGCGGCAGTGGGGCGACCAGTGGGCCGCGCCCGCCGGCCCGCCCCTGGAGATCAGGCACACCGGGTGCGGGCATGTCGTGATGGCGGTACCCGCGTGCTCGCACTGCGGCGGGTCCCTTGATGCCCGTTCGGTCACCGCCAGGCCAGGACCGGGCGCCCCGGCGGGGGATCAGGGCCGCGTTCCGGCCCGGTAACGGGAAAGCCCAGCCTGGGCCCGGTGCGCCCGCGTCTCCTTCTGCTACAGCCTCTTGTGCTGTTCGGAGCGGTTGATGTCTCATGGTGACTATCACTGTGAAGGAGATGAGGTACCACATGACTGTCACCGTCGACAGGAGCGTCGAGGAGTTCACGGCTACCCCGCGGAAGCTGTTCATCAACGGGCAGTGGGTCGACGCGGCGTCGGGCCAGACATTCGATACCCCTAACCCCGCGACCGGCGAGACCCTCGCCGCGATCGCCGAGGGGGACGCGGAAGACATCAACCGGGCCGTCAGCGCGGCCCGTAACGCCTTCGACAACGGACCATGGTCGCGCCTGACCCCGTCCGAGCGCGGCAAGCTGCTCTGGAAGGTCGGCGACCTCATCCTCGAGCACGCCGACGAGCTCGCCCAGCTGGAGTCGCTCGACAACGGCAAGCCGGTCGACGTGGCCCGGGGCGCGGACGTGCCGCTGGCCGCGGACATGTTCCACTACATGGCCGGCTGGGCCACCAAGATCGAGGGCAACACCATCAACATCTCGGTGCCCTACATGCCGGGCGCCAACTTCCACTCCTACACGCTGCGCGAGCCGGTCGGCGTCTGCGGCCAGATCATCCCGTGGAACTTCCCGCTGCTGATGGCCGCGTGGAAGCTCGCCCCGGCGCTGACCACGGGCAACACCGTCGTCCTCAAGCCGGCTGAGCAGACGCCGCTGACCGCGCTGCTGCTCGCCCAGCTCATCGCCGAGGCCGGCATCCCGGACGGCGTGGTGAACGTGGTGACCGGGTTCGGCGAGACGGCGGGCGCCGCCCTGGCCGCCCACGACGACGTCGACAAGGTCGCCTTCACCGGCTCCACCGAGGTCGGCAAGCTGATCGTGCAGGCCGCGGCGGGCAACCTGAAGAAGGTCTCGCTGGAGCTCGGCGGCAAGAGCCCCAACATCGTCTTCGACGATGCGGATTCGGGCGCGGTCGAGGGCGCGGCCAACGCCATCTTCTTCAACCACGGCCAGTGCTGCGTCGCGGGCTCCCGCCTGTTCGTCCAGGAGGACCGCTTCGACGAGGTCGTCAACGGCGTGGCCGAGATCGCCAAGGGCATCAAGCTCGGCCCGGGCATGGAGGCCGGCACCCAGATGGGCCCGCTCGTCTCCGACGAGCAGCTCCGCCGGGTCACCGGGTTCCTGGAGTCCGGCGTGGCCGACGGCGCCACCACCGTCACCGGCGGCGGCCGTCACGGCGACACCGGCTACTTCGTCGAGCCGACCGTCATCACCAACACCCGCCCGGACATGAAGATCGTCCGCGAGGAGATCTTCGGCCCGGTCGTGGTAGCGGCCCCGTTCCGCAGCCTGGACGAGATCGCCGCCGAGGCGAACAACTCCAGCTACGGCCTGGGCGCCGGCATCTGGACCAAGGACATCTCCAAGGCCCACGCGCTGGCCAAGAAGCTCCGGGCCGGCACCGTCTGGATCAACTGCTACAACGTCTTCGACGCCTCGCTGCCGTTCGGCGGCTACAAGCAGTCCGGCTGGGGCCGTGAGATGGGCCACGAGGTCCTCGAGGCCTATACCGAGGTCAAGGCCGTGACCACGCAGCTGTAGCCACTCTCCGAAGCGGGGGCCGGACTTATCCCGGTCCCCGCTTCACGTCCGGTCACGTGCGGATAGCCGGACCACGACCGACTCCGCACGCACCGTAGTTGCGTGGTCGGCGTGTCGACTTTATGGTTGGCACATGCCGATGGCCAGAACCGCTGGCCTACGCGTTTCCGTCACTTTAAGTAACCGACTCTGGGGTGACGGGTGTTGCCCAGGCTCTCGATGAGGAACAGTGGTCGTGACCGGGACGAGCCCCACGGCGCGTCAGCGCGAGCTCGGCGCGCGATTGAGGGCGCTCCGCAACGATCACGACATGACGGTGGAAGAGGTCGCAGAAAAGCTTCTCTGCTCGGCTACGAAGATCAGCCGGCTGGAGACCGGCGCGCGCCGGCCTAGCCTGCGCGACGTCCGGGACTTGTGCGAACTCTATGAAGTCGGCGAGCCGGCGTCGGCTGAACTGATGCGCCTGGCCGGAGAAGCCCGCGCGGCGGGCTGGTGGACTCAATATGATGACCTCAACCTCGACCCGCTTATCGGGCTGGAAGAGGCGGCTACGGATATTACCTGTTACTCGATGAACTACATACCGGGCCTGCTCCAGACCGAGGAGTATGCCCAGGGCATTATCAAGACCATTGCACCAAAAATGGATCCGCAGATCGTCGCGCAACGCGTCGAAGCACGCATGCGGCGTCAGCAAGTGCTGGCGAAGGGTAGCCCGCCTAGATATCAGGTACTACTCGATGAATCTGTCCTACGGCGCGGCGTCGGAGGTCCGGCACTCATGGTCGCGCAGTTGGACAAGGTTCTCGATGCAGCACGACGTAATATCGCAACTATACATGTCATACCTTTCGATGCTGGTTCGTACGCGGCCCAGGAAAGTAATTTCGTCCTACTGGAATTTGGCAGCAAAACATCTCTTTCCCCCATGGTCTTCGTGGAGGGACTGGCAAGCCACCAGTATACTCAGCGGGTCCCCGATGTCTCCCGCTACCGGGAGACAATCGAATACGTGTATGGCTCTTCGCTTACTCCACGTGATTCAATCAGCTTTATCTGCGAAAAACGCGACCTTCTTGCGGAAAAATCCTAACATCACCGCTATCGGAAGTTATGTAGAAGTTATGCGGAGGATGTGGCTGAAGATGATCTTGGGGTCGTGTCAGCCGATAGAGTTCTCCTGTTGTGTTAAGTGACCAACGGGAGAGGTGTTAATGTCAGCCTGGGAGAGTCTCAACTGGCGCAAATCACGCGCCTGTGAGAGCGGGGCGTGCGTTCAGGTCGCACGTCAAGGCGATAATGTACTGATCGGAAATACCAATGATCCGGACGGTCGGGTCAGCGAGTTCACCGTGGATGAATGGCGTAACTTTCTCGCCGGTGCCAAGCTGGGCGACTTCGACGATATTGCCTGACCACTTAGGCTGTTTGTCCCCTGAGAGTCGGAGTGTCGGACGCATCGGCTCTCAGGGCATTTTGCGAGTCTCTTCTTTACGGCCCTCTAACCCGAAAATAACTATCCTCAGCTAGGTATGCTGCAGTATGTCCGAAGTAATGTTAGAGCCGTTTATTCGATTTTAATGGTTTTCTGGATGCCTCGGTTCCAGCCGGGTACGTACCTGGTCGGCGCGCGGGTCCCAGAGTTCTTCGAATATGACGAGTGCCTGCTGCCAGGATTGCCGGGCCGCGTCGGCTTGGCCGGTGGTTTCCTGAGAATTGCCGAGCTGGAGCAGAATGTCGGCTTCGGTGCGCCGGTCACCGATCTGACGGAACAATGCTCGTGCCTGTTTATAGTTATCGATGGCATCACCGGGACGTCCGTGGTGATGGCGGGCTTCAGCCAGTTTCTGCACGGCGTAGGCGTATTGCCATCTGTTGCTGGCCTGCGCCAGGGCAGTGACTGCCTGCTCGCGCAGGCTGATGGCGGTCTCGAAGGAGCCGAGGCGTTCGTGGACGGCACCGAGCCAGGTCAGGGACATGCCCTCGGCCCGCAGATCGCAGGCTCGCCGGGCAGTTGCCAGCGACTGCTGAAGGCAGCTGGTAGCGTCGGTAAGCCGCCCGAGAGCCAGATAGGCAAGTCCTTCGAGGTACGGTGCAAGCCATTGACCGTATATGTGACCGGCTTCCACGGAAATCACGTAGGCACGCCGACAACAGTCTGCGGCTCGATCGGGCTGGCCGGCGTCCAGGTAGGCCAAGCCGAGGCCGGTCAGGACCCAGACTTCAGCAGCGCGGTCACCAAGCTCCTGGCTGATAGCAAGGGCGGAGCGGAGCGAAGGGAGCGTGCCCGCCTTGCTGCCGAGCCCAAGATCTAGAACGCGCGTGGTTGTGGCTGGAAGCTTCCAGGCAAGACTGTTGTCACCGACCGACGCAGCCTGGTCAGCTACCGATACTAGATTTGCAGATTCGCTCTCGGCCCATCGCATTGCCTGCCCTTCGTTGGCAAAGCCTGGTGGTTGGCATACCGGAGGCAAGTCGAGTGGAACATGCGCTTGGTGGGGAGAAAGGGTGCGCACGCACGCATTAGCCATACGCAGGTACCAGGTGAGCAGACGCTGCATGGCGGCCGCCTGCTGGGCATGCGATTCTGCGGCTAGGGTGCATTCTGCGGCGTAGACGCGGACCAAGTCATGGAACTGGTACCGGTCCCGTCCGGTCTCCTCGAGCAGATGGCCACTCGCCAAGGTCCTCAGGAGCTGCCGTGTCTCAGGGACCGGCGCGTCGAGCAGGGCCGCGGCCGCGGTGGTGCTGAGATCCTGGCCCGGATGGAGACTTAGCAGGCGGAAGGCCCGGGCCGACGCGGGCGTGAGCGCCCGGTAGGACCAGGAAAAAACGGCGCGGACCTGGGAGACCTGCTCATCGGTGGCCAGGACATCCAGGCGATCGCGCTCGGCGGCCAATTCCTCGGCAAGGTCGGCGATGCTGAGATGAGGGTGGGCGGCAGCGCGATCCGCCGTAATCCGCAGGGCCAGCGGCAGCCGACCGCACAACTCCGCGAGCCTGCGCGTGGCGGCCGGATCGGCAGCCGCCCGTTCGTCCCCGGCCGCTCGAGCGAGCAGGGCGACGGCGTCACGGAGCGGGAGCATGCCCAGAGTCAGGCGCTGCGCGCCGTCGACGGCGGCCAGGCCGCTGAGTGTGCTACGGCTGGTCACGATAGCCAGGCAGCCTGCCATACCAGGCAGCAGGGGCCTGACCTGCTCAGCGCTCACGGCGTTATCGAGCACGATGAGCACCCGCCGGCCGCTGAGCTGACTTCGGTACATCCCGGCCAGTTCGTCGGGATCGGCGGGCAGTTGAGACGGACCAGCGCCCAGCGCGCGCACAAACCGGGCGAGGACAACTGCCGGGTCCAGCGGCGGGTGTTCGGGATCGAACCCGCGCAGGTTCACGAACAGCTGGCCATCAGGAAACGCAGGCGCGGCACGGTGCGCGAAACGAATCGCCAGCGCGGTCTTGCCGATCCCGGCGACCCCGTCAATCGCCGTGATCACCACAGCCGCGCCATCCTGGGCAGCCGCCATAGAAGCCAGGCTTGCGAATTCCGGTTCCCGGCCAGTGAACCCCACGGCATCGTGAGGCAGCTGCGCAGGGGCATGCCAACGATCAATAATACCGATGTCAGCAATGACCGGCTCCGTGTCCGGCGAGATCACAATGGCGCTACCTGTCGGCGTGCGGTTATCCGCGACAGCCATGACCGCGTCATGACGGGTCACCTTCTTACCCTGGCTGCCCGTGGGCGGGATTGCATCAGGACCAAGTACCCGAATCCATCCGGCCGCGATCGTTTCCTTGACGGCTATCTGAACCCGGCGGTACGAGCTAGGTTTGGCAGCTGGGTCATGCCGGGCGACCTCATCGAAGAACCAGTCCGACACGATCAGCGCGAGCACGCCGGTGGATGTGGCCAGGACGGTTCGCAACTCTGTGGCCTCGATTAGACGGAACGCGTGATTCACCGCAGCGCCGGCGACGCCATGCGCGTCCTGGTATACCTCGCCCGCATGCAGTGCCATCCGCAGCCGCATTCGTTCTGGCAGACCGCACCGCGCATTATGCGCATCGACCGCAGCGGTAAGCCTGACCGGAAGGTCGGCTGCCAGAAGGGCCTTCGGCACGTCCGACGGAACCAAGATGAGCGCACCGTCACCGCGGTCCTCGCACACGCAGCCGCCCCAGTCCAGCCCGCTCTCGGCGAAGGCCTGCTGCAGCGACAGGTACAACGCCTCGCGGACCGCGAGCTGATCCAAGCTGGTCCGGGCGGGATCACCGAACCGCTCCACGTCAACCACAACGATCGTGCGGTGAACAGCTAACCGCTGACGCACGCGCCTCACCCCTTACGGGCACGTCAGGTATGAGGAACGCAACTCGCCATATACCATGACGATCTTCCCGGCACCATAAGTATCAGGCCTAAATAGCGTCCAGTGAAGCGTGATCACCCCGGCCACGATAATCCCGGTCTTCCGCCACCCGTGTGGCCTGGCCCAGCCCTACCCCGGTCAGCATTCCGCACACCGTCCGCCGCCGCACCTGCCCGGCCCGCCCTCGGATCGAGGCAGAGGCGGGGAATGGCTGGCCGTCTGGCGTGGTGCCCAGCAAAGGATAATCCCTTGGCACTATCATGATCCTCGGGCATTGTGGAGCAGGTGAATACTCCTGACCCGCGGCTGGACATCGGTGACCTCCGGGGGCTGGCCCGCGGCCTGCGTGAGCTGTTCGAGATCGGGGCCAGGACGCTGGCCGAAGAAGCCGGGCCGTCCGAGCTCGGGCTGCGGGTCAGCGGGCACCTCGGCTGTGACCTCGCCGCGGTCGTGCTGGTCGCCGAGCGCTTTCCCGCCTGGGAGCACGTGAACGTGCAGCGGGGGGTGGACGCCTACCTGCGGGCCCAGCAGGACGACCCGGAGTGGTTCGGCATGCCGGGCACCGGCCGCCACCCACACGAGGACCTGCTGTCGCTGATCAGTTCCCCGGTCCCGATGTTCGGCATGTTCCGCGGCGCGGCGGGCCCCCGCGGCGTCCGGATCAAGGCCAGCGGAAAGAACGGCCGCGGGGCGGCGAGCTACGGCACCGCCGCTATCGGGCCGGATGAGAATACCGAGGTCGTGACCTTCGGGCTGGTCGCGGCGGCGGCCCCGGACGGCGCCCCGGTGGTGATCGGCATCCGGGACGAGAGCCAGTTCGGGTCGCCCGTGTGCAACCTCGAGATACTCGCGGCTGACCGGGAGGCGGCCGCCGCCACGCGCGATGAGATCGGGCGGCTGATGCGGGTGCACGACGTGTTCCGCGGTCAGGTACTCAGCTTCACCGAGAGCGAGCACCACGGTAATGAGCTGGTCTCGTTCCTGCCCCGGCCCGCGATCGCGGCGCGGGATGTGGTGCTGCCCGGCGGCGTGCTCGAGAGCATCGAGCAGCACATCATCGGCGTGGCCGAATGGTCGCGGGAACTGCTGAGCGCGGGCCAGCACCTCAAGCGCGGCCTGCTCCTGCACGGACCGCCCGGGACCGGGAAGACCCACACCGTCCGGTACCTGACAGCGCGGCTGGCCGAGAGCACGGTCATCCTGCTCACCGGCCGGTCCATCCGGTTCATCGACGCGGCCGCCGCGCTGGCCCGCCGCCTGCAGCCGTCCATGGTCGTGCTCGAGGACGTTGATCTGGTCGCCACTGACCGGGACTACACCCCGGACGGCAACCCCCTGCTCTTTTCCCTGCTCGACGCCATGGACGGCATCGGCGCGGACGCGGACGTCACCTTCGTGCTGACCACCAACCGGGCCGACATCTTGGAGACCGCTCTGGCGGACCGGCCGGGCCGGGTCGACCTGGCCATCGAGATCCCCCGGCCCGACGCGGGCTGCCGCGAGCGCCTGTTCCGCCTCTACGTGCGCGCCCTGGCCGTCGAAGCCGACCTGGATCCGGTGGTGGCGGGCACCGAGGGTGTCACCGCTTCCTTCGTCAAGGAGATGATCAGGCGGACCGTGCTGGCCTCACTGCGGGCCGGCGAGCGCCCGCCGGTGCTCCGCGATGCCCACTTCACCGCAGTGCTGGCCGAGATGAACGGGGAGCGCCAGGCCCTGACCCGGTCCCTGCTCGGCGTCGGCGCCGGGCCGGACGGGCCGCAGGCCAGCCCGGCCCGGCCGGACGCCGTCCGTTACCGCCGCCTGAGGTAAGGCGCGGAGTCCGGCTCTGGCGGCCCGATTATTGTGTCCCGCCCAGGGAAGCAGGACGGGCATGCTAGCCATCGTCGCGGCGATCATCTTCGCCATCGCCTGGATTCTCAATGCCACTGGCACCGCCACCAACGCGTGGTTCTCCGTCACCGATCTGCTGCTCATCGGACTGGCCTGCCTGGCCCTGCACCAGGCTGGCGTCGGCACCGCCTGGGTCAGGCGCCGTTAACCCCGGACGGCGCCGCGGACCACTTCGGCCGAGACGATCGCTAGCTTGCGCCGCTGCGTCCGTGCCTGTGCCCGGAGCTGGGCGTAAGCGCCCTGCGCGGTGATGCCGTGGCGGCCGATGAGCACGCCCTTGGCCTGCTCGATGATAGCCCGGGAGTTCAGGGCCGACTGGAGCTGGGCCGCCAGCTCGGTCTGCTGCTCGCCGAGCAGCATGCTCGCGATCAGCAGCGCGGCCAGGTCGGTGAACGCCAGCAGGGCGAGCTCGGCCTCTGGTGCCCACGGACGGGGTTCCTCGGACAGCACCGCGACGACGCCCACCGCGTCCTGGTTGTAGGGAATCGGGCTGGCCAGCACGGCTCGGACGCCGCGGGCGACGGCGTGCTGGCTGAAGGCCGGCCAGCGTGCTTCCTGCGTCAGGTCCTCCGCGCAGACCAGTTCCTTGTCCTCGAAGGCCGCGATGCACGGCCCTTCCTGGTGGCGTATCTGCAGTTCCTCGAGGTGCCTCATCCGGTCATCGGAGACGGCGGCGTTCAGCAGGTGATGGTCGGCGCTGGCCAGCATCAGGCCGGCGCCGTCGACGGAGAAGATCGTGTGCGTGGTCTGGACGATGCGGTGCATCGCCTCCTCGACCCGCATCTCACCGAAGCGCAGCTTGCCGAGCTCGTTAAGCGCGTGCCGCACGTCGTGTATCGAGACGCTCATCTGCCTGCTCCCGACTGTCCTGGGATCCGCATAAACACCAGGTCCGGATATTACCCGCGGCTAATTCCTCTATTTCGCAATCGGCATCGAGGCCGGTGAGCCACAGGACCCGGCGCACGCTGGGACCCGGGCGGCGGATGACCGGCCGGCGGCCGTCCCGCAGCCACTGACCGGATCCCGCGATCAGCCGCGCCGACCCGCAGTCCATGAAACGCGTCCCGGCCAGGTCGAAGACCAGCCGGCTCGGCTTATCCCGTGCGACCAGGGCCAGGTGCCCGGCGAGGACGGGCATCGCGACCAGGTCGAGCTCGCCTCGGACGAGGATCGTGGTGGCGTCCGGACGCACGTCCATCTCGACCTCGACCCGGCCGGGCGGCGGGCCGTCATCCTCGGGCAAAGGACGGAGCCGCGTCATGAGGACCCCCACTCGCCCGCGGGCGAGACTACAGGCGACTGCTGTCAGGAGGCCTCTTCCTGCCGGGAGCCAGGAAAGTGCGGGGCCAGCATCAACCATGCGGCGGGCCGCAGGTGTCTAGGCGGCATCACGATTGCCTCAAGTATGCCGCACCCTGCCCGGGGCCGGCGGCCTTCGGGCGGGTCTGCGATGGTGTTGTTATGGCATGGATTGAGCTTGACGGAGCGGTAAACGTGCGGGACCTGGGCGACCTGCCCACCGAGGACGGGCAGAAGACCGCGCGGGCAAGCCTGCTGCGCGCGGACAACCTGCAGGAACTGTCGCCCGCCGATGTCACCAAGCTGGTTCGCGACATCGGCGTGACCACCGTCGTGGACCTGCGCAGCACCAACGAACTGGAGGCCGAGGGGCCGGCGCCGCTGGACGCCGTGGCGGGGGTGCGGCACGCCCACCACCCGGTGCTGCCCGAGCTGGGCACGAACACCGACGTGGTCGCCGACGCGCTGCTGGCGCGGGACCAGCTGGACCGGACCAGGTACCCGGACAACCCCGTGACCGGGCACTACCTGGGCTACCTGGAGGACCGCCCGGACCAGGTGGTCGGGGCGGTGCGCAGCATCGCGCGGTCCCCGGGCGCGGCGCTGGTCCACTGCGCGGCGGGCAAGGACCGGACCGGCGTGGTGGTGGCGCTCGTGCTCACCGTGGCCGGCGTGCCCGCCCAGGCCGTGGCGGCCGATTACGCGGCCACGGGGGAGCGCACCGAGGCCATCATCGACCGGCTGAGCCGGTCGCGCCTGTACGTCCGCGACATCACCAGCAAGCCCGCCGACCTGCACCGGCCGCAGGCGGAGACGATGACCGCGTTCCTGGAGCAGATGGAGGCGCGCTACGGCGGGGTGGCGTCGTGGCTGACGGAAAACGGCCTCAGCTCCGCCGACCTGGACGCCCTGCGGGTCAAGCTCCGGGCAGGCGCTTGAGCGGGAAGGGCGGCGCGATGCGCAGCTCCACGTTACGGTCGGTGGTGATCCCGGCCATCACGGTTATGTCAAGCGGGACGTTGGCCGCGAGCTCACGGTGCAGCGCGGCCAGGTCATCGATGGTGTTCACCGGCACGGCCGGCGCGACCGGGGTGTCGTGGTCCACCATCGTGGTCACGATGGACAGGTACTCGCCGTGGTCGACCAGTTCGACCAGCCGGGTCTGGCAGGGCCAGTCCACCACCGCGCAGGTGGTCACTTCCCAGAACCCGCGGGCCGGGTCGGCCGGGTCGGGGCGCGGCCGGATCGTGTTGGTGTGCGTGTGGCCGTTGAGCCATAGGACGACGTTGGGGAACCGGTGCAGCAAGGCCACCAGCCCGGCGCCGAGCATCGGCTCGCCGTCCGGGCCGGCGTGCCCGCCACGCCGGTTGTCCATCGTGTCCGTGCCGTGGTGCGAGAACACGATCACCAGCCGGTCGTCGTGGCCGGTCCGGACCTCGCCGCCGTCGGCCCCGCGGTAGGCGGAGTGCACCTCGGCCAGCCGGGTTTCCAGCCAGCGGGCCTGCTTGGCGTCCAGGCACCCGGACGCCCCGCCGGCCAGGCAGTTGGTGTCGAGCGCGATGAAGCGGACCGCGGCCGTGTCGTGGACGTAGTACGCGGTGCCGTCGAGCCGGTTCCGTTCGGTGAACCCGTGGCCGAACGGGCGTGAGCCGGCCCGCAGGTGGGCGTCGACGAAGTCCCGCCGGGTAATCGGCCGGCGGAAGGGATCGGGCGTGACCTCGCGGTACGGGCCCGCCATGAACGACTCCGGGCGCTCGGTGAACATCTCGAGCGCCCGGTCGTGGTCGAAGTCCTCGGGCAGGCCGAACGGCTTCTTGCCGCCGGTCAGCGCGGCCGCGAGCCCCGGGGTCTGGGTGCCGACGCCCTGGTTGAGCGCCTCGTGGTTACCGAAGCAGGACAGCCAGGGGATGCTCAGGCCGGCCGCGGCGAACTCGCGCAGCGCGCGTTGCAGCAGGCCGGGATGATGCGGGAACCCGAACTCGCGCCGGAAGAAATCCTCGCCTGACGGCCCCGGGCCGTCCGGCCGCCAGAAGATGTCACCCGGCCAGTCCGTCCCCTGGACCCCCTCGTGGTCGGGGCCGCCGGAATCGGGGGAGACCAGGCCGCCGTCGAACAGGGCCAGGAAGGCCTGCAGCTCGTTCCACTGCGCGTTGTCGATCGCGTCGCCGGTGGTCACCGCCAGCTGGGCGGTCAGGCCGGTGGCCGGGCCGTTCACCGCGGTGACGGTGCGCAGGGTGGCGTCGACCGCGTGCACCGTGAGCGCCTCCTGCGGCCGCTGCACGGGGATGATCCCGGCGTACCTGCGGTCCGCGAAGTTCGCGTTGAGGAACTCGAACCGGGTCGGCGACTGGACGTCGGCGAGCTGGAGATCGGTGATGTGGACCAGGCAGAGCAGCGCCCGCCCGGGGCCGGCGTCGTCCCCGGTCAAGGGGCCCGGCCCGGCCGCGCCGAAATCGTCCCTGATGGTGTGCGGCTCGCCCGCTCCGGCCTCGACGGCCCGGTACGGAGCCAGCCGTCCCGGGCGGAGCACCGCCCCGGGCTCGAGCCTGCGCTGCGTGGTCAGCAGGGGGTGGCGGCCGCTCACGCCTCTTCCCCGACGGCAGGCTCCGAGGGCGCGGACACCAGCACGGGATCGCGCCGGATGGTCAGCGTGACGCGGCCGCCCGCGGTCAGGGTGGTCGCGTCCGATGTGGGGAGCTGGGCGAGGACCGTGGTGCCGCCCAGGTCGACCGTGACCCGGCTGGTCGCGCCCAGGAAGGTGACGGCGATGACGGTGCCCGTCAGCAGGCCCGCTTCCGCCGTGGCGTCCGACGCCAGGCCTACCGCTTCCGGCCGGACCAGCGCCACCACCTGGCCGTCGGGAACGTCGCGCTCCACCAGCGGCAGCGTGATGCCGCGGACGGTTACCTCGCCGCCCTTGACCTCGCCGTCCAGCCGGTTGGACAGGCCGACGAACTCGGCCACGAACGCGGTCGCCGGGCGCGAGTAGACCTCGGTGGGCGGCGCGAGCTGCTCCAGGCGGCCGTCGCGCATGACACCGACCCGGTCCGCGATGGCCAGCGCCTCCTCCTGGTCGTGGGTGACGAACAGCGTCGTGATCCCCACCTCGAGCTGGATCCGGCGGATCTCGTCCCGCAGCTGGGCCCGGACCTTCGCGTCCAGCGCGGACAGCGGCTCGTCAAGCAGCAGCACCTGAGGCTCGATGGCCAGGGCGCGGGCCAGGGCGACCCGCTGCTGCTGGCCGCCGGACAGCTGGTGCGGATACCGGTCCGCCTGGACCGAGAGCCCGACCAGGTCGAGCATCTCCAGCGCGCGCTTGTCCCGCTGGGCCGCGTTCACCTTGCGCAGCCGCAGCCCGAAGGCCACGTTCTGGCGCACCGTCATATGCGGGAACAGCGAGTAAGCCTGGAACACCATGCCCATGTCGCGCTTGGCCGCCGAGACGTGGGTGATGTCCCGGCCGCCGACGGTGATCCGCCCGGTATCGGCGTCCTCGAGGCCGGCCAGCAGCCGCAGCGTGGTGGTCTTGCCGCAGCCCGACGGGCCGAGCAGCGCGATCAGCTCGCCCGGCGCCAAGGTCAGGTCCAGCTGGTCGAGCGCGACGACGGGGCCGTAGTGCCGGCTCAGGCCTTCCAGCCGTACCTCCACGGCGGTCCGGGTCGTCGTCCTGGCTTCTGGTGCGGCAGTCACGGGGTGTACCTCATCCCCGGCCGCGTCGGCGGCGGCCAGCGTAGGACAGGATCAGCAGCAGGACGAAGGCGAACAGCAGCGCGGCCGTCGAGGTGGAGAAGATGACCCCGGCGTTCGGCGTGTTCCGGCTGATGGAGTACAGCTCAACCGACAGGTTGTTGTACAGCAGCAGGAAGGCGACGGTGAACTCGCCGAGCACGAGCGAGCAGGTCAGCAACAGCGCGTTCAGGATCGCCTGCCGCATGTTCGGCACGATGACCCGGACCATCACCGTGAACCAGCTCGCCCCGAGGCTGCGCGCGGCCTCGGACAGGGTGGGCACGTCGATGGCGCTCAGGCCGGCCGCCAGCGACCGGTAGGCATAGGGCAGCGCCAGGATCACGTAGATCCAGAACAGCATCAGCGAGGACAGGCTGTAGTGCTGGATCCGGTTGTAGATCGGGCCGAGTCCCACCACCAGCACGATGGCCGGGATGGTGAGCGGCAGCAGGGAGAGGAACTCCATGGTGCGGGCCAGCCACTGCACCCGCAGCCGGACCCAGATCATCGTCGGCACCAGCAGCACCAGCGTGACCACGCTGGTGATGACGGCCAGCTCCAGGGTGATCTCGATCGAGCTCACGAGCGGAGGGACGCCCTCGCCCTGGAAGGAGGCGATCTGCTTCCAGGCCGCCCCCGACCAGGTGCCGAGCTTGGCACCCTCCAGGGAGAACCGGAGCATGGCCAGCATCGGCAGCAGGAAGAACAGCCCGAAGATCGTGAACACCACGTAGCGGTAGGCGTTCAGCCGCCGCTTGCGGCTGGCGTGCATGCCGCGCGGCCGGGCGGCCGCCGTCCGGGCCGGCGTCTCGCCGACCGAGGTCACCGCAGCCATCGGGCCGCCCTCCGCTGCAGCAAGGCGTATCCGGTCATGATGATGGCCACGCCGATGATCATGCCGAAGGCGAGGAGGTCGGCCACGTTGACGTTGCTGAGGCCCACCTCGCTGGACAGCGCGGTGCTGATCTGCTGCGGCACGATGTACGCGATCTGGTTCTCCCAGGCCGCGATGGTGGCGAAGGCGGACAGCGCGTTCGCGAACAGCAGCAGCAGGCCGCCGAGGAAGGCCGGCATCAGCAGCGGGCCGCCGACGTAGCGCCAGTACTGCCAGGCGGACGCGCCCAGGTTCTCCGAGGCCTCCCGCCACTGGACCTTCACGCCGTCGATGGCGGGCAGGAAGACCAGCACCATCAGCGGGATCTGGAAGTAGGCGTAGATCACCGTGATGCCCCACGGGAAGCTGTAGAACCAGCTGGCGTGGAACAGCAGCCCGACCGGGCCGATCAGGACCAGGAAGGCGAACGCCAGCGTGACGCCGCCGGTCTGGGCCAGCACGCCCGAGCCGGCCAGGTACAGGCGCCGGACCACGCCGTCGGGGTTGCCCGACGCTATCGCGTAGGCCAGGATCGCGCCGAACACCGCCCCGATCACCGAGGACAGGACGCACAGCTTGAACGAGCCGATGAAGTAGCCGCGCACCAGCGGATCGCCGAGCTTGCTGACGTTGGCGAAGGCCCAGCTGCCGTTCGGGTTCTTCAGCGAGTCGACGATCACGATCGCGGTCGGCCACAGCAGGAAGACGGCGACGTAGGCGAGGAAGGGGACGGTCCCGGCCCAGGCGGGGGCGGACAGCCGGCGCCCGGCCCTCACGGGCCGGGCGCCGGTTTCATTGGTCGCAGCGACAGCCACGTTCCCTCGCTAGCTAACGGCCTTCGCCCAGTTCGCCGCCAGGAAGTTGGCGGCGTCCGTGTTCTGGGACGAGCTGAGGAAGACGGGGGTGCCGGTCACCGCGGGCAGCTGGCTGGCCGCGGCCTTGTCGATGGAGCCGTCGGACTGCATGGCCTGCTGCTCCACCGGCCGGGCGCCGCCCTGGAGCCAGAGGTTCTGCCCGCCGTCGGCCGCCTGCGAGTAGAGGAACTCCTCCCACAGCCGGGCCGCGGCCGGGTGCGGCGCGCCCTTGTTGATGGCCTGCGAGTAGTACCCGCCCAGGACCGCGTTCTGCGGGATGAACACCTTCCAGTTCGATACGCCCACGTAACTCGGCAGGTTGAGGTAGTCCCAGTTGAACACCACCTTGGTGGTGCCCGCCTTGATCGTGGCCCCGGTCGCCTGCACCGGGTTGAAGTTGCCGGCCGCCTTGAGCTTCTTGAAGAAGTCGACGCCCTGGGAGATGCTGCTGGCCGAGCCGCCTTCGGCCAGGCTGGCCATCATGACGCCGTTCAGCGCGGCGTTGGCCGCGGTCGGGTTGCCGTTCAGCGCCACCGCGCCCTTGAACTTCGGCCCGAGCAGGTCGTTCAGCGAGGTGATGGTGCCGTAACTGCTCGAGTACCCGACCGCCATGTAGCCGCCGTAATCCTCGACCCACAGGCCGGTGGACTCCTTCTGCGCCGACGGGATCGAGGACCACGTCGCGACCTCGTACGGGGCGAACAAGCTGGTGTTGGCCAGCGCGACGGCCTGGCCCACGTCCACGACGTCTGGTGCCTTAGCCGTGCCGTGCTCCGACTTGATCGCGTCGACCTCCTGCTGGCTGGAGCCGTCAGGCAGGGCAGAGTTGATCTTGATGCCGTACTTGGCGGTGAAGGCCTTCAGGATGTTGCCGTAGTTCGCCCACGTCGGCGGCAGCGCGATGACGTTGAGCGTGCCCTCCTTCTTGGCCGCCGCGACGAGCGCGTTCATGCCGCCTCCGGCCGCGGCCGAGGTCTCGTTGGCCCAGTTGGTGCCGCCGCTCGAACCCCCGGAACCCGAGGACGAGCAGCCGGCCGCGAGCAGCGCCGCGGCGGCGACGCCCGCGAGCGCGAGTCGATGTGAGGATCTCACCAGTGCCTCCTGAAAAGCTTCCCTAACCCGAGGTCGATGGCTGCCCGAAAAGGCCCGGCCCGAAGGCCCTGCCGCAAAGGCGCGACAGCGCTACCTAAACGGTTCGCCCGGATACCTCTCCCCCAGCTAATTGTGCAGGATAAACGCACCTAAAACGTTTAGCGTTCGCATGCTCACATACCCGTCGCGAGGGTGTCAAGACTCGTTACCGAGTTGCCGCCCTGAGCCGGGTAAACAGCTGGTTAACGGGCGGGCGGGCCTTGGAGAGCCGGCGGCCGCTGAAGGGAGGGGCGCTCGACCAGTTCGACCGGGGCGACGTAGTCGCCGGAACCGCCGGTACCGAGCAGGCGCGCCATCAGCGCCCGGCCCATTTCCCGGCCGTCCAGCCGAATGGTCGCCAGCGGCGGGTCGAGCAATTCCGAGGTCGGCAGGTCGTCATGCCCGATGACAGAGACATCGGGCCCGACCCGCAGGCCCAGATCCCGGGCCATCTGGTAGATGCCGAGCGCGGTGTAGTCGGAGTTGGTGATGATCGCGGTGGGCGGGTGCGGCTGGGCCAGCAGCGCCCCGGCGGCCTTGCGCACGTCGGCGATCGTAAGCGGCGACCGCATGATGACCGGCTCGAGGCCGAGTCCGCGGGCCAGCCGCCGGAAATGGCGCAGCCGGTCCGGGTCGGCCACCAGGCCGCGGGGCGCGGACACGAAGGCCACGCGGGAGTGGCCGAGCGCGGCCAGCCTGCGCATGGCCAGTCCGACCCCGGTCGCGTTGTCGGGATACACCCGCGGCACGCCGGCCAGGCCCTCCACGGCCGCGTTCAGCGCCACCACCGGCGCACCCGGGCGCAGTTCCTGCCACAGCCGCAGCGACTCGCCCCGGCCGACCGGGGCGATGGCCAGCCCGGCGATCCGCTGGGCCGCCAGCTCCTGGACCAGCCGTTGCTCACGTTCGGCCGAGTAGTGCGAGTCGAGCAGGAGCAGGGTGGCCCCGGCCTCGCTGGCCGCCCGCTCGGCCCCGGTCAGCACCTCGAGGAAGAAGGGATTGCTGAAGTTGCGGATGACCAGCCCGTAGGTGGTGGTGCGGCCCCGCCGCAGCGCCTGCGCCTGCGGGTTGGCCCGGTAGCCGAGCTCGGTCGCGGCCGCCAGGATCCGGCGCCGGGTGTCGTCGGCCACACCGGGCTGGCCGTTCAGCGCGAAGCTCACCGAGGCCACCGAGACGCCGGCCAGGCGGGCCACGTCCCGGATCCCCGCTGGCTGCCGCCCGCCGCCCTGCTGACTCGTCATGGCCTTGCCTACGGTTATGACGCTCTGCTTCCCCCCGATAGGAGCTTCAGGTACGTCGCTGAGCGCACATCCTAACCATCCGGCTGGCCGTCGGCCAGAGGCCGGAAGCGGCTATCAAGCTGTCCATTAACCGACGCCCGCCGGCCACGAGCTGGCAACCTCCCGTTTTTCTTGGCTAGCCATCATTCCGACTTGTCTAGCCAAGATTGGCATCTTGGTCCCCGCCTGCGGGGACTGTGGCGTGGGAGGGAAATTTGCGAGCAAGGCACGCTATGGCGGCCGCCGCCGCGGTGGCCGGCAGCCTGCTGCTGACCGTCGGCTGCAGCTCGTCGGGTTCGAGCAGCGCGAGCGGTACCACGAGCGGAGGGGCCAACTGGGCCACCGCTTCCTCGGCCTCGGCCGGAGGCGGCATGGCCGCGCTGGTCACCGCGGCCAAGAAGGAGGGCACGCTCAACGTCATCACGCTGCCTTCCAACTGGGCCAACTACGGCACGATCATGAAGGACTTCACCGCCAAGTACGGCATCAAGATCAACGACGCCAACCCGGACGGCTCCAGCCAGGACGAGCTCAACGCGGTCAACCAGCTCAAGGGCCAGAGCCGCGCGCCCGACGTCCTGGACGTGGGCACCGCGTTCGCCGTGAAGGGCGCCCAGTCGGGTGTCTTGGCTCCCTACAAGGTCGCGACCTGGGCCAGCATCCCGGCTGACGCCAAGGCGGCCGACGGCACCTGGTTCGCCGACTACGGCGGCTACGTGGCTATCGGCTACAACGCGGCCAAGGTGAAGACCCCGCCGACCTCGTTCGCGGACCTGCTCAAGCCCGAGTACAAGAACGAGGTCGCCATCAACGGCAACCCGACCCAGGCCAGCGCGGCCTTCTCGGCCGTGTTCGCCGCGGCCCTGGCCAACGGCGGCTCGCTGAACAACATCGCGCCGGGCGTCTCCTACTTCAAGAAGCTGCACTCCGTGGGCAACTTCGTGCCGGTCACGGCCAGCGCGGCGACCATGGAGAGCGGCCAGACGCCGATCATCGTCTGGTGGGACTACCTGCTGGCGTCCGAGATCGGCTCCAGCGTCAAGACCCTCAAGATCGTGATCCCGTCGGACGCCTCCTACGCGGCGTACTACGACCAGGCCATCAGCAAGTTCGCCCCGCACCCGGCCGCGGCCCGGCTGTGGGAGGAGTACCTGTACTCGACCACCGGCCAGAACCTGTGGCTGCAGGGCGAGGCCCGGCCGATCGAGCTGTCCACCCTGGTGTCGAACGGCACGGTGGACAAGTCGGCGTACGCGGCGCTGCCCCCGGCCCCGTCCGGCAACGTCACCTTCCCGACCCAGGCGCAGCAGGCGACGGCGGAGAACATCGTTTCGCAGCAGTGGTCCAGCGTGATCGGCTAGCGGTGGGCCAGGGTGTCCCCCATACGGGGGGGCTCGGGGGGGTAGTCACCCCCGGAGCCAGCAGAGCCCCGGGATCCCTGGCGGATTCCGGGGCCCTCGGGCCTACCGCGCCGTCCGGGCCTTCCCCGGTCACGCTGACCCTGCGCTGGCTGCGCCGGATAGCCGGGGTGGTACCGTTCGGCGTCTACGTGACGCTGGGCCTGCTGCTCCCGATGATCGCGGTCGCGATCGGGGCCTTCGAGACCAACAACGGCGGCTTCACGTTCAGCAACATCAGCGCCGCTACCCACGGTGTCTACCTGAAGGGTTTCTGGCAGAGCATCGTCTTGTCCCTGCTGACCTCGATCATCCCGGGGATCCTGGGCCTGCTGATCGCGTACGCCATCTTCACGGCCAAACGCGGGAAGGTGCTGCGGCAGGTGGCGATCACGGCGGCCGGCGTGTTCGCCAACTTCGGCGGCGTGCCGCTGGCCTTCCTGTTCATCGCCACGATCGGCTCCAGCGGGCTGGTCAGCCAGTGGCTCACCAGCCTCGGTTTCAACCCGTACGCGCACGGCTTCACCCTGTACTCGCTGACCGGCGTGGTCGTGGTGTACCTGTACTTCCAGATCCCGCTGATGGTGCTCGTCATCTTGCCGGCCCTGGAGGGCCTGCGCCCGGCGTGGCGGGAAGCGGCCGAGAACCTGGGCGCGCGGACCTGGGATTTCTGGCGCTACGTGGGCGGCCCGGTGCTGTTCCCCTCGTTCCTGGGGTGCGTGCTGCTGCTGTTCGGCAGCGCCCTGTCCGCCTACGCCACGACCGAGGCGCTGACCAACGGGACCATCCCGCTGACCTCGATCCAGATCGGGTCGTTCCTGAACGGGAACGTCATCGCCGGCCAGGAGAACATCGGCAAGGCGCTCGGCCTGGGCATGGTCGTCATCATCGCGGTCGCCATGACCATCTACGTCGTGATGCAGCGAAGGGCGGCCCGATGGCTTCGGTAGCTCGCGGCACCACCTGGCGCTGGCTGGTCCTGCTCGTCACCGGGATCTACTTCCTGCTCCCGCTGTGGGCGGCACTGCGGTTCGCCGGGGTCAGCGCCTTCGGCTCGGTGGTCGGCGAGTCCGGCTTCACCTCGTCGCTGGCCCTGTCGATCCGGCTCGCCGTCATCACCACGGTGATCACGATCGTGCTCATGCTGCCCACCGCCGTCTACGTCCACCTGCGGCTGCCGAGACTGCGGCGGCTGCTCGAGGGGATCACGATCTTGCCGATCGTCATCCCGCCGGTGGTGCTGATCGTCGGCGTGCTGGCCATCGCCCCCGGCTTCATCAAGAGCACGTCGTTGCTGCTCGCGCTGGAGTACGTGGTGCTGGCCATGCCGTTCGCCTACCGCGCCATCGACGCCGGGCTGCGCGCGCTGGACCTGAAGACGGTGGTCGAGGCGGCCGGCTCGCTCGGCGCCAGCTGGCTCAGCACGCTGTGGCGGGTCATCCTGCCCAACCTGCGGACCGCGCTGCTGTCCGCGACCGTGCTCACCGTGGCCCTGGTCCTCGGCGAGTTCACCATGGCCAGCCTGGACCTGTACCAGACCTTCCCGGTGTGGATCTACGTCAACAGCCAGACCAGCGGCCAGGTCTCGGTCGCGGCCTCGCTGCTCGCGCTGTTCGTCACCTGGGTCGTCTTGATGGCCATCACCGTGCTCGGCACCAGGCAGTCGCGCAAGACCGGTGGCGGCGAGGTCACGTTGTTCACCGTCGCCCGTACCGAAACCCGGGGGGACTGATATGACCGCCAACACCACCGGGCATGCCGCCATGACGGCGGCCGGCATCGGGCTGGCCCGCACCAGTGGCGGGACGAGCGTGCTGCTGCAGGACCTGACCCGCGCGTTCGGGGCCACCCGGGCCCTGGACGGGCTGTCCATCGAGATGGCCCCGGGCGAGTTCGTCGCCTTGCTCGGCCCGTCGGGCTGCGGCAAGACGACCGCGCTGCGCATCGTGGCGGGCTTCGAGACCGCCGACACCGGTTCCGTCCTGATCGACGGCAAGGACATCTCCTCGGTGCCCGCCGCCCGGCGGGACATGGGCATGGTGTTCCAGAGTTACAGCCTGTTCCCGAACATGTCGGCGCTCGACAACGTGGCCTTCGGGCTGCGGATGCGCAAGATCGGAGCGGGCGAGCGGCGCAAGCGGGCTGGCGCCCTGCTGGACATGGTCGGGCTGGCACCGCAGGCCGGCCAGTACCCGCACCAGCTGTCCGGCGGTCAGCAGCAGCGGGTCGCGCTGGCCCGCGCGCTGGCCATCGAGCCGCGGGTGCTGCTCCTCGACGAGCCGCTGTCCGCCCTGGACGCCAAGGTGCGGCTGCAGCTGCGCGAGCAGATCCGCACCCTGCAGCAGCAGCTCGGCACCACCACCTTGTTCGTCACCCACGACCAGGAGGAGGCCCTGTCCATGGCGGACCGGGTCGGCGTCATGAGCCAGGGCAAGCTCGAGCAGATCGCTGCCCCCGACGAGCTCTACACCAACCCGGCCAGCGCGTTCGTGGCCGAGTTCGTCGGCGTCATGAACCGGGTGCCGGGCGACCTGCGGGACGGCGGGATGGTCACCGCCCTCGGCAGCACGGTGCCGGTCCGCGGGCACGCCCCGGGCGAGACCTCGGTCGACGTGCTGGTCCGGCCGGAGGGCCTGGTCATGGAGGTCGTGGAGCACGGCAACGGGATCGTGACGACCAGGACCTTCCTCGGCTCGGTGACCCGGGTCGGCGTTCAGCTCGACGGCGACGTCGCGGTCCAGGTGGACCGGCCGAGCGCCGAGTCGGCCGCACTGGCCCCGGGCGCGTCGGTCTCGGTATCCCTGCCCGACCAGCCCGTCCTGGTTACCCCGCGCCGCTGATGACGTAAGGGAGCAGGTCGGCGATCGTGTCCAGGATCAGGGGGGCGCCGGCCTGCTCCAGATCGGCGCGGCTGCTGGCGCCGGTCAGCACCCCGGCCACGACCGCGGCGCCGGCCCGCTGCCCTGATTCGATGTCGCTGCCGGTGTCGCCGGCCACGGCCAGCTCGCCGACGGCGCCGCCGCCCAGCCGGATCAGCGCGGTCAGCGGCATGTCCGGCCAGGGCCGTCCGCGCCCGGCGTCGGCCGGGGAAAGCGCCAGGTCGATCAGGGGACCCCAGCCGAGCCAGCTGATAATGGCATCCCTGGTGACCGGGGCGAATCCGGTGTTCAGGCAGATCTTGATCCCGGCCTCGCGCAGCGCGACGAAGGTCTCCTCGGCGCCGGGCATGGGGGCGACCTCGCCGCGGCCGACCGCGGCGCCGTAGTGGTCCTCGAACGACGCGTTGGCCTTGGCAGCGGCGGCCTCGTCGCCCAGGACGCGCCGGAACACCTCGATCTTGGACTGCCCCATGCTGGACCGCACGTCCGTCATGGCCTGGTTGAAGCGGGCTACCGGGAGGACCTGCTCGACGATGGCGGCGGTGAAGGCCTCCATCACCGTGCCGTCGTCGGCCACCGTCGTGCCCGCCATGTCCAGGCAGGCCACCGTGATACGGGTCATGATGTGAACGTCTCCTCCGCGATCGCCGGTGAGCAGGTCATGCCGCGCCCGCCGGGGCCGGTGACCAGGACCACGCCGGGCTCGACCTCGGCCCGGTGATAAAGCATGCGCCCGGCCGCGGCCGGATCCACTTCGCTGTAGACCCCGGCCCAGCGGCGCTGGATCCGGGGGAGGGGCGTGCCGAGCAGCGCCTCGGCCCGCCCGCGCAGGTGGTCGTAGGCGTCCTCGTCCACGTCGAACGTGAACGGCTCGGCGTACTCGTGGGTGTCGCCGATGGTCAGGCCGCCGTCGGCCCGCTGGACCAGCAGCAGCTGGGCCCGGGTCTGGGCGGCCACCCCGGCCTGCGGCGGCAGGGCCGCCCGGCCGGGCAGGTCGAAGGCCGGGTAGTAGCGCAGCGAGTCGCCGTCGGCCAGGGCCGTGGTGATCCGGGCGTCCAGCGGCGCCGTCTGCATCATCTGCAGCCGAACCCGCCTGACCCCGCCGCTCCTGGCCAGGTACCGCCCGGCGATCCCGGTATGCGCCGCGCCCGGGCACAGGATCACCAGGTCGCACTGGTGCCAGGCGCCGGTGTGATCGCGTACCGCGTTCGGCGCGATCTCGCTGACTTCCCGTCCAGGGAGCCACTGGTACGCCTCGCCGGCGAGGTGTTCGCGCAGCGCGGGCAGGACCTGCCGGGGCTCGACGATCGCGTCGAGGCGGCAGTGCAGGCCGCCGGCGAACTCGCCCCGCAGCGCCGGGTTGACCGCACGGACCGCCGCCGCGTCGAGCAGTTCGAACCCGCGGCGCTCCGCGTCGGTCCGCGCCGCCGCCTCCTTGAGCAGGCTGAGCTCGGTGTCCGAGGTGGCCAGCGTGAGCGAGCCCGCGGCCCGGAAGCCGAGCCCGGGCACCCGCGCGCCGAGCTCGGACCACAGCTCGCGGGCGCGCAGCGCCAGGCTGAGCTCGGGCCCGGCTTTCCGGCCGCTCACCCAGACCAGGCCGAAGTTCCGCACGCTGGCGCCACGGGCTTCGGGCTCCCGCTCCAGCTGCACCACCTCGAAGCCGCGCTTGCGCGCCTCCACCGCGTGCATGGTGCCGAGCACGCCGCCGCCGACGACGACCACCCGCGTCTTCGCTGCCACGGGAACGAGTATAGTCAATTCGTAACTTGTATAGCCAACTTGCTACGGGTGAACATGCGGTGGAGACAGCCTTGACTGACCCCAAAGGTTCTGACCTGGAGCTGACCATCGGCGGACGGCTCCTCAGGTTCCCCGCGGTGTGGCTCAGGGACAACTGCCCGTGTCCCGATTGCGTCGCCCAGGGAACCGCACAGAAACTCAAAGACATAACCGACATGCCGAACGGGGTGGCCATCACCCGCACCCACCAGTCCAGTGACTCGGTGGGGGTGACCTTCGCCCCCGATCAGCACCGGTCCGAGTTCTCCCGGTCCTGGCTGGCCGCGAACGCCCCGGCGGACGGCAGCGCCAGTGATGAGCGGGGTGACGAGCGCACCGAAGACGCCAAGGAGCTCTGGCTGGCCGCGGATCTCGACCCGGCCGCGGGACGTTTCCCGGCGGTGGCCTGGCCGCGCTACCTCGATGAACCCGCCGAGCGGATCCGGGTCCTCGAGGCCGTCAAGCGCCTGGGCTTCGTCCTGCTCCGCGATGTGCCGCCCGGGCCGGGCCGGGTGCTCGAGGTCGCGGCGAGCTTCGGGTTCGTCCGGGAGACGAACTACGGCCGCCTGTTCGACGTCCAGGTCGAGGCGGTCCCGGGCAACCTGGCCTTCACCAGCCGCGCGATCCGCCCGCACACCGACAACCCGTACCGCGACCCGGTGCCCACCGTGCAGTTGCTGCACTGCCTGCGCGCGGCCGGCCAGGGAGGAGAAACCGGGCTGGTGGACGGCTTCGCCGCCGCCACGGCGCTCCGGGCCGTCGACCCGGCATCGTTCGAGACCCTGGCGGGAACCCCCGCCCCGTTCGGCTATATCGATAAAGCGACCGAACTACGGGCGTGTCAGCCGCTGATCGACCTCAGCCCGCGCGGCCGGGTCCGCGGGGTCCGGTTCAACAACCGGTCGATGCGGCCGCTGCGGGGGTCGCATGCGGAGATCACCGCGTTCTACGCCGCCTACCGGCGGTGGGCGGAACTGCTCGCCGAGCCCGGGCGGCAACTGAACCTGCGGCTGGCGCCGGGGGACTGCCTGGTCTTCGACAACACGCGGGTGCTGCACGCCCGCACCGCCTTCAGCCTGAGCGCGGGCACGCCGGGCCGGCACCTCCAGGGCTGCTACGCCGACCTGGACGGCCTGGCCAGCACCCTGGCCGTACTGAAACGCGACCAGGAGGAGTCATGACCGGGATCGACGCCATCGCGGAGCTGTTCGCCGGGCCGGGGGCGCGGGACTACCTGGGGGAGGCGGTGACCATCGGCGAGCACATGCGCCAGGCGGGCGCGCGGGCCGAGGCTTCCGGGGCGGCCGCCCCGCTGGTAGCCGCGGCCCTGCTGCACGACGTGGGACATCTTCGCAGTGAATCGGACGCACGCCATGGCAGCGGGGGAGCGCGGTGGCTGAGCCAGTGGTTCGGCGCGGCGGTGACCGAGCCGGTCCGGCTGCACGTCGAGGCCAAGCGGTACCTGTGCGCCACCGAGGCCGGGTACTTCGAGCTGCTGTCGCCGGAGTCGGTCCGCACCCTGGGCTTGCAGGGCGGCCCGATGACCCCGGAGCAGGCGGCCGCGTTCGCGGCGCTGCCCTACGCTCGCGACGCGGTGGCCGTCCGCCGCTGGGACGACGAAGCCAAGGATTCCGCGGTCACCCCGCCCGGGTTCGCGCACTTCGCCCCGCTCCTGGTGGCTCTGCTTCACGACGGGACAGGGCGTTGACCGCGGTGGAGTTGCGGACGCTGAAGGCGACCGCGCGACCCAGGTAGCGGTCGTCGGACCACTCGACCGGGGTCCCGGTCAGGTCGGTGGTGAGGCGGCGCTCGCGCAGCATCGGCACCCGGGGCCTGACCTCGAGCAGCCGGGCGTCCTCGGCGGTGGCCGCCACCGCGTCGATGACGTGCTCGGCGTCCGCGAAGACCACGCCCAGCTCCTCCAGGCGCTCGGTGATCGAGTCCGTGGCCAGGTCCAGGCCGGCCACCAGCACGCCGACCCGGTCCGGGTAGGTGCCGCGCTCGATCATCACCGGGTGGCCGGAGAGCAGCCGGACCCGGGTCAGGTGGTAGACCTGCGCGCCGGAGGGAAGCGCCAGCCGCTCGGCCTCGTCCGGCTTGGCCGGCCTGCGCCGGATGGCGACGACGCGGCCGCCGGGCGCCTCGCCCAGGGCCCGGGCCCACCGGGAGAAGGACAGCAGCTCGCCGAAGCTCTGCACCCGCGGGCCGCCCACCACGACCCGGCGCGCCCCGCGCCGGGACGCGATGACCCCGTCGGCCCGCAGCGCCGCGAACGCCTGGCGGATGGTGCCGCGTGACACCGAGTAGCGTTCGGCCAGTTCGTGCTCGGACGGCAGCCGGGTGCCCGCCGCGTACCCGCCCGCCGCGATGGCCGCCTTGATGTCCTCCGCGACCTTGCGGTACAGCGACGGGGACCGGGGCACCTCCTGCTCCGCTGCCATGCATCCAGAGCGTAGCGCTGAAACCTGAGCGTAGCGCCCAGGCCAGCCCGCCCAGGCCAGCCCGCGTGGGGCAGGCCGGACCGGGCGCTTTGCGGACGGTGACCGCAATGAGTTACTTTGCTGGTCGATGGGCCTGAAGTCTTGGCGGCGCGGCTGGCGACAGCGGGTAGTCGCGCTTGCCTGCGGCAGCGTGCTCACGGCCACGCTCGTCGCGGCCGCGCCGCGGCCGGACCCGCTGACGCACGCGCCGCCGTTCTCACGGTCGTTCGGCCAGCAGGTGCTGGCCAGCCCCGGCGGCGTGGCGGCCGACCCGGCGGGCGGCATCTGGGTGGCCGACACCGGCCATGACCGGGTGGCGCAGTTCGCCGCGTCCGGGCGGCTGGTGACCACCATCGGCCAGGGCCTGGACGCCCCGGCCGGCGTCGCCACCGACGCGGCCGGGCACGTGTGGGTCGCGGACACCGGCCGCGACCGGGTGGTCGAGTTCTCCTCGGCGGGCCGCGTGCTGGCCAGCTTCGGCTCGGCCGGGAGCGGCCGCGGCCAGCTGAACCAGCCGGCCGGCCTGGCGGTCACTCCCTTCGGGGACGTCTGGGTCGCCGACCAGGGCAACAGCCGGGTCGAGGAGTTCTCGGCGGCTGGCCGCTACCGCGCCTCGTTCCCGGTGCCGACGCCGGCCGGCGTCGCGCTCGACACCCGGGGCGACGTCTGGGTGTCCAGCCCCGCCTACGCCCCCGGCAACACGGTCAGCGAGTTCTCCCCGTCCGGGCACCAGCTGCGGTCGTTCGGCATCACCCAGGCCGGCTACGGGGACCTGAGCAACCCCGGCGGCATCGCGGTCGGCCCGGGCGGCCGGATCTACGTCGCGCAGCCGGACTACGGCCTGGTGTCGGTGTTCAGCCCGGCGGGGAGCTTCTACACCGAGTTCGGCCTGCAGGCCAGCCCGGCGCGGGCCGGCCAGGACCTGGCGTTTCCCCAGGGCGTGGCGGTCAGCGCGGCCGGGCAGGTCTGGGTGGCCGACAGCGGGCACAACCGGATCGTCCAGTTCGGCCGGGTGCCCGGCGTCCCCGCCACCGGCGTCCCGGCCGTGCCCGCCGGCCCGTCGTGGCCGCTGATCATCGGTGAGTGCCTGCTGGCCCTGATCCTCGCCGCCTTCGGCTGGTACCTGGCCCGGCGCGCGCACTCCGCCCCGGATGATCAGGCCCCGGCCTCTCCTGCGCCGGGCGGGCTCACCCGCCGCCGCCTGCTCACCACCGCCACCACGCTGTCGGGGGTGGCGGCGGGCACGGCGGTGCTGCCGGGCGGCCTGCGCCGGGCCTTGGCCGCCACGCTCGCGGACCCACCCGGCGGCTCGCTCAGGGACGTCGAGCACATCGTGATCCTGATGCAGGAGAATCGCAGCTTCGACCACTACTTCGGCACGATGCCGGGAGTGCGCGGCTTCGCCGACCCGGCCGCGATCCGGCTACCGGACGGCAGCCCGGTGTTCCGCCAGCCGTACCCGGGCCACGCCCAGGGCTACCTGTCCCCGTTCCACCTGGACACCAAGGCCACCAGCGCGCAGGCCACGCCCGGCACCGACCACTCCTGGCCGACCCAGCACCAGGCGTGGAACCACGGCCAGATGAACCAGTGGGTGGCGGCCAAGGGGCCGTTCACGATGGGGTACTTCACCCAGGCCGACATCCCGTTCCAGTGGGCCCTGGCCCAGGCCTTCACGATCTGCGACCGCTACCACTGCTCGGTCCTCGGCCCGACCAACCCGAACCGGCTGTACATGTGGACCGGGATGATCGACCCGGAGGGCGCCGCCGGGGGACCGGTCACCGACAACAGCCCCGCTTACAACAACGTCATCCTGTCCTGGACGACCTACCCGGAACGGCTGCAGCGGGCGGGCGTCAGCTGGCAGGTCTACCAGGAGGAAGACAACTACGACGACAACGCGCTGGCCTGGTTCAGGCAGTTCGCCGCGGCGCCGTCCTCGTCGCCGCTGTGGCAGCGGGGGATGCGCAAGCGCCCGGCCGGGGCGTTCGAGGCCGACGCCAGGGCCGGCCGCCTGCCGCAGGTGTCCTGGCTGGTCGCGCCCACCGCGCAGTCCGAGCACCCGGACTACTTCCCGGCCGCGGGCGCGGAGTACACCGCCAGCAAGCTCGACGCGATCGCGTCGAACGAGGACCTGTGGCGCAAGACCCTGTTCATCGTGACCTACGACGAGAACGACGGCCTGTTCGACCACGTGCCCCCGCCGGTCGCGCCGCTCGGGACGCGGGGAGAATACGTGGGCGGCGAGCCGATCGGGCTCGGCTTCCGGGTGCCGGCCGTCGTCGTCTCGCCGTGGTCGGCGGGCGGCCGGGTCTGCTCCGACGTGCTCGACCACACCTCGCTGATCCGCCTCATCGAGAAGCGGTTCGGTGTCCGCGAGCCGAACATCAGCGACTTCCGCCGTCGCACCTGCGGTGATTTCACCTCCGCGCTGCGCTTCTCCGGACCGTCGGCCGGCTACCCGGGCTCGCCGGCGGCCATCACGCTGGCCGCGGCCGAGGCCGGCCTGCTCACCGCGCAGCAGCAGGTCTACGCCAACCCCGCCCCGGTGATACCGGCCCGCAACGAGCCGGTGCCGCCGGTCAGCATTGACCAGGGCCAGCCGGGTGGTAATACTTAAGTACATGCTTGACCAAACGGCGGACCTGGACCGGGTGTTCCAGGCGCTGGCCGATCCTGGCCGGCGGGTCATGATGGAACGGCTCTCCCAGGGGCCGGCCTCGGTCAGCGAACTGGCCCGGCCGCTGGACATGTCGCTGGCCGCCGTGCTGCAGCACGTCCAGGTCCTCGAGGCCAGCGGCCTGGTCTGGTCCCAGAAGACCGGCCGTACCCGCACCTGCGGCATCAACCCGACGGCGCTGCGGTCGGCGGAGCAGTGGATATCCGGCCGGCGGGCGCTGTGGGAGCGGCGCCTGGACCGGCTCGGCGAGTACCTCAAGGACGGTGAACATTGAGATCACAGCGGCTCCTGGCCTGGCGGCCGGACCAGCGGAATTAGTACAATCCCAGCGTTGAGGGCAGCGTCCGGCCGCCGCCGCCGCGGGCCTGCCAGGCGGCAGCATCGGGGCAGGGTCTGGGAGAAGCATGACCGAGCTCATCGTGAATCAGTCCGATACGCACCAGAAGGCACTGCGCATCAACCTCGACCCGCGCTGGTACGGGACGATCGCGGAGATCGGGGCCGGCCAGGAGGTGGTCCGCTGGTTCTTCCGGGTCGGCGGTGCCGCGGGCACCGTGGCCAAGTCCATGTCGGCCTACGACATGGCGGTCAGCGACGCGGTCTACGGCAAGTCCGACCGGTACGTCTCGTCCGGCCGGCTGCAGGCCATGCTCGACCACGAGTTCAAGCTCAACGTCGAGCGGCTCGACGACGAGCGCGGCGACTCGAACTGCTTCTTCGCGTTCGCCGACACGGTGGTGGCGCGCAGCTACCGGGGCAACAACGAGTGCCACGGCTGGATGGGCGTGCAATTCCAGTCCCAGACGCACGACGAGCCCAGCCAGATCGTCATGCACGTGCGGATGCTCGACGATGAGGCCTACGCGCAGCAGGAGGCGCTCGGCATCGTCGGGATCAACCTGCTGTACGGCGCGTTCTTCCACCATCACGAGCCCGAGAAGCTGATCGAGAGCCTGCTGGACCAGCTGACCACCGGCCGCATCGAGATCGACCTGATCGAGTTCCGCGGCATCGAGTTCCGCGGCGTGGACAACCGGCTGATGGCGCTGAAACTGGTCCAGCTGGGGCTGAGCGGCGTAGCCATGTTCGGCCCCAACCGCGAGGTGCTGCAGCCGAGCGAGGTCCTGCGCAAGCAGGCGGTCCTGGTCGAGCGGGGCAGCTTCCGGCCGCCGACGCACGTGAACCTGGACATGCTCGCCACGGCCAAGGAGAAGTTCGCGCAGGACCCGGCCGTGGCGGGCAAGCCCATCCTGCAGCTGACCGAGATCACCATGCGGAACCTGCTGGCCGAGCGGACCGAAGTCGACCGCCGCGACTTCCTGGCCCGGGCCGAGCTGCTCGCCGCCTGCGGCGAGACCGTGCTGATCACCGACTACTTCGACTACTACCGGCTGGCCGCCTACATCGCCGAGCGGACCACCGAGCGGATCGGCATCGTGATGGGCGTGCCGAGCCTCATCGACCTGTTCGACGAGCGGAACCACGCACAGCTGCCAGGCGGGATCCTGGAGAGCTTCGGGCGGCTGTTCAAGAACGGCCTCAAGCTCTACGTCTACCCGTACCGGCCGTCGCCGGACGAAGAGCTCAAGACCGTGGACGACGTCAAGGTCCGGGCCGAGCTCCAGCCGCTGTACGACTACCTGGCCGGCCGGGGCAGCTTCGTCAACCTGGACAACTACCGGCCGGAGTACCTGACCATCTTCAGCCGGGACGTGCTGCGGCGCATCGCCGCCGGCGACGACTCCTGGGAGACGATGGTCCCCGACGAGGTGACCACCCTGATCAAGCGGCGCGGCTTCTTCGGCTACGTCAAGCCCGACACCAGGGACTAACCCGATAGCGCTCGCGCCTCTGTACCAACCTCACCGCCATCCCCGCCCGCACCATCACCCTCACCACCCCCGCCCTGTAGCGGGCGGTACCGCGCTCTTACTGCCCCGGTGTGCCATCGGGGCAGTAAGAGACAGGCTGTTGCAGGATCACGGCGTGCCGGGCGTGCCACCGGTGCGGTCCCGCGACGCCCGCAGCAGCTGCGGCAGCACCACTCGCCACGTGAGGCGCAAACTTGCCGGGCCAGTTGGAAGTTAACGGGGTTGATCCGGGTTACCGGTCCGATCCGGGACCCTTGGGGGTACCAGATCCACCCCGTAACCCCGATCCACCCCGTAACCCGGCCAGGGACGCCGCATCACGTGACTCCCGGGCACCGCGATGCCCGGGAGTCACGCTGGCGGGCTGGTAGCTCGACTGCTCAGACTCGTGGTCTTGATAACAGCAAGAAGCGACTGACTGTGACCGGCCGGACCACAGCCACCAAGGGCGGTTGGACGCAGGTCAGCCCGAACCGCGCTCGGCTCAGCCGAGGGGGTAGTCCTGCTGGCTGCTTGCGTATTCGGCGAAGGCGTCCAGGGCCTGGGGGTTGGCCATCGCGTTGCGGTTGGCGGCGTCGTCCGGCTTGGCTCCGAGCAGGATCCGGCGCACCGGCACCTCCATCTTCTTGCCGGTCAGGGTGGCCGGGATCGCGGGCACCGCGATGATCTTGTCCGGGACGTGCCGGGCGGTGTACTCGGCGCGGAGGCGGCCGGCGATCTTGCCGCGGAGCGCGTCGTCGAGGACGGCCCCCGGCGCCAGCGTGACGAACAGCGGCATGAAGAAGCCGCCGCCGGTCAGGTCGAGGTTGACGATGAGCGCGTCCGCGATCTCCGCCACGGATTCCAGCGCGGCGTAGATCTCCGCGGTGCCGATCCGGATGCCGTGCCGGTTCAAGGTGGCGTCGCTGCGGCCCAGCACGAAACAGCCGCCGCGCTCGTTGACCATGAAGAAGTCACCTTGGCGCCACACGCCGGGGAAGTCGCCGAAGTACGTCCGGCGGTAGAGTTCGCCGTCGTCGTCGTTCCACAGCCGGACCGGCATCGACGGCATCGGCTGGGTGATCACCATCTCGCCGACTTCCCCGGTGACCGGCTCGCCCCGCTCGTTGAACGCGTAGGCCGCCACGCCGAGGTTGCGGGCCTGGTGCTCGCCCGCGTAGACCGGCAGCACGGGCGCGCCACCGGTGAACCCGCTGCACACGTCGGTCCCGCCGCTGCCCACGTGCAGCCACAGATCGGCCTTGACGTTGCGGTAGAACCAGGCGTTCACCTCCGCCGAGACCGGAGATCCGGCCAGCATGACGGAGACCAGCGCGGACAGGTCGTACGTGGCCGCGGGTACCACTCCCGCCTGGGACAGCATGCCGACATACGCGGGGCTCGCCCCGAACATCGTCACGGCCGCGTCCTGCGCCATCTCCCACAGCACGCCAGGACCGGGGTGGGCCGGGTGGCCGTCGTACAGCAGCGGCCGCACCCCGAGCAGCAGCGAGCTCACCAGGAAGTTCCACATCATCCAGCCGCTGGTGGTGTAGAAGAACAGCCGGTCGCCCGGGTGCAGGTCCATGTTGAGCGTCTGCAGCTTCAGCTGCTCGACGAGGATGCCGCCGTGGCTGTGCGCGATCGCCTTCGGCAGCCCGGTGGTGCCGGAGGAGAACAGGACCCACAGCGGATGGCCGAACGGCACCTGCTCGAACTCGAACTCCGCGGCGGGCACCGGCGGGTGGTCCATGACCTCGGCCCAGGTCCGTGCGCCGGCGATCGCGCGCCCGGCCGGGCCGGGGACGTGGATGACCTGCTCCAGGCCGGGCAGCAGCGCGATGACCTGCTCCATCTCGGCGCTGCGGTCGAAGTTCCGGCCGCCGTAGCGGTAGCTGTCCACGCAGAAGAGCACCTTCGGCGACAGCTGCCCGAACCGGTCGCTGACCCCGCGCCCGCCGAAGTCGGGCGAGCAACTCGTCCATACCGCGCCGATGCTGGTGGTGGCGAGCATCGCGATCACGGTCTGGGGGGCGTTCGGCAGGCAGGAGGCGACCCGGTCGCCGGGGCGGACTCCCATGCCGCGCAGCCGGGTGGCGAGGACCCGGACGCTGTTCGCGAGCTCGGGCCAGGGCAGGCCCGTGAGCGGCGTGCTCTCGGACTGGTAGTACAGCGCGTCCTGGCCGGGCTGCTCGCGGCGCAGCACGTGCTGCGCGTAGTTGAGCCTGGCCCCGGGGAACCACTCGGCGCCCGGCATGGACCGGCGGCCGAGGACCGCGGTCGCCGGCGCCGAGGCCTCGACGCCGCAGTAATCCCAGATCGCCTGCCAGAAGCCATCGAGGTCGCTCACCGACCAGCGCCAGAGTGCGTCGTAGCCGTCGAAGTCATGGCCGCGCTCGCGGGCGAGCCACCGGATGAACGCGGTGACGTTGGCGCGGGCGACCCGGTCCGGGCCGGGCGTCCACAGCAGGTCACCCTGGCGAACCTGGCGTTGCGGCTCCACATCGCAGACGGTGCCATAGCGTGCCGCGAAGCACAAGATGTATGACATTGAACGTGAGGGCGAGCGTGTATGGTGTCATCGATGACCACTGACCTGGACCCGGCTGCCTTGGCCGCGATCGACGTGCATGTGCATGTCGAGTCTGACGGGCACGGTCACCTCTCCCTCGACGACGAGCTGCTCGACGCGTCGGCGAAATACTTCAAGGCCAGTCACGACCGGACGCCGACCGTCGAGCAGATCGCGGACTACTACCGGCCGCGTCAGATGGCCGCCGTGGTGTTCACCGTGGACGCGACCACGGCGACCGGCCACCCCGGGTTGTCGAGTGAGGAGCTGGCCGACCGCGCCGCCGCTCATCCGGACGTGCTCATCCCGTTCGGCTCGGTGGACCCGCTGGCCGGCGCCGACGCGGTGCGCCGGGCCCGGCGGCTGATCACCGATCACGGCGTGCGCGGCTTCAAGTTCCACCCCAGCCTGCAGGGGTTCTCCCCGGACGACAGGAGCTTCTACCCGTTGTACGCGGCCATCGAGGAAGCCGGGCTGCCGGCCGTCTTCCACACCGGCCAGACCGGGATCGGAGCCGGGCTGCCCGGCGGCCGCGGGATCAAGCTGCGGCTGTCGAACCCGATGCTGCTCGACGACGTGGCCGCCGACTTCCCCGGCCTGCCGGTCGTCCTGGCCCACCCGTCGGTGCCCTGGCAGGACGAGGCGATCTCCATCGCCACCCACAAGGCCAACGTGTACATCGACCTGTCCGGCTGGTCGCCCAAGTACTTCCCGCCCCAGCTGGTCCGGGCGGCCTCCTCGCTGCTGCAGGACAAGGTGCTGTTCGGGACCGATTACCCGCTGCTGACCCCGGAGCGCTGGCTGCGCGATTTCGAGCTGCTCGAGATCAAGCCGGAAGTCCGGCCCAAGATCCTCAAGCACAACGCGGCCCGCCTGCTCGGGCTAGCTGGCTGAGCGCACCGCGAGGGCGCGGCGCAGGTCCTCGACCTGGTCGGCCAGGAGCCGGCGGAGCGAGCCGGTCAGGCCGCCGTCCGCCAGGCACCGCTCGCCGGCCTGCACGGCGGACGCCTCCACGGCGTGGTGCGGGAAGCCGTGCCGGCCCCAGATCCGGGCCAGGCCGCCGTCCAGCGCGGGCAGCTCGGCGAAGTACTCGGGTACGTAGCCGGCCAGCAGCCCGGCCTGATCGGCCTGCCAGAATCCCTCGGCGGTGGCGGCCAGCTCGTACCCGGACAGCGTCCCGTCCCGCAGGACCGCCCAGGCGGCCCGCTTGGCCGCGGCGCCGGGGAGCGCGGCCCGGCAGCGCGCCGCGCCGAGCAGGCCCTCCTGGTCGCCGGGACCTTCGGGTTCACGGCCGGCCTGGTGCTCGATCTCGGCCCGGCTGGCGGCGCCGAGCACGGTGAGCCGCAACAGGATCTGCCAGCGGAGCCGGGCATCCAGGTCTGGTCCCCCCGGTGCCCGCCCGGCGGCCAGCCAGGACCACAGGGCGGCGACGCCGTCCGGGCCCGACGCGCTGTCGATCAGCCCGCGCACGGCGACCAGTCGCAGCTCGCCGCCGTCGCCGGCTGGATGCGGGCTGAGCAGGTCCCGGCACAGGGAGGCGATGGCCGCGAGCGCGCCGTCACGCTGCCCGGCCGGCAGGTAGCGGTCGGCGATCATCCAGCGGGCGTAGCCGACCACGTGCCCGGCGATGGAACTCTCGGTCTCGGCGGGCAGGTGCCGGGCGGCCAGGGCGAGGTACTGCCCCGGCGTGAGCTCCCCGTCCTGGACCAGGTCGCGGACGCTGGTCCAGGCGACCGCGCGGCTGAGCGGGTCGGGCAGGCGGCCGAGGGAGGCGGCCAGGGCCTCGCGCGAGACGGGATCGAGCCTGACCTTGCAGTAGCTGAGGTCACCGTCGTTCGGCAGCAGGAGCGCGGGTTCCGGGCGGACCGCCCCGGCCGGGAGCACGACCGCGCGCGCGTCGGCCGGTATCAGCACCGGGAACCGGCCGCGCAGCGTGAGCCCGTCCGCTCCCTCGTCGTATACCCCGATCAGCAGCCGGTGCGGCCGCCCGCCGTCGTGGCTGACGCAGCCGACCCGGCCCGGCGGCTCCGGGCGGCTCACCGACACGGTGTCCACGCCCGCGCTGCGCAGCCAGGACGCGGCCCACTGGCCGACGTCGGACCCCTGGCCGGCCGCGCGCGCGAGGCAGCCGAGCAGGTCCTCCAGGGTCGCGCGGCCGAACCGGTAGCGCGCGAAGTAGTCGTTGACCCCGGCCAGGAAGACCGGCCAGCCCAGCCAGGCGACCAGCTGGCGCAGCGCGGCCGCGCCCTTGGCGTAGGAGATGTCGTCGTAGCTGGCCAGGGCGGCGTCGGTGTCGGGGACCTGCGGCGGCTCGGGGGCGACCGGGTGGGTGGACGCACGCTGGTCCGCGTCATAGCCGCGGACCTTGCGGTCCAGCGCGCAGGCGGCCCACGCCCCGGTGAAGGCGGTCGCCTCCGCCAGCACGCCGAAGCCGAGGTACTCGGCGAACGACTCGCTCAGCCACACGTCGTTCCACCAGCGCATCGTGACCAGGTCACCGAACCACATGTGCGCCATCTCGTGCGCGATCACCACGCCGCGGGTCTGCCGCTCGGCCCGGGTCACGGCGGACGGGAACAGGAACTCGTCCCGGAACGTCACGCAGCCGGGATTCTCCATCGCCCCGGCCTCGAGCTCCGGTACGAACGCCTGGTCGTAGGAGTCGTAAGGGAAGGGCTCGGCGAAGATCTCCCGGTAGCGGTCGAAGCAGGCGCGGGTGATGGCGAGGATCTCCGGGGCGTCGCGCTCCAGGCGCCCGGCGAACGACTGCCTGGCGTGCAGGCCGAACGGAATCCCGTGATGCTCGGCGCTGATGCTGTAGTACGGCCCGGCCACCAGCGTGACCAGGTACGAAGAGATCGGCGGGGTGGCGGCGAGCTCCCAGCGGCCGGCGCCGCCCCGGTCTGTGCTTTCCCGGCGGGCGCGGCCGTTCCCGATCACGGTCCAGGAGCCGGGTGCGGCGACCGCCACGCTGAACGGCGCCTTCAGGTCCGGCTGATCGAAGGCCGCGAAGACCCGCTGGGCGTGGTCGAGACCGCCGTGCAGGGCGAGGTACGTCCGGCCGTCGGCGGCGTCGGTGAAACGGTGCAGGCCCGCTCCGGCCCGTGAGTACGGCATGTCCGCCTCGACCCGGAGTTCGTTGGCGGCCCGCAGGCCGGTCAGCGGCAGCCGGTTCCCGGTCAGCGCGGCCGGGTCCAGGTCGCGCCCGTTGAGGACAACGCGGCGCAGCCGGGCCGGGCGGAGCTCGGCGAAGCTGGCCGCGCCCGGTGCGCGGCAGCCGAACCGGATGGTGGTGACCGATCCGAACACGTCGCCGCCGCCGGTCAGGTCCAGCTCGACACGGTAGTGCAGGACGTCGATGAGCCGGGCGCGTTCCCGCGCTTCTGAGTACGTCAGGGACGTCAACCAGGCTCCCGGCGATCAGCGTGATCCGGTCAGCGGCCAACCTACCCGGGCCCCGGTCCGGCCCGCCACCCGCATCTCGTTTCAGCCACGAAATGGCACCAACTCTGTATGGGGCTTGCCGGGCATCCGGTCCCGCTCTTGAATGAGGATTCATGCCGAAACCCCCTGCTGATGTTGGCGAGGAAATTGGTACATGAATCCAAATTCAGTGCTTGAGGTACGAGACGTGACGGTCCGCTTCGGCGGGCTGACGGCACTCGATGCCGTCTCGCTCGCCGTCCCGCCCCGGCACGTCCTGGGGGTCATCGGCCCGAACGGCGCGGGCAAGACCACGCTGCTGAACGTCCTGTGCGGCTTCATCAGGCCCGACGCGGGCCAGGTGCTGATCGGCGGGCGCCGGTCCGACGTCAGGCCGCACCGGCTGGCCAGCCTGGGCGTGGCCAGGACGCTGCAGGGGGTCGGCCTGTACAGCGGGCTGACCGCGGTGGAGAACGTCATGACCGGCGCGACCTGCCGGGCTTCGGCGGGCTTCTGGTCCGCGCTGTTCTCGCTGCCGCGGGCCAGCCGCGACGAGCGCGAGCTGCGCGACCTGGCGGTCGCGGCGCTGGACCGGGTCGGCGCCGCCGACGCGGCCCAGGCCAGGCCCGGTGAGCTGCCTTACGGCATGCGCAAGCGGGTCGCGCTGGCCCGGGCGCTGGTCGCCAAGCCGGGCCTGATCCTGCTCGACGAGCCCGCCAGTGGCCTGGACGAGAGCGAGCTGGCCGAGCTCGGCGGGCTCATCCGCGACCTGGCCACCGAGGGATCGCTGGTGGTGGTCGAGCACCACATGGACCTGATGATGTCGGTCTGCGACTCGCTCGTGGTCCTCGACTTCGGGAAGGTGATCGCGACGGGTACCCCGCGCGAGGTCCAGGACAACCCGGCCGTGACCGCGGCTTACCTCGGCACCGCCCATGAGTAGCGACACGGACCCCGAGACCCCGGAGCCCCCCGTGACCCCGGCGGCTCCGGCGCTGGCCATCGAGGAGCTCGTCGCGGGGTACGGCGGGGTCGTCGCGCTGGACGGGGTCAGCATCTCGGCCGGGACGGCCGCCATCACGGCGGTCCTCGGCGCCAACGGCGCCGGCAAGACCACGCTGCTGCGCGCGGTCAGCGGCATGATCAGGCCCCGCCGCGGACGCATCGTGCTGGCCGGCGCCGACCTGGCCGGCCGCGGCCCGGAGCAGATGGTCCGGGCCGGGATCGCCCACGTGCCCGAAGGGCAGGGGGTGATCCCCGAGCTCACCGTGGAGGAGAACCTGCGGGTCGGGACGATGTCCTGGCGCTCGGGCGTGCTGACCGGGGGGATCAAGGGCCTAGGACATTTTCGGGCCGAACGGGCCGCCGCGCTTGACGAGGCTTATGAGCGCTTCCCGCCGCTGGCCAGCCGCCGGCGCAAGCTGGCCGCCTCGCTGTCCGGCGGCGAGCGGCAGATGCTGGTCATCGCGCGGGCACTGCTGGCGCGGCCGCGCGTGCTGCTGCTCGACGAGCCCTCCCTCGGCCTCGCCCCCCGGGTCATGGCGCAGGTCATGGACCTGGTGGTGCAGCTCAGCCGGGAACACGGCCTCACCATCGTCCTGGTCGAGCAGAACGCGCGCGGTGCCCTCGCGATCGCGGACCACGGCGTGGTGCTCAACCTGGGCCGGGTCGTCGCCGCCGCCGATGCCGCGACGCTCGCCACCGACGTCGCGCTACGTCACCACTACCTCGGGTTCTAGCCACCTAGGAGCATGCCTGTGGTCGAGTTCCTCCAGTTCACGCTCAGCGGGGTCGTCTTCGGGATGATCTACGCGGCCGTGGCGCTTTCCCTCGTGCTGATCTGGCGCGGTACCCGGCTGCTGAATTACGGCCAGGGCGGGATGGCGATGTTCACCACCTACGTGGCCATCGAGGTCGTCTACCGCACCGGGTCCTACTGGGCCGGGTTCGCGGTCGCGCTCGCGGCCGGAGTCGTGCTCGGCGCCATCTGCCAGCTCACCATCATCCGGCCGACCATGAACAAGCCGCCGCTCAACGCGGTCATCATCACCATCGGGCTGCTCACCCTGCTGGAAGGGCTGGCGGGCATCCTCTTCGGCGACCAGTACCGGTCGTTCCCGGCGGCGTTCTCCATCACCGGGCTGAGGATCGGCGGGACGCCGCTCGGCGTATCACGCTTCGACGTGTTCGTCGCGGCGGCGGTCCTGGTCACCACCGGGGCACTGGCCGTGGCGTTCAAGTACACCTCGGCCGGGCTGCGGATGCGCGCGGCCGCGTTCAACGCCACGATCGCCCGGCTGTCCGGTATCCGGGTGGCGCGGGTGCTCACCATCGGCTGGGCGCTCGCGGGCCTGCTGGGCGCGCTCGCCGGCGTGCTCGTCTCGCCGTCGACGTTCCTGTACCCGAACAGCATGGACACGATCTTCGTGTTCGGCTTCACCGCCGCCGTGATCGGCGGCCTGGAGAGCCCGTTCGGCGCGGTGATCGGCGGCCTGCTGCTCGGGCTGGCGCTCAGCTACGCCGGCGGTTACATCAGCAATGGCGCCAGCCTGGTCCCGCTGGTGGCGCTCGGCATCCTAGTCGTGGTGCTGATGGTCAGGCCCGGCGGCCTGTTCTCGGCGACCCAGGTGCGGCGGGTTTGACCATGCACACGTTCCCGCGCAGGCTCGGTGCCGTCGTCGTGGCGGCGGCCGTGGTCTGGTTCCTGTCCGTCCGGCTGGACACGTTCAGGGACTACCAGATCGCCCAGGTGGCGGTCGAGGTCACGGCCGTGGCCGGGCTGACCGTGCTGACCGGGCTCAGCGGCCAGATATCGCTCGGGCACGGGGCCTTCATGGCCATCGGCGGCTACACGACGGCGCTGCTCATGCTGCATCTCAACTGGCCCTTCATCCTCGCGCTGGTGGTATCCGGCGCGGTCACGGCGGTGGCCGGCGGCATCGTGGGCGTGGCCGCCGCCCGGCTGCGCGGCCCCTACCTGGCCGGGGCCACCCTCATGCTCGGCGTCGCGCTGCCCGCGCTGGCCTCCGCCTACCAGGGGGTCTTCGGCGGCGACCAGGGCCTGAGCGTCACCTTCACCGCGCCCGCCTTCCTCGGCGCCGCTTTCCCGCTGACCAGGTGGCAAGCCTGGGTCGGTGCCGCGGTGGCGCTGGTCACCCTGGTCCTGCTGGCGAACCTGTGCTATAGCCGGATCGGCCGCAACTGGCGCGCGGTGAGGGACGACGAGGTGGCGGCCGCGCTCGACGGGGTGAACGTCGCGGTGGCGCGCGTCCTGGCCTTCGTGGTGAGCGCCGTCTGCGGCGGGCTGGCCGGCTCCCTGCTGGCCATCGTGACCAGCACGGTCGCGCCCGGAGCGTTCAGTATCACGCTGTCGATCGCGCTGCTGACCGCGGCGGTGATCGGCGGCCTGGGCAGCCTGCCCGGCGCGGTGTGGGGCAGCCTCCTGATCATCATCGTTCCCACCTACATCACCGACGTGGCCACCAGTCACGGCCTGTCCAGCTCCGTCGGCTCCAACATCCCGGTAGCCGTCTACGGCGCCGTCCTCATCGTCGTCATGCTCGCCTTCCCGCAAGGGATCCAGGGCGGGCTGCGCTGGATCCTCACCCTGTTCACCGGCCCTGGCCCGGAGACGCCGAGAACCCGCTTTTCCCGCGACGTGCCCGCTCCCCACGTCACGCCGCCGGCCGACGAACTGCCGGCCAGCCACCATGAGAAGAAAGGGACCCCATGAAACGAACCCGCCGGCTTGGCTGGCAGGCCACGGCGCTCGTGACCGTGGCCACGTTCGCCGTCGCTGCCTGCTCCTCGAGCTCCGGCTCGAGCGGCTCGACCGCCGGATCCGGCTCGGGCAGCTCGAATGCCGCGCTGACCGCGTCCGCGCCCGGGATTACCCCGACCCAGATCACCATCGGCAGCCACCAGCCGCTGACCGGCCCGGCGGCGCCGGGTTACAGCCTTATCGCGCCCGCCTCGGCCGCGTACTTCGCCTACGTCAACGCGCACGGCGGGGTGTACGGCCGCAAGATCGTCTACAAGTACCTCGACGACGGCTACAACCCGACCAAGACCGCGTCGGTCGTCCGCCAGCTGGTGCTGCAGGACAACGTGTACGCCATGTTCGACGGCCTCGGCACGCCCACCCACCTGGCCGCGGTGAGCTTCCTCAACGCGCAGAAGGTGCCGGACGTGTTCGTCGCGTCAGGGTGCGAGTGCTGGAACGACCCGGCCAAGGAGCCGGAGACGTTCGGCTGGCAGCTCGACTACATCCGGGAAGGGAAGATCCTCGGCCAGTACATCAAGCAGCACTTCGCGGGCAAGAAGGTCGGGTTCTTCTCCCAGGACGACGAGTTCGGCCAGGACGGGGTCAAGGGCCTGCTGGACGAGCTCCCAGCCTCGATGGTGGTCAGCAAGCAGACCTACGACCCGACCAACACCAACATCGGCGCGGCCGTCACCGCGCTGCGCGCCTCCGGCGCCCAGGTGGTCGTCTCGTTCTCCATCCCCGCGTTCACCGCGCTGCTCAAGCTCGGCGAACTCAAGCTGGGCTTCAACCCGACGATGGTGGTCAGCGACGTGGGTTCGGACCCCATCACCCTGTCCGGGCTGCTCGAGTCGTTCGCCAAGCAGGGCGGCGCGACGGTCAACGGCAACCAGCTGACCAACGGGATCATCAGCGACGGGTACCTGCCCTCGCTCGGCTCGACCAGCAACAGCTGGATCACGCTGTTCAAGAAGATCCACGACCAGTACGACGCCAAGGCGCCCTTCGACGGCAACGTGCTGTTCGGCGAGGCCGTCGCCTACGCGTTCGTCCAGGCCATGTTCAAGGCGGGCCGCAACCCGACCCGGGCGGACCTGGTCTCGGCCATCCAGGAGGGGCTGCCGCAGGGACCCGCGGTGGCACCGTACTCTTACTCTTCAAGTGACCACATGGGCATCACCGGGGCTTACCTGGGTGTTATACAGAATGGCCTGCTCGTGCAGCAGGGGCCGGTCCTGACGACGGACGCGTCCGCGTCGGGTGCCATCACCACGTACTCGGGATCCGAGCAGCAGGCGCCAGCGAGTGGCATCCCGTCACCCTGACGCCGCATCGGCCATCCCAGAGTGAAAGAGGGCGGGGATTCAGCCGATATGACTGCGGAAACCAGTCCGCGCGCGACCCGGGTACAGGGGGGCGGACAGCTCCCCCGTACCCGGGGGGTCCGCCAGGGGGGTTCCGGGGGGATGGAATCCCCCCGGGGCGGCCAGCAGCGTCGTCCCCCCGGACAGAGACAGACCCTCCTGCGGGCGGCGGAGGAACTGTTCGGCGAGCGCAGCTACCACCGGACGACGGTCGCCGACATCTGCGCCCGCGCCGGGATGGCCACCGGGAGCTTCTACTCCTACTACCAGTCCAAGGCGGAGATCTTCGCCGCCGTGGTCCGGGCGATCAACGACGACCTCAGGCAGACCATGCGGGCCGCCCTCGAGCAGACCGAGGGCGGCCAGCGGGCCAGGGAGCGCGCCGCCTTCCGGGCGTACTTCGACATGCTGTCCCAGCGCCCCTGGATCGACCGCATCGTCCGCGAGTCCGAGTTCATCGATCCGGCTCTGTTCCGCGAGTACTACGAGCACCTGGCCCGCGGTTACGCGCGGGGCGTGCGGGCGGCCCAGATCGCCCTCGAGGTGGACGCGCGCTACGACCCCGAGGTCATCGCGTTCGCCTACACCGGCATCGGCAACTTCGTCGGCATGCGCTGGGCCGACTGGACGGCCGGCGGCCGGGTCCCGGACGACGTCCTCGACGACGTGCTCGAGCTGCTGGCCCGGGGCCTGGCCCCGCTACCCGGATAACGGAGCGAGTCCGGACAAACCCACCGGAACGCACCGGGTGTGGACAACCTTGTGGAATGCGGGTGAGGGCCGCTAGCCGAGGGCCGCGGGCGGCAGCCCGGCCGGGTCGGCCGGCACCCAGTCCAGCGGCTTCGGGCCGAGGGCGGCCAGCTCGGCCAGCTGCATGGCGCACCACGGCGACACGGGCTGCCGGCCGGATCGTACCGCCTCGCAGAAGTCCTCCCAGTTCACCCACCTGGTCTCGGCGACCTCCGCCGGGTCGGGCGAGAACGGGGACGGGCTGGCGTAGGCCGCGTAGACCGGGCACAGCTCGTTCTCCATCACCCCGTTGGCCATCGTGGCCTGGTAACGGAACCCGGGCAGGATCAGCTCGAGCTGGGCCGTGCCGATGCCGAGTTCATCCCGCAGCCGCCTCAGCACGCTGCCGGGCACGGGCTCGCCCGGCTGCGGGTGGCCGCAGCAGGTGTTGGTCCACACGCCCGGGAACGTGCGCTTGGACTCCGCCCGCCTGGTCAGCAGGAACTGGCCCGCCTCGTCGAACAGGTAGCAGGAGAACGCCAGGTGCAGCGGGGTGCGGTCGTGGTGCACGGCCGCCTTGTCGGCGGTGCCGATGGCGTAGCCTGCTTCGTCAAGGAGGACGACGCTTTCCAACCTGATTCCTGCCTGTGGGTCGCTGTGAAACGGGGCAGTGGTGAACACTACCCGACGCGGCAGCCAGCCGGGATGTTCCCGGTTACCGCCAGGGTGGCCGGGTTCATCCGGCGCCGCCGCAGCCCGCGAGCAGCAGGCACAGCGCGCTCAGCACGGCGAACAAGATGGCCGCCCGGGCCAGGACGCTCGTCACCGGTGCGTTCGTGACCTTCATGACCTTATGGACGCCCGGGGGCACCCGCCGGTTGGAATCAGTGCGAGTCGCGGCCCACCTCGTGCCCGCTCGCGCCGATCAGGAAGTCCAGGTCGGCGCCGGCGCTGGCCTGCTGGACGTGCTCGGTGTACAGGTACGTCCAGCCCCGGCTGGCGTGCGGGGCCTGTGGCTGCCACTGGGCCCGGCGCCGGCCGAGCTCCTCCTCGCTCACCTCCAGGGTCAGGGTGCGGTCCGGTACGTCCAGCGTGATCCAGTCACCGGTCTGGACCAGGGCCAGCGGGCCGCCGGCCGCCGCCTCGGGGGCGACGTGCAGCACGACCGTGCCGTAAGCGGTGCCGGACATCCGGCCGTCGCAGATCCGCACCATGTCGGTGATCCCGCGCAGCAGCAGCTTCTTCGGCAGGGCCACGTTGGACACCTCCGGCATACCCGGATAGCCGCGCGGCCCGCAGTACCGGACGACCAGCACGGTGTTCTCGTCCACGTCGAGGTCCGGGTCGTTCGATACGGCGTAGTAGGCCTCGGGGGAGTCGAAGACCAGGGCGGGGCCGCGGTGCTTGAGCAGGTGCGGCGAGGAAGCCGACTGCTTGATCACCGCGCCGTCCGGGGCCAGGTTGCCGCGCAGCACCGCGGTCCCGGTGCCGGCCGGCTGGAACGGGTCGGCCAGCGCCTTGATCACCTCGCGGTTCCAGCACTCCGCGGCGGCCACGTTGTCCCCGGCCCCGGCCCCGGTGACGGTGATCGCGCCGGTGTGCAGCAGGCCGGCCTCGGCCAGTTCGCGCATCACCGCGGGCAGCCCGCCGGCGTAGCAGAAGTCCTCCATCAGGTACTTGCCGCTGGGCTGCAGGTTGACCAGGGTCGGCACGTCCCGGGCCAGCGCGTCGAAGTCCTCCAGCGACAGCGGCACGCCCAGCCGCCCGGCGATGGCGAGCAGGTGGATCACGGCGTTGGTGGAGCCGCCGATGGCCGCGTTCACCCGGATCGCGTTCTCGAAGGCCTCGCGGGTCATGATGGCCGATGGCCGCAGGTCCTTCTCGACCAGGTCCACGATGACCTGCCCGGCCCGCTGCGCGGTCTCGTAGCGGCGGGAATCCGAGGCTGGCCAGGTCGCCGAGTAGGGCAGCTGCATGCCCAGCGCCTCGGCCATCGAGGCCATGGTCGACGCGGTGCCCATGGTCATGCAGTGCCCGTCGGACCGGGACATGCAGCCCTCGGCGAAGTAGCACTCCTCCTGGGTCATCCGCCCCGCGACCAGGTCTTCCTCCCACCGCCAGACCGCCGTGCCCGAGCCGACGTCGGCGCCCTGGTACTTGCCGCTGAGCTTGGGACCGCCGGTGACCATGACGGCGGGCAGGTCCACGCTGGCCGCCGCCATCAGCAGCCCGGGCGTGGTCTTGTCGCACCCGGACAGCAGCACCACCCCGTCCAGCGGGTTGGCCCGCATCAGCTCCTCGGCCTCCATCGCCAGCAGGTTCCGGTACAGCATGGCGGTCGGCCGCAGCAGCGTCTCGCCCAGCGCCATGGCCGGGAACTCCAGCGGGAACCCGCCCGACTGCCAGACTCCGCGCTTGACCGACTCGGCCACCCGGTGCAGGTGGGCGTTGCATGGCGCCAGCTCGGACCAGGTGGTCGCGATGCCGATGACCGGCCGCCCGTCGAAGACCTCCGAGGTGAAGCCCAGGCTGCGCATCCAGGACCGGTGGCCCATCCCGGCCCGGCCGGTCGCCCCGAACCACTGCCTGCTGCGGAGTTCACCGTTCGATGTCATATGACCATGAGAACATCCGCACCTGTGCCAGCAGCAGCGGGCCCTGTTAGTGTCACCAGCGTGAGCCGTGTTCATGACATGGGCGGGCAGACCGGGTTCGGGCCGGTACCGGTGGGCGAGGACGGTGAGCCCGCGTTCGCCGCCGACTGGGAGGCGCGGGTGTACGCGCTGGCCGCGGTGCTGCGGCAGCGGGGCCTGTTCAACAGCGACGAGCTGCGCGACGCCATCGAGCGGCTGCCGCCCGGGCAGTACCTGGGCGCGTCCTACTACGAGCGCTGGCTCGGCGCCATCGAGACGCTGGCGGACGAGAAGGGCCTGGCGTGACGTACCAGCCGGGCGCCGTCGTGCGGGTGCGGAACACCGATCCGGACCACCACACCCGGATGCCGCGCTACGTGCGCGGGCACACCGGAGAGGTGGTGGCGGTGCTCGGCTCGTGGGTCCTGCCCGACGACAACGCCCGGGGGATGGCGCGGGCACGCGTCGAGACCTGCTACGCGGTTCGCTTCTCCGCCGCCGATCTGTGGGGGAGCGGCACGCATATGGTGACCGTCGACCTGTGGGAGTCCTATCTTGACCAGCCATGAGGGCCACCATGAGGACCATGCCGACGTGCCGGTGGCGGTGCGCGCCCGGCGGCTCGAGGAACGGCTGATCGCGGCCGGGCAGGCCACCGACGCCGAGCTCGACGCCTATCTGAGCCAGCTCTACGCGAACGCCTCCCCGGTCAACGGGGCCCGGATGGCGGCTCGCGCCTGGACCGACCCGGCCTACCGGGAGTTGCTGCTGGCCGACGGGAACGCGGCCGCCGCCGAACTGGGCTTCACCGGACTGTCTTACCAGCTGCGGGTGGTGGCCAACGGCGCGGACCGGCACAATGTCATCGTCTGCACGCTGTGCTCCTGCTATCCGGTGTCGCTGCTCGGGCCCTCGCCCGGCTGGTACAAGAGCTTCGCCTACCGGTCGCGGACGGTGCGCGAGCCGCGCGCCGTGCTGGCCGAGTTCGGCCTGGTGCTGCCCGCCGAGACCGAGGTCACCGTCTGGGATTCGACGTCGGAGGCCCGGTACATGGTGCTGCCCGCCCGTCCCGCCGGGACCAGCGGGCTTTCCGGCGACGAGCTGGCCGCCCTGGTCAGCAGGAACGGGCTGATCGGCACCGCCCTGGTGTAAGCGCCGCGAAATCCGGTGCAACCGCGGCGCCGCGCCGCGCGTGTCAGATACAGGACACCGAATCGCGGCGGCATGGAAGGGGACACGAATGCGCGACCCCGCGACCTTCGACGCGTTCTACTCCGGCAGCGTGCACCGCCTCACCGGGCAGCTGTACGCCATGACCGGGAGCCGCGCCGAGGCCGAGGACTGCGTCCAGGAGGCCTACGCCCGGGCCTGGCAGCGCTGGGACGCGGTATCGGGCTACGGCGATCCCGAGGCGTGGGTTCGCACGGTCGCCTACCGGGTCAGCGTCAGCACCTGGCGGAAGGCGGCGAACATGCGCGCCGCGCACCGCCGCCACGGGGTGCCCGCCGACGCGCGCGGGCTGAGCCCCGACTACGTCGCGATCATCGCCGCCCTGCGCCAGATATCGCCCCGCCAGCGCCAGGCGATCGTCCTGTATCACCTGGTCGGGCTGTCGGTAGAAGAGATCGCCAGGGAAACCGGGGCGGCCACGGGCACCGTGAAGGCGCGGCTGTCGCGCGGTCGCCAGGCGCTGGCCCCGCACCTGACGGAAGCCGATCCGGAACGGCCCGAGCCCGGGTTGCCGGAGCCCGGGTTGGAGGTGCGCTGCGATGCGTGACGACCTCACCGGGCGGCTCACGACCGGATCGGCGGACTTCGCCGCGACCGTCCGCCCGGCTTCACCGGAGGCGATCCGGGCTCGCGGCAACCGGCGCCGCCGCCGCCAGATGCTCACCGCCGCCGCGCTCGCGCTGGCCATCGGCGCGGGCGGCGCGGGCACCGCCTACGCGAGCCTCGGCCAGCCGGGCCGGGCGGGCCACGGCGCCCCGGCCACCGGGCCCACGCCCGCCTCCTCCGCCGCGACCGGCTCGGACCGGCCCGACATCGTCGCGGTGACCGCGCACGGCGCGCTGGTCGTGCTCGACCCGCTGTCCGGCGAGGCCCGGCGCATCCTGGTCGCGGCCGGCGTGGCCGGTACCGGCGTCTCGGTATCCCCGGACGGCCGCACGGCGTACTTCGCGGCCCGGCATGGCTGCCAGGACGAGATCGAGTCGGTGCCGGTCACCGGCGGCCGGCCCCGGATGATTACCCCCGGCGTGCTGCCCGCCGTCAGCCCGGACGGGAAGAAGCTGGCCTTCGCGCGCGAGCGGCCCAGCGGCGCCCCGGCCGGATGCGGCTACCCCCGCCGGGACGACCAGGTCGTGGTCCGCGCCCTGGCGGGCGGCCAGGAAACGGTACTCACGTCGGGATACGGCGCCGCGCGGCCGGTCCCCGCCACCCGCCTGTCGTGGTCGCCGGACAGCCAGCGGCTGCTGGTAACGGCCGGCCCGGCACCGGACAGCGGGTCCTGGACCCTGGCCGTGGTCGATCCCGCCACGTCGCGGTACTACACGCCATCCGTCAAGAACGGGGGCACGCTCGTGCCCCCAGGGAACGGGTACTACTACCGAGACGCCGCGTACCTGCCGGACGGCGACCTGTTCGTGAACCGGGTCTGCTGCACCGGTACCCCGCACCGGACGACGTCGACCCTGCTGCTCGAGATCGACCCGCGCGGGCACCTCATCCACCAGGTCGCCATCGGCTTCCTCGACCGGGTCCACACCAGCCTCGGCGCGGACCGGTCCGGCCACTGGCTGCTCTACCTGTCCGGGCCCGACCTGTTCCTGTCGCTGGACGGGGCCGCGCCGTTCAAGCTGACCACCGGGCTGGCCGCGGCGGCCTGGTCCTAGCGGGCGCGGTCCTGGCGGGCGCTGCGCCGGCCAGGACGGGGACCGCCCGGGCCAGCACGTCCGGTGCCTGGGTGAAGGCCAGGCGCACGTACTCGCCCGCCTCGCCGGCGTCACCGCTGGCGCTCAGCAGGCGGCCAGGGACCACCGCGACCCGCTGCCTGAGCGCGGCCTGGGCGAACGCGCTGCTATCGCCGCCGACCCGGACCCACAGCGTGAGCCCGCCCCGCGGCTCGGGCCAGGTCCAGCCGGGCCGGGCGGCCCGCAGGGCCCCGGTCAGCGCGTCGTGGCGAGCCCGCAGCCACTCGCGGCGCCACGTGACGATGGCGTCGTGCCCGTCGGTCAGCAGCGCGGCCGTGATCGCCTGCTGGAACGCCGCGCTGCCCAGGTCGGCGGCGGCCTTGGCCGCGGCGGACCGGGCGATCAGGCCGGGACTGGCCCTGATCCACCCGGTCCGCAGCCCGCCCCAGTAGAGCTTGGACAGCGAGCCCACGCTGACCAGGTTGGCCTGCCGGGGCGCGCAGGCGGCGAGCGGCGGCGGGAGCGGGTCGTCGCCCGGCGTCATCTCACCAAGTGGCAGCTCGGCCAGCGTCATGTCGTCGATGAACAGCGTGCCCGGATGCTCGGCGGCGAGCCGGGCCACGCGGCGGCGATCCCCGGCGGGCATGACCAGGCCGGTGGGATTGTGGTGGGTGGGGATCAGGTAGACCAGCGCCGGATGGTGCGTGCGGACCACGTGCTCCAGCCGGTCCGGATCCAGCCCGGCGCCGGCGGGCAGCCCGATCACCCGGGCGCCGGCCCGGTACAGCGCGTCCAGCACGCCGGGAAACGTCGGATCCTCGACCGCGACCGGCTGCCCGGGCAGCACCTCGCACCGGATGAGCAGGTCCAGCGCCTGCTGGCCGCCGGTGGTGACGATGATCTCGGCCGGGTCAGCGGGGAGCCCGAGGCGGTCCGCCAGGTGCGCGGCGATGGCGGCCCGCAACGCGGGCAGCCCCAGCGGGAAGTACCCGCTGGTGGCGGTGACCGCGCCGGCGCCGGTCAGGAAGCCGCGGCCCAGGACCGAACCCGGATCGGCCAGGGCGGCCGCCACCTGCGGCGCGCAGTCCACCGCGGCCAGGCTGAGATCCGCGTCGACCACGGAGTTCTCGAGCAGCCCGGAGAAGAAGCCGTTGGCCCGGTGCACCGCGGCCGGCGTGGTGCGGTGCGGGACGATGCGGGTGCCGGCGCCCTGCCGGCTCTCCGCCATGCCCTCGTCCCGCAGGAGCTGGTAGGCGGCGGCCACGGTGTTCCGGCTCACCGACAAGGCGGCGGCCAGGTCCCGCTCGGGCGGCAGCCGCAGACCCGCGGGCAGCTCGCCGGTGTCGGCCAGCCGGGCGATCCGGCCGGCCAGCAGCCGGTACAGCGGGCCGTCGGCCGCGGGCCAGCGGCCGAGCAGGTCCGCCAGGGCGTGGGCATCGATGGCACCGGCCCGGCCCGCCCACCCCGGACCAGCCAGCCGGGGCTGGATTGGCACTGTCATGATGGTGCCAATCATGACACCGTGGCTGGCCAGGGGCAACCGTAATACGGGGGGCCGCCCGCGGGTGACTGGCGTGTCCGTTGTCAGCGGCGGCCCAGCTGAAGCTGGCCGGCCAGCGCGCGCAGCGCGGGCAGCAGGTCGGGATTGAGGATCTGGACGGCCACGTGGTCCGCGCCCGCGTCCAGGTGCGCGGTGACCCCGGCGGCGAGCGCCGCCGCGTCGCCGTGCACCGCCAAGGCGTCGACCAGCGCGTCGCTGCCGCCATCGGCCAGGTCGGCGTCGGTCCAGCCGAGCCGCAGCAGGTTGCTGCGGTAGTTGGTCAGGCTCAGGTACGGGTTCTGGACTCGCGGCCGGCCGATGGCCCGGGCCTGCTCGGGGTCGGTCTCGAGCACCAGCTTCTGCTCGGGGGCGAGCAGCGGCCCGGCGCCGAGGATCTGCCGGGCCTGGCGGGTGTGCTCCGGCGTGACCAGATAGGGGAGCGCCCCGGCGGACCGCTCGGCCGACAGCCGCAGGACCCGCGGACCGAGGGCGGCCAGCGCCCGGCCCGAGGCAGGCACCTGGAGGTCGTCGAGGTCGTCCAGGTAGCTGACGAGCTTGTCGTACGGCTTCTGGTACTGCTGGGTGGCCTCGGGATGGCCGATCCCCAGGCCGAGCAGGAAACGATCCGGGTACTTCGTCGTCAGACGGTGGTAAGCGGCCGCCACCGTCGCGGCGTCGTCCTTCCACACGTTGACGATGCTGGTACCCACCACCACGCGGTCCGTCGCGTCCAGCAGCGGATCCACGACGCCGAGGTCTCCGTCCGGCGAGCCGCCCAGCCAGATCGCGCTGTAGCCCAGCGCCTCCACCTCGGCCGCGGTCTCGGGGGTGAGCCCGGAAGGATGCCGCCAGATACCGACCTTGCCCAGTTCGATGCTCATGTCAGCGGACAGCCAGGCCGGGCGCGCTTTCATTCCGGCTCCAGGTAAAAATCGTTGCCGCCCGGGACGCCACCCGGCTATTGTCCGGGCGTGAGCTCATGGGGGCATGTCGAGGTGGCGCACGTCAGCCACGTGCTGCCGGACGGGCGGACGCTGCTCCACGACGCGAGCTTCCGCGTCGGCGAGGGGGTCACCGCCGCCCTGGTCGGGCCGAACGGGGCCGGCAAGACCACGCTGCTCCGCCTGGTGGCCGGCGACCTGGCGCCGCAGGAAGGCAGCGTCGCCGCCAGCGGCGGGCTGGGTGTCATGCGTCAGTTCATCGGCACCAGCCAGGGCACTGAACTTACCCCCATGGTCCGCGACCTGCTGCTTTCTGTCTCCCCGGCGCGGGTGCGGGAGGCCGCGGCAGGGCTGGACGCGGCCGAGCTGGCCATGATGGAGCGCGACGAAGAACGCGCCCAGCTGCGCTACGCGACGGCGCTGGCCGAGTGGGGCGAGGCGGGCGGCTACGAGGCCGAGGTGCACTGGGATGCCTGTACCGTGGCCGCGCTGGGGATCCCGTACGAGCAGTGCCGCTGGCGGGATATCAGCACGCTTTCCGGCGGCGAGTGCAAGCGGCTGGTGCTCGAGTCGCTGCTGCGCGGCTCCGACGGCGTGCTGCTGCTCGACGAGCCGGACAACTACCTGGACGTGCCGGGCAAGCGCTGGCTGGAGCAGCAGCTGGCCAGCACGCCCAAGACCGTGCTGCTGGTCAGCCACGACCGGGAGCTGCTGGCCGCCTGCGCCCAGCGCATCGTGACGGTCGAGGACCGGCACGTCTGGGTGCACGGCGGCGGGTTCGGCGGCTACGCCCGGGCCCGGGCCGACCGGATCAGCCGGCTCGAGGAGCTGCGCCGCCGCTGGGACGAGGAGCACGAGAAGCTGAAGGAGCTGGTCCGCACCCTGCGGCAGAAGGCTACTTACAACGACGGCATGGCGTCGCGGTACCAGGCGGCGGTGACCCGGCTGCGCCGCTTCGAGGAGGAAGGGCCGCCGCAAGAAGTACCGCGGGAGCAGAACGTGAAGATGCGGCTGCGCGGCGGGCGGACCGGCAAGCGCGCCGTCATCTGCGAGAACCTGGTACTGACGGGGAACACCCAGTCGTTCGGCACCGAGATCTGGTTCGACGACCGGATAGCGGTCCTCGGCGCCAACGGGTCGGGCAAGTCGACCTTCCTGCGGCTGCTCGCGGGGGAGCAGGTGCCGCACGAGGGCCGGGCGCGGCTGGGCGCCCGGGTGGTGCCCGGCCTGTTCGCGCAGACCCACGCCCGGCCGGACCTAGCCGGGCGCAACCCGGTCGAGATCTTGATGACCGAGCACGCACTGCTGATCAACGAGGCGATGTCCGCGCTGGCCCGGTACGAACTGCAGGTGTGCGCCCGGCAGCCGTTCAGCACCCTGTCCGGGGGCCAGCAGGCCCGGCTGCAGATCCTGCTGCTCGAGCTGGCCGGCTCGACCCTGCTGCTGCTCGACGAGCCGACCGACAACCTCGACCTGCCCAGCGCCGAGGCGCTGCAGCAGGGCCTGGAGGCCTATCAGGGCACGGTGCTCGCGGTCACCCACGACCGCTGGTTCGCCCGGTCGTTCGAGCGATTCCTGATCTTCACCGCCGACGGCCACGTCCGCGAGGCCACAGAACCCGCCTGGGACTGAGCGCCCTCCTGGGACTGACGAGGTCAGGCGGGGTGCTAGTGCTGGTTAGCTGCTAGTCGGGGTACCGCAGCCGGAGCAGAAGCGAGCGCCGCCCGGGAGCTCGGTGCCGCACTCGGTGCAGTGCTGGACCGCCGGCGCCATCCGCTGGCCGCAGCCCATGCAGAACTTCGCCCCGGCCGGGTTAGGCGCCTGGCAGGACGCGCACACCGCCCCGGAGGCCGCCTGCGGCGGGGCCTGCTGAGGCGGCGGGGCCTGCTGCGCCGCGGCGGCTTGCTGCGCCTGCTGGGCTTGCGCCTGCTGGGCGCCGAACGCGCTGGCCAGCCCGAACCCGGCCCCGAGGAACGCCCCGTCCACGCCGGCGCCGCCCTGGGCCATGCCCTGGCCCGCGCCCAGCGCCATCTCTCCGGCCGCGTAGTTCTGGAAGCCGCCGGCCAGCTGCGAGTAGCTCGTGTCCTTGGCCAGCTGCTTGAGCTGCTTCTCGTCCTCGGGGGAGAGGTTGACGTCGAAGTTGCCCATCCGGGTCAGCTGCACGCCGTAGGCGACGAGCTGGCCGTTGGCGGCCTCGATGGTGTTCTGCTCGATCTCCGCCGAGTACGCCATCAGGCCCAGGATCGGCCACCCGTTGCGGATGATCTGGGTGGTGACGTGGGTCCGCAGCACCTTCAGCAGCTGGTCGCTGACCCAGCCGGCGATCCGCTCGTTGTCGGTGACGTCCACCGTGGAGGTCAGGTTGGTCACCAGCCGGACCGGATCGGCCACCCGCAGCGCGTAGTCGCCGAACACCCGCAGCGTCACGACCAGGCCGGTCCGCGCGTCCTGCACGTCGTCGACCCGGCCGCCGAACTTGAAGCCGGTGAACTCGCGCGTGCCGACGAAGTACAGCTCGGCGCGGTAGGCGTTCCCGCCGGTGACGGTGTCGATGACCGCGCCGAGGCCGGGGAGCTCGTTGGCGTCGATCTGGTGACGGCCCGGGCCGAGGGTCTGCACGACCTGGCCGGTATTGACGAACATCGCCATCTCGTCCGCGTTGACGATCGCGCGCGTGAAGCGGCGGATGGTGACGTCCGGCCATTTGAAGACGATCTGACCCTTACGGTCATCAGGTACGGCGATGAATTCGCGCCCGAGCAGTGCCATGGAAGAACCATACCGGGTCTCCCGATTGCGGTAGAAGGCGTTGTCATAGGTCCTTACCTGCTATCTTCCCAGCGTGGAATTGATTCAGTGCCAGTGGTGCCAGGCGCAGAACCAGCCGGGCAGCACCAGCTGCCAGACGTGCGGCGCCCCCCTCGACCAGCAGAACAAGGTCAGCGACTCCGGCTGGCGCGAAGCGCCCCGATTGCGCGACATGACCGAGTTCCGGTTCTCCGGCAGCACCTGCCAGGTCGAGGGCGAGCTGGTCCCGGTGGCCGAGCTCAGCCTGCACCCGCAGGACGGCGTCTACTTCGAGCACCACGTGCTGCTGTGGAAGGACGAGACGGTCCCGCTCTCGGCGCTGAACACCGGCGGCGGGATGAAGCGGTCGATCGGCGGCATGCCGCACATCGTGACCGTGGCCAACGGCCCGGGCCGCATCGCGTTCTCCAGGAACGCGCCGGGCGAGATGGTGGTGCTGCCGCTGCACCCGGGGATGGAACTCGACGTCCGCGAGCACGCCTTCCTGGTCGCCTCGCACAGCGTCCAGTACTCGTTCGTCCGGATCAAGGGCCTGGTCAACCTGCTGCACGGCGGGAGCGGCATGTACATGGACCGGTTCGTCACGGCCGGTTACCCGGGCATGCTGCTGCTGCACGGGAACGGGGACGTGCTCGAGCGGACGCTGCGGCCGGGCGAGAAGATCCAGGTCGAGCCGGGCGGCTTCTTGTACAAGGACTCCACCGTGCAGATGCAGGCGGTGCAGATGCCGCTCAAGACCGGCATGCTCCGCCACGGTATGTACCTCGCGGAGATGACCGGCCCGGGCCGGGTCGGCATCCAGTCGATGTACGTCCACCACCACGCCGAGTAGGGCTGCCGATGAACGCCTACATCTGCCGGTACTGCAGGCAGCCGAGTGACCCGAGCGCGCCCACGTGCCCGCTGTGCGGGGCGCCGGTCGACATCAGGTCGTCGGTCAGCGACTCCGGCTGGGTCGCACAGCCGCCGATCAGGGACATGGCCCGGCTCCAGTTCGGCCAGTCGCACGTCCAGATCGCGGGCACCAGGGTCCCCACCGCGGAGTTCGCCCTGGCGCCCGAGGACTGGATCTACTTCTCCCACCACACGCTGCTGTGGACCGAGCCGCAGACCCGGCTGAGCAACATGCCGATGAAGGGCGCCTGGAACCGCAAGATGGCGGGGATGCCGCTGGTCATGGTCGAGGGCCGCGGCCCCGGCCACCTGGCGCTGTCGGACAACCACGCGGGCGAGGTCGTGGCGCTGCCGATGCAGCACAGCCAGGAGATCTGGGTCCGCGAGCACCGCTTCCTGTGCGCCACGGGCAACATCACGTACGACTGGCACCCGACGAACGTGTGGTACGAGACCGGCCAGGACTCCGACGACCGGGAGATGCACTACCCGATGGGGCAGTTCGGCGACGTGTTCGGCGCGCACGGGGCGCCGGGCCTGCTGCTGCTGCATGCGCCGGGCAACGTCTTCATCCGCGACCTGCAGCCGGGCCAGACCATGCTGATCCAGCCGAGCTCCCTGCTGTACCGGGACGTGTCGGTGCGGATGGCGCTGCACCTGGAGTACCCGCGCAGCATGGGCTTCGCCTTCTGGCGCAACACGTGGAGCTACCGCAGCATCTGGGTCCGGCTGTGGGGCCCGGGCCGGGTCGCGGTGCAGTCGGTCTACGAGCCGCCCGAGGACACCGAGGTCATCGTCAACCACTCCTACGCCACGACCCACCACTGGTAGCCGTCCCGGCGTACGGGGGGAAACCCCACCCTTAAGACGGGTGCTTGCCGTGTTCTGCGGCAGGCACCCGTTTCCGTAGCGTAAACGGCAGACGCAGCCGACAGCTAACGGAGGGTTTCTCATGATCGAGGCACGCGGCCTGGTCAAGCGCTACGGCCCCACCATCGCCGTGGATCACCTCAGCTTCGACGTCCGGCCGGGCACGGTGACCGGCTTCCTCGGCCCGAACGGGGCGGGCAAGTCCACTACGATGCGGATGATCCTCGGCCTGGACCGGCCCGACGCCGGGACGGTGCGGATCAACGGGCAGGACTACCGCGACCTGCGCAGCCCGCTGCGGGAGGTCGGCGCGCTGCTCGAGGCGCGCGCGTTCCACCCGGGACGCACCGCCCGCGCCCACCTGACCGCGCTCGCCGCCAGCAACCGCATCCCGCGCCGCCGGGTCAGCGACGTGCTCGAGATCACCGGCATGGACAAGGCGGCCGACCGGCGCGCGGGCAAGTTCTCGCTGGGCATGTCGCAGCGGCTCGGCATCGCCGCCGCGCTGCTCGGCGACCCGGGCGTGCTGCTCCTCGACGAGCCGGTCAACGGCCTGGACCCCGAAGGCATCCGGTGGATCAGGAACCTGCTGAAGAACCTGGCCGGGCAGGGCCGCACCGTGCTGGTCTCCAGCCACCTGATCAGCGAGGTCGCGCAGACCGCCGACCACCTCATCGTCGTCGGGCAGGGCCGCCTGCTGGCCCAGACCACCGTGGCCGAGCTGTCCGCCCGCAGCAGCTCCCTCGAAGAGGCGTTCTTCGCCCTGACCGAAGGCAGCACCGAGTACTCCGCCAGCAACCTCGCCTACCAGGGGAGCCCGTCTTGACCACCGCCACACTGACCCGCCGCGCGGGCAGGACCGCGCCCGGCTACGGCTTCCGTTCCGCCGCCGCGATGGAATGGCTCAAGCTGCGCAGCGTCCGCTCGACCTGGTGGACCGGCGCGGTCTTCGCGGCCGGCTTGATCGGCCTGTCCGTCCTGGTGATGATGCACCAGCACTGGGCGACCATGAACGCCGCCGACCGGGCCAGCTTCGACCCGACCGAGATGAGCTTCGCCGGGCTGGCCATCGGCCAGCTCGCGTTCGGCGTGCTCGGCGCGCTGGTCATCACCAGCGAGTTCTCCTCCGGCATGATCCGCGCCACGCTGGCCGCGGTGCCCCACCGCGGGCTGCTGCTCGCGGCCAAGGCCGCCGTGACCGGGGCGGTCACGCTCGTCGTGGGCGAGGTCCTCGCGTTCGGCGCCTTCGCTCTCGGCGAGGCGGCGCTCGCCTCCTCGGCCCCGCACGCCACCCTTGGCCAGCCCGGCGTGCTGCGCGCGGTCCTGATGGCGGGCGCCTACCCGGTCCTGATCGCGCTCATCGCCATCGGCCTGGGCGCGGTCATCAGGCACACCGCGGGCGCCATCTCGGCCGTGGTGGGGATCTTGTTCGTGCTGCCGCTCATCCTGGTGCCGCTGGGCACCTCGATCCAGAACTCGGTCGGCCAGTTCATGCCGATGATAATCGCCGAGAACTCGCTGACCGCGGTCAAGCCGGTAGCGCACAGCCTGACCGCCGGCGCCGGCCTCGCCGTGCTGTGCGGCTACGCGGCCGTCGCGCTGGCGGCCGGCGCTTGGGCGCTAGCCCGCCGTGATGCCTGAGCCGAGGGACGCGTGAGCTGAACCGGGCACGCAGAAGCGATTCAGAGGACAATAAGGTTCATGGAAGACGAGCTGCGGCGGGTGGCGGGCATCATCGTCGGTGCCCCGCTCACCCGCTGGGCTCGTCGTAACCTGCTGTACTGCGGGATCAGCGGGCTGACGGGGCTGCTCGGCTTCTGGATCATGGTCGTGCTGCTCGCGTTCGGCCTGACGATCTCCGCCTCGGTCCTCGGCACCGTGGTCGGCCTGCTGCTGATCACGGTGACGCTGCGGCTGTCCCGGCGGGTGAGCTCGCTGCACCGCCGCCTGCTCAGGCGCGTCCTCAGCGACCAGGTCGAGGCGCCGTCCAAGTTCCAGCCCGGCACCGGCCTGCTCGGCCGCCTGGACCGGCGGCTGCGGGACCGGGTGGCCTGGCGGGGGGTCTGGTACAGCCTGATCAAGCTGCCGGTCGCCTTCGTCCAGCTCTACGCGATCACGCTCACCGTCTTCGGTGTCATCGACCTGTCCTATCCGGTGATCTGGCCGCTGTTCAACGGCCCCGGCATCGGCTCCGGGCGCCCGCTAACGGTGCTGCAACCCCTCCCGTTCGGCGGCACTCCTCATGTCTCCAGCTGGCCGGCCACCCCCTTCGCGGCCGTCATCGGTGCGGCCTTCGTCGTGACGGGGGTGTGGCTGGCCCGCGGGATCAACCTGGGTGACCGGTCCCTGATCCGCGGCCTGCTCGGGCCGCGGACGATGGCCGAGCGGGTCAGCGAGCTCGAGCGGACCAGGACGCTGGCCGTGGAGGACGCGGCCGCGGCGCTGCGCCGGGTCGAGCGGGACCTGCACGACGGGGCCCAGATGCGGCTGGCCGCGCTGGCCATGAACCTGGGCATGGCCCGGGAGAAGCTCGAGGACCCGGACAGCGAGACGGTCAAAGAGCTGATCGACGCCGCGCACCGCAACGCGGTGGACGCGCTGGCCGACCTGCGCGACCTGGCCCGCGGCATCCACCCGCCGGTGCTCGACAACGGCCTGGCCAGCGCGCTGGCCTCGCTGGCGACCAGCAGCGCGATCCCGGCGTCGGTCACCGCCGACATCGCCACCAGGCCGGAGCCCGCGATCGAGACCATCGCCTACTTCTGCGCGGCCGAGCTGATCGCGAACGCGACCAAGCACAGCTACGCCAACGAGATAAAAATCAAGATTCACAACGAACGGGACGGGGTTCTCCGCCTCGAGGTCAGCGACGACGGCATCGGCGGGGCGGACGCCTCGCGGGGCAGCGGCCTGGCCGGGCTGAGCCAGCGGGTCTCCACGGTCGACGGGCGGCTCGAGGTGTCCAGCCCCGGCGGCGGTCCGACCACGGTGACCGTCGAACTGCCCCTCCACGCCTAAGGAGCCGACGTTGAAGGTGGTTATCGCGGAGGACGCGGCGCTGCTGCGGGAGGGGCTGACCCGGCTGCTCGAGGACCGCGGTCACGTGGTCAGCGCCGCCGTGCCCGACGGCGACGCGCTGCTGGCGGCGGTGGCCGAGCACCACCCGGACGTCACCGTGGTGGACATCAGGATGCCGCCGACCCACACCGACGAAGGCCTGCGCGCGGCGCTGAAGCTCCGGCGGGATTTTCCCGGCACCGGCGTGCTGATGTTCTCCCAGTACGTCGAGACGTCGTACAGCGCGCAACTGCTCGAGGGCGGCGCGGCCGGCGTCGGGTACCTGCTCAAGGACCGGGTAGCCAACGTGGCCGAGTTCAGCGCCGCGCTGGAGCGGGTGGCCGCCGGCGGGACCGCCCTGGACCCCGAGGTGGTCAGCCAGCTGTTCCGGGCCAGCAGGCAGCGGGGCGGCCTGGCCACGCTGACCCCGCGCGAACGCCAGGTGCTGGCGCTGATGGCCGAAGGCCGGTCCAACGCCGGGATCGCCGCCGAGCTCGTGGTCTCGGGCGGCGCGGTGGAAAAACACGTGGCCAGCATCTTCACCAAGCTCGGGCTGCCGCCGGGCGAGAGCGACAACCGCCGGGTCCTGGCCGTGCTGCGTTATCTAGGCGGCTAGCCGTTAAGGCGGGTGCTGCGCAGGCACCGGCAGATCAGCGGGACGTCGGCCTCGTCCCACGGCTGGCGGTCCAGGAAATCCCTGACCCGCTGGGAGAACTCGGCCCGCCGGTCCGGCTCCAGCGTGATGATCCCGCTGTAGGTGCCGAGCAGGCCCGCCAGCTCGTTCTTGGTCATCGGCACCGAGAACTCCACCAGCCGTTCCTCGGGTGGTGACAGCGGCGAGCCGGGCGGGAACTCGACCAGGCGGCGTCGGCGCCGCTCCGCGGGATCGTCCCCGAACGGGCCTTCAGGCCGGTCCGCCTCGCGCGATTCGCGGGCGAAGGCGTTGAACTCCGCCACCCACGGCATCCGGTCGTCCCGCGATACCCAGATCACGCCGAGATTGCCGCCCGGCCGCAGCACCCGGGCGATCTCCGGCACCGCCAGCGCCGGGTCGAGCCAGTGCCAGGCGGACGAGATCACCACCGCGTCCACCGACGCGTCCGGCAGCGGGATGGCCTCGCCCCGCCCGGCCAGGACCTCGGCCTGCGGGATGCGGGCCGTCAGCACGGCCCGCATCCGCTCGTCCGGCTCGACCGCGAGCACCTGCGCCGCCCGGCCGATGAGTTCCCTGGTCACCAGGCCGGTCCCGGCCGCCAGGTCGAGGATGGCGGCCGCTCCGGGCGGGATCAGCCAGTCCAGCGCCTGGGGCGGCGGTGCGGGCCGGTACCGGTCGTAGTCCTCGGCCACGGACCCGAAGGACAGCCTGCGCGTCTCGCGATCGCTCACGCCTGGAAGGCTATCCCCGGTGCTAACCGTGGCCGAGTACCGGGTGCGGGACGTACGGCTCCTCGAGGCGGGCCGCCTCCTCGGCCGTGAGGGTGAGTTTTGTGGCGGCCAGCGCGTCGCTGACGTGGCCGAGCCGGGTGGCGCCGACGATGGGCGCGGTCACGCCGGGACGGCTCAGCAGCCAGGCCAGCGCGATCTGGGCCGGGGGAGCGCCCCGCTCCGCCGCCACCTCGGTCAGCCGGTCGACGACGTCGAAGTCGGCGCCGGTGCGGTACCGCTCGTCCGACAGCGGGTCGTCCCCCGCCCGGGCGGTGCGCCGCTCGCCCTGCCTGGTCCGGTTGCCGGCCAGCATCCCCCGGGCCAGCGGGCTGTACGGCAGCACGGCGACGCCCTGGTCGGCGCACAGCGGGAGCATCTCCCGCTCCTCCTCCCGGTACATCAGGTTGTAGTGGTTCTGCATGGCGGAGAACCTGGTCCAGCCGTGCCGTTCAGCGACATGCTGAGCCTTGGCGAACTGCCAGGCGAACATGCTGCTCGCGCCGAGGTAGCGGGCCTTGCCCGCGGTGACCACCTGGTGCAGCGCCTCCATCGTCTCCTCGACCGGCGTGTCGTAATCCCACCGGTGGATCTGGTACAGGTCCACGTACTCGGTGCCGAGCCGCCGCAGCGAGGCGTCGATCGCCGAGAGCACGTGCTTGCGGCTCAGGCCCCGGTCGTTGGGGCCGGGACCCATCGGGAAGAAGACCTTGGTGGCCAGCACGTAGTCCTCGCGGCGGCCGAAGAGCCGGCCGAGCAAGTGCCCGGTGATCTCCTCGGTTACGCCGTCGGAGTAGGTGTCGGCCGTGTCGAAGAACGTGATGCCGCCGTCCACTGCCGCCTTCACGATCGGTTCGGCCGCCGCCTCGTCGAGATGCCAAGCCCGTTCGGACTGGCTGCCGTAACTCATCATGCCCAGGCAGACTCGGGAGACCTTCAGCCCGGATGACCCCAGCCGTACGTAATCCACGTGTCATTCCTCTCGTTGTCCGTCATGCCCGTGTCCGTCATGCCCGTGTCCGTCATGCCCGTGTCCGTCATGCACTGCCAGGCCGAGCACGACCAGGCCGATCCCGGCGCCGTCGGCGACGGTCGGGACCTGGCGCAGCACGACCGCGCCGATGACGGTGGCGAACACCGGCAGCAGCGCCAGCATGAGCGAGAACGTGGCGCGCGGCAGCCGGGCCATGGCCAGCTGGTCGGTCACGTAGGGGATCACCGATGAGCAGACGCCGACGCCGGCCCCGGCCAGCAGCAGGACCGGATGGCCGAACGCGGGCAGCGCGCCGCCCAGGCCCCACGGCGTCGCCGCCGCCGCGGCGATCAGCATGGCCGCCCCCAGCCGGTCGATCCCGCCCGGCCGGTCCCGGTCCGCGCTGGCTGAGTCCGGGCTGGCTGAGTCCGGGCTGGCTGAGTCCGGGCTGGCTGAGTCCGGGCCGCCGGCATTCGCGATGCGGTGGCCGAGCACGACGTACAGCATGAATAGCGCGCAGTTCGCGAACGCGAACGCGAACCCGAGCGGCTGCCCGGTGAACCGGATCGCCGTCAGGGCGGCCACGCCCGCCGTGGTCAGCGCGAGGGCGGCCGCGTTGCGCCGGGTCCGGGCCCCGGCCGCGGCCAGGGTCACCGGGCCGAGGAACTCGATCGCGCCCACGGTCGAGAGCGGCAGCCGGTCCACCGCGAGGTAGAACGCCGTGTTCATCACGGCCAGCACCAGCCCCAGGGCCAGCAGGGTTTGGCGGCTGTCCCGGCTCAGCTCCCGGTACGCCCGCCACGGGCGTCGCCACAGCGCGAACACCGCGGCCGCGCTGGCCAGCCGCAGCCACGCCACCCCGAGCACGTCGAGCCGGGCGAACAGCAGCACCGCCAGCGACGGGCCCAGGTAGTGGAACACCGCGCTGACCACGAAGTACGACTGCGGGGGAATCCGCCGGTTGCGGCTGATCTGGCACTAGGGCAGCATATGAAGGTGGTTGACGGATCCGGAAGGATTAAGCACGAAAGAAATCAATAAAATGTCATCAAAACAAAGAAATTTCGTGCGCCAGGCCTTCGAAATACCGGAAGCGCCGATGGATGCCGTCGACCGCAGGATCGCCGCGGAACTCCAGGCCGAGCCCCGGCTGCGGATCGCGGAGCTGGCCCGGCGGATCGGGCTGTCCGGGCCGGCCGTCGCCGACCGGCTGCGCCGCCTGGAGGAAACCGGCACCCTGTCCTACCGGGCCGAGGTCGACCCCCGGGCGCTGGGCTACACGCTGTTCGCCATCGTCCGGATCAGCCCGTCGGGCGGCGGGCTGCGGCTGATCCCCGGCATCGCCCGCGAGCTGCCGGCCGTCACCGAGTGCTACCGGATCACCGGTGAGGACTGCTACTTCATGAAGGTCCACCTGCGCTCCATCGACGAGCTCGAGCCCATCCTGGACCTGTTCACCCCGCACGGCCGCACCACCACCTCGATCGTGCACTCGGCTCCCGTCCCGCCGCGCCCGCTGCCCATCCCCGCGCCCTGAGCGAGGCGCCACGGGACCGGGCGGGCAGGTCAGTCGAGAAAGTCCCGGAGGAGGTTGGATCGGGACGGGTGTCGCAGCTTGTACATGGTCTTGGACTCGATCTGGCGGATCCGCTCCCGGGTGACGCCGTACACCTTGCCGATCTCGTCAAAGGTCTTGGGCTGGCCGCCGGCCAGCCCGAACCGCAGGGACACCACGCCGGCCTCGCGCTCGGACAGCGTGCCGAGCACCGAGTGCAGCTGCTCCTGGAGCAGGGTGAAGCTGACCGCCTCGCCGGGCTGAACGGCCCCGGAGTCCTCGATCAGGTCGCCGAACTCGCTGTCGCCGTCCTCGCCGAGCGGGGTGTTCAGGGAGATCGGCTCGCGGCCGTACTGCTGCATCTCGCTGAGCTTCTCCGGGGTCACGTCCAGCTCGGCCGCGAGCTCCTGGAGGGTAGGCTCGCGCCCCAGGTCCTGCAGCAGCTGGCGCTGCACCCGCGCCAGCGTGGTGATGGCCTCGGCGACGTGTACCGGAAGGCGGATGGTGCGGGCCTGGTCGGCCATCGCCCGGGTGATCGCCTGCCGGATCCACCAGGTGGCGTACGTGGAGAACTTGTAGCCCTTGGTGTAATCGAACTTCTCCACCGCCCGGATCAGCCCCAGGTTCCCCTCCTGGATCAGGTCCAGGAACAGCATCCCCCGCCCGGTGTACCGCCTGGCCAGCGAGACGACCAGGCGCAGGTTGGCCTCAACCAGGTGATTCTTGGCGAGCCTGCCGTCTTCGGCGACCTCCTCGAGGTCGACGCTCTGGCCGGCGCGGAGCGCCGGGCCGGCGCCGGCGAGCTTCTCCTCGGCGAACAGGCCCGCCTCGATCCGCTTGGCCAGCTCGACCTCCTGCCTCGCGTCGAGCAGTGCCACCTTGCCGATCTGCTTGAGGTAGTCCTTAACCGGGTCGGCGGAAGCGCCGGCGGCTGCCACCCGGACGGCGGGAAGGTCCTCGTCGTCCTCGCCGGAAACCAGCGGCTCGTCCTGCCTCTGCTCACCGGTCGCCTTCTGCGGAGCGCGCGGAGACACGTTGCCGCGCGTCATCGCCGCCAGGCTGAGGACGGCCTGGCGCTGGATCAGCATGAGCACCGGGTTGGCCCCGTCCGCACCGCGGACCCGGATCCAATGCGTGGTGCCGCCGACCTGGATGGCCTCAAGCCTGTCGGCGATTCCCGCGCAGGTCCCGGCCACGATGCGGTCCTTCCCGGGACGCACCAGGATCTCAGTTCCGTTTCCGCCGCTCATACGGTCATCCTCGGGGTGACCCCGGGGATAGCTGGCCGCCGACGGCGGCTGATCTCGGTGCCTACTTGCAGGCTATGCTTGATATTTAAACCTAGCAATTTTTTTCCAGAAATGAATATGGTAATTTATGCCCATGGCGGAATGGGCCTTCCTGACCAACCATGCCCGGGTCCTGCTGCACCTCGCCTACGACCCGGGTGCGAGACTGCGCGACATCGCGGCCAGCCTGGGCATTACCGAGCGTCGCGCCCACGGCATCATCACCGACCTGGCCGAGGCCGGCTACGTGATCACGCAGAAAGACGGCCGCCGCAACCGCTACCAGATCCAGGCCCACCTGCCGGTACCCGAGCCGGGGACCAGAGAGCCGGCCGTCCGCGAGGTCGTCGCGCTGTTCGCCGCCCGGAACCAGACCGGAACCGAGCCACGCTAATAGCTTGATCATTATTTCCGAAAATATTTTGCTAGTTTCCGGTGCCGGGCTGACGCTGATCCGGCCGGTCGATGCCGTGGCCTATTTCCGGGGGGTGCAGCTCGTCTGAAGGGACTTCCGCCTCTTGAAATGCAGTGCCTGCACGTTGCCGCGCGGCTCCGGACATGTTGACCGGCGGCCTCAACTCATTTCTCGATAGGCGGGTATGCGTCTGCCTAGCGCTGTCGTACGCGCGGGCTCCGCATTGTTTGACGAGGGCGGAGTCGCTGCCCTAGTGTGTTAGCAACCTAAGACACTGGAGCGCTGATGTGATCAGATTCCGGGTGGACGGCCGGTCCGGGGTGCCGCCTTACCAGCAGATCGTGCGGCAGGCGCGGCAGGCGCTGCGGATGGGCGTGCTTTCTGTGGGTGACCAGCTGCCGAGCGTGCGGGAGGTGGTCGCGGTGACGGCGGTCAACCCCAACACGGTGCTGAAGGCCTACCGCGACCTGGAACGCGAGGGCCTAGTGGAGGCGCGGTCTGGGCAGGGCACGTTCGTGCGCGGCCGGCCGCCGGGGCCGCCGCCTGGCACGCACGCACGGCTGGGCCGCACGCTGGCGGGCTGGGTGCGCGAGGCGCGGGCCGCCGGGCTGGACGACGAGGCGATCACATCGCTGCTGCAGCTCACGCTGCAGGCCGCTGCTGAGGAGGACATCGCATGAAACCCGTGATCGAGACCAGCGGGCTGACCAAGCGCTACCGCCGGGTCACCGCCCTGAACGACTGCACCATCAGCGTGCCCGAGGGCCGGATATCGGCACTGGTGGGGCCGAACGGCGCGGGCAAGACCACGCTGCTGCGGCTGCTGGCCGGGCTCGCCGCGCCGACCGGGGGCCGCGCCGAGGTGCTCGGCAGGCCGCCACGGGAGGATCCAGCCTACCTGGCTGAGATCGGCTTCCTGGCCCAGGAGATCCCGCTGTACCAGCGGCTGACCGCCGAGGACCACATCGGGATCGGCGCGCACCTCAACCAGCGCTGGGACGGGAAGCTGGCGCGGGAGCGGCTCGCCGGCCTGAAGATACCGCTGGACCGGCCGGCCGGGAGGCTATCCGGGGGCCAGCGCGCCCAGCTCGCGCTGGCGCTGGCGCTGGCGCTGGCGCTGGCCAAGCGGCCCCGGTTGCTGCTGCTTGACGAGCCGCTGGCTGCGCTCGACCCGCTGGCCCGGCGGGACTTCCTCGCGGCGCTGGCCGAGGCGGCGGGTCAGGTCTTTCCCTCAGCAGCCCCACGTTCCTGACGCTCGTCGTGGCGACATCCGCGGTGCCGCTGCTGCCCGGGCTGTTCTGGGGCGCCCCGATGGTGGCGAGCGAACTGGAGGCTGGAACGCACCAGTTCGCCTGGACGCAGAGCATCACCAGGCGCCGCTGGCTGGCGGTCAGGGCCGCATGGCTGCTGCTGGCCGCCGTCGTCCTCTCCGGCATAGTCTCGGCCGTCGTCACCTGGTGGTCAGGCCCGGACAACGCGCTCAACGCCGACGCCTTCCTGACCAACCATTTCGACACCACCGGCATCGTGCCGGCCGGCTACGCGCTCTTCGCGATGGCCCTGGGCATCTGCGCCGGCGCACTGCTGCGGCGCACCGTGCCCGCGCTGGCCGTCACCCTGGCCGGCTTCACCGGTCTCCGGGCGCTCACAGCACTGTGGCTCCGGCCGCATTACCTGAGCCCGGTCACCGTGTACTACAAGCTCACCGCGCCTTTCAGCCCGGCCGGGTCCTACCTGGGAATCGCCCAGGGCATCATCGGGCCGCACGGCCAGACCGCGGTACCCGGCAACGACGCGCCCAGTTACGACGGCGTACCGATCCCGGCCGCATGCCTGCACGCCGCGGCCTCGCCCAACCCGCAAGCGCCCGTGCCCTGCCTAGCAGCGCACGGCTACCACGGTTACCTGACCTACCAGCCGGCCAGCAGGTTCTGGGCGTTCCAGCGGCGGGACGCATAACCCGGACGAAATCAAGCAAGTCCAGGTCAACCGTGAAATCAGGCCCCACGAACACCGGGTCACCCGCTTGCAGGCCGATCCGCGCCACCGCCGCCGGCAGCGACTTCACCCCGAGCACGCCCTCGGCCGGCAGCAATCCCCACCGCCCGGATCCGGCACCCACACCACACGCCACTGACTTGCCACCATGCCTCCCCCGAAGCTAACGAAGCACTCCGGGACGGCCGCGCATAAGGAAGGCGACTGGCCGCCACCGCGCGTGCGGTCGACCTGGTCGACCGCACCGCAGGAGGCCATCCCAACCTGCCGCCCTCTCAGGAGTTCCAGGCGGCCTGGATCGCTGCGGCTTCGCGTTCCGCCTGCCGCTTGCCGATCTGGAGCGCCTTGATGGTGAAGTTCGGGTCCATCAGATTCGCCGGAGCCTGGGTGTCGCTGAAATCGGGTTCGACCGCTACCACCCGTCTGGTTTCGCGCAACTGTGCCAATTCAGCGTCCGCCGTGGCGTCGGAGAAGGCCG
>JBEKJP010000006.1:0-111458 GCA_050011155.1 Streptosporangiaceae bacterium
CCGCCCTGGATGACGTCGCCCTCGGCGACGTGCAGCTTGGTGATCACGCCCGCACTCTCGGTCAGGACCGGGATCTCCATCTTCATCGACTCGAGGATGACCAGGGTGTCGCCGTCCTCTACGTGATCCCCCTCGGCCGCGACCACCTTCCACACGTTGGCGACCATCTCCGCGCGGACCTCAGCCACCGGTGACTCCTCTTGTCGTTACCTGGGACGCAGCTTGCTCATCAGTCACGTATCGTAGTCCCAGCCGGCGAACTCCGTGCTGATGAGCAGCCCGTTCTCCCGCCTCAGGCCGGTCCCTTACGTGACCCGGTGGCACATCGGGTCACATAGAGCAGCACCGGTGGCACATCGGTGCTGCATGAGTGCCACCCTCGCCCGGCGAGACGCCAACAGCTGGGACGCGAGAGCCGATTGCGGCTCATGAGACAACTGTCGCCGACCGCAATCGAAGCCTGTGGCACACCGCCTGCGTAAGAAGGTGGCCAGTGGCACACGGACTCCCTGGAGGCCAGCCAAGAACGCCCCTCCCCCCGCGAGCCGAAGGGCGCCGCCGGCGACTGGACTCTGCCTTTCCCCAACCCATCCCAGGCGTGAGGAGCTTGCGGGGGCGCGACCCTGCGCCCCTGCCCCTAACGGTGCGATGTGACATGGCGCGGCTCGTTTGCAGTGAGCGTCCGGCTCGCGGTGCGGGTGGTGCAGGTGGTGCGCTTGATCGCGGTCCGGTTTCCGGGGCCGGGGCTGCTGAACCACGACGATGGAGCATTGTGGTGGCCGGGACCGACGATGGAGCATTGCCGTGGTTGCGGCGGCCCGGGACCGCGCGGGGGGCTGGTGCCGGTGATGCGGGAGCGGCCGCCGAGGCTTGCAGCCCCGCTGGCGGGTCGTCGGCCGCGCCGGGGTACCAGCCGACCGCCACTGGCACCACCGAGCCCACTGGCACCACCGACGCCGCCACCCACCCGAAATGTCACTGGGTACCGATAAGTTATGACCGGGGCATATTCGGTGATGGGAAGAGGCCTTGGTCACGTACGAACCGAAGGACGGGCTACGGAAAGACGCGGCCCGGCTGGCCGGCGAGCGACGGCACGCGGAACTCGGCAAGTTCCTGAAGGCGCGCCGGGCCCGGCTCAGCCCGGGCGACTTCGGCATGCCACCGGGTTCCCGGCGCCGCACGCCGGGGCTGCGCCGGGAGGAGGTGGCCCTGCTGGCCGGGGTCGGCGTCACCTGGTACACCTGGCTGGAGCAGGGACGCCAGATCAAAGCCAGCACCCAGGTGCTCGACGCGGTGGCCAGGACGCTCCGCCTTGACCGGGCCGAGCGTGAGCACCTGTACCGGCTGGCCGAGGCCACGCCGCTGCGCACCGAGCGGCCGCGCGAGGTGATTCCGGGCAGCATCCGCGAGATCCTGCAGTCACTCGACCCGCTGCCCGCGTCCCTGATCAACAGCCGGTTCGACATCCTGCTGTCCAACGACGCCTCCGAGGAGCTGTTCTGGGAGTGGCACACGATGCCGTGCGTCCACAAGAACACCCTGTGGTGCTGCATCACCGAGCCGACCGCCCGCGGCAAGTTCCCCGAGTACGAGGATCATGTCCGCTACCTGGTGGCGCGGCTGCGCTCGGCGTACAGCCGGAACGTCGGCGACCCGGACTGGGAAGAGGACATCCGCCGGCTGGCCAGCCTCAGCCGGGACTTCTCCGACCTGTGGGCCCGGCACGAGGTGGCCGACTGCGAGCCGCGGACCCTGACCTACCTGCACCCGCGGGCCGGCCAGGTGAGCCTGGTCGTCAGCGAACTCGACGTCGCGATGATGCCCGAGGCGCGCATCGTCGTCTATACGCCGCGGGACGCGGCCACCCGGTCGAGGCTGCCGCTAACCCGCCGGGAAGCCGTCCCCGCAGAAGCCAGCCCCGCAGAAGCCGACCCGGTCGAAGCAGCCACGGTCAGTTGAGGAAGTAGCTGCTGCCGCCGGATTGCGGGTTGGTGACCATCGCCAGGATCGTGACCGTGCCGGCGTTGGCGAAGGTCAGCTTCAGCGTGATGTCCTTGCCATCGCGCATCGTTCCGGCCCCCGTGATCAGCAGGTGGTACGAATCCGGGTTGAACCGCGTCATCGCCTGGCCCGCGATCGGTATCTCCGGCACGGTGTGCATGGCCAGCGCGCCGGCGTGCCGGGCCCCGGGGGCACGCAGCTGAACGGTGCCGCCCACGCTGGTCTGCGCCGAGAGCAGCTTGTCGGCCGGGCCGTTGTTGCGGATCTCCAGGTACGCGACCGTGGTACCAGGCGTGGTCGGCTGCGGCACGTAGGCGCTCGCGATGGCGATGGACGGCGTGGCCCGAGCCGACGCGCACCCAGTCACCACGAGTACCGCCAGCAAGGCCATACCCGCCATCCGGAACACAGCCGTCAGCGAACGCACGGTCATAGGCTACCGCGCGCGCCGACGGCACTCACCCGCGGGACAGGGCGGTGCCGAGCAGGCCGATGGGCGGGGAGCCGAGATCCAGCATGGCCTTATGGAAGCGCCGCAGCGTGAAGCCCGCGCCCCAGTCCTTCCTGGCCCGCTCGCGCAGCTTGAGGATCTCCAGCTTGCCCCAGGTGTACCGGCCGTAGGTCGGATCGAAGGTGGCCCGCCTGGCCTCGGACAGCGCCGCGGGCCCGGCCAGGTGAGTATCGGCCTCGAACCGGCGCGCCGCGTCCTCGATCGTCATCCCGGCCGTGTGCACGCCGATGGCGCAGGCGAGCCGGGTCACCCGCACCAGCGCCTCCAGCCAGATGCCGACGGGGATCCGCGGGTCGCCGTCGCCGAACCCTTCTTCCACGCAGAGTTCCTCGCCGTAGTGCGCCCAGCCCTCGATGAACGCGCTGGAGTGCACGGTCCGCCGGACGTCCGAGGTCAGGTGGCGCAGGGCCCGGCCGTGCGAGAAGTGCCCGGGCGCCACCTCGTGCACCGTGATGCCCGGCAGCGTGGTGTGGCTGAAGACCTCCAGCCACTCCTCCTGCTCCTGCACCGGCCACGATTCGTCCGGCGGCGTGATGTGGTACCAGGACGGGCCCTCCTGCTCGCCGGGCGCGGCCCACGACATCATGGCCATCGCCCACCGGCGCGACTCCGGCGCCGGCCCGACCAGGCACTCCCCGTCGTGGTACGGGACCAGGTCATGCTCGCGGGTGAAGGTGATCGCCCGTTCGGTCCAGTGCCGGGCCGACTCGATTACCCCGGCCCCGTCGGGATGATCCCGCACCAGCTCGCGGGCCACGTCGAGCGCCGGGCGGGTGCCGTCCACCCGGGCGCACCCGTCGGCCAGCAGGGCGTGCAGCCGGTCCCGTTCGGCGTCGGCCTGCTCGGCCAGCCGGCCCAGGTCGACCGGCATCGCCTCGGCGCTGCTCATCAGGGCGGTGAGCCCCGGACCGCCGAGCGCCGGGTCGGGATCGCCGTCCGCGGCCGCGCGCTCGACGTGAGCGACCAGGCGGGCGTGCGCGTCGAGCGCCGCCGCCACGGCGGCGGCGGCGATGCCAGGCCCCTCGCCGAGCCCGGCCGCCAGCCCGCGGATGCCGCCGAGCAGCGCCTGCGCGACCGGCGCGCTGACCTGGTCGAGCGATTCGACGGCCGCGCCGGCCACCCGGGGCCAGGCCGCGAGGTGCTCGGCCCGCGCCGCGTCCCGTTCCTCCTGCGGAGCGTAGTCCCGGTCGTAGCAGGCCAGGTCGAGCTCGCCCAGGTGGAAGATCGGGTTCCGCCGGTGCAGTTCGAGCTCGGCGTAGGTGACGCGCTTGTGCTCCTCGGCCGCGGTCAGGTGGGCTTCGTCGTGCGCGTCCGCCAGGCGCTCCCCGCCGTCCCGTGCCGCGGTCAGCCGGGCCAGTCCGGCCGCGACGCCCGCCGGGGACAGGTCCTGCGGCTTGCCGTCGTACTCGTGCCTGCCCGCGTACTCACGTACCTCGGAGACGTCCAGATCGCAGACGGCGCGCAGCCGGGGAGAAAGATCCATGGCGCCGACGTTACTACGGCGTGCTGCCCTGGATTCCCAGGCCGGACCGGACCGGCATCACGGGCCCGGATGAGAGGATCGGTTCATGGGCGAAATTCCCGAATTCACGACCCGGCCGGAACTCGCGGGGACGTTCGGCATGGTGGCCTCGACGCACTGGCTCGCCTCGGCGGCCGGGATGGCGGTGCTCGAAGCCGGCGGCAACGCGTTCGACGCGGCCGTCGCCACCGGGCTCACCCTCCAGGTGGTGGAGCCGCATCTGAACGGCCCCGGCGGTGAGGTGCCGGTCATCGCCCACCACGCCGGCCGGGGCGAGACGTTCGTGCTCTGCGGCCAGGGCACCGCGCCGGCCGCCGCCACCCCGGAGGCGTTCGCCGGCCTCGGCCTCGATCTCGTGCCCGGCAGCGGCCTGCTCGCCGCGTGCGTGCCCGGCGCGTTCGGCGCTTGGATGATGATGCTGCGGGAGTTCGGCACGCTCCGGCTCCGGGACGTCATGGGCTACGCGATCGGCTACGCGGCCCGCGGCTACCCGCTGGTGCCCGCGATCAGCTGGAGCATCGCCAGCGTGGCCGACCTGTTCCGCGACTACTGGCCCGGCTCCGCCGAGGTCTACCTGCCGGGCGGCCAGGTGCCCGCGCCGGGCTCGCTGTTCGCCAACCCCGCGCTGGCCGCGACCTACCAGCGCATCCTCGACGAGGCGGAAGCGGCCAGCCCGGACCGCGACGAGCAGATCGAGGCGGCCAGGCGGGCCTACTACGAGGGCTTCGTGGCCGAGGGGATCGCCGCGTACCTGGCCTCGGCCGAGGTCATGGACGTGACCGGACGGCCGCACCGGGGACTGCTGTCCTACGCCGACCTGGCCGGCTGGCAGCCGCGGCTCGAGGAGCCGCTGACCTACGACTTCGGCGGCCTGACCGTGTGCAAGACCAGGCCCTGGGGCCAGGGGCCTGTGTTCCTGCAGCAACTCGCGCTGCTCGAGGGATTCGACCTCGCCGCTATGGGCCCGGGTACCGCCGGCTTCATCCACACCGTGACCGAATGCGGCAAGCTCGCGTTCGCCGACCGGGAAGCCTGGTACGGCGACCCCGACTTCACCGACGTCCCGGTCAAGGCGCTGCTGTCCGCCGAGTACGCGGAGAGCCGGCGCGGGCTGGCCGGCCCCGAGGCGTCGGCTGAGCTGCGTCCCGGTTCGCCCGAGGGCCGGGTGCCCCGGCTGCCGGACTTCGTTACCCCTGCTTTCGCCTTCGCCGGGACCGGCGACGACGGGAGCGTCTCGCCCGTCATGGACGTCGAACCGCCCGCGCCGCGGCTGGACCCGAGCACCGGCGAGCCGACGATGCGCGCCGGCGGTCCGGCCACGTCCGCCGGCGGTCCCGGGCCGCAGGCCCTCAAATCGAGCTACCGGGCCGGCGACACCTGCCACCTGGACGTCACCGACCGGTTCGGCAACATGGTGTCCGCGACCCCGAGCGGCGGCTGGCTGCAGTCCTCGCCGGTCATCGGTGGCCTCGGCTTCTGCCTCGGGACCCGGGCGCAGATGTTCACCCTGACCCCCGGGCTGCCCGCTACCCTCGCGCCGGGCAAGCGGCCGCGCACCACGCTGTCCCCGGGCCTGGTCCTGCGGGACCGCGAGCCGTACCTGGCCTTCGGCACGCCCGGCGGCGACCAGCAGGATCAGTGGGCGCTGCAGTTCTTCCTCAACCACGTCACGTTCGGCATGAACCTGCAGCAGGCCATCGACTTCCCGGCGTTCCACTCCGCGCACATGCCGTCGTCGTTCTACCCGCGCCAGGCACAGCCCCGCGCGCTCGACGTCGAGTCCCGGGTCGGCGCCGACGCGATCGACGAACTCCGCCGCCGCGGGCACCTGGTCAACGTCCGCCCCGCCTGGTCGCTGGGCCGCATGAGCGCGGTCGCCCGCCGCGACGGCGTCCTGTACGCGGCGGCCAACCCGCGCGGCATGCAAGGCTACGCCGCCGGCCGCTAACCGGCCCCGTACCCAAGCCCACCCAAGCCCCCGGCACGATATGTAACACGATATGTAACCGGTCGCGGGATGACGCATGTCATGGGTGGTTCCTGAGAGACGGCACTACCTGCGTGAGTGACCCGAGTGGTGATATTGGAACCGCTGGGGGTCAGGGCCGGAAATCTGGCCATGCTAAGCCACACAGGGGAACGACGATGAGCCAGTTGGAAACGGTCGCCACGACCGCGAGCGCCTACGGCGGCAGCCGCGGCGCGCCCGTGGTCACCTTCGAGAACGTGTCCAAGCGCTACGGCCGGCTGCACGCCGTCGACGGGCTGAGCCTGGACTTGCGGCCGGGCGAGACCGTCGCCCTGCTCGGGCCGAACGGCGCGGGCAAGTCCACCTCGCTGGACATGCTGCTCGCGCTGCGCAAGCCCACCGGCGGGCGCATCCGCATGTTCGGCGAGGACCCGTACCACGCGGTCAAATCCGGCCGGGTCGGCGCGATGCTCCAGTCCGGCGGGCTGATGCCCGAGGTGACGGTGCGCGAACTGGTCGAGCTGATCACCAAGCTGCACCCGAACCCCGAGCCAGTAAGCACCACGCTCCGGCGGGCCGGCATCGCCCAGTTCGCCGACCAGCGGGTGGACAAGCTGTCCGGCGGCCAGACCCAGCGGGTCCGGTTCGCGCTGGCCATCTGCGGCAAGTCCGAGCTGATCGTGCTGGACGAACCGACCGCGTCGATGGACGTGGAAACCCGCCGGCTGTTCTGGAGCAGCATGAAGGAAGAGGTGGCCGCCGGGCGCACGCTCCTGTTCGCCACCCACTACCTGGAGGAGGCCGACCAGGCCGCGGACCGGATCCTGGTCATCAACCGGGGCCGGCTGCTCGCCGACGGCACGCCCGCCGAGATCAAGGCGCGGGCCGGCGCCAGGCGGATCTCGTTCCGCCTGGACCGGGTGGACGAGCCCTTCCTGCTCGGCCTGCCCGGCCTGGTGAACCTCGACGTCAGGCACGACGTGGTGCAGCTCCAGACCAGTGACTCGGACGCCACGCTGTACGCCGTCCTGGACGCGGGCTACCGGCCGAGCGAGATCGAGGTCACCAGCCTCGGCCTCGAGCAGGCCTTCATCGCCATCACCGAGGAAGACGACCGGACCAACGGAAACTCAGGGGAGACGAACTGACATGGCCGGCACCCTGGCCCTCACCAAGGCCGAGCTCACGCGGCTGCTGCACAACCGGCGCTATTTTCTCTTCACGATGGCCTTCCCGGTCATCTTGTACCTGCTGGTCGGCCGGCAGGTCAGCTCGACCGCATACGGCGTCGCGTTCGGGGCGTACTACATGATCGCGATGTCCACGCTCGGCGCGTTCAGCGGCGCGCTCAACGGCAACGCGCAGCGGATCTCCCAGGAGAAGAAGGAAGGCTGGATCCGCCAGCTCCGGCTGACCTCACTGCCGGCCAATGCCTACGTGATCGCCAAGATCCTCGTCTCGCTGGCCACCACGATCCCGTCCATCGTGATCGTGCTGCTGCTCGGCCGCTTCTACGGCAACGTCCACCTGCCCGCCTGGGAATGGCCGGTCATCGCCATCGTGGTCTGGTTCGGCTCGACCATCTTCGCGGCGCTCGCGGTCGCCATCGGCTACCGGTTCGCGCCCGAGCAGGTCCAGCCGGTCACCTTCATCCTCTACTTCGCCTTCGCCATCCTCGGCGGCATCTGGTTCCCGGTGTCCGGGGTCATCGGCCACATCGGACAGTTCACTCCCACCTACGAGGCCGTGAAGATCGGCACCGACGTGATCCAGGGCGTCTCGGTGCCGGCCGGCCTGGCCATCGGCCTGGTGGTCTGGCTCGGCATCTTCATCGCCCTGGCCACGGCCGCGGTACGGACGACGGCCGAGTCGGTCTAGCAGGGCCCGTGGGTGCCCGGCCGGCCATACGGGGGCCCGGCCGGGCGCCTGAAGGGGGTAAAGCCGCGACAACCGGGCAGCATGGAAAAGAGGTGAGGCTGCGATGGCGACAGGATCAACCGAAGCGGCCCACGGACAGAGCGACTGGACCGAGTACGCCGTGCTCGCCGAGGCCAAGGAGCAAGGCATCCCGGGCGCGGGCAGCCCGTGGCGGTATTTCTTCTCCGGCGTCTGGCTCGCCTACCTGATCCAGCCCGTCTCGGAGCTGTTCCATCACCACGGCGCGCTGTGGATCACCGGCGGCCTGATCCTCGTCATCGCCTTCTGCGCCATCTACATGCCCGTCCTGATGTACAACGATTCCCATCCGCGGCGGGCGGGGTACGGGCTCGTGGTCATCGCCGCGCTGGCCGGGGTGACCTGCGCCGTGTACGGCCGGGAGTGGACGCCGATGTGGGTCTACGTATCCGCCGCGGCCGGCTGGGTGCTGTCGACCCGGTTCGACCGCCGCCGGGCGACACTCGGGGTCGCCGTCGTCACCGGCTGCTACTTGTTCTTCTGCTGGCTCACCCACCTGGACACCGGCGACACCCTGGCGATACTGCTGCCCGTCCTGCTCATCGGCCTGGCCATGATGGGGTTCCGGCTGCAGATGACCCTGATGCGCGAGCTGGCCCAGGCCCGCGAGACCGTGGCCAAGCTGGCCACCAACGAGGAGCGGCTCCGGCTGGCGCGGGACATGCACGACCTGACCGGCCAGTCCCTGTCCATGATCACGCTCAAGTCCGAGCTGGCGGCCAAGCGCCTGAGCAGGCTGCCCGCCTCGGCCGAGCGCGACGCCATCCTCACCGAGATGGACGACGTCAGCCGGGTCAGCCGGCAGACCCTGCACGACATCAGGGAAGCGGTCAGCGGCTACCGCAGGCCGACGCTCGCGATCGAGACCATCACGGCCCGCAGCGCCCTCGACGCGGCCGGCATCCGGCTGGACGACGACCCCGGCCTGACCATTCGGTCGGGCACGTTCGACCCGGACGTCGAGGCGGTGCTGGCCTGGTGCCTGCGCGAGGCCGTCACCAACGCGATCCGCCACTCTCGCGCCCTGATCTGCCGTACCCGGCTCAGCGAGCACGACGGCGAGGTGTCCCTCGAGGTCACCGACGACGGCCGCGGCTTCGCCGGATCGGCCACCGGCAGCGGCCTGCGCGGCATGTCGGAACGCCTGTCCGCCATCGGCGGCCACCTGTCCGTCGGCCGGCCAGAAACCGGCCGCGGCTTCCGCCTCACCGCCACCGTACCCGGCACCATGGCGGAAACCGGTCATACTTGCTAGCCATGACGCCTAAGGAGCCGGTCCGGCTGCTGCTCGCCGAAGATCAGGTAATGATCAGGGAGGCGCTGGCCGCGCTGCTCTCCTTCGAGGGCGACATCGAGGTGGTGGCCCAGGTCGGCCGGGGTGACGAGGTGATCGAGGCGGCCCGGGAAAGCCACCCCGACGTGGCCGTGCTCGACATCGAGATGCCGGGCATGGACGGGCTGGCCGCGGCGGCCGAGCTGAAGAAGCACAGCCCCGATACCAAGATCGTGATCCTGACCACGTTCGGCCGTCCCGGGTTCCTGCGCCGGGCGATGGAATCCGGGGTGTCCGCGTTCCTGGTCAAGGACTCCCCGGCGGACAAGCTGACCGACACCATCCGCCGGGTGCTGGCCGGGGAGCGGGTCATCGATCCGGACCTGGCCGTGGCGGCGCTCGCCGATGGGGTCAACCCGCTCACCCCGCGCGAGCGCGACGTGCTCGACGCGTCCGCCGACGGCCGGACCATCGCCGAGATCGCCGCCCAGCTTTACCTGTCCGAGGGCACGGTCCGCAACTACCTGTCCGCGTGCATCCAGAAAACCGGCGCCAGGAACCGGGCCGAAGCTCTCCGGATCGCCTCTGAGCGGGGCTGGCTCTAGACCATAGGATGAAGTGCGTGACTTCATCCGGATACCTGCGCTACCCGCATATTCACGATGACCTTCTCGTCTTCTCATCCGAAGACGACATCTGGCTCGCTCCGGCCGACGGCGGCCGGGCCTGGCGGCTATCAGCCGACAGCGCCCAGGTGAGCTACCCCCGCTTCTCCCGCGATGGCACCAGGATCGCCTGGACCAGCTGGCGGGACGGCAACCCCGAGGTCTACACGGCCGACCCGGACGGCAACGCGGCCGCCCGGCTCACCTACCTGAGCGACCCCCGGACCCGGGTGACCGGCTGGACCCGCGACGGCGAGGTGCTGGCCGTCTCCGCCGCGGGCCAGCCTGAGACGTACCTGACCTGGGCCTACGCCATCCCGCTTGAGGGCGCGCCGCCGCGGCGGCTGCCGTTCGGCCCGGTGACGGACCTGGCCCTGGAGGAGGCGGGCACGGCCCTGCTCACCGGCCGGATGAACAACGAACTCGCGTACTGGAAGCGCTACCGCGGCGGTACCCGGGGCAAGCTGTGGACCGCTAGCGCCGCTGACCCCCTGTTCACGCAGGTTCTCAGCGACCTGAACGGCCAGCTAGCCTGCCCGATGCTGGTCGGCGGACGGCTGTTCTTCCTGTCCGATCACGAGGGCACCGGGAACGTCTACTCGTCCGCGCTGGACGGCACCGGCGTCCGCCGGCACACCGACCACGACGGGATGTACGCGCGGAACCTGGCGACGGACGGGCAGCGGATCGTCTACCACGTGGCCGGGGACATCTGGATCCTGGACTCGCCCGACGCGTCCGGGCCTCGCCGCCTCGACATCACCCTCGGCTCGCCGGCCGCCGCGCGGACGCCCCGGCTGATCTCGGCCCAGGACCACCTGGGCAGCCTCAACTGCGACAAGACCGGCCAGGCGAGCGTGATCGAGGTGCGCGGCACGGTGCACTGGCTGACCCACAAGGACGGCCCGGCCCGCGCGCTGTACGTCGACCCGGCTGCCCGCGCCCGGCTGCCCCAGGTGCTCGGCGAGACCGGGCAGGCCATCTGGGTCACCGACGTGGCCGGCCCCGACGCGCTCGAGATCAGGTCCGTGGCCGGCCAGGAAGCTCCCCGCACGGTGGCCGAGGGCCAGGTCGGCAACGTGCTCGACCTGACCGCCGCCCCGGACGGGGCCACCGTCGCCGTCGCCGCCCACGACGGCAGGCTGCTGGTCATCGACGTGGCCTCCGGGCAGGTCACCGAGCTGGCCGCCACCGGCAACGGCGCGGTCCAGGGACTGGCCTGGTCGCCGGACTCGGCCTGGCTGGCCTGGACCGAGCCCGGCCCGAACCCGCTGCGCAGCATCCGGATGGCCAGGATCGCCAACCAGGAAATCGTCAACGTGACCGACGGCCGGTTCACCGACAGCGACCCGGTGTTCACCCCGGACGGTCTCTACCTCGCGTTCATCTCCCGGCGCAGCTTCGACCCGGTGTACGACGAGCAGACCTTCGACCTGTCGTTCCCCCTCGGCAGCCGTCCCTACCTGGTGCCGCTGGCGGCGGAGACCCCGTCGCCGTTCGGCCCGCTGCCCGGCGGCCGCCCCCTCGGCCAGGACACGCCGGACAAAGACAAGGACAAAGACAAAGACAAAGACAAGGATGACGAACGGGTCGAGGTATCCGTGGACCCTGATGGCCTCCCGGGTCGTGTGGTCGGCGTCCCGGTCATCGAGGCCAGGTACTCTCACCTGCGTGCGGTCAAGGGTGGCCTGGCCTGGCTGCGCGAGCCCGTGGCCGGGGTCCTGGGTGAGGGCGTCGCCAGCCCGGAGGACGATGCCCCCCGGCCGCTCCTCGAGCGATTCGACCTGCGTAAGCGCGAGGTGACCGAGCTGGTGGGCGAGCTCGACTGGTTCGACGTCAGCGGGGACGGCACCCGTCTGGTGGTCAAGGATCACGACGAGCTGCGGATCCTGCCCGCCGAGCACAAGGCCGACCACGGCTCGGGTGAGTCGGTGACGGTCGACCTGTCCCGGGCCAGGTTCACCGCGGACCCGGCCGCCCTGTGGCAGCATGCCTTCGCCGAGGCCGGGCGGCTGATGCGCCGCGACTTCTGGACCCCGGACATGTCCGGGGTCGACTGGGACGGGGTACTCGAGGAGTACCGGCCGCTGCTGGACCGGATCCGCGGCGCGGACGACTTCACCGACCTGATGTGGGAGGTGGTGGCCGAGCTGGGCACCTCGCACGCCTACATCACCCGGTCCGGCCAGGAATCCCGCGGGGCCGACGCGGCCGTCGGGCTGCTCGGCGCGGACATCTCCCGCGACGGCGCCGGCCACTGGGTGGTGGACCGCGTCCTCCCCGGCGAGTCGTCCGACCCGCGGGCGCGGTCGCCGCTCGAGGCGCCCGGCGTCGTGATCCGGCCCGGCGACGAGATCGTCGCGGTGGACGGGCGGCCGGTCGACCCAGTGCTCGGCCCCGCCCCGCGGCTGGCCGGGACGGTCGGCAAGCCGACCGAGCTCACCGTCCGGTCGCCGTCGTCCGCCGAACCGCGCCCCGTCGTCGTCATCCCGCTGCGGGACGAGCGGCGGCTGCGCTACCAGGACTGGGTGGGCAGCCGCCGGCGGCTGGTCCGCGAGCTCAGCGATGGCCGGCTCGGCTACCTGCACATCCCGAACATGGTCGGCGAAGGCTGGGCCGACTTCCACCGCGACCTGCACACCGAGATACGGCGCGAGGCCCTGGTGATGGACGTCCGCGGTAACGGTGGCGGGCACATCTCCCAGCTGGTGGTGGAGAAGCTGGCCCGCCGCGTGATCGGCTGGGATCAGGGACGCTGGATCCAGCCCGCCTCCTATCCCGAGGACGGGCGGCGCGGGCCGATGGTCACGGTGGCCGACGAGTTCGCCGGCTCCGACGGCGACATCGTCACGGCCGCGGTCAAGCTGCTCGGCCTCGGCCCGGTGGTGGGCACCCGCACCTGGGGCGGCGTGATCGGCATCGACGGCGTCCCCGGCCACGAACTGGTCGACGGCACCCACATGACCGTGCCGCGGTACGCGTTCTCGTTCGACGAGTACGGCTGGGGGGTGGAGAACTACGGCGTCGACCCGGACGTGGACGTGCTGATCACCCCCGACGACTGGACCGCGGGCCGGGACCCGCAGCTGGAGACCGCGGTCCGCCTCGCGCTCGAGGCGCTGGAGAAGCAGCCGGCCAAGGTGCCGGCCGACCCGGCCACCGGGCCGTCCAAGGTCCGCCCGCCGCTGCCGCCCCGGAGCGCCTGATGCCGGCTGGTTACCTGCGGTACCCGCACATCCACGGGGACCTGCTCACGTTCACGGCCGGGGACGAGGTCTGGCTCGCCCCGGCCGCTGGGGGGCGGGCCTGGCGCCTGTCCGCCGACGGCGTGCCGGTGAGCTACCCCCGTTTCTCCCGTGAGGGATCTCAGGTGGCCTGGACCAGCGCGCGGGACGGCAGCCCCGAGGTCTACGCGGCCGACGCCGGGGGCACCGCGGTGACCCGCCTGACCTACTGGGGCGACCCGGCGACCAGGGTCACCGGGTGGACCACGGCGGGGGAGGTGCTGGCCGTCACCGCGGCGAACCAGCCGGCCCAGAAGTACCGCCGGGCCTACGCCGTCCCCGGTGACGGCGTTACGCCACCCCGGCTGCTGCCGTTCGGCGCCGTCAGCGACCTGGCCGTCGAGGACAGCGGCACCGCCCTGCTCACCGGGAGCGTGGCCCACGAGCCCGCGTACTGGAAGCGGTACCGCGGCGGCCGGACCGGCCGGCTGTGGGTCGCCACCCCCGCTGACCCCCTGTTTACTCAGGTTCTCAGCGACCTGGACGGCCAGCTAGCCTGCCCGATGCTGGTCGGCGGGCGGCTGTTCTTCCTGTCCGATCACGAGGGCACCGGGAACATCTACTCCTGCGCGCTGGACGGCACCGGCGTCCGCCGGCACACCGACCACGACGGGATGTACGCGCGGAACCCGTCGACCGACGGGCAGCGGATCGTCTACCACGTGGCCGGGGACATCTGGATCCTGGACTCGCCCGACGCGCCGCGGCCCCGGCCGCTGGAGATCACCCTCGGCTCCTTCGCCGCCGCCCGCGCTCCCCGGCTCGTTTCCGCCAAGGATCACCTGGGCACGCTGAACTGCGACAAGACGGGCAAGGCGAGCGTGGTCGAGGTGCGCGGCACGGTGCACTGGCTGGCCCACAAGGACGGTCCGGCCCGCGCGCTGTACGTCGACCCGGCTGCCCGCGCCCGGCTGCCCCGGGTGCTCGGCGAGACCGGTCAGGTGGTCTGGGTCACCGACGCCTCGGGCGATGACGCGCTGGAGGTCGCCAGCACGACCGGCGAGACGGACTCCCGCGTCCTGGCCGACGGCTCGCTCGGATACGTCATGAGCCTGGCCGCGGCCCCGGACGGAGCGGCCGTCGCCGCGGCCGCCCGTGACGGCAGGCTGCTGGTCATCGACGTGGCCTCCGGGCAGGTCACCGAGCTGGCCGCGTCCCCGCACGGCCTGATCGAGGGCCTGTCCTGGTCGCCGGACTCGGCCTGGCTGGCCTGGTCCGAGCCGGTCGGCCGGTCCCTGAACCAGATCAGGATGGCGCGGATCGCCAACCGCACGATCGTCGACGTGACCGACGGCCGGTTCGCCGACACCAGCCCCGTCTTCACCCTCGACGGGCTCTACCTGGCCTTCCTGTCCCAGCGCAGCTTCGACCCGGTCTACGACGCGCACACGTTCGACCTGTCGTTCCCGTTCGGCGGCCGCCCCTACCTGGTGCCGCTGGCCGCCACTACCCCCTCGCCGTTCGGCCCGGTACCCGCGGGCCGGCCGCTGAGCCAGGACAACGGCGACGACCCCGCGGACGAGCCGGACGTCACGGTCGACCCGGACGGCCTGGCCGCCCGGGTGCTGACCGTCCCGGTCGAGGAGGGCCGCTATCACAGCCTGCGCGCGGTCAAGGGCGGCCTGGTATGGCTGCGGTCCCAGGTCGCCGGGGTGCTCGGCGAGGGCGGCGCCGGGCCCGACGACGACCGCCCGCGTCCGTCCTTGCAGCGTTTCGACCTGCGCAAGCGAGAGGTCAAGGAGCTGGCGGGCGCGCTGGACTGGTTCCGCGTCAGCGGCGACGGCACCCGCCTGGTGATCAGGGACCGCGACGAGCTGCGGGTCGTGCCGTCGGCGCGCAAGCACGACGACGCGGGGGAGAACGTCACCGTCGACCTGACCCGGGCCCGGTTCCTGGCCGACCCGGACGCGCTCTGGCGGCACGCCTACGGTGAGGTCGGACGGTTCGTGCGCCAGGACTTCTGGACCCCGGACATGTCCGACGTGGACTGGGACGGCGCGCTCGGCGCGTACCGGCCGCTGCTGGACCGGATCCGGAGCGCTTCTGACTTCGCCGACCTGCTCTGGGAGGTGGTCGGCGAGCTCGGCACGTCGCACGCGTACGTGGCCGGCACCTCGAACGGCACCCGGAGCTACACCCCGGTGGGCCTGCTCGGCGCGGACATCTCGCGCGACCCGGCCGGACGCTGGCTGGTGGACCGGGTGCTGCCGGGCGAGTCGTCCGACCCGCGGGCACGCTCGCCGCTGACCGCGCCGGGCGTGGCCGTCGGTCCGGGCGATGAGCTGGTCGCGGTGGACGGGCAGCCGGTCGACCCCGCCCGGGGCCCGTGGCCGCTGCTGGCCGGCACCGCGGGCAAGCCCGTCGAGCTAACGGTCAGGACGCCGTCGTCTGACGAGGCCCGGAACGTCGTCGTCGTGCCGCTGCGCTCGGACCGGCGGCTGCGCTACCAGGACTGGGTGGCCAGCCGTCGGCGGCTGGTCCGCCAGCTCAGCGACGGCCGGCTCGGCTACCTGCACATCCCCGACATGATGGGGGAGGGCTGGGCGCACTTCCACCGCGACCTGCACACCGAGCTGAGCCTCGACGGGCTGATCTTCGACGTGCGCGGGAACAGCGGCGGGCACATCTCCGAGCTGGTGGTGGAGAAGCTGGCCCGGCGCGTGATCGGCTGGAGCGCGGGCCGCTGGCTGCAGCCGAGGACCTACCCGCGTGAGGCGCGCCGCGGCCCGATGGTCACGGTGGCCGACGAGTTCGCCGGGTCCGACGGCGACATCGTCGCGGCCGCGGTCAAGCTGCTCGGCCTGGGACCGGTCGTGGGCACCCGCACCTGGGGCGGCGTGATCGGCATCCAGGGCTACCAGGGCCTGCTCGACGGGACCGCGATCACCGTGCCGAGGTTCGCGATCTTCTTCGACGAGTACGGCTGGAACGTGGAGAATTACGGGGTGGACCCGGACACTGAGGTGCTGATCACCCCGGACGACGCCGCCGCCGACCGGGACACGCAGCTCCAGAGCGCCGTCCAGCTCGCCCTGGAGGCGCTGGACAAGCAGCCGCCCCCGGCCCCGCCCAAGGTCTCCACCGGCCCGGCCAAGGCCCGCCGCCCGCTGCCGCCCCGTCCCGGCTCGGGCACCTGATGGCCGTCGGAACCGCCCGGCCGGGCACCCGCCGGATCCGGGCGCTCACCACCATGTTCGGCGTGGCGGCGGTGGTCCTGGCCGCCGACGCGATCTCCAAGGCGCAGGTGCTCGACCGGCTGCCCGGGCACCCGCCCGTCCGGCTGCTCGACGGGCTGATCACGCTAGACCTCACCTTCAACGCCGGTGCCGCGTTCGGCGTGGGGACGTCCTACACCGCCGTCATCGCGCTGATCGTCTGCGGCGTGATCGCCTACATCATCCGGACGGCCCGGCGGCTGCGCAGCCCGGCCTGGACGATCGCGCTCGGCCTGCTGCTCGGCGGAGCCATGGGCAACCTCGGCGACCGGCTGTTCCGCGCGCCCGGACTGCTCCGCGGCCGGGTCGTGGACTGGATCAACCTGCCGCACTTCCCGTGGACGTTCAACCTGGCCGACGCGTCCATCACCTGCGCCGCGGTCCTCATCGCCGTCCTAGCCCTGCGCGGCACCCGCATCGACGGCACCTCCCCCGCCCACGCCGCCACCCCCGTCGACGGCACCTCCCCAGCCCACGCCGCCACCCCCGTCGACACCGACCGCCCGAACCCCGCTCGCCTCGACCCCGACCTGCTCCCGTCACCCGCCCCCGCTGGCACTCCGCAACCCGAGCCCGACGAGTACGCCTCCTGAGCCCCCATGCCCGACGAGCACGTTTCCTGACCACTCGCCCCTACGCCGCAGCCGATCCGGAGCCCAGCTTACGGACCCGGTGGCACATAGGGTCACCTAGAGCAGCACCGGTGGCACATAGGGTCCTTATCGGATCGCCAGACGACGCCCTTTCCGCACCAAGCGTCCCTTCGAGCCCAAGCGCCCCAGGGCGTCTTGAAACTCAGACGTCCCGGCCTTTTAGCACCGGGCGCTTTAGCGCCGGGCGCCTCAGCTCTTGCGGCCGGTGATCGCCACGGTCACGCCGACGCCGATCATGGCCAGGCCGCCGGCCCCGCCGACCAGCTCGAACCGGCGCGGCGAGCTGGCGAACCAGTTCCGCACCGCGCTCGCCGCGAACCCCCAGCCGCAGTCGGAGACCCCGCCGAGCACGACGGCGACCAGCGACAGCAGCAGCATCTGCCCCGTCACGTGGCCGGCGCCGCGGTTCACGAACTGGGGCAGGATGGCGCCGAACAAGATGTACGACTTGGGGTTGGTGATCCCCACCACGATCCCGTCGCGCAGCGCCCGCCAGCCTTCCCGCGGTTCCATCACCGCGGCGAACGCCTCGGCCAGCGACTTGCGGTGGCGGATGGCCTGGATGCCGAGCCAGGCCAGGTAGGCCGCCCCGGCTATCTTGACCACCACGAAGGCCGCCGCCGAACGCTGCAGGATCTCGCCCAGGCCAACCGAGACGGCCGCGGCCACCACGTAGTTGCCCGTGGCGTGGCCGGCCGCGGTGGCTAGCGCGGCGCGGCGCCCGTGCGACAGCGCCCGTCCCACCACGAACAGCACGCCGGGTCCCGGGATCACGATCATCACCAGGGCCGCCAGGGTGAAGCCGAGCAGCTGGCCGCCGGAGATCACGGCGCCGCCAGCAGCTCGCGGCCGCCCGCGCGCAGCTCGGCCACCGAGCTGATGCCCATCAGGTGCAGGGTCCGGACGAACTGGTCCCGCAGGATGTCGACCACCTTGTCCACCCCGGGCTCGCCGCCGGCCATCAGCCCGTACAGGTAGGCGCGGCCGATCGCGCAGGCGTCCGCGCCCAGGGCCAGCGCCACCGCGATGTCCGCTCCGTGCCGGACGCCGGAGTCCACCAGCACGGTCACGTCCGGCCCCACCGCGTCGCGCACCGGCGCGATCAGGTCGACCGGCGGGATGGTCCGGTCGAGCTGGCGCCCGCCGTGGTTGGACAGCTGCAGGCCGTCCACGCCCACCTCCACCGCCCGGGTCGCGTCCGCGGCCGACAACGGGCCCTTGATGACGAGCTTGCCCGGCCAGCGGGACCGCAGCGCGGCGATGTCGTCCCAGCCCACCGTGGGGTTGAACATCGCACCGGTGCCCTCGATCGTGGTCGAGCCCACCCCGGTGAAGTTGGCGAAGTCGATCGCCTCGCCGCGCAGCATCCGCATCCAGTAGCCCGGCTTGGCCGCGATGTGACCCAGCGTCTGCACGGTCAGCGCGGGCGGGATGGTCAGGCCGTTCCGTTCATCCCTGGTCCGGTGCCCGGTGACGAAGGTGTCCACGGTGACCACCAGCACCCGGTACCCGGCCGCGTCGGCCCGGTTGACCAGTTCCTTGGTCAGCCCTTCGTCCTTCTGGATGTAGAGCTGGAACCACAGGTCGGGCTGGGCCGCCGCGGCCACGTCCTCGATGGAGGTGGTCGACATGGTGGACAGCGTGTAGGGCAGCCCGCGCCGCTGCGCCACGCGCGCCACGGCGCTCTCACCCCCCGCCGGGTGCATCATCCGCGTGTACCCGGTCGGCGCGAAAACCAGCGGGAACGGCAGGTCCCTATCGAGCGCCCGGGTGGCGGTGTCTACCGCTGTGATCGCGGTCAGCGCCCGCGGCTGGAACCGCCAGCGCCGGAACGCCCGCACGTTGGCGGCCATCGACAGCTCCTCGTCGGCGGCGCCGTCGACGTAGTCGAAGACCGGCCGCGGGATGACCCGGCGCGCGGACCTGCGCAGCTCGTGAATGTCGTGGCAGGCCGAAAGCCGCCTGCGGGCGGCGTCGAGCTCGACCGGCTTGAGCTGGATCAGGCGGCGTATCTCTGATGCCCTCATGTCCCGGACGATACGCGTTACTCCCGGTCCGCGTCATGTCCCGGTACCCTGGTGCCCCAGCCTTGCCTAGTACACTAAAACAATCGGAATTATAGAATTCAGCGCCACGACCGGAAGGTAACGCCATGCGGATCGCCGTGGTCACCGGCAACCCCAAGCCCGCCTCCCGCACGCATGAACTCGCCTCGTTCGTCGCCGCCACGCTCGGCGCGCTCGCCGGTCCCGAAGCGCCGTCAGTCCTGGATGTCGACCTGGCCGAGCATGCATCGCGCCTGTTCGACTGGTCCGATCCCGAGCTCACCCGGCTCACCGCCGAGGTCGCCGACGCCGACATCGCCATCTTCGCCTCGCCGACCTACAAGGCCGCCTACACCGGCATGCTCAAGGCCTTCCTCGACCGCTATGGCAGCAACGGCCTAGCCGGGACCGTCGCCGTCCCCGTAATGACCGGCGGCTGGCCCGGCCACCTGCTGGCCGTCGAGGTTCACCTGCGCCCCGTCCTGGTCGAACTCGGCGCCACGGTCCCCGCCCGCGGCCTCTACGTCACCGAGCCCGAACTCCCCGCCCTGGACGCCGCCGTCGCCAAGTGGGCCGAAACCGCCCTCCCCCAGATCCAGCGCGCCCTAGCCCCCTAACCGCTTCTACCCCACCCCGGCCCCGCCCGAGCAACCACACCCGCCACCACAGCCACACCCATCCCGCGGGGGCTGCCACCTCCTTGATCGAGGGCTTTACCCGCGACGCCATTCCATGATCGCGAAGGCTTTTATACCGTTTTCCGTAGTAAACCCTTCGTGATCATGAAGTACCCGGGGGCGTATCACGCTGCGGTGAGTATCGCCAAGGTCACGGGCGGGTAGTACGACTTTGCGCCCGGGCGGCCACCTGAGACGATCGTGCCGTGACGTCACCGCAGCCAGGCCAGATCCAGGCCGAGGATCAGCTTGAGCGCCGCATCCGCAAACCGGTCGACCTGATGCGCTGCACCCTGTCCTGCGTCTACATCGTCGCCCTGGCCGGGGCCGGCATCGCGGCCAGCAAGACCACGGCCGCCGTCCAGGCCGACATCGTGAGCGCGACCAAGCAGATCCCGGTCTCGCTGCTCAACGCGGCGCGCCCGCTCGCCTTCTTCGCCCTGTTCATCTTGCCGGCCGCCCTGGCCGTCCAGCTCCTGGCCCGGCGCCAGGTCCGGCGGCTGGCCGAGTCGGTGGCCACCGGCGTCCTGGCCGCCGCCGCGACCACGGTGGTCAACGAACTCCTCAGCCGCGAGCCCGCCAGCCGCCTCTACGACGCGATCATCATGTCGAGGTCGGGCGCCGGCGACATCCCCGCGCTCGACCCGGCCCTGGCCGGCCTGGTCGCCTACGCCACCATGGTCGGCCTCATCGGGCGGCCAGCCTGGCGCAACTCGCTGTGGGTGGCGGTCGGGGTGTACTCGGTCGTGCATGTGGGCGTGCTCCGCACGCCGCTGCTGACCCTGCTCATCACGGTGCTGGCGGGACGCGCGGTCGGCCTGGCGATCCGGTACGCCGCGGGCTCCACCTCGCAGCGGCCCGGCGCCCTGGCCATCGCGTCCGCGCTGGGCGGCGCCGGGTTGCGGGTGACCGCGATCAGGCGGGTCCGCCCGGACGGAAACGACCCGACCGAGACGGAAACCGCCGGATCTCGCCACTACGCGACGGTTGGCGACGGCGGCAACCTGGACGTCGTGGTGTACGACCGGGACCAGCAGGCGGCCGGGGTTTTCTACCGGGTGTACCGGTCGGTACGGCTGCTCGGGCAGGTGTCGCGTAACGCCACCTTGTCGGTGGAGCGCCTGGTCGAGCGCCGGGCGCTGCTGTCCTACGCGTCCGAGGACGCGGACGCGCCCACGCCGCGGCTGCGCGCTTTCGTCCGGGTCGGGCCCGAGGCCGAAGTGCTCGCCTATGAGCATCATGACGGGACGACGCTGGCCAAGCGCAACCCCGGCTGCAGCGACGACGAGCTCCGCCAGATCTGGGACGCGGTCGGCCGGCTGCACAAACGCAAGGTGACCCACCGGGCGCTGACCGCGGACCGCATCCTGCTGACCGACGACGGCCGGGCCATGCTGCTCGACCCCGGCGAGGGCGACGTGGCCGCCAGCGACCTGCAGATCCGTCTCGATGTCGCCCAGCTCCTGGCCGAGCTCGCCCTCTACGTCGGCCCCGACCGGTCGGCCGGCCTAGCCCTCGAACGGTCCAGTCCGGACGAACTCCTCGCCGTCGTGCCGCTGCTGCAGCCGGTCGCCCTGGCCCGCTCGACCCGCCACGCGCTGCGCCGGCGCCGGGACGTGCTGCCGGCCCTGCGCAAGCTGCTCCTGGCGGCGGTGCCCGGCGCCGAGGTCGCGACGGTGCGGCTGGAGCGCATCCGGCTGCGCACCCTGCTGACGATGGTCGCGACTGTGGCCGCCGCCTATTTGCTGGCGGGCGAGCTCGAGCGGGAGAGCCTGGCCACCGTGCTGCGCTCGGCCGACTGGCGCTGGAGCATCGTCGCGCTGGCCCTGTCGGCGGTCACCTACGGGGCCGCCGCCCTGTCGCTGTCCGGCTTCGTCGCCGACCGGCTCGACTTCTTCAAGACCGTGCTCGCCCAGCTGGCCGGCTCCTTCGTCACCCTGGTGACCCCGGCCGCCGTGGGCGGGGCGGCGCTGAACATCAGGTACCTGCAGCGCAGGAAGATCCCGGCCGCGGTCGCCGCCGCCAGCGTCGGAGTGTCCCAGGTGGTGGCGTTCGTGCTGCACATCGTGCTGCTCGTGATCTTCGCCGCGCTCACAGGCGCCTCGGCCAAGGAGAACTTCAAGCCGCCCGAGTGGGCCTGGTTCGTGCTGGCCGGCCTGGTCGTGGTCGCGCTCGCGGTGTTCGCCATACCGGCCACGCGCCGGGTGCTGCGCGCCCGGGTGTCCCCGATTTTCGGCCAGGTCCTGCCGCAACTGCTCGAGGTCGCGCAGCACCCGCGCAAGCTCGCCCTCGGCATCGGCGGCGCGCTGCTGCTCAGCGCGGCCTACATCGGCTGCCTGGAAGCCTGCGTGGCCGCGTTCGGGCGGTCGGTGCCGATCGCCAGCATCGCCGTGGTCTACCTGACCGGCAGCGCCATCGGCTCGATCCTGCCCACCCCCGGCGGCCTGGGCGGGGTGGAGGCGGCGCTGACCGCCGGGCTCACCGCCGCGGGCCTGCCGGGCGCGGTCGCGGTCAGCGCGGTGCTGCTGTTCCGGCTGCTGACGTTCTGGCTGCCGGTCCCGGTCGGCTGGGCCGCGCTCAGCTACCTGGAACGCCAGCACGCGCTGTGACATAGGCGCGGTCCCGAGGTAGCGTGGAAAGGCATCGACAAGCCAGGGGGATCGCGACATTTCCACATTGCTGCGTCTGACCAGGACCGCCGCGTTCTACCTGCTCATCTTCGCGGTCGTCACCGCGGGCTCGATCTGGCTGGCCCTGCAGGTCGCGCCGCTGCAGACAGTGTCCGCCGCCGGGCAGACCGCCCAGGTCGGCGCGGCCGTCCCGTCGCTCAGCCTGTCCGGTCCTGGTGAGCTCGACCTGTTCGGCCAGGTGATGCCGACCAAACCGCAGTTCGAGGGCCCGATCCGGCCGCTGCTCAAGCTCACCCACATCACCATCGACGCCCAGGTCGCGCGGCTGCTGCGCGCGGACACCCCGCGCTCGCTGGAGCTGAACCTCAGCCAGCAGCTGGCCCAGGGCTGGACCCGGTACTTCGAGTGGGAGACGCTGATCGCGGCCGGCTTCGCCGTCGTCCTGCTGATCGCGGTAGCCGGCATCGCCCGGCAGTCCTACAAGCGAATGGCCAGGACCGTCATCGGAGGCCTGGTCGTCGTCGTGGCCGTCAACGTCGGCGGCGTGCTGCTCACCGCGCACAGCACGCCCGCCGTGCTGCGCAGCGTCAAGACCCTCGACGACCTGGTCGGCGCCGATCCGCTGACCGCGCCGCAGCAGTCCGCCACCCGGTCCCTGCCCGGCGTGCAAGCCGTGGTGATCGGCGACTCCACCGCCGCCGCCATCGGGAACCCGCGCCTGCCGAATGGGACCCCGCTGGACCGCGCCTGCGGTCGCAGCAGCGAGTCCTACGCCGCCGACCTGGCCCTGGTGAACACGTGGAACGTGCTCAACCTGGCCTGCAGCGGCGCCACCGTGCAGAACGGCCTGCTCGGCGCGCAGGTATTCGGCAGCGGGACGGTCGCCCCGCCGCAGCTCGGCGAGGCGCAGCGCGCCACCCACGCCAAGGTGATCATCGTCAGCGTGGGCGCGGACGACGTGCAGTGGTCGATCATGACGAAGCTCTGCGTGGCCAGCACGGTGTGCAACGACAAGGTGTCGAACGCCTTCTTCAACCAGCTGATCAGCGACTTCACCCGCAGCTACTACGAGCTGCTCGGCGACCTGGCCGCGTTGCCCGGCGCCCCGGACATCCTGGTCAACGAGTATTACTCGCCGTTCGGGCCGGACCTGAGCTGCCTGTCGACGTACGGAATCACCGCGGCCAAGGAGAAGGTCCTGGCCAGCCGGCTCGCCCAGCTGAACACGGTGCTGGCGCAGGGCGCCCAGACCTTCGGCTTCGGCGTCGCCCAGCCGCAGTTCACCGGCCACGAGCTGTGCACAAGCGACCCCTACGTGCAGGGCCCGGGCGACCCGGCCCCGCTGCACCCGACCGCGGCCGGCGAGCTCGCCATCGCCCTCGCCGACCAGCAGGCCCTGCCCAAGGCCGAGGGCCTGGTGCCCGCCCCGTCCGCGTCCGCGTCCGTCAGCGAAGGGCAGGAATGACCTCGCCGCGGTACGCGGCCAGGGTCTGCTCCTCCTGGTCGTGCATCAGGTAGACGGCGAACTGGTCCACGCCGAGCTCGGCCAGCTCGCGCAGCCGGTCGGCGTGCGCGCCGGCCGGGCCGGTCAGGCAGAACCGGTCCACGATCTCGTCCGGCACGAAGTCGACCATCGGGTTGTCGGCCTTGCCGTGGTGCGCGTAATCGTAGCCTTCCCGGCCCTTGATGTAGTCGGTCAGCTCCTTGGGCACCGGCCCTTCGGTGCCGTACCTGGCCACCAGGTCGGCCACGTGATTGCCCACCATCCCGCCGAACCAGCGCAGCTGGTCCCGCTGGTGCGCCAGGTCGGTGCCGACGTAGGCGGGCGCCGCCACGCAGATCTTCACGTCAGCAGGATCGCGCCCCGCCGCCGAAGCCGCCGCCCGCACCGCGCCGATGGTCCACCGCGCGATGTCCGGGTCGGCCGTCTGCAGGATGAAGCCGTCGGCCTGCTCGCCGGTCAGCTTGAGCGCCTTCGGCCCGTACGCGGCCATCCAGATCTCCAGCTTGCCGTTGCGTACCCACGGGATCCGCAGCGGCTGCCCGTGCAGCATCACCTCGTTCCCCTCGGCCAGCCCCTTGATCACGGTCATCGCCTCGGACAAGGTGGCCAGCGACATCGGGGACTGGCCGATGACCCGCCGGGCCGAGTCGCCCCGCCCGATCCCGCAGACGGTCCGGTTGCCGTACATGTCGTTCAGCGTGGCGAACAGCGACGCGATGACCGACCAGTCCCTGGTGCCCGGGTTGGTCACCATCGGCCCCACGGTCATCGCCGACGTGGCCGCCAGGATCCGCGAGTAGATCACGAACGGCTCCTGCCACAGCACGTGGGAGTCCCAGGTCCAGCCGTAGGAGAAGCCGGCTTCCTCGGCCCGCTGCATCTTCCCGATCACCGCGCTGGCGGGCGGGTTGGTCTGCAGCACCACGCCGAACTCCATGATCCCTCCAAGACCTTTTTTAACGAACGGGTGGGCTCGACTACACCAGGTACTGGTTCAGCGCCCGGGACAGGAAGACCCCATCGCCGGTTCTGCCCTGGTAAGCGCCGTCGCCGACCACCACCCGGCCGCGTGACAGCGTGGTCACCACCTGGCCGGTGATCTCCATGCCCTCGTACGCGGAGTAGTCCACGTTCATGTGGTGGGTCGCCGCGGATAGCGTCTGCCGCGCCTGCGGGTCGTAGACCACGATGTCGGCGTCGGAGCCGGCCGCGATCACGCCCTTGCGCGGGTACAGGCCGAACATCCGGGCTGGCGTGGTCGACGCCACCTCCACCCAGCGGGTCAGCGCGAGCTCCCCGGCGACCACGCCCTGGTGCAGCAGGTCCATCCGGTGCTCGACGCCCGGCATGCCGTTGGGGATCTTGGAGAAGTCGCCGCGGCCGAGTTCCTTCTGGTCCTTGAAGCAGAACGGGCAGTGGTCGGTGGACACCACCGACAGGTCGTTGGTCCGCAGGCCCTTCCACAGCGAGTCCTGGTGGTCTTTGGTCCGCAGCGGCGGCGAGGCGACGAACTTGGCCCCCTCGAAGTCCGGCCGGGCCAGGTCGTCGATGGACAGCCACAGGTACTGCGGGCAGGTCTCGGCGAACACGTTCTGCCCGGCGTCCCTGGCCGCGGCGACCGCCTCGAGCGCCTGCCGGGCCGACAGGTGCACGATGTACAGCGGGCAGTCCGCCACCTTGGCCAGGGTGATGGCCCGCGAGGTGGCCTCGCCTTCCAGCTCCGGCGGCCGGGTCAGGCCGTGCTCGACCGGGTCCGTCCGCCCGGACGCTATCGCCTGCGCGACCAGCTGGTCGATGGCGATGCCGTTCTCGGCGTGCATCATCACGGTCGCGCCCGACCGGGACGCCTGCTGCATGGCCAGCAGGATCTCGCCGTCGGTGGCGTAGAACACGCCGGGGTAGGCCATGAACATCTTGAAGCTGTTCACCCCGGCCTCGATGCAGGCGTCCATCTCCTTGAGCGTCGCGTCGTTGACGTCGGAGACGATCATGTGGAAGCCGTAGTCGACCGCGCAGTTGCCGTCCGCCTTGGCATGCCACTTGTCCAGCGTGGCCAGCAGCGAGGTGCCCTTGGCCTGGACGGCGAAGTCGATGATGGTGGTGGTGCCGCCCCACGCCGCGGCGCGGGTGCCGGTCTCGAAGGTGTCCGCGGAGAACGTGCCGCCGAACGGCATCTCCATGTGCGTGTGCGCGTCGATCCCGCCGGGCAGCACGTACTTCCCGGTCGCGTCGATGACCTGGTCCGCCGCCACCGCGGGCGCGTCGACCCCCCTGGCCAGCACCGCCGCGATCTTCTCCCCGGCGACCAGCACGTCGGCGTCCAGCGTCCCGGACGCGGTGACGACCGTGCCCCCCTTGATCAGGGTCGTGCTCACGGGTTGACCAGCGTCTGGTACTGGTCCGGGCGGCGGTCGCGATAGAACTGCCACAGGTTCCTGACCTCGGCCAGCTGGTCCATGTCGAGGTCGCGGACCAGCACCTCGTCCGCGTCGTCGGCGGCCGGGTCGCCGACGATCTGGCCGCGCGGGTCGGCGAAGTAGGTCTGGCCGTAGAAGTCGTTGTCGCCGAGGTCCTCGACGCCGACCCGGTTGATCGCGCCGACGAAGTACTCGTTGGCCACCGCGGCGGCGGGCTGCTCGAGCCGCCACAGGTACTGGGACAGGCCGCGGCTGGTGGCCGACGGGTTGAAGACGATCCTGGCCCCGGCCAGGCCGAGCGCGCGCCAGCCCTCGGGGAAGTGCCGGTCGTAGCAGATGTACACGCCGATCCGGCCGGCCGCGGTGTCGAATACCGGGTAGCCCATGTTGCCTGGGCGGAAGTAGAACTTCTCCCAGAACCCCTTGACCTGCGGGATGTGGGTCTTGCGGTACTTACCCAGGTAGGTCCCGTCGGCGTCGATCACCGCGGCGGTGTTGTAGTAGATGCCGGGGTGCTCTTCCTCGTACATCGGCGCGATGATCACGATGCCGTGCTGCCGGGCCACGTCCTGCATGAGCTTGGTGGTCGGCCCGTCCGGGATCGCCTCGGTGTAGGAGTAGTAGTCGGCGTCCTGCACCTGGCAGAAGTAGGGCCCGTAGAAGAGCTCCTGCAGGCACACCACCTGCGCGCCGGCCGAGGCGGCGGTCTGGATGTGGTTCACGGCCGCCGCGATCATCGATTCCTTGTCGCCGGTCCAGCGCTGCTGGATGAGCCCGGCTCGGACGATCTGAGCCATCGGGTGCTGCCCTCCTGTCATCCGCGGTTTAGCCCTATCTTCCCGCCTGGCCAGCTCTTCTCGTAACCCGCCAGGCGCCAGGGAAGTCCTGGGTGGTGACTTGCCTCTTGTATATCCCTGCAAGTCTCACGCCATCCCGGCCGGGGTGCCTTCCGCCGTCCCGGAGACGCTCCACCCGTGCTTCGCGCCGGCCCTTGAGGCGTGGGCTGCGTCTAGCTGGCTACCTGACCGCGAGAGGCACCGACAAGACCGGTGCCAGTCTGACTGCCTTGGCTCCAGGTCACACTGATAGGTTTCTGATGTTGCATCGTTGTGACCGTGACCGCGAAAGGTACCCTGCGTGTGCGATTCAGGAACTCGACCGCAGCCTGACGCAGGACGTCGCTGACACTCATGTCGTGCTGGTCGGCGAACAGCCGGAGATCCTGCAGGAGGTCCGGTTCTAGCCGCACAGACAACATCTGCTTCAGGGCACGTTGGGGAACCGCCCGGCCTCCTAGGACCTCGGCCGTGCTTGCCTGAGCAGCCTCGCGTCGCCGCCGTTCATCCTCTCTGTAATCACTATCCATGTCGTCCCTTCCAGTTCTGGGCAGTGATCGCTTCCCATTGTCTGACTTCTGCCTTTTTTGACCACCATCCAGTCACCGGGCGGAGCCAGTCCCCTCGCTTTGGCGACCGGTCAAAAAGTACGGTCCATAGGGTGGACCAGCCGCGATCGGGTCCGGCGATTGCATAGTCCGACCACGTAGGACTCAGCGTGATCTCGACTGGCTGTTCACGCAAGACATCCTCGACGACGGATTCGGTGACACCGTGCCGCTTACAGTGAACGTAGTTGCCTTCTTTGTCGTCAGGGTCATCCCAGTCGATGGCCTCCCACTCGTACGCGTCGAACTTAGTGACCATCATCTCGCTTTCTGTGAGCATCAGTCGGTTGGGGGGCTCGAAGGCGGGGGCTCATTCCCTGCAATGGGGGGACCTACCACGCCGGGAACGTTGAAAGTCTGAACTGCGCGGAAGCGCCACCGGCTGATCTCTGTCCCATCAACCGAGAGGACCGCTGCATAGTCACCTGGTTTGGAGAATACAAATCCATTGACGTTGACTGCCAACGGGGCGATGCTGTAGTCGCCCGGCAGTGCGCCGAGAGGGCGCGCTGCCTCGAAGCGGCCTTCGAGGCGACCTCCCAGGCTTTGTCCATCTGCGTCTTCAAACCATATGCCAAAGGCGTGATTTTGGCCATGAGCGCGCCAGGGGATGTGAAGAATGGCGGCAACTGTAAAGGCTTGTACCGCCGGGAAGGATGGGTGTCCAATCTGGTTCCACGCCCCTCCATTCACATACAGCTTTCCACTTTCTACGGCCGCGTGATCTGCAGTGAAAAATGCCTCGGCATGGAGATCGGTGGGCAAGGCCTGCTCTGTCATACACCAACCATACCACGCGTAATACGAAGAGTAAGAAGCTAGTTCTCGCTCCGCGTTACATACGGCAGGACCAGGCCGGCCGCGGCGATGAGCGCCCCCGCGGCCAGCACGCGCAGCAGCGCCGAGCCCGCCCCCGGGGCCACGGCGGGCAGCATCCCGGCGCCCGCGCCCAGCGCCAGCAGGACCGCGCCGGCGGCCAGCACCCGGGTGTGCGGCCGCAGCACCCGGGGGAGCGAGCCGGATTCGGCCAGGTGCGTGGCCAGCAGGTACGCGATCAGGGCGGCGCCGAGCAGCGCGGTGTGCGGCGGCCGGGACCGGTGCAGCACCTCCAGCCACAGCACGCCGACCACGGCGCCCTCCTCCCAGGGCACCTGCCGGAGCACTTCGAGGATCCTGAGCCAGACTCGTAGCGGCCCCGGCAGCAGGAACGAGTCCGCCGGCACCGGGACCGCGATCAGCGCCAGCCGCAGCGCGCCCGCCGCCACCCCGGCGATCGCGACGAACAGCGCGAAGCCCGCCCAGCCCCGGTTCACCAGCGGCGTGGACCCGCTGACGGCCCAGGCGACGCAGCCGGCCCCGAGCAGCGCCGCCGCGATCCGCACCGTTACGGCGTTCACCCTGCTGCCCTTCACCGGTGCACCCCGAGCGGCCGCCTGGTATGAGCGGCCAGCGGCAGGTCAAGGGACTCGACGCCGTCCCAGTGCACCACCGGGATGCCGAGCTCGCGCAGCGAGAACCTGATCGCGTCCTGCTCCATCCGCCAGATCCGGCGAGCCAGCCTGCCCGCATCGCGCCCGGCGAATGGCGCTCTGCTCGGCGGCTCGGCGTTGAGCACGTCCACCACCAGCATGGCGAAGCCGCGCTCGCGCATGTCCCGCAGCGTCTCGACGAACCGCTGGTCGAGCAGCGGGCTGAACACCACCACCAGCGCGCCCGGCGGCAGCGCCGCGCGCGGCAGCCGCCGGAAGCTCGCCCCGCTGGTCCACCCGCCGGTCTCGGCCGAGAGCATCGAGTCGATGATCCGGTACACCTGCCGCCGCCCCAGCCCGGGCACCAGCCAGCTGGCCCCGCCCCACTGGTAGGTGATCACGCCCACCCGGTCCCTGCTGTCCAGGTACGCACGGGCCGCGGCCCCCGCGCCGCGCAGCGCCAGGTCCAGGGCGGAGTTCCCGGGCTGGCCGACGTCCGAGGTGGCATCGGCCAGCAGCACCACGTCCTGCGAGCGCTCGGCGGCGAACGTGTTCACCTGCAGCCGCCCGCGCCGGGTGCTGGCCGGCCAGTTGATGCTGCGCTGCCGGTCGCCCGGCACGTACTCGCGCACGCCGGAGAACTCCAGGCCCTCGCCCGGAACCCGGACCGCGTGCTCGCCCAGCCGGTTCGGCAGCCGCCGCAGCACCACCGTAGTCCGCTGGCTGGCCGGGGCCGGGTAGCAGTCGATCCGGGGCAGGGGCAGGCTGGCGTGCCCCTCGGCCAGCCGCCAGGGATCCCGCAGCGTCACGTCCAGCGTGCCCAGGTCCCGCCGGCCCCACCGTTCCGGGGTGAAGGTGAGGCGGGCCCGCGCCCCGTCGGCGGCCGGCCGGCCGACCGGGGCGATCTCCCGGCCGGGATGCCACGTCCACTCCACGTCGAAGTTGCCGATGTCGCTGGCGTCCTGCCCCTCGACGCTGACGTCGAGCGCCATCACCTCGTCCTCGAAGCCGCGCCGTGAGCTCGGCCGGGCCCGCACCGTGACCCGCGGCGGCCGCCGCTGGATCCGGCCTGCGGCTAGTAGCAGCAGCGCCGGGGCGGCCAGCCCGGCGAACTCCGGGCGCCGCGCCACGATGGCGATGAACAGGCCCGCCAGGCCCAGCGTGAGCAGCCGCCGGGCGTGCCGCGACGACCGCCAGCGCAGCTCGCGCACGCTACCCGCGCGGGGACCAGCCTCGTTCGTTGCCGGAGAGGACATCAGCCGGTGCCGGCCCGGGCCGGGTCCGTGCGGGGCGTGGGCACGGCCGCCAGCAGCTTGGTCATCACCTCGTCGGCCGAGACCTGGCGCACCCACAGCTCGGGCCGCAGCGTGATCCGGTGCGCCAGGGCGGGCACGGCCACCTGCTTGATGTCGTCGGGCACCACGTAATCGCGCTGGCTGAGCAGGGCCTGGCCGCGGGCCAGCTGGACCAGCGCCAGCCCGCCGCGCGGGCTCGCGCCGACCTGCACCTGCGGATCGGACCTGGTCGCGGTCACGATGGCCACGACGTAATCGAGCAGGTCCCGGCTGACCTCCACCCGCTCGAGCGAGTTCCGCATGGCGAGCACCCCGGCCGGGTCGGTGACCGGGCTGAGATCGACGTTCTCGGTGGCCCGGTCCACCCGGCGGCGAAGCATGTCCGTCTCGTCGGCCGTGCTCAGGTGGCCGAGCCGCAGCCGCATCAGGAACCGGTCGAGCTGGGCCTCGGGCAGCTCGTAAGTGCCTTCGTACTCGATCGGGTTGTCGGTGGCCAGCACGACGAACGGCGCGGGCAGCTTGCGGGTGTGCCCGTCCACGCTCACCTGGCCCTCGCCCATCGCCTCGAGCAGCGCCGCCTGGGTCTTGGGCGGCGTCCGGTTGATCTCGTCGGCCAGCAGCAGCTGGGTGAACACCGGGCCGGGCCGGAACACCATCTCGGCCGACCGCTGGTCGTACAGCGGGGCGCCCACCACGTCCGAGGGCAGCAGGTCCGGGGTGAACTGGATGCGGGCGAAGTCCAGCCCGAGCACCCGCGCGAACGACCGCGCGATCAGGGTCTTGCCCAGCCCCGGCAGGTCCTCGAGCAGCACGTGGCCGCCGGCCAGGATGCCGATCAGGACGAGTTCGAGCGTCCGGCGGCGGCCGACCACCGCGCGCTCCAGCTCGTCCAGGATCGCCTTGGACAGCTGAGCCGTTTCAGCTGTGCTGATCAAACCGGGGCTGGTCAAAGCCTCTCCAATCGGTCGACGAGGCGCGTCAGCGTGCGTTTCGGAATGCCTCGTTCGTTGGTGGCGTCGCGGTTGATGCCATGCGGTCTCGTGTCCGGGGCGATCCACGCCCACAGATCGGCGTCCCGCGACGTGCGGCACAGCAGCCGGCGGCCCGCTTCGGGGTCGGAGTACAGGTTCACGCTGTGCCGCTCGGCCAGCCGCGCCGCCAGCAGGTGCTCGAGCACCGGCCGCAGCTCGGCCTGGTAGAAGCTCAGGCTCTCGGACGAGGTCCGCACCACGAACCGGCGGTGCGAGTAGCCGCTCAGCGACCGGGCCTGCGCCTTCTCCCGGGCCGTCCGGCTCTTGTCCGGCGTGGCCGCCGGAAGCAGGACGCGGACGATCACCATAGCGGTCGCGGCCGTCGCCACGGCCACCACGGAAAGCCCGGCCCAGCCGGCCATGGCGTAGCCGGCCAGGGCCAGCGCGAGCACCAGCGCGGCCGCGATGAGCAGTTCGGGGACCGCCCCGCGCCACGGGCTGCTCATGAGCTGGTCTCAGCGGCTTCGGTCTTCGGCTCGGCCAGCGCGGCGGCCAGCTCGTCGAGTGCCTTTTCCGCCGCGTCGCGCTGGGCCGGCCCGAGCGGATGGCTGGAGAACCGCGCCTCGTAGAACAGCGTGGTCAGCCTGCTGGCCGCGGCGCCGCGGACGACCCCGCGATCCCGGGCCCGGGCCAGCAGTTCGTCCGGGGTGTCGGCCACGCTCCGGGCCGTGCCCCGTTCGGCCAGGCTCTGCTCCATGGCCACGTAGCAGGCGATGATCGCGGCCCGGGCGTCGTCCACCGTCCGCAGCGCCGAACGGCCCGATTCCACCGCCTCCCGCAGGTCCTCGGAGTCCTCCACGATGAGGGCGTCGTCGCGGGCGCCGAGGGCCGGCCGCAGCCGCCTGGCCCACCAGATGCTGACCGCGATGCCGGCCAGGAGCACCAGCACCAGCAGCGTGTACAGCAGCGGGGCGAGCGGGAAGTGGAAGTTCGAGGCCGCCGCCTGGTGTCCGTACGGCGGCTTGACACGAGACGGGACGGGAAGCGGGTGGCGCGAGGACCGCTGACCAGCACGAAGGGTGAACAGGTGCAGGTGCAGGCCGAGCAGCGTGACCACCGCCACCGCCGCCGCACCGACCCCGAACGCGGCGAACAGCGTGATGCGCAGCTTCCGTGCCACCAGCTCCTGATGGGCCGAGCGGTGCCGCCTGAGCGTGAGCACCGCCAGCACCGCGAAGACGGCCTCCAGGGCCAATCCGGCCGCCAGCCCGTCCCGGTGCAGCGGCCCGTCCCAGCGCGGCGTGCCCACCGCACCCCGCAGCCCGGCCAGCCCCAGGACGATCAGCAGCGCCAGCGGCAGCAGCCGCACCCAGTGCTGGCCTTTCACAGGCCAAACCCTACCCCGCGGTTACTGGGCCGCCACGATCAAGTCGGCGACTCGCACCGGCTGCCCGGTAAGGAAGCATTCGTTGGCTGCGATACCGACGGCCAGCGCCAAGGCGCCGTCGCGCTGGTTGGCGCTCTGGCACGCCGCGTCGCCGGGTTCGGGCTCGGGTTCGTCGCCGGGGTCCACCGGACCGTACAGCGCGGCCAGCATCCGCTCGTCGCCACCGCCGTGGCCGCCGTGGCCGCTGGCCACGGCCACGTCGGCCGGCGGCTCCCAGAGCCTTCGCACCCGGATCGTGGCACCGCCGGCGTTGGGCATCGCGGCCTCGCCGTGAATAACGCCGGCGGTCGAATCCTGCCGCGGCTGCCAGAGGCTTTCTGTAACCTCGAGTTCCAGCCGCCCGGTGCTTCCGTTGAACATCACCCGGTAACCCTCCCACGGGGAGTAGGCCGTCAGGTGGTACGTCATCGACGCTCCGCTGACGTAGCGCACGAGGACGGCCATGTCGTCCTCGATGCTGATCTCGCCGTCGAAGACGTTCCGGTCGCGGATGTAGCCGCCGTCCGTTTCGGCGTCGAGGTACAGTTCCCGCAGCCGTCCGGGGCCGGAAATGTCCAGCGCGAAGGGATCCTCCCGGGCCTGCGGCGAGTTGTAGGCCCGCCGGTAGTCGCGGCGGAACCCGTGGCGTATTCCCGCCTCGGCGCCGTAGAAGCCAAGCCGGCCGTAGCCGAACACCTCCTGCGGCTCGCTGGCCAGCCACCAGTTCACGAGGTCGAAATGATGACTGGCCTTGTGTACCATCAGCCCGCCGCTGGCGGCCTTTTCGCGGTGCCAGCGCCGGAAGTAGTCCGCGCCGTGCCGTACGTCGAGCAGCCATTCGAAGTGGACCGAGAGAATCTCGCCGATCACCTGCTCGTGCAGCAACCGCCAGACTCGCTCATGCACCGGGTTGTACCGGTAATTGAAGGCGACGGTGAGCGGGTTGCCGGTCCTGCTGGTCGCGTCGAGGATCGACCGGCACTTCGCCGCGTCGACCGTCATCGGCTTCTCCGTGACGACCCGGCAGCCCGCTTCGAGAGCGGGGACGATGTAGCGATCATGCAGCGCGTCCACCGTCGACACGACGACGTCGGTGATGCCCTCCGCGGCGAGCATCTCGGTGAAGGCGCCGGGAGGCCACAGCGAGGCAGCGCCGTTTCCCGCCGTGATCAGCAGCCGGTTGTGATAGGCCATCCGGGTCGGGCTCGGGTCGCACAGCGCGGCTACGGTGTAGCGGGCCCGCCGGGCCAGGCCCCTGCTGAACAGCTGAGCTCGTGAACCCGTGCCGACGATAGCGGCCCGCCGCCCGTCCGTCATGATCTGATCCTCAAGCATGATCTGGTCCTCAAGCATGATCTGGTCCTCAAGCCAAACTGCGCGGTGAGCCTCATCAACTGGAGCAGGAGGAGCGGGGCCCCGAGGAGCAGCAGCGCCGGGTCGATCACCGTGATGGCCGTGACGCCGGCTATCTCGATGAGGAACAGCGGCCCGGTGACCAGGAGATTCCTGATCGCCAGGGCAGCGCACAACGACCACAGTTCGGTCGGCGGCAGGGCCGGCTCCCGCGCGGCCAGCAGGAACACATAACCCAGGGCCATGAGCGTAATCACCAGGGCGCCGAGGCCGAGCCCGAGGTAAGCGCGGTCCGTCAGGCTGCCGCCCCGGACGAAGTGATGGACCTCGGTCAGGCCGATGACGACCCCCGCGAGCGGTACGCCGGCCAGCAGCGTCGTACGCAGCGGGGGCCGGGACCGCAGCGTGATGGCGAACTCGCGCACGACGCGATCCTCGCCCTCACCGCGCCACCGGTCGAGGGCCACCATGGCGGCGTTCAGGGCCGCCGGCGCGGTGATGACCGGCAGCGACGCGATGAGCAGGACCAGGTTGAGCGCGAGGAAGTTGAACATCGTGGCCAACGCCGCCATGATCCGCGGTCCGAACATCTGGCGCTCACCCCTTCGTTCCGGTCAAGGTGATCCCCTGGATGAACGTGCGCTGGGTGAGGAAGAACAGGATGACGATCGGGGCGGTCGCCGCCGTGGCTCCCGCCATCACCCATGCCCAGTTCGTCGTGTAGTCGCCCAGGATCAGGGCCAGGCCCAGCGACAGCGGGTAGGAGTTCTGATCGCTGATGTAGACCAGCGGTCCCAGGTAGTCGTTCCAGCAGTAGATGAACTGGAAGAGGATCACGGTCGCCATGGCCGGCTTCGCCAGCGGCAGGATGATCCGCCGGTAGATGTAGAACTCGCTCGCCCCGTCGATGCGCGCGGCTTCCGACAGCGACTGCGGGATCGTCATGAAGAACTGACGCAGCAGGAACGTGCTGAATACCGAGCTGCCGAAAAACGTCGGCACCTCCAAGGGCAGGTACGAGCCGATCCAGCCGAACCGCTTGTACATCACGAACAGCGGGATCAGCGTGCAGACGAACGGCAGGATCAGCGTCATCAGCATCACGTAGAAGACGGCGTCCCGGCCCGGCCATCTGAGCCGGGAGAAGCCGTAAGCGGTCAGGCTGCTCGATACGCACACGCCGACGATGGTGATGGCGGCGTAAAGGAACGTGTTCCAGAAGAACCTGAAGTACGGCAACGCCGCGAACAGGTCCGGGTAGTTGGACCACAGGAACGGGTGCGGCCACCAGACGACAGGCAGCGTGAGCGCCTGCTGCGCCGTCTTGAAGGAGGTGCCGGCCATCCATACCAGCGGCAGCGCGAACATGGCGGACAGCACGATCAGCACGCTGTGTTTACCGAGGCTGGCGCCGAGCCTGCGCATGCTGGTTACCTCTGCTCGTTCTCGTAGTACACCCAGCGCCCCGACGTCTTCAGCAGTACCACGGTGATGACCAGGACCAGGATGAACAGCAGGAACGCCATCGCGGAGGCGTAGCCGAGGTGCAGGTCCGTGAACGCCTGCTGGTAGTAGTACGTGACGTAGAACATGGTCGAGCCGCCGGGGCTGCCAGCCGGGGACTCGATCACCTGCGCCTGAGTGAAGTACTGGATGGACAGCACCAGCGACAAGATCACGTTGAACAAGATGATCGGGCTGACCATCGGGATCGTCACCTTGCGCAGCCGCTGCCACGGCCCGGCGCCTTCAAGCAAGGCCACCTCGTACATCTCCTTGGGCACTCCCTGCAACGCCGCCAGGTAGATCACTATCGGCTGGCCGAGGCCCCACAGCCCGAGCAGGATGAACGTCGGCTTGGACCACGTGATCGAGAAGAACCAGGCCGGGCCGTTGATGTGCACATCGGACAGCACCGCGTTCACGATGCCGAACGACGGCTGGAAGATCCAGACGAAGATCAGCGACGAGGCGACGACCGGAACGATCGACGGGATGTAGAACAGGGTCCGGTAGACCGCCTGGCCGCGCACGTTCATGTTGAGCAGCAGCGCCAGCCCGAGCGCGGCCGCGGTGGAGAGCGGCACCTCGATGATCGTGTAGTAGAAGGTGTTGAACAGCGCGGTACGGAATGTCGCGTCGTGCAGCAGGCCGGAGAAGTTCGCCAGCCCCTTGAAGACCGGATTCCCGATCCCGGTGAACGTCGTGAAGCTGTAGTACAGCGTCGCGAAGAACGGGTAGAGGTAGAACACGCAGAACCCGATGACCCACGGGCTGATGAACAGCAGCCCGAGCCGGGTTTGCCGCCACCGGATCAGCCTGGTCGGCGTGACCTTGTGTACTGCCGTGCTTGCCATCGCGTGTTTCTACCTCTACCTCTGGCTGTGGTCTCGGTACTAGACGGGGCTAGCCGCCGGCACCGCTGTTGGCCTGATGGTCGATGTAGGTCAGCGCGTTCTGCCAGGTGGATGACTTCTCGGCTATGTTTTCCGAGGCGGTGGCCTCCGCGGTGAAGAACTCGGACTCGGTGGGGGTGAGCTTGGGCGTCACCGACAGCGGGCTCGACATCTGCTTGATGAACACGTTCAGCCACGGGTTGGCCTTGAGCCACGTCTGGAAGGCGGGCGCGGTCGCGCCCGCTGGCGAGGTCGGCATCCAGCCGCCCTTCGGGTAGAGCGACGTCATGAAGGACTCGTTGTCGTAGCCGGCCAGCCAGGCGATGAACTCGAATGCCTGCTGCGGATGCGCCGCCCCTTTCGGGATGATGTTGTAGTTACCCTGCCCGAACGTGCTCGGGCCGCCGACGGTGTTGGGGAACGGGACGACGCCGAAGTTGCCGGCCATGGCCGAGTTCGTGACCGGGATGTTCTGCGCGCCTTCCCAGGGCCCGTCCATGGCGAACCCTTCCTTGCCCGCCACGAACGGGTCGTCATCGCCGCCGGCTACCCCGCCGTAGGCGGTCGCCATGGCCGCGACGAGCGAGTACGGGTAGCTGTCGTAGGAGGCCAGGAACTTCGCCTCGGCCTGCGCGCCCGGGCAGTTGGTCAGGTCGTACTTGCCCGAGGAGTCGAAGCAGTTCACCGCGCCGAAGAAGCTGTCGAAGTACTCCATGCCCTGGTTGTAGCTCGGGTAGAAGCCGATCTGCTCCAGCTTGCCGCCGGCGATCTTCCACTCTTTCGCCTGGTCGGCGTAGAGCTGGGCCAGCGTGGTGGGCGGCGAGGAGATGCCGGCCGCCTTCAGCATGGACTTGTTGTAGTACAGCGCCCAGGAGTTCATGCCCATCGGCAGCGCGTACAGCGTGCCCTTGTACTCGCCGCCCTGCAAGGCGATCGGGTACAGCCACTTCTCCACGCCGGAGTAGGTGCCGGTCAGGTACGGGGCCATCGACTGGATCGTGCCGTCCGCGGCGTACTCGCCGAGGACCGGGTTCCACTCGGTGAACACGTCCGGCGGGTCGCCGGCCGCGATCTCGGACAGCAGCTTCGCGTCCCCGGTCGCGCTCGGGATGCTGGACTCGGTGACGTGGATCTTCGGATGAGTGGCGTTGAACTTGTTCACCATCTGGCTGAGCAGGGTGAGGGTGTTACCCGACCACATGGTCTGCCAGGTGATGTCCACTACTCCCCCCGAGGACGAACTGCTGCTCGTCGACGCGGCCGGGCCGCCGCAGGCGACGAGGACCAGGGCCGCGCTCGTGGCGAGCAGCGCGGCACTTTCGCGTCTGCGGCGCGGCCTGTGTATCTTCTCAATCACGAGATGCTCCTTTGCTATGGCGTGCATCGAGTTCCTGCCGCGCGGGTCCCCACGACCCGCGCGGCAGATTTGGCGGCCCCGCGCTTTCGCGGATGATCAGTACAGGCTGGGGCCAGGGGACCGGAGGAACGGCGGTCTCCGGCTCGAGGAGGGCCTGGAGCAAGGCGAAGCTGGCCCGGCCCAGTTCGGCGAAGTCCATGCGCACGGTAGTGAGGGATGGGGTGAGGTATCCCGCTGCTGGCGTGTCGTCGAATCCGACCACGCTGACCTCCGCCGGGATGGCGCGGCCGGCCTCGTGCATGGCCCGCATGAGGCCAAGAGCCAGATCGTCGTTGCCGCACAAGACCGCGGTCACGTCCGGGTCGAGGCCGAGCGCGTGCCCCGCCTGGTAGCCCGACTGGGGGGTCCAGCCGCACTGAGCGGGCTCGGGCACCGGGGCGCCTGCCTCCTCCAGCGCGGTCCGCCAGCCCGCCTGCCGCTGGCTGGTGTGGGTCGAGGACGGGATGGCCAGGTAATGAACCGTCCGGTGGCCCAGGCCGAGCAGATAGCGAGTCGCCTCCAGGGCCGCCCTCCTGTCGTCCAGCCAGACCCACGGCTTGCCCTGCCCCTCATCGCCCGCCGGGGTCTCGACCATCGCGACCATGGGCACCTCAGGCGGGACGGCAGCCAGTGCCGCGGTCCCCGCCTCGTCGTAGGCGATGACGATGAGCGCGCCGCTCGGCTCGACCGCCCAGGCCACCGCGTCGCTGACCTCCGCGGGCGCGGTTGACTCGACGATGCGCACGCCGACGGCGAATCCCGCGGCGCGCGCCGCCTCCTCGATGCCCTGCAGGGCGCTCCGGTGCCCGTACAGGGTGGTGTTGGGCGTCAGCACCGTGACCGACTGCACGGGGCCGCCGGCCAGCGCGCGGGCGGCGCGGTTGGGACGGAACCCGAGGTCGTCGATGGTCGCCAGGATGAGTTCCCTAGTCGATTCCCTGACGCTCGGATGGCTGTTGATCACCCGGGACACGGTCTGGTAGGAGACGCCGGCCGCGGCGGCCACGTCCCTGATGCTCACCGACCGCGAACCCCGCTCGGCCGCCACGGTCCCTGGGACCGCCGGATCGGGAGCCGAGCCACTTGTGTGACCGGTCACATCCATGGAAGGATTGTGACCGGTCACAACATGTGCGTCAAGAGCATGCACGTCACGATTTCACGCGCGAAATGCCTGTCGGCACGCGCCGAGGAGGCTCGCTTGGCCGCCCGAACTGAAATGGCCCGGACCGTCATCGGCTGGTCGGACGATGCCCTGGAGCTGCGGATCGACGTGGACGAAGACGGGATGGCCAGGATGACCAGGCTGACCGCGCCGCCTCGTCGGCCGGCCGCGCCATCCGCGCCGTCCGCCCCCGGCGACCCGGCGAGCACAGCCCCGGCGAGCACAGCCCCGGCGAGCACCGGCGCGGCGCTGCCACTGCTCGACGTCATCGTGTCCGGCGAGGGCCGGATGTGGTCCGGCGGTCGCTATTGCGAGTCCGAGGCCGGCAGCCGGTTCCGCTACGCCGGCTATCGCGAAGGTCGCCATGATGGCCCCTCGGGTTCGTCCTGGCGCGAGCTGCGCGTCGACCTCGTCGACCCGGTCACCGGCCTGCGGGCCGAGGTGTTTTACCGCATCCTGATCGGCCAGGGTGCCCTGCGCTCGTGGGTCCGCCTGTCCAATCAGGGCCGCGAGCCGGTGACGGTCGATTCCGTGACCTCGTTCCTGTGCGGCGGCCTGTCCAGCGGCCAGCCGGGCGAGCCGGCCGCTCAGCACCCGGAGGCGCTGGCCGATCTGGACGTGCGGTGGGCGGAGAACGACTGGCTCGCCGAGGGCCGCTGGCAGAGCAGGCCGCTCCGTGACGCGCTGCCCGACCTGAACCGTCGCGTTCATGGCGCGGATCCGCGTGGCCGGTTCGGGCTTACCAGCCAGGGCAGCTGGTCATCTGGCGTGTACCTGCCGATGGGGGCCGTGGTCGCCGGGCAAACCGGCCACGCCTGGGCCTGGCAGATCGAGCACCACGGGGCCTGGCACTGGCAGGTGGGGGAATGCGGCCGCCGGCGTGCGGTCGCCGAGCCAGGACCGGGTGGCTGGCACGCGTCGCGGGGCACCGTCACCGGCGCGTATTTCGCCCTTCTCGGCCCCGCCGACGCCGAACACCACTGGCGGACCACCCTGCGGCCAGGCGACGCGTTCACCACGGTGCCGGTGGCTGTCGTGGTGAGCGATGACGGGTTCGAGGGAGCCATGGCCAGGCTCACCGCGTGCCGGCGTGCCAGCCGGCGCGAGCACGACGATCACCGCCGCCTGCCGGTGATCTTCAACGACTACATGAACACGCTGATGGGCGACCCCACCACCGAGCGGCTGTTGCCGTTGATCGCGGCGGCGGCGGAAACGGGAGCGGAGTACTTCTGCATCGACTCCGGCTGGTACGCCGGGCTTGGCGAGGGCTGGTGGGACACGGTGGGCGCCTGGAAGCCCTCGGTAACCCGGTTCACGAACGGGATCGCCGAGGTCCTCGGTCACATCCGGGCGGCCGGGATGACGCCCGGCCTGTGGCTCGAGCCGGAGGTCGTCGGCGTCAACAGCCCGGTCGCCGGGCAACTGCCGCCGGAGGCGTTTTTCCAGCGGGACGGCCGCCTCGTGGCCGAAAATGGCCGCTATCACCTGGACCTGCGCCATCCTGCCGCGGTGAAGCACCTCGACGAGGTGGTGGACTTCCTGGTCGATGACCTCGGGGTCGGATACCTCAAGTGCGACTACAACATCTGCGTGGGACCAGGGACCGATACCGGGAACGTCGCCCTGGGTGCTGGCCTGCTGGCGGCCAACCGGGCCCACCTCGACTGGCTGGATGCGGCGCTGGACCGTCATCCGGGGCTGGTCATCGAGAATTGCTCGTCCGGCGGCATGCGGACCGACTACGCGCTGCTCGCTCGCCTCCAGCTCCAGTCCACCAGCGACCAGCAGGACTTCCTCCGTTACCCGCCGATTGCGGCGGCGGCGCCCGCGGCGATGACACCGGAGCAGGCCGCCAACTGGGCTTACCCGCAGCCGGATTTCACCGACGACGAGATTGCCTTCACCTTGTGCGGCGCGCTGCTGGGCCGCGTCCACCTGTCCGGGCACCTCGACCGGATGAGCCCTCATCAGCGCGACCTGGTCGCGGAGGCGGTGCGGGTGTACAAGAGCATCCGGGCCGACCTGGCCCGCGCGATGCCGTTCTGGCCGCTGGGCCTGCCCCGGTGGGCCGACTCGTGGATCGCGCTAGGCCTGCGCGCACCAGGCATCAGCTACGTGACCGTATGGCACCGCGGCCCCCTGGGCGAGGCGAGCGGTCATCCGGGCCCCGCTACGGCAGGCGATCCCGCCGTAGCGACGCTCCCCATCCCCCACCTGCGCGGCCAGCCGCTCATCGCCCGGATCCTGTACCCGGCCGGTGCCGGAGCGGGTACCCGCTGGGACGCCCGGGCTGGCGCGCTCACCGTCTCGCTCCCGCGCACCCCGTCCGCCTGCGTCCTTAGCCTAGAGCCCGGTCGCTAGACCGCCCGCGTTTCCGCTACGCTTCCCGCCGCCGCCGGCGGCCCGGCCACGGCGGCGATCTCGGCCAGGAGCGCCTGCTTCGCGCCGGCGTCCAGGAACGAGGCCCGCACCCCGTTGGCCGCCAGCCCTGCCAGCTGGGCCCGACCCAGCCCGAGGACCGAGGCCGCCCGCCGGTACTCCTCCGTCAGCGTGGTCCCGAACATCGGCGGGTCATCGCTGTTCAGCGTCACGAACAGGCCCTCCGCGAGCAGCCGCGGCAGCGGATGCGCGGCCAGGGCGGGGACCTGGCGGGTGCTGACGTTGGACGTGAGGCACACCTCGAGCGGCACCTGGCTCTCCCGCAGCCGCGCCACCAGCAAAGGATCGCCCAGGCAGCTGATGCCGTGCCCGATCCGCTCGGCCCGCAGGCCGTCCAGCGCCTCCCAGATCGTGGCGGGACCGGACATCTCGCCGGCGTGCGGCACGCTGTGCAGCCCGGCCGCGACGGCCGCGGCGAACACCGAGCGGAACGCCTCGGTGAACTGCGGCCTGGCCTGCTCGATCCCGGCCAGCCCGAAACCCGTCAGCGCCTCCGGCGGGCAGTCCAGCGCGTGGTCCAGGGTGGCGCGCGCGGCCGGCTCGCCGTACTCGCCGGCCACGTCGAAGACATAAGCCATCGTGATCCCGTGCTCCCGCTGCGCCGACCGGGCCGCGACGTCCAGCGCCTCGGTCAGCTCTTTTACCGGCATCCCGGCCGCGGTGAACGTGTACGGGGTGACGGTCAGCTCGGCGTACCTGACGTTCTGCCCGGCCAGGTCGCGCGCCGCCCCGAGCACCAGCTCGGCCACGTCGGCCGGCTCGCGGACCAGGCTGCTGACCGCCCCGTAGACCTCCGCGAAGTGCGGAAAGTCCCGGAACTCGTAAAAGCCCGCAAGCTCCGCGGCCGACCCGGGCACCCCCGCGCCCGCCGGATGCCTCCGCGCCAGCTCGAGCACGGTCGGCACCGACGCGGAACCAACCAGATGAACGTGAAGTTCGACCTTCGGCAGCCGGTCGATAAACCCCTCAACAGACTCCATGCCCCCGAAACTAGCAACGCCCCGGCCGACACGACCCATACCTAACACAAAAACGTCAAGAACGGCAGTCCGTCCAAGTCGCCCACGGCTCTCGTTATTTCGGGAGGCCTGCCTAGGTGACCCGATGTGCCACCGGTGCATCTCTAGGTGACCCGATGTGCCACCGGTGCGGTATGGGACGCCAGCCGCCGTAGTCGGCCGCCCGAGCCGGCCGCGCTGCCGCCGTCGCCGGGCGGCCGGCTACGACGTCGGGGAACCAGCCTTGGCCTTGGCGGCGGCCTTCAGGGCCTGCTTGTAGGAGCGGACCTCGCCGAGGGAGACCTCGTCGGTGATATCGGCGACCGAGACCCGCGTCCCCTCACCGCCGAACGCACCCGCCGCCTCCCGCCAGCCGTCCGGCCGCACGCCGAGCTGCTTGCCCAGCAGGGCCACGAAGATCTGCGCCTTCTGGGCGCCGAACCCGGGTAGCGCCGCCACCCGCTTCAGCAGCTCCGCGCCCGAGGTGGCGGACGACCAGACCTGGGCGGCGTCGCCGTCGTAGTGCTCGACGATCAGCCGGGCCATCTCCTGCGTCCGGGCGGCCATCGCCCGGGGGTACCGGTGCATCGCGGGTCGTTCGGAGAAAATGGCCGCGAGCCGGTCCGGGTCGAACTCGGCCAGCTCGAGCGCGGTCGGCTCGTGACCCAGCCGCCGGACTAGGTCCAGCGGCCCCATGAAGGCCTTCTCCAGCGTGACCTGCTGGTCGAGCAGCATCGCGATGAGCAGGGCGAGCGGGCTGCGGCTCAGCAGGTCGTTGGCCTCGGGCTCGACCGGCATCCAGATGGTCACGGCTTCCTCCCCAGGGCCGGCCGGAGGGCCGGCTATGCCCGCAGCGTACTCCGTTCGGCAGAACCACGGCCGTGAAGATCCTACTGATGCCCGGGTGCCCTATAAGCTAGAGAGCAGCTGGGCCGGATTGGGGGCCCCCGGCCCGGGGATGAGTGAAACGGAGTCAGCATGACACCGCACGCGAAGCTGGGAATTGCCGGGATCGTCATCGGCTTCATCCTGCTTTTCATAGTTCCGTGGCCGATCGCGCTGGCGCTGATCGTGCTCGCGATCGCCGTCCCGGCGGGTGCCTGGATGATGCTCGACGAGTCGCAGCGGCGCCGGTACCGCGAGGTCCGCCGCCGCCAGCGCGGACAGCTCCGCTAGCTACCGCGGGAAGCCATGACGGACTCCGTCATCAGCTCGCTCTACGACACGCTGTAGTAATAATGTCCGGGATAGGAGCGCCGATGGCTATCCGCCGCCTCAACCACGCCGTTCTCTACGTGCACGGTCTCGACCGGACCGTCGGCTTCTACCGGAGCACGCTCGGCTTCGAGGTCCGGATGGAGATCCCCGGCCGGGCCGCGTTCCTGCGCGCCCCGGGGTCGTCCAACGACCACGACCTCGGCCTGTTCGAGATCGGCGCGGGCCGGGCGCCCGACCAGCCCGACCACCCCGGGCTCTACCACCTCGCCTGGGAGGTCGGCACCCTGGCCGACCTGGCCGAGATCCGGGCGAAACTGGTCCAGGCCGGCGCGCTGGTGGGGGAGAGCGACCACCGGGTGTCCAAGTCGCTGTACGCCAAGGACCCCAGCGGCATCGAGTTCGAGGTCATGTGGCGGGTGCCGGCCCAGGACTGGGCGGCCGAGACGGTTGACGGGCAGATGATCCTCCCGCTCGACATCGACGCCGCGATCGCGCGCTGGGGCCAGGACCAGGCCACCGGCGCCGCCGCTGGCTCGCCGACCTAGCGCCCCTCGGACTGCCGCGTGATGTAAGTCAGCGCCACGAACGAGCGGAACATCACCAGCGGGTCCGCACCGCCGATACTCACCGTCCGGGTCCCGGTCCGTTCGGTGCCCCGGACCCACGAAGCTACCTCGGCCATGTCCGCCGTCTGCAGGTGCACGTCCAGCGTGGCCGGAAGCTCGATCGATGGCGGCGAAAGGCCTGCCGCCCGCTCCACCGCCCGCTGAGCCCCGTCCGCGATCAGCGCCCGGGCCGCCTCGGGGTGCAGGTTATCCGCCCCGAACCGGGTGAACGACTCCTTGACCACCACCCGTTCGGCCCCCGAAATGAACGGATCGGCCTCGGCCGCCGTGTGCTGGTCCCCGGTGATCAGCCCGACCGGCACGCCGTGGGCCAGCGCCACCAGGGCGTTGATCCCGCTCTCGCCCACCCGGGCCCCGTTCAGGGTGACGTGCGAGACCACCGACGGGTTGTACGTGTGCGACAGCACCGAGCTCTCGCCCGAGATCGACCCGTGGTAGCCCACCATGAACACGACGTCCGCGGTGGCGTCCAGGGCCTGCATCATGTACAGCGGCTTGTGCCGGCCGGACACGTACCTGGCCTGCCCGTGCAGCAGTTCCGGGTCCAGGTTGTTCATCGTCCCGTGCGAGTCGTTGCAGACGATCTCGGTCGCCCCGGCCGCCAGGGCGCCGTCGATGGCGGCATTGACCTCGCCGAGCAGCAGCCGCCGCCCCTCCTCGTAGGGCCGGCCGGGCGCGCGGCACTGGTCCCAGTCGACGATCCCGGCCACGCCCTCCATGTCACAGGAGATAAAGACCTTCACAAGACCAAGAATCTATCTCCCGAACGAGGATGGCGCGTGCCCCCCGGCCGCGTTTCCCGTGGCGCCGGGCACGGCGTGCGGCGACGCGCTCGCCCAGGCTTGCGCCGCGACCTCGTCGACGGTCCGCCCGACCTGCCGGGTGATCCCCGACTCAGCCCCGGCCGCGCCATGCGGCTGGGAGACCAGCATGTTCCATCCGAACGCGAGCAGGACTCCGACCGCCAGCGGCCCGAGCGTGGACAAGAGCCCGTTCCGGCTCCGGCCGCTCCGCCGCTGTCGTGGTTGCTGCCCCCTGTCCCCAGGATCGCTCCTTCGCACGGACACGGAGTGTACCCCGATCAGCCGCCCGGGGAGAGCTGCCCGGGAAACAACAGCGCTAGCTGCCGCGGGTATCCGGCGATGAGCCGCAGCTCGTCGTCCGTCAGCGGCTTACCGGTCGCGGACGCGCACAGCTGGACCAGGGAGAACGCCAGGTCTTCAGTCCCGTCGGCCAGTTCGATGCCGAGGCCGTCGACGACGTGCCTGAACCCCGCCTTGCCGCCGTACTCGCCGGTCAGCACGACCCGGCCCTCCCGCGCGAACCAGTCGGCGGGGAACGGCCCGAGCTCGCTGTCGTCGTAGAGCTCGTAGTTCCCCCGGTCCTTCAGCGCCCCGTCGGCGTGGATGCCCGACTCGTGCGCGAACGCGTTGCGCCCGGTACCCGGCCAGGCCGGCGGCAGCGGCTGCCCGAACGCGTACGCCGCCCACAGGCCGAACCTCCTGGCCCACGACAGGTCGACCGGATCCCCGATCACGGCCGCGTCGCCCACCCCGAACCCGTACCGGAAGGCCAGGATGCACGACAGCAGGTCGGCGTTGCCGGCCCGCTCGCCGATCCCGTTCACGCACGTGTTCACCCAGGCGTCCTGGCCCGCGTCCAGGTCGCCGAGCGCGCCGGATACCGAGTTCGCCACGGCCATGCCCAGGTCGTTGTGGCAGTGCGTCTCGACCGGGAGGCCGGTCGCCGAGGCGAGCTTGGCGAACCGCTCCCTGATCCGGCCGGGGGAGTCGCCGCCGATGGTGTCGCAGTACCGCACCCGCGTCGCGCCCGCCTCCCTGGCCGCGAGCGCGAACTCGAGCAGGTAACCATCGTCGGTCCGCGACCCGTCCTCCGCGTTGACCCCGATGCTGTGCTCGCCTGGCGCGCCTCCGGCACGACGCAGCCCCTCCCTGGCGACCTTCACCGCCGCCACCATCTCCTCGATGATCGAGGAACGGTCGAGCTTGCCGCGGAACTTGTTCGTGATCATCTGGTCCGACGTGGAGATCGACAGGTTGTAATGCCGCAGGTGCTGGCCCCCGGCCTCGACCGCGACGGCCGACTCCACGTCGGCCGGTACCGCCCGGCACCAGCCGGACAGCCGCAGGTCGCCGAACGCGCCCGCCTCCGCCAGCGCCAGGCAGGCCCGGACGTACGGCACCTCGTGGAACAGGAACGGGAACCCGATCTCGGACTGGGCCACGCCCAGCCGGCCCAGGTAGAAGTTGACCATCACCTTGCCGAATTTGGACAGGCCGGTCCGCGCCGTCTGCACTCCGTCCCGGTTGGTCACGTCGAGAAAGTGGATCGATGACATGCCCCCAGATTGACGAACTAATCAACTATCGTCAATATTGATTAAAATCAATGATTGCGGTTCAGTCACCACGGTTCAGGCGGGCCACCTCGTCGCGGAGCCGTCCCTCCACCACGGGCAGCAGCCCGGCCAGCCTCTCCGGCCCGGACGGCACCGACCCGGACGGCACCGACCCGGCGGTCCCGTGGATGCTGAGCAGCGCGATCAGCGGAGGTACGGTCACGGCGCCGGCCAGGCCCGCCAGGTAGCCGTCCGCGACGCCGGGGGCGCGCCACGCGCCGGGCGGGGGCGCGGGCCGGGCGTCGGCCGCGTGCCGCACCTCGACCCGCAGCATCGGCCGCATCGTCTTGGCGTGCTGCCAGATCATGGTCCGGCCCACGCCGGCCTCGGCGTGCTTGCCGTCGACCGCTACCCCCTGGCCGCCGAGCAGGGCGGCCGCCTCGTCCCGTGTCACCAGTCCCTCCGGATCCGGCAGGCCCTTGGTGGCGGCCCGCTGCTGGTCGGCGGCGACCCCGGCCAGCGGTCGCGCGACCGCGGGCGGCTCCACCGGCGCTACGCTCACCTCCTTGCGGTCGCGCAGGTTCACCCGCGCGTGCACGAACGTTCCCGGCGTCAGCCGCCGCCACGGCTCGCCGCCGATGCTGAAGTCCCAGGCCACCTCGCGGGTGCCGTCGTCGACCGCGACGTGCCACTCGTCCGGGCTCTCGCTGTCGCCCTTGACCATCCACTGCCTGATCACCTGGCCGTCGAACTCGGCCAACGACGGCGGCACCGACCGGCGGGCCAGCCAGACCGCGATGCCGGCCACGGCGCCGGCCACGACCAGGCCGACCAGGCCCTTGGCCAGCGCCACCATCCCGTGCGTGCCCAGCCAGATCGCCGCGGCGACGTACGCGACGGATCCACCGGTGATGGCGATCGGGATCAAGCAGCCCTTCGGCCAGGACCAGGTGGTCGTCTCGATCTCGAGCTGCTGCCACCCGCCGCGGTAGCTCGACCACGCGGTGTTCTTCCTGGGCGGGTCGAAGACGGCCAGCGCCGCGGGCGCGGCGCCGAGGGCAACCGCGTACCCCAGCAGCCGGTCGTGACCAGGCGCCCCGCCACCGACGGCCCCGCCACCGGAGGCCCCAGCCACGTCCGAACGCCACCGCTTCAGCGCCGCCTGCCCGGCCGCGCTGCGCCGCCGGCTGGCCCCGACAGCGCCTGCGAGCACGAAGCCGCCCCACCACAGCCCGCCCGCCCAGGCCAGCCCGTAGGAACGGTGCGCGTCCGCGACGGCGGCGGCCAGCAGCCCGGCCGGGACGGTCAGCAGCAAGGCCAGCAGGCCGATCCGCCGCCCGGTCAGCCGGGCCCTAGTCAGCCCCAGGCGACGTGCCTCCGCGTCGACCTCCTCCTGGAAGGCCGACATGAACTCGTCTTCCCCGCCACTGAACCCGTCGCGAAGCGCCGGCGCGGGCACCCGGCCCGCCGCGCCCGCCCGCAGCGCCACGTGCGCCAGCACCCGCCGCTCGAACGGCGCCAGCGCCCCGCCCGGCGTTTCCGCCGGAACCACGCACATAGCCGGCCCCGGCCCGCTGGCCTCGCCCGGTCCGCCCGGGATCGGTGCACCTGGCTCGGCCGGCCCGTGGACCCGGAACCAGCCACGCGCGGCCAGGTCGACCAGGGTGGCCCCGAAGCCGAGCTTGTCCAGCCGCCCGGCCAGCAGGCTGATGACCGCCGGCGGCTCGACGCCTGAATCCCGCGCCCCGCCTGCTTGCTGATCCCGGCCACCGCCTGGGCCGCCCCCTCGTCGCGGTCCAGGCGGCGGCGGGACGATCAGCAGGACGGAGAACAGCAACAGCCACGCCGCGCCGGCCATGATGGCCACAGGAAACACGGCATTTCCCTCCGACCCCAGCTCACCGAAGTCTCGGCCGCCGCCGCCCTCCGGTCTATTTCCCCCGCCGTTCCTGTCACGGCCCCGGCGGGCATCCGGTTCAGTCGTGAAGATTGACAAATGGTGAACCCTTGTCAATATTGATGAATTCAACATCCGGACCGGACCGCGGGGACGCATGGCTGACTTCCTGACCGCCGCCGAGGCCGCCCGGCGGCTCGGCGTCAAGCCCGCCACCCTCTACGCCTACGTCAGCCGCGGCGTGCTGACCCGGGCCCGGGCCGCGGACGGCCGGGCCAGCCTGTTCAGCGCGGATGAGGTCGACCGGCTGGCCCGCCGGGGCCGCCCGCGCCGCCCGGCCGGCGCCGCGGACATCACGGTAGAGTCGGCCATCACCGAGCTCACCGCCGACAGCCTGCGCTTCCGCGGCCTGGACGTCATGCGCCTGGCCGTCAGCCGGACCTTCGAGGAGGTCGCCGAGCTGCTCTGGACGGGCGAGTTCCGGCCCGCGGGGGAACCGTGGCAGGCCCGCCCCGCGGCGCTGGCCGCGGGCCGCGCCGCGCAGGCCGCGCTGCCCGCCGGGGCGCTGCCGCTCGAGCGGCTCCAGGTGATCGTCCCGGCGATGGCGGCCACCGACCCGCTCCGGCTCCAGTTCGACCAGTCGGCCGTGGTCGCGGCCGGGCGGAACATCACCGCCGGCATGGTGGACTGCCTTCCCCTGGTGGCGGCCAAAAGCTCGGAGGGCCACATCGCCGGGCGGCTGTGGGACCGGCTCTGCGACCGCCGGGCCAGTCCCGGGCTGCTGCGAGCGGCTTCCGCCGCGCTGGTGCTGCTGGCCGACCACGAGCTGGCCGCCTCGACGCTGGCGGCCCGGGCCGCCGCCTCGGTCCGCGCCGACCCGTACGCCGTGGTCGGCACCGGCCTGGGCGCGGTGAGTGGCGCGCTGCACGGCGGGGCCTCCCTCGGCGCCGAAGCGCTGCTGGCCGCGGCCAGCGGGCCGGACGACGTGCCCCGGGTGGTAGCCGAACTACTGCGCCGGGGCGAGAAGGTACCCGGCTTCGGGCACTTCGTGTACCGCGGCGGCGACCCGCGCGCCACCGTCCTGCTCGACCTGGTGCGCCGGGCCGCGCCGAAGTCGGGCCAGCTCGCGGTGGCCGAGGCCGTCCTGGCGGAGGTCAGGCACAAGTCGCTGCCCGAGCCCAACATCGACTTCGCCCTGGCCACGCTGGCCCGGGTGGCGGGCATGGTCCGGGGCGCGGGGGAGGCGTTCTTCGCGGTGTCCAGGACGGCGGGCTGGATCGCCCATGCCCTGGAGGCCTACTCCGGGCCCGGTCCGCTGCGCCCGCGCGCGGTCTACACCGGCCGGCCCGCGACCGGAGGCTAGCGCTACTCGCCGGTGGCGCCGTCGATCTGCTCGCGCAGCAGGTCGGCGTGGCCCACATGCCGCGCGTACTCCTCGATCATGTGCAGGTAGATCATGCGCAGGGACATGACCTCGCCGGTCCTCTCGTGAGTGAAGGTGTCGTCCAGGGAAGCGTTGGCCACGGCCGCGTCGGCCAGCTTGAACTCCTCGGTCAGCCGGGCGTAGTCGGCGGCGGCCCGGGCCGGTTCTGTGCGCCCGAACTCGGCTTCCGGGCCATCGGCGAAGGGAAGATCGACCGGCTCGCCCGCGAACCGCTGGCGAAACCACACCCGCTCCACCTTGGTCAAATGCCGGACCAGGCCGAGCAAGGACAGGCCCGACGGCGATATTGGCTGGCGGGCCAGTTCCTCTCCGGTCAGGCCGGCGCACTTGTAGAGCAGTGTCGCCCGGTGCCAGTCGAGGAACGCCTGAAGCATCGGGCGCTCAGGCCCCGTCAGCGGCCCTTCCGGCCGCTCCACCTCCGGTGCTTTCCACGTCACCGCGTCATCATCCCACGGGTTACCGCAGCGCGGGCCGCTCCGGCGGGCGGGTCGCGATCTCCACCGTGCCCTTGTACGCGACGCCGCGCACGTGGATCACCGGCGCGTCGGCCGGCAGGCGGTAGCCGGGATCCTCGTCCTCCTGGCCCTGGGTGACGCCGAAACCGGTCATCTCCACCCGCACGTTCGGCGGCACCAGGATCGTCACCCGGGACTTGTAAGCGACGGCCACGAACGTGGTGACCGGCCCGCTGAGCTCGGCCGCCCGCAGGTCGAGCCAGCCGCCGCCCTTGTAGACCACGGTCGTGTAGCGCTCCGGCACCCGCCAGCGCCCGGCCCGCCGCACCGAGCTCTTCAGCGCGATCGCGAACCGCCCCGGCCCGGGCGCCGTCACCGGCGCGCTGGCCGTCGCGGTTACCGCGGGCAGGTCGGCCAGCAGGGCATCCAGGTCGGCCCGCGTCCGCGCGGTGAGCGCGGCCCGCGTCCGCTCGTCGAACTCGACGTCGTCGAGCCGCCCCTCGGCGAACGCGTCCTGCACCCGCTGCACCACCGCCTCCCGCTCCCGATCCGAAGCCCGCGTGCCAACCCCCCGCTCCTCCGGCACCCCCGCGCCCCCGTCCGTCACCGCCATCACATCCCCTTCACCTCGACAGAGATCGAGATGTATCTTAACCCGTCGTCTCCTCCGTGTGTAGCCCCGACCCAGAACGGACACCGGTGCTTTGTCGGCAGTTTCGGGTGTCAGAGAGGCTGTTGCCGGATCACGGTGTCTCGCGGCTGGCTGGCTGGCGTGCCGCCGGGTGCTGTGGTGTCCTGGGGGGGCTGGTGGTGCGCTGTCCGGCGGGATTAGCGGGGTGATTTCGGGCTCCGGGGTGATTTTGGTGCATCATGGTCCCCCTAATTTTCACCCGGTAGCCCCGATCCACCCGGTTAACTTGCGACTGCAGGTGCAGGTTCGCGGCTGGTGGTGCTCCCGCGCCTGGCGGGGCACGGCGCGGGCGTCATGGCGCGGGCGTCATGCCCGGGAGGTCATGCGCCAGCCGTCCTGTGCCGGACCCATGAGTAACCGATCCTGCAACAGCCCCCAGAACGGAAACCGGTGCTTTTGTCGGCAGTTTCGGGTGTCAGAGCACCCGAAACTGCCGACAAATCGCGAGCGGCAGGCTCGCAAACCGGACGTGAGTCCCACCGGCACCGCTGCCGCCGCCGCCATCGCCATCGCCGCCCTCCGGCGCCAGCCCGGACCTGCGACGGTATGAAAGCCGAGGTTCAGTGCGCTAGGACGCGCTGGAAGCCAGGTTTCATGCCGTGCTCGCCGCCGGACGACCCGTGCTCGCCGCCGGGCGGCATACCCGTGCTCGCATCGGATCGACCTGTGCGCTCTAAAGTTGAGTCGACTTGACTAAAGAAAATTACGCGACGGGCAAAATTTTCTTGTCAGACGTCGCGCGGCCGGGTTGGCGGGCGATTTCAAGGACGACCTCGAGACAAAATTGAGCCGATCTGGCTAAAGTTTTCTTAGTAGTACGGATTGTGCCCGCCCGGTCGTGGTGCCACGATCGGGCGCCATGGGGTCTGAATGGCTGCGGCAGCGGGCCGGCGTGCTGGCCGAGCCGAACTTCCGCCGGTTCTACACCGGGTACGTCACCTCCTTGTTCGGCTCGTCGATGTCGACGGTCGCCATCGCCTGGGCCGTGCTGGACAGCGGGGCGAGCGCGTCCGGGCTTGGGGTGGTGTTCGCGGCCGCGGTCGTGCCCCAGGTGCTGGTGCTGCCGGTGGCCGGGGCGATCGCGGACCGGTTCGGCCGACGCCGGGTGATGCTCTCCGCCGACGTGCTCCGCTGTGCCACGCAGGGGTCGCTGGCCGGGACGGTGCTCGCGGGCCGGCCCGCGCTCTGGGTGTTCGTGCTGCTGGCCTGGCTCGGCGGCACTGGCGAGGGGTTCTTCACCGCGGCCAGGGACGCGCTCACGGTCGAGATCGCGCCGCGCGGCCAGCTCGTCAACGCCAACGCCCTGTACGGTCTGGCCAGGTCGGCGACCAGTATCGGGGGGCCCGCGCTCGGCGGTGTACTGGTCGCCCTGGCCGGGTCGGGCGTGGTGGTGGCCGTGGACGCGGGTTCCTACGCGGTGAGCGTGCTCGCCCTCAGCCTGCTCCGGCTGCCCGGCCAGCTGACGGCCGGGGAGGGAAAAGCCGGAGGCGGCCGCTGGCTGCGCCGGGACATAGCCGCGGGCTGGGCCGAGTTCCGGTCCCTGACCTGGCTGTGGGTCGTCACCGTGCAGTTCGCCTTCTTCAACCTGATCACCTGGGCGCCCTGGATGCTGCTCGGCCCGGTCGCGGCCCACGCCTACCTGGGCGGCCCGGCGGTCTGGGGCGCGGTCATGGCGGCCCAGGGCGCGGGCGCGATCGTGGCCGGACTGCTCGCGCTCGGCCGCAGGCCGCGGCGGCCGATGGTGGTCGCGACGATCGGCACATTCTGCTACGCGCTGCCGGATCTGCCGATGGCGCTGCACGCCCCGGCCGGGTGGGTGGCCGCCGCGGCGTTCTGCTGCGGGGCGGGCTCGGCCACCTCGGGCATCTTCGGCGGCACGGCCGTCCAGCAGCGGGTGCCGCCCGAGCTGCTCGCCCGGGTCAACGCGCTCAGCCTGTTCCCCGCGTTCGGCATCGGCGTGATCGGGTACGCGATCGACGGGCCGCTGTACGCCGCGTTCGGCCCGGCCCTGGTCTTCGGGGTGGGCGCGGCCTACGGCTTGCTGAGCAGCGCGGCCGTGCTGACGCTGCGGTCCATCCGCGACGTCACCTGGACCGAGCGAGACGAACCCGAGCGAGACGAACCCGCACCGGGCGACCTCACGGCCGCCGCGCCGCCGCCCCGCGCAGCGCGGCGAAGGCCGCCAGCCGCGCCGCCACCGTGATCACCACCGCGACCGGCAGGACCTGCGTCAGGTCGGTGGCCGGAGTGAACGCGACCAGGCCGAACGCCACCCCCACGCCGCCCGTCGCCAGGGTCAGCGCCGCCGCCACCCGCGGCGCGCGCAGCGTCCGCCGCACCATCAGCCGCGCCTCACGCGGCAGCCGCAGCACCATCCACGCGAACCAGGCCACGGTGGCCATCGCGGCGGCGCCCAGGGCGATCACGAACGGCATCCGGTTCACGTGGGTGACCGCGGGGATCCAGATCAGGATCAGCGCGATCAAGGTGAACACGTAGATCGTCCGGGACACCGTGCGCAGCAGCACCACGTCGATGTTCCTGCTGTAGATGCGCTCGTCGGGCGTGGCGCGGGCCGCGCTGATGAAGTGCCTGATCGCGCCGGCCGTGTCGTGCCGCCGCAGCCGGATCCGGCCCAGCTCGTTCATCGCGCCGCTGTGCGCCGGGTCGAGGGCCAGCGCGCGTTCCTGGTGTTCCCTGGCCGCGGTCAGGTCACCGCGCGCCAGGCTCACCTTGCCCGCCAGGAAGTGCACGTCGGGCTCGTTCGGGGCCAGGGCGCGGGCCCGGGTCGCGGCCTCGGCGGCGATGTCGAGGCGGTGGGCGGCCAGCGCGGCCTGCGCCACGCACACGTGCGTCTGCCAGTAGCCCGGCGCCAGCCGGGCCGCCTCGTACGCCGCCCGCAGCGCGTCCGCGTGCTGGTTCAGGTGGACCAGGGCGTTGCTGGCCAGACGGTGCGGCCACTCGTCGGCCGGGTCCAGGGACACCGCCCGGCTGGCCGTGCTGACCGCCTCGGTGTAGCGTTCGGCGCCCAGGTGCGCGCGGGCCATCAGGCACCAGGCCCGGCTGCTCTCCGGCTCGGCCGCGACGACCCGGGCCAGCAGGTGCGAGGCCTCGTCGAACCGGCGGACGTCGAGCATCGCCGAGGCCCGGGCCAGCTCCTGCCTCAGCTCGATCACAGCGTCTCGATCACAGTAGCTCGATCACAGTAGCTCGATCACCGGCGCGGCCTCAGATGAGCCGGCGCTTGCGCAGGTAAGCGGCCAGGTCGTCGTAGCTTCCGTTCTCGTTGGCGAACAGGGCCACGTTACGGGCCGTGTCGAACCACGCGCCGAGCGAAGGCTTGACCTCGCCGATGGCCGCCTCCAGGTCCGGCGCGCCGATCATCCGCGGCTCGCCGAGCCGGACCGAGTCCAGCAGCGCCCGCTCGGCCGCCGTCTCGCAGATGTGCGCGATGTCGGCCCCGGAGTACCCGTCGGTCTGCTTGGCCAGCTTGGCCAGGTCGATGCCGGCCACCGGCCGGTCCTTCAGGTGGTAGCGGAAGACACCCTCCCGGGCGCCGGCGTCGGGCGGCAGGACCAGCAGGGTCCGGTCGAACCGGCCCGGCCGGCGCAGCGCGCTGTCCACGTCCCACGGGTGGTTGGTCGCCGCCAGCAGGAACACGCCCTCGTTGTTGCCCGAGACGTCGTCGAGCTCGAGCAGCAGCTGGTTGACCGCGCTGCGCATCGGCGTGTTCCGCAGCTGCGAGCGCTTCTGCCCGATCGCGTCCACCTCGTCGAGGAACAGCACGCACGGCGCGTTCCTGCGGGCCACCTCGAACAGCTCGTGGATGTTCCGCTCGCTCTGCCCGACGAACATGTCGATGATGTCAGCGAACGACACCGCGATGAACCGGGCGCCGAGCTCGCCGGCCACGGCCCGGGCGATGAACGTCTTGCCGCAGCCCGGCGGCCCGTAAAGCAGCAGCCCGCCGCGCAGGGACTTGCCGTAGAGCTTGCGCAGCTCCGGGTTGCGCATCGGGGCCAGGAAGGCCGCCTCGAGCCGCTGCTTCACCTCGGTCATCCCGGCCACGTCGGCCAGGGTGAGGCCGGTGTGCTCGGCGTCATAGGCATCCGCCTCGTCGATGCCCGCCGAGGCCGAGTCCGCCGTTTCCCCTTCGCCGACGAACATCGCGGGCAGCACGTCACGCAGCTCGTCCTCGGCCTGCGACCAGTCGTAGCGCTGGCCGGGATCCGCCGCCCCCTGGGCGGGAGGTGGCGGGGCAGGAGGTGGCGGGGCGGGAGGTGGCGGGGATGCGGCCTCAGCAGGCCCGGATCCCGCGGGCCCGGTGGATCCCGGCTCCCGCAGCAGGCCGAGCGCCTGGACGTTGCCCGGGTCGCGCTGCAGGACGGCGCCCAGCTGCCTGATCGCCTCGTCGGGCTGGCCCGCCTGCAGCAGCATGGTCGCCAGGTGCAGGCGGAGTGGCACGTCGTCGGGCATCGCCGCGACCGCCTTGCGCAGGCTGTCCAGCACGGTGGGTTCGGGTTCCATGCATCCGTCCGGTCCGTAGGGCCAGTTCGCTCGCTCCCCTTACAGGGTAGTGTGCCCTCCTGCGCTCAGGCCCACAGCTCAGTTACGTCGAATCCCAGGTCGGCCAGCAGCCGCCGCAGCAGCGGCAGCGAGATGCCCAGCACGTTGCCGTGGTCGCCGTCGATCCCGTCCACGAACCAGCCGCCCCGGCCGTCCAGGGTGAACGCCCCGGCCACGGCGAGCGGCTCGCCCGAGGCCACGTAGGCGGCGATCTGCCGTTCCGACGGGGTGCCGAACCGCACCGTGGTCGCGGCCACCGCCGCGGCCTGCTGGCCGGTGGCCGTGTCGATCACGCAGTGCCCGGTGACCAGGGTGCCGCTCCGGCCGGACATCTCCCGCCAGCGCGCCGCCGCCTCGTCCGCCGAGGCGGGCTTGCCCAGCGGCCGTCCGCCCAGGTCGAGCAGCGAGTCGCAGCCGATCACCAGCGCGCCCGCCCGCACCGCCGGCAGGCAGGCCGCGACCGCGGCCGCCTTGGCCCGGGCGAGCTGCCCGGCGAGTTCGGCCGGAGTAGCGGCGGAGAACGCCGTCTCGTCCACGCCGCTCACCACGACCTCGGGTTCCAGCCCGGCCGCCCGCAGCACCGCGAGCCTGGCCGACGACCCCGACGCGAGCACGATAGCCGTCATCCCTCGACCCTAACGGCCCCGCACGCCCTGGTTTCACAGCATGCGCACGGGTAACAGGGCGCGGTCGGCGGCCCCTAGGATCGGGGCATGGAGACGACGACGCTGGGACGGGGCGGGCCGGTGGTGTCCCGGGCCGGGCTCGGGCTGATGGGCATGTCGGGCATCTACGGCGAGGCGGACGACCAGGAGAGCCTGGCCACGATCCGGGCCGCCGTCGACGCCGGGATCACGCTGCTCGACACCGGCGACTTCTACGGCATGGGCCACAACGAGCTCCTGCTGCGCGACGCGCTACGCCGCGGCATCCCCCGGGACAGCGTGTTCATCCAGGTGAAGTTCGGCGGGCAGCGGGACCCCGCCGGCGCGTTCATCGGGCACGACACCAGCCCGACCGCGGTGAAGAACTCGCTGGCCTACACGCTGACCCGGCTCGGCACCGACTACGTCGACCTGTACCAGCCCGCCCGGCTCGACCCGGCGGTGCCCATCGAGGAGACGGTCGGGGCCATCGCCGAGATGGTCAAGGCCGGGTACGTCCGCCACATCGGGCTGTCCGAGATGGGCGCGGACACCATCCGCCGCGCCCACGCCGTGCACCCGATCGCCGCGCTGCAGATCGAGTACTCGCTGATGAGCCGGGGCATCGAGGCGCAGATCCTGCCGGCCGTGCGCGAGCTCGGCATCGCCGTGACCGCCTACGGCATCTTGTCCCGCGGCCTGCTGAGCAGCGGCACGGCCCGGCTGGCCCCGAATGACCCGCGGGCCAGGTTCCCCCGGTTCGCCGGCGAGAACCACGCGCGGAACCTGGAGTTGCTCGGCGCTCTCGAGACGATCGCGGAAAGGGTGGGGGGCGGGGATGCCGGCCGAGGAGGAGTCAGCGCGGCCCAGCTGGCCATCGCGTGGGTGGCCGCGCGCGGCGACGACATCATCCCGCTGATCGGGACCAAGCGGCCGGACCGGCTGGCCGAGGCGCTCAAGGCCCTGGACCTGACGCTGAGCACGGACGACCTGGCCGCCATCGAAGCCGCCGTCCCGGCCGCCGCGGTCGCCGGGGACCGCTACGACGCGCCCCAGATGGCCACCCTCGACGCCGAGCGCGGAAGTCGCCACCCCTAGAAGCCGCCCAGCCCTATCGCACGGACATTTCCCCGCGGACAGGCTCGGCCTGGGGCCCTTCGGAAGATTTACCAGAACGTATCCCACGCGCTGTTCGCTGTCCCGTCAGTACCAGGATCACCAGCAGTGCGGCGGCGATTCCGTCCAGCCAGAAGTGATTGGCTGTCACCACGACGACGAGCAGCGTTACCATCGGATAGGCCGCGGCCAGCCAGCGCCACCGGCTCCGCGACACGGTGATGACCGCGATGGCGACGATCAGCGCCCACCCGACGTGCACCGACGGCATGGCCGAGAACTCATCCGCGTCGAAACCGCCGTTCCAGGAGTACACCGACTGGCCGTACCGCACCGCCGTGTCGACCAGGTTTGCCATCGGCAGCAGCCGCGGCGGCGCCACCGGGATCAGCTGGATGAGCAGGCTGGCCCCGGTGAACAGGGCGATGGTGGTCCTGATCCGCGGGTAAGCCTCCCGGTGCCGGGCGTAGAGCCAGATCAGGCAGGCGCCCAGGACCGGGAAGTGCAGGACGTCGTAGTACAGGTTGCACGCCTGGAGCAGCAGCGGGTGGGCCAGGAAGGGGTGCTGTACCGCGGCCTCGCTGGGCAGGTGGAGGAACCGTTCGGCATCCCACAGCCAGCGAGCGCGGGGGATCGCCCCAGAGGTGCCCATCACGGTGAACGAGCCGGCGAACTGCCACAGCGCGTACAACCCGAATAGCAGCGCGGCCTCCCAGACCACACCGCCCCACAGCGCCCAGGTCCGCGCGTGGCCGCCCGGGCGCGCAGCCAGGCGCCCCGCCCTGATCGTCACCGCGGCGAGGACCAGGACGCCGGCTGCCGCCAGGGCGTATTGCCACGACAGCATCAGATGCGGCACGACCGAGCCCCCGAATCGTCAACCGATCATCCGGAAGAACGTCCCTCCGATGATCATACGTAACCGGCCCGGCTAGCAGAGCTACCTCATGTTGTTGCGGCTGAGGCCGGACGGGTCGGGCTCGGCCTGCGGCAGCGAGACGCTGCCGGTGACGTCCGCGGCCAGCCGCACCCGGTCCCCGTCGACCAGTCGGACCTCCGTGCCGGGCAGCACCCGGTCGTCGTTGACGTACGTGCCGTTGGTCGAGCCTTCGTCCCTGATGGTGGCGTGCCCCACGTCGTCCACCTGGACCGTGGCGTGCCGCCGGGACACGTTGTCGAAGCGCGCGAAGGCCGCGGCCACGAGCGACTCGGCCGGGTCCCGGCCGAGCATGACCGACGTCCCGGCCGGGATGTCGACGTTGCCGGTGGGGAAAGTGATGCGCATGACAACCGGTGAGATGCGACGGCGGCGGCCGGTCGGCAGCGGAGTTCCGCAGGTGGAGCAGACCACGTCGGCCGCGTCAGAGACGCCGGCGCCGCAGTTCGGGCAGAAGGACCCCGGTTCTGATCCGGGCGCGATGAACCGCTGCGAGATGGTCGGCGTCAGCACGTCGTCATCGAGTCCGGGGCTGTGCGGCAGGTTCGCGCCGCACCGGAAGCAGATCAGATCCTCCGGCTGGACCTTGACGCCGCAATCGGGGCAGCTCAGGCTGGCCATGTTCTCGCTCTCAGGTTTGGGTAGTCAACCCCCGTTAGACTACCGCCGCGGGCGCGGATTCGCAGCGGGAGACGGCACTCAGCCATCCCGCCTGGCCGCTCCCGGCCCGCCGCACCCGCGAACCCGGGCTCGGCCGGGTGAGGGCGGGTACCCGGGGGCGTTATTTACGGTAATCTCCAATGCCGAATTAATCGGCCCAGCAATTTTCATCATTGCGAGCTGATTAGCTGCGGCTGTACCCTGCCCTGAGCGCCGCCGCGAGGCTGCGTCCGAGGAGTCCCGCGGCGGCCGCCCGGCAGGCCGGAAGTGATCGTTTCGTCCCGTATGACCAGGCCGCCCGCTGGGTTGCCTTTGCTGGTCACCCGCCCGGAGCGGGCCAAGCACTGTACTATACGGGGAGTCACTGCATGATTACCTGGCAGCGACAAGATCTACTCGGTCACGGCCGGTGATACGTGGGGGTAACCTGCTTCGGGAAGATCTCGCCGGTTTACTGGCGAATGCCCCGTGGCGGCCGCCCAGAAGATGATTATATGTCCTTACCCGTTTTGTAACGCGAGAGTGTGGCCTCGGCCGCCCTGTGACCATACGCAGCGGCCATCGTTGCGGTGTGGAAAAGAGGGGTGCGTATGTTGACCGGCTTCAGCCGTCTCAGCCTTGCATGCGTGCTGGTCAGGCAGGCCGATGCGAGGTGCGAACGCAGTGCGTAGACGATCGGTGACGAACCCCGGCGAATCGGCTGGAGGGCCCGGGGGCGTCAACGGGGGACAAGCCGACGGGGGAGGTCCGGGGCTTCTAGCGGGAGGAAGCGCCATGGGCGACGGCGCCCTCACCAGACGGGACGTGGCGGCCACGGGCCCGCAGCCCGCGCTGGCGCAGACCCCGGCGGGCGGTCCGCCCGCCGGGCATGCCGCCCATCCCGGAGGTCCCGCGGCCCAGGCCCCGGCGGGTGCACCGCCGCCGGCCAGCATGGTCCAGGCTACGCATCCGCACCCGAAGCGGCAGGGCTCCTCCCGGTCGCGGTTCGCCCTGGTCAACTGGCGCGTCCGGTGGCGGCTGGCGGCCATCATCGCGGTCCCGAGCCTGACCGCGGCGGTCCTCGGCGCGCTGACCATCAACGGCGACGTCAACAACTGGGAAGCGACCGGCCGCGTTCAGCACCTCGCGCAGCTCAACAACGACGTGATCCAGTTCAGCCAGGCGCTGGAGGACGAGCTCGACCAGTCCGCCGCGTTCGCGGCGACCCGCCCGGACAACGCCCAGTACGCCACCCCGCTGAAGCAGGATCAAGCCGCTACCGACGCCGCGGCCAGCAAGGTCGTCGCCGACTCCGCGTCCGTCAGTGTCGGCGCCGGGTACCAGCCGGGCACGGTGCAGGACCTCAACGCCGTCCAGGCCGCCATCAACGACCTGGCGAACGTGCGCAAGGGCGTCACCAGCTCGAACTCGAAATTCCCGGCGTCCCAGATCGTCCGGGTGTTCAGCGGGAACCTGATCGCCCCGGCGAACACTTTCAGCGGCGCCATCGGTACCGGTGCCAACGACCCCGGACTGCAGGACAACGTGACCACGCTGGGCGCGCTGCTGCGCAACGAGAACCAGGTCGCGGTGCAGCGAGCCATTCTGTACGCGGCGCTCGTGTCGCCCCAGGGCACACTGCGGGCCGAGGACCTCACCACCCTCCAGCAGGCGAACGAGCAGGCCATCGCCGACCTGGCCGACTTCAACGCGTCCACCGACACGGCCGAGCAGCAGTTCTACAGCAACACGGTCAGCGGTGCCCAGGTGGACCTCGCGGCCTCCAACGAGATCCTGGCCGAGGAGATGGCGAACAACAGGCCCACGACCGCGTTGCGGACGGTGCTGAGCCCCGTGGACTGGGACGCGGACATGAGGCTCGACATCCTCGACACCCGGACGGTGGCGAACGACCTGGCCGCCCGCATCACCAGCCGGGCCAACTCGCTGCGGTCCGACGCCACGACTGACCTGCTGGTCACCGGCCTGGTGACACTGCTCCTGCTGGCCCTGGTCGTGATGGTGTCCACGATCGTGGCCCGCTCGCTGATCCGCCCGCTGCGCAAGCTCCGTACCGACGCGCTCGACGTGGCCGGCCACCGGCTGCCTGAGATGGTGCGCAGGCTCAGCCAGAGCGAGGGCGCCGACGAAGGTGTCGAGATCGAGCCGATCGGGGTCACCTCCACCGACGAGATCGGTGAAGTGGCGCGGGCCTTCGACCAGGTCCACCGCGAGGCGGTCCGGCTGGCGGCCGACGAAGCCATGCTCCGCGGCAACCTGAACGCCATGTTCATCAACCTGTCCCGGCGCAGCCAGTCGCTGATCGAGCGGCAGCTGTCGCTGATCGACAACCTGGAGCAGAGCGAGCAGGATTCGGGTCGTCTGTCCAGCCTGTTCCGGCTGGACCACCTGGCCACCCGTATGCGCCGCAACTCCGAGAACCTGCTGGTCCTGGCCGGTCACGAAGTGACCAGGAGGTGGAGCCAGCCGGTGCCGCTTGTGGACGTGCTCCGCGCGGCCATCTCCGAGATCGAGCAGTACGAGCGGGTCGTGCTCAACGTCCAGCCCGGGATCGTGGTGGTCGGCCAGGCCGTCAACGACGCGGTCCACCTGGTCGCGGAGATCGTGGAGAACGCGACCACGTTCTCCCCCGAGGACACCCAGGTCTACGTGTCCGGTCAGCCGCTGAGCAGCGGCGGAGTGCTCCTCGACATCACCGACAACGGCGTCGGCATCTCGGACCAGGAGATGTCGCACGCGAACTGGCGCCTGGACAACCCGCCCGTGGTGGACGTCGCGGTGTCCCGCCGGATGGGCCTGTTCGTGGTCGGCCGCCTGGCGGCGCGGCACGGGGTCCGGGTCCGGCTGCGGCACGCCCAGGCCGGCGGCCTCACCGCGCTGATCTGGCTGCCGGACACGGTGGCGGCGCCCGAGGTCGCGCCGCCCCTCGGCCGGCTCCGGCGGTTCGAGGCGGACGACTTCGGTCCCGCCGCGTCGCTGTCCGCGCCCACCGCGACCGCTCCGCCGAGTGCGGCCTCCCAGGCCACGGCGGCCGCGCGGATTCCCAGGTTCTCGCCCACGGGTCCTGGCGCCCCGGCTGCCCCGCCCCCGCCGTCCTTCAGCCCCGCCGCGAACGCCAGCGCCCCGGCGCTGCCGACCCGGCCTGGCGTCGGCGATACCGCCAACGGTGCCCCGGCGAACGGCGCCCCGGGCCAGGGCACGCCCGCCCCGGGCGGCTCTCCGGCCGGCAACAACTGGGAGCCCGCGGGCAACGGCTGGGACCTCGGCAGCGCGCGGGGTTCCGTGACCGACCAGGACGGGCCGGCCACCCAGGCGCTGCCCGTCCGCAACGGCAACGGCCACGGGACGTCCAGCAGCGAGACGGCCGAGCCGCGGACCCCGGCGGCCGGCGGCCCGAGCCGGATGCCCGCCTTCGGCGGCATGGGCGGCCAGGGACCCCAGGGACCCCAGAACCCGCAGTCTCCGCAGTTCCCGATCGGCAGCCAGAATGTCTATGGCAGCGACGGGCCGAGTGCGGCTGACGCCGCGAACGGCGTGGTCGCGGGCGGCCAGGGCGCCGGTGCTCAGGGACGCGGTGACGGCGGCGACGGCCCGGTCACGGTACCGCCGGTCGGTCCGGAGCCACGGCTGCCGATCTTCGACTCGCTGGAATCCGATTGGTTCCGGCGCAGCGGGACACCGCTCGCCACGCCCCAGCGCGGCGGCACGGGCCCCCAGGCGCAGCTGTCACCGCAGGCCACGCAAGGTTCCTGGACCTCGCCCGCGGACGAGGGCTGGCGCGCGGCTCAGGTGGTGGCGGCACCCGCCGCAGGAGAAACTACACAAGCAGGGCTGCCGAGGCGGGTTCCGAGGGCTAATCTCGTCCCTGGGTCTGTTGGCGGCAGTGGAGGTCCCAGTAGTAACGAAGCAGAACCCGAGGCACCCGCGCGGTCGGCGGACGCGGCCCGTTCCCGCATGGCCAGCTTCCAGCGAGGCGTACGCGACGGTCGCGCCGCCGCACCACAGAACGAGGAGCCGTAGGTACCCGATGAGAGCTCAAGGGCGAGGCACACGTACAGCGAGACGAGGAGGAACCTGTATGAACGGGCGACGAGAGGAGTGCGCATGAGCACGCCAGGACGCCCTGCGCAGGACCTTAACTGGCTGATAACCAACTTCGTAGAGCGCGTGCCGGATGTGGCTCACGCGGTGGTGGTGTCCTCGGACGGCCTGCCGCTGGCGTTCAGCGCCGGCTTCCCGCAGGAGCGAGCCGACCAGCTGGCGGCCGTGACGTCGGGACTGACCAGCCTCACGCAGGGCGCGTCGCGCGTGTTCGAAGGCGGCGCGGTTGTGCAGACTGTGGTGGAGATGCAGCGGGGTGTGCTGGTGATCATGGCGATCAGCAACGGCTCGAGCCTTGCTGTCCTCGCCGCGTCCACCTGTGATCTCGGGCTCGTAGCCTACGAGATGACCCTGCTGGTTGAACGGGCTGGACGGGTCCTTACCCCTGCCACCCGCGGCGTCATGCAAGCAGCCATCCCGGGTGATGGACGACGATGACCGGAGGTTTCAGTGGCGGGCCAAGGACGAGGTGACAACCAGTCCCCGTTCGTGGGCTTGCCCGGTTCCTGGCAAGGACGGGCCGGTCTATGGGATGAGGGACCGGGACCAGGACGTTCTGGTTTCGGCTTCGCGGCTGAGGAAGATGGTGCGACAAGGCTCGTCCGGCCGTATACCGTTACGGGAGGCCGGACGCAGCCGAGGTACCAGCTCGCCATTGAGGCACTGGTCACGGCGACCGTGCTCGAGCCTCGCGACCTCTCGGTGCTGGCGCCTGAGTGTCAGGCGATCCTGCAGTTCTGCCGGGACTGGAGGTCGGTGGCCGAGGTATCTGCGGTGCTTCGGCTACCGCTTGGGGTAGCCAGGATTCTCATCGCCGACATGAGCGCGGACGGTCTCGTCCGCATTCATCAGCGCGATGATTCTGAGGGCCGTCCGGACCTCAACTTGCTCGAAAGGGTGCTTAGTGGACTCCGTAAGATCTAGCGTCGCCCAGCCCCGGTCCGACGCGCCCGCCATGACGTCGGTCAAGATCGTGGTGGCCGGTGGATTTGGCGTAGGCAAGACAACATTCGTGGGCTCGGTTTCGGAGATCACCCCGCTGACGACCGAAGCCGTGATGACCGTGGCCAGCACGGACGTCGACGACTTGTCGCACGTGCCGGACAAGTCGACGACGACCGTCGCGATGGACTTCGGCCGCATCACTTTGGACAAGGACCTCGTTCTCTACATGTTCGGAACGCCGGGCCAGCACCGGTTCTGGTTCATGTGGGACGACCTGATCCAGGGTGCGATCGGCGCGGTCGTGCTGGTGGACACCCGCCGCCTGGCCGACTCGTTCCCCGCGGTGGACTACTTCGAGGCATCCGGGCTGCCGTTCGTGATCGGCATCAACGGGTTCCACGGGCAGTTCCCGCACCGTTCGCGGGACGTGAGCGAAGCCCTGGCCATCTCGCCGGACGTGCCGGTGATCCCGTGTGACGCGCGGAACCGCGAGTCGACCAAGGCGACCCTGGTCACCCTGGTCGAGCACGCCATGTCGATGCAGACCGCGGGCCGGTACTGATTGAGGTGGACGCTGGCTCCTACACGACCAGCACCGCTTTCCTCGAGGCCCTGGCCGAAGCCGGGGTCAGGTACGTCTTCGCCAACCTCGGCAGTGATCACCCGGGCCTCATCGAGGCTTTCGCGCGCGCTAAAGCCGATGGGCGCGAGGACACGCTCCCGCGGCTGATCGTGTGCCCGCACGAGACCGTGGCGCTGTCAGCGGCGCACGCCTACGCGATGGTGACCGGCGATCCGCAGGCCGTGATCGTCCACGTCGACGTGGGCACGCAGAACCTCGGCGGCGGGGTGAGCAACGCCATGCGCGGCCGTGCCCCCGTCCTCGTCTTCGCGGGCTTGGCCCCGTTCACCTTCGAGGGCGAGCTGCCCGGCGGGCGGAACGAGTTCATCCACTGGATCCAGGACATCCGCGACCAGCGCGGCATCCTGCGCAACTACGTCAAGTACGACAACGAGATCCGCACCGGCCGCAACGTGAAGCAGCTGGTGCAGCGGGCCATGCAGATCTCCCGCAGCGAGCCCGCGGGCCCGGTGTACCTGGTTGCCCCGCGTGAGGTGATGGAAGAGCCGTTGCAGCCGTACACCGTGGACCGGGCGGCCTTCGGCCCGGTCGCGCCGGCGGCGCTCACCGAGGAGGTCACCGCCGAGATCGCGGCCGCCCTGGCCGCCGCGCGGCACCCGCTGGTCGTCACGTCCTACCTGGGCCGGGATCCGGCCGCGGTGCCGAAGCTGGTCGAGCTGTGCGAGCTGCTGGCCATACCGGTGCTCGAGTCGATGGCGTACCACGTGAACTTCCCGGCCGATCACGAGCTGCACGCCGGCTACCAGTACCACACCGTGGCGCAGAACCCGGTCCTGGCGCAGGCCGACGTGATCCTGGTCATCGACAGCGACGTGCCGTGGATCCCCGCGGTGAACCGGCCCGCGACCGGGGCCGCCATCTACTGCGTCGACGTCGACCCGCTCAAGACCCAGATGAACATGTGGCACGTGCCGGCCCGGCGCTTCGCCGCGGCCAGCGCGCGGGTGGCGGTGGAGCAGATCACCCGGTTCGCCCGGGACCACAATCTCGCCGACCCCGCGGCGGTCGAGGTCCGGCGGGAGGCAGCGGCCCGCGCCCACGATCAAGAACAGGCCGAACGGGCCGGGCGCGAACGTCCCCCTGACAATGGCACGATTACCGCGGAATACCTCACCGCGTGCGTCCGGCGCCTGCTGGACCGCGAGGACGCCCTGGTCGTGACCGAGGTCGTGACGAACAGCAGGATCGTCGCCGAGCACCTGCGCCCGAACCGTCCCGGGTCCGTGATCCATCACGGCGGCGCCTCGCTGGGCTGGGCGGGCGGCGCGGCCGTCGGCGCCAAGCTCGCGGCCCCCGGCCGGACCGTCGTCAGCCTGGTCGGGGACGGCTGCTACCTGTTCGGCGTGCCAGCCTCCGCGCAGTGGGTGGCGCGCCGGTACGGCGCGCCCGCGCTGACCGTGATCTATGACAACCGCGGCTGGGCGGCGCCCAAGTTCTCCACCCTCCAGGTGCACCCGGACGGCGCCGCCGCGGCGACCGGGGATTTCGGCGCCAGCTTCGAGCCCGAGGTCGACCTGCCCGGAGTCGCGCGGGCGGCGGGCGCCTACGGGGTCACAGTGTCCGATCCCGGAGAACTGTCCCAGGTGCTCAAGGACGCCCTAGCCGTCGTGCGGGGCGGCCGCTCCGCTGTGGTCAGCGTGCACCTGCCCCCGGTCTGAGAGCACGAGCAGGAACTCCGCCGAGCGCCGGACAATCGCGTCCACGTCGTCGGCCCCGTTCCAGAAGTGCGTCGCGCCCGGCACGAGCTCGAGCTCGACGGCCGCGCCGGCCCCGCGCAGCGCCTCGGCCAGCCGGATGCTCTGCGCCGGCGGCACCATATCGTCCGCGGCTCCGTGCAGCAGCAGGACCGGTGGCGCGGTGGCGCTGGCGTGCGTCACCGGGCTGGCCTCCCGGGCCAGGTCGGGCAGGGCGGCCGCCGGAGCGCCGAGGAACAGCGCCTCCCGGGACTCCGGCCCGTGATCCGGCGTGCCGCCGGCTGCGGCAACATCGGACGCCAGGCCAGCCAGGTCGGTGACAGGGAACCAGGCCACCACCCCCTGCACGCCGGACCCCGTCAGGGCGGTCATCAGGGCGAGGTGACCACCGGCCGAGTCGCCCCACAGGAACACCCGGTCGGCGTCGAGGCCATGGACGGCGGCCTGCTCGCGGACCCAGCCGACCGCGGCGCGGACGTCGTCGACCGCGGCGGGAAAGGTGGCCTCGCCGCTGAGCCGGTAGTCGACCGCCGCCACCGCGAAGCCCCGCCCGGCCAGCCGCTCGTAGAAGTCCGCGCCCAGCCGGGGCAGCGGGTGGCGGCGCGACCCGCGCCGCCACCCGCCCCCGTGCACATGCACGATAACCGGGGCTGGCGAAGGGGACGGCGGCAGGTACAGGTCGAGCTCCAACGGCCGGAACCCGGGCACCTCACCGTAGACAAGATCAGGAATATGACGAACGAGTGGGCTCATGCCCCCGCCACCGGAAACTCCGGCGCTACCTTCCAGAACGCGCCGTCCTGCATGATCGCCAGCAGGTTACTCCGATCCTGCAGCACGCTCACGTCAGCGGCCGGCTCGCCCCGCACCACCAGCACGTCGGCCAGGTAATCAGGAGCCAGCAGCCCGACCGGCAGGTCCATCAGCTGCCCGCCGTACTGCGTGGCCGCGCGCAGCGCCTCGGCCGGGGAGTAGCCGAACAGAGCGACGAACAGCTCCAGGTCCCTGGCGTTGCGCCCGATCGGGTTGTTGGGGAAGCCGTAGTCGCCGCCCGGCAGCACCCGCAGCCCGCGTTTGCGCAGCTCGGGGTACAGCTCGATCATCGCCCGGAGCGACCTGACCGACCCCATCTTCTCCGCCATCGCGGTGTCGATGCCGTACTCGGCGCCCTCGTAGACGTTGGCCCACATGATGCCGACCGCGGGGGACAGGAAGATAGCGTCCTTGTGCTCTTCCAGCAGATCGATCGCCTCGGCGTCGGCGTAGGTGCAGTGGTAGACCGAGCGGAACCCGTTGCGGACCGCCAGCTTGATCGACTCCGGGGACTGGGCGTGGCAGTTCAGCCAGACGCCGGACGCGCGGGCCTGCTCCCCGGCCGCCCGCGCTTCCTCCTGGTTGTACTGGGTGATCATCGACCCGCCCTCGGTGAAGACGTCGTCGTTGCTCAGCAGCAGCTTGACGGCGTCGAAGCCGATGGCGGCCTGCTCGGCGATGAACTCGCGCACCCCGGCCGGGCCCACCTTTTTCGGCTTCGGCCCGTCCGGGCCCATCTGCACCGGGTTGTTGTCACGCTCGAACGACGCGGCCCGCATCCGCGGGCCCGGTGTCGCGCCCGCGGCGATCTCGCCGCGCAGCCGCACCTCGGTCGGCACCGGGGTGAGCGACCCGGCCGAGTAGGAGCTGGTGAAGCCGTGATCGAGGAGGATCTTCGCGTTGCGCCGGGCCAGCGCGAGGTGCTCGTCGGGCGACGGCAGGTTCCGGAAGAAGCTGACGTCGAGCGGCGGGTTGAAGGACGAGTCGATGTGCCCGATCGCGGACGGGAACGTCAGGTGCGAATGGGACTCGATCAGGCCGGGCATGACCGTGGCGCCGGCGCAGTCGACGACCCGGTCGCCCGCCTCGGCTACGGCGCCGCCGCCGGGGCGCACGCTTTCGATGCGGTCGCCCCGGACCACGACGTCGCCGGGCACCGGCGGGGTCCCGGTGCCGTCGAAGACCTGTCCGCCGGTGAAGATGATCCGGTTCATGGTTGCCTCCTTGGCCGGTGCAGCAGTTCGATGAGGTTGCCCTCGGGGTCGGCGACGAACGCCATCCGCACCCCGGGTTCCGGTGCCGGGCCGGGCGGCATCACCGGCCGCGCGCCGCGGGCGACGGCGCGATCATAGGCCCGGTCGAGGTCGGTGACGTCGAAGGCCACGTGCCCGTAGCCCGCGCGCAGCGCCGCCTCGGCGGGGTTGGCCGGCTGGCCATCCGAGCCCGTACCCGGCCGGTGCAGCAGTTCGATCCGGTACCCGAAGGACGGGTGGATGAGCATCTCGATGCTCAGGTCGATCGCGTCGACCTTCAGCGTGAGCTCGGGCACCAGCCCGAACACGTCGCAGTACCACGCGGCGGCCGCCCCGAGGTCGGCCACGGCCAGCCCGGCGTGATCCAGCCGGGCGGCGATCTCAGCCATGGACGTTCAGCCTCTCCGGGTCGGCCGTCAGCCAGGACGCGAACCGGCCCTCCGGGTCACGGGCGCCTCGGACCGCGGCCAGCCGCCGGTACGCGTCGTCGGACAGGAACCGGTCCTGCCGCCGGGTGAAGTCGGTGTCGCCGAGGTAGACGCCGGCGCCGTGCGCGGCGGCCAGCGCGCCCATCCGGGCGTGCACCCACTCGGCGTACCTGGCGTCCTGCGCCGGGTCGGTGTAGATCGCGTACGTGGCCACGTAGACGTTCGCCTCGACCGAGAACGCCATATCGGGGAGTTCCCGCCGGGGCGCCCAGCCGTACCAGATGGAGAACGAGTGCTCGGTGTCGAGCTCGCCCCACAGCTCCCGCAGCATCGGGGCCAGCACCCGGGCCGGTGCGTCGGTCCAGGTGCAGTCCACGGCGTACCGGTGGCCCTCCGGGTTCTGCGCGGTCTGGGCCGTGTTCTCCTCGAGTACCGTGGTCCGGCCGCTGGCGTGCCCGAGCGCGCGGGCCGCCAGCGGGCCGTGCTGAAGCGGCGCGAGCAGCCCGAGGGCCTCGTCGTCCGAGTCGGCCATGACCGTGGTGTGCAGCAGCAGGACGGTCCCGTCGGGGCGGGCCGTGCCCTCGTGCAGCGGGACGTCGGGCAGCCGGGTGGCCGCCACCACCGGCTCGACCCGCCGGCCGAGTTCCGGCAGGACCTCGTGCAGCCAGGTGAGCAGCTCGACCGTGTCGTCGAGGCGGAACGACCAGGTGTCGTGCCACATCGCGGGCGGCGCCGGGTGGGTTCGCAGCCGGAACCTGGTGATCACGCCGGGGAAGCCCGGCCCGGCCCCGCGCGCCGCCCACAGCAGGTCAGCGTTTTCCTGCTCGTCCGCGCGGACCAGCGCGCCGTCGGCCGTCACCACGTCCAGGCCGGTCACGCTCTGGCAGGCCCAGCCGCGGGCCCGGCTGTCCCAGCCCTGGCCGCCCTGGAGCAGGAAGCCGCCTAGTCCGACCGTCGCGCAGTGGCCGCCGGGAAACGCCCGGCCCCGTTCGGCCAGAAAAGGCGCCAGCTCCCGGCCGCCCTGCACGGCCGGCCGGGCCGCGACCACCTTGGTGGCCGGGTCGTACCCGATGTCCCGCAGCTGGCCCAGGTCGATCAGCAAGGCGTCGTCGCGCAGGCTCCACGCCGCCCACGAGTGCCCGCCCGAGCGCACCGAGACCGGCCAGCCGCGCTCGCCCGCCAGCCGCACGCCCGCGATCACGTCGTCGTCGCTCGCGGCCAGCAGCACCGCGGCCGGGAACCGGTCCGGCCGCCGCGCGTTGAAGATGCTGCCTACCCGGGCCTGCTCATAGCCCGGCTCGTCTCGCATGACCAGGCGCCCGATGAACGCGGGGCGGGCCGGAGCCGTCATCCGACCACCGCCGCGCCCCCGTCGACCGGGATGTTCGCCCCGCTCACGTGGGCCGCCTCGGCCGAGGCGAGGAACAAGATGGCGTGGGCGACGTCCTCGGGCTGCCCCCACCGGCCCAGCGGCACCCGCGCGGCGATGCTCGCGGCCGGGCCGTCCGGGTCGTGCAGCATCGGGGCCGTCTGCGGCGTTTCTGTCATCGCCGGGCTGACCGCGTTGACCCGGATGCCGTGCGGGCCGCCCTCGACGACCAGCTGGTACGTCAGCGCCAGGACGCCGCCCTTGGCCGCGCCGTGCGCGTTCTGGGGCATGAAGAACGCGCCCCGCGAGGCCGTGATCGACGCGACGTTGACGACCGAGCCGCCGCCCGCCGCGATCAGGTGCGGCCAGGCCGCCCGCGTGACCAGGAAGACGATGTCCAGCTCGTTCCGGATGGTGAACGACCAGTCGGCGTAGGAGAGCTGGTCCAGGGGGCCGAACCTGATCGCCGACGCGTTGTTGACCACGATGTCGACCCCGCCCGCCAGTCCGGCCGCGGTCTCCACCCAGTTCCGGGCGCCCTCCTCGGTGGCCAGGTCGGCCGGCGCGACCGCGTCCATCCGGCCGCCGGCCGCCCGGGCCAGCCTGACCGTCTCGGCCGAGGTCTCCTCGTTCAGGTCGCACCCCACCACGTGGGCGCCCTCGCGCGCGAGCAGCAAGGCCGTCGCCCGCCCGATTCCGCCGCCGGTGCCGGAGACGAGCGCCCGCTTACTTTCCAGGCGGCCCATGGCGTTCCCTCCGATCGGGCGGTAGATTCTTCACTCTACGGAAGTTACTATCTCACAGTGAGAGTTTCCTCAACAAGGCTTCGCGTGCTCGGGCTGGGCTGCGGCCAGCCCCGCGGCAGTGCCGAGATCCTGCTCAAGTCGGCCCTGCGCGCCGCCGAGGCGGCGGGTGCCGTGGTCGAGCTGGTCCGCCTCGACGAGCTCCGCCTGCCCAGCGGCGCCCTGTCCGGCAGCACTGGCGAGGCGGCCGAGCCGGACGACGGCGAGTGGCTGTGGGAGCGGTTCGTCGGCTGCGACGGCCTCATCGTGAGCACCCCCATCATCAGCCGGACGGTGGCGGCCCGGCTCAAGCTGTTCGGCGACCGGATGCTCGGGCCGAACGCCGACGCCGCCATCATCGAAGGCATGCTGGCGCTGCGCCGACAGGGCCAGGAGCCCGCCGTCCCGTTCCGGGTGGACGAGCGGGTGCTGAAGCCCCGGGTGGCCGGCTTCCTCGCCGTCGGCGGCTCGCTGACCCCGCAGTGGAAGACCCTGACCCTGCCCCAGCTGCACACCACCACGTTCTCGATGCACATCGCCGTCGTCGACCAGGCTCAGTTCGGAGGCGCCGGCACCCCCCGCTCCATCGTCCTGGACCCCGCCGCTCTCGACCGCTCCGCCCAGCTCGGCCGCCACGTCGCCAGCCAGCTCGGGGTGGCGTTCGACGACGCCCGCTACCTAGGCCCCCCCGGCCTGTGCCCCCTGTGCCACCTGGACGTCATCGCCCTGCACGGCACCGACGTCGAATGCGCCACCTGCGGCGCCCGCGGTCATCTCACCCCCGACCTGGCCGTGACCTGGACCGACCTGACCACCTCGGTCATCTCCATGGCCGAAAAACGCTCCCATGCCCTCGAGATCCAGCAAACCGCCGCCCGCCACGCCCCCCTCCGCTCCGACATCGACGACCTCGCCCGCGAATGGGACGCCTACGACCCCGCGATCCGCCCCGCCTGACCCGCCGGTTCCTGGTGATGGTCCCCAGTCGCGACGAGCCGTAGACTTCCCGCATGCTGTCAGAGGACGACGAGAACTTCCTTACTGAGCTGCACCGCAGCTTCGAGCTACGCGATCTTGAGCCAACCGATGAACGGTATGTGGCCCTACAAGAGTACGCTGAAGCAGTCGGACCGGATGCTGTCAAGTACTTGACTCGGTCAATAGCTCGAACTGCTCGTGGTTCCGTATTCTTCCTCTCCGGTCTCCGTGGATCAGGCAAGACCACCCAGTTGCGTAGGCTGCGTCAAGAGCTTAGAGATCGCAACTTTGCTGCGGTACGAATAGATGCTGAGCAATATCTGAACCTTCGGCAGCCAGTAGATATAGTAGAATTCTTGTTCTTCCTGGTGGGCGGTATAACCGATGCCGTCGAAGAAGAACGGTGGCTACCGGATTCCGGGGCCGTTTCACGTGGGTGGGAACGTCTCCGGGGATGGCTAGTCAACCTGCCGAAACGCGTGCAGGTCACGCCAAGTGCTGAGATCTCCGCTGGATTGGACATTCCAGGTCTAGCTGAAACGAACGTCAACCTGAAGGCAGAGATACAGCGAGACGAATCTTTTGTCGCCGGCCTGCGTAGATTTCTGGACGGCCGGCTCAGTGAGTTGACAACGCAAGCGAATGAGATAATTGAAGACCTGGTCGAGGAACTCCGCCGTGCCTGGGAAAATGAAGGGCGGGGGGAATGGCTAGGGTTGGTTGTCTTGGTAGATTCACTGGACCACGTGCGCGGCGCAGATTTCATAGCGATCCGCCGCGCACTCGTCGACCTGTTTGATAAGCAGGCCGGCGCAATTACCCTTGATCCGTGCCGCACTGTCTTTATCGTTCCGCCATATCTCCATCCAGGATACGGGACGATGCGTAAGCTAACTAATGTTAAGGTAGCCGACCGTCAAAGGCAGCCTTTCGAGACCGGTCTGGCGGCGCTAAAAGAGGTTGTAACACGCCGGGTCCCCGAAGGTGATTTGTCCAGAATCTTCTCCAGTGACGCGGATCTGCGAAAACTTCTTTCTGTATCCGGTGGAAATCTTCGTGATCTAATGCGTCTCGTCACGGAGGTGGCAACAGAAGCAGAAAGCCTGCCGGTAGATCCTGAGACTATTGATCGTTCGATTCAGCAGATCCGCAATCACCTGCTCCCCTTGTCTGATGATGAGTGTGCCGCCCTAGTGCGTGTTTCCTTTGAACATCGGGCACCTTAGCGCATCAGCTACGGCGGCGCATACCGAGGCCGTCGCGATTCGTGCCGGAGAAGAAGTCCGCGGCCAGCCGCCCCGCTGATGTCGGGACACTCGGCACAGGGATGAATCTATGGCGGCCCCGGTGGGGCGCGCCTGACGACCGAAATCGCCCGCGACACTGAGATAATGAAGAAAAGGGATCGAGGTCGGCCCAGTGGTGTCGGCCCGGGTGCACCTCCTGCGGCGCCTCGCCCGGCAGCACTACGCTGGCCGTCGTCCCCGCCGGCACCAGCACATCCAGCTCGAACACCCCGTCCTGCACCTGCCAGGCCACCTCAATAGGACCAAACGGGCTGATGTGGCGCGCCGTCGCCGACGTGATCCCGCCTCCCGGAAGCGGCCGCACCTCAAAGGTGCGGTACCCCGCCCCCACCGGACGCAGCCCCGCCACGTAGCGATGCAGGAACGACGCCACCGTCCCCTTGCTGTAGTGGTTGAGCGACGCATGCGGCGCCCCGCCCGCGTCCACCCCCTCCCACAGTTCCCACACGGTTGTCGCCCCCCGGTCCACCATCGTCAGCCACGACGGCGGCGTGTCCTGCCGCAGCAGGTCATACGCCAGGTCCAGGTACCCGTAGTCCGCCAGCACCGGCAGCAGGTAAGAAGTAGACAGGAACCCGGTAGTGAGGTGATCTCCCGCCTCCGCCACTAGCCCCGCGAGCCGTGAGGCAACCCCGGGCCGCAACTCCGAGGGCACCAGCCCGAACGCCAGCGCCCGAACATGCGACGCCTGTGTCTGCACGGCCAGCGTCCCGTCCTCCCGGACGAACTCCCGCCGCCAGGCATCCAAAGCCCCGGCCGCGATGTCGTGGTACCGGGCCCAGACGGATTCCGGCAGCCCGAGCACTCCCGCGATCCGCGCCAGCGTCGCCGCCGAGCGGTGCAGGTAGGCCGTCGCGACCTCGGACTTGTCCGCCCGCACGAACGCGCCGAAGTCCCTCGGCTCACCGCCCGGCTCCAGCCACTCGCCCCAGTGAAACCCGGTGTCCCACAGGTACCGCTCATGCGGCAACGGGACCGGCCGCGCCGCGGCCCGGTCCGGGTGCCGCCCGCCCGCGGCCGCCCCCGCCGCGAATCCCACCCACGCCGTCATGACGTCCCACAGCTCGCGCAGCAGCGACTCGTCCCCGTACGCCTCGTACAGATCCCACGGCGCCGACACGACGACGTCACCCCAGCCCGCCGAGCCGTGCAGCGGGCCGAACATCTCGCCCTCGAAGCCCTCCCGCGGCGGGCAGGGCGAGATGCTGGCCACGCACCCGTCGGCCCGCTGGTCCAGCGACACGTCCGCCAGCCACTTGCGGGTGAACGCGAGGACGTCGTACAGGTACGCGGCCGTCGGCGCGAAGATCTGCCAGTCACCCGTCCAGCCCCCGCGCTCACGCTGCGGGCAGTCGGTCGGGATGTCGCAGATGTTCGAGCGCAGCGACCAGACCGCCGCCTCGTGGAGCCGGCTGACGCGGTCGTCGCTGCACGAAAACCAGCCCGTCCGGCGCAGGTCCGAGTGCACCACCACGCCGGTGACATCACCCGGCTCCAGCGGCCCGGAATGCCCCTCGACCCGCACGTACTGGAAGCCATGCGTCGTGAACCGCGGCTCGAACACGTCACCGTCACCCGCCGAGACCACCTCGTCCACCTGGCCCAGCGGCAGCCGCTCCGGCAGCACCGGCAGGTCCACGTCCAGGTGCCGCGTCGTCAGGTCCCCGTCCCGGTCGAGCCATTCGCCGTGCGACAGCGTCAGCCGCCGTCCCGCGGGCACGACGGGTCCAGGCAGCGCCAGCCGCACCCAGCCGCTGAAGTTCTGCCCGAAGTCCGCCACGAACGCGTCCCCGCCGCGCACCGGCCGCACCGCTACCGCCGGGATCTCCGCCACCCGCCTGACCGGCGGCGCGATCGAGCGGACGACGGCCACATCGACCTCACGCGGCACGGCCGCCCGCCACGCTCCGTCGTCGAACTCCGCCTCGTGCACCGCCGGGTCGAGCAGTCGCCGGTCCTCGCGCTGGCCGGCGATCAGATCGGCCCCGGTGACGTGTGATGGCGCGGTCCGCCAGCCCGCCCCGGTCGCCGCCACCACCCGCCAGCCCGAGTCATCCTCCACCTCGACCTGCGCCCGCAACGCCAGGTCCGTGCCGTATTGATCCGACGCCCGCGGCAGCCCGACCTGACCCCGGTACCACCCGTCCGCCAGCAGCACCGTGAGCACATTAGGTCCCGGCCGCAACAGCGGTGTCACATCATAAGCCTGGTACTGGACCCGGTCCCGGTACTGCGTATACCCCGGCGTGAGCTCGGCATCACCGACCCGCTGCCCGTCGATGAACGCCTCGTACAGGCCCAGGGCAGTGATATACAACCGCGACCCGCCAACCGGTTGAACCTCGAAGCCGGTCCTGACCCACCAAGCACCCCGCGCCCCCGGCGCACCGCGGGACTCCTCCGCCACGCTGATCCAGCGAGCCGTCCAGTCGTCCTCCGCCAGCAGGCCCGACTCCAGCCCGACCGGATCGCTCCACTCACCCTCGCCCCGGTCGGTCCACACCCTGACCTGCGCCCCGGCGAAGCGGCGGGAACGGTCGAAGACCGGCACCCGGACGAACGACTGGGCCGCGCTCTCCACCCGGCCGGTGTCGAAGCCGTCGTCGGTGCACACCTGGTACGCGTGCTGCACCGAGGATCCCTCCGGCAGCCACCAGCTCAGCGCGGGCTGGTGTCCCCGCCCGAGGGCGTCCCCGCCCTGGATTTCCGCCCACACCCGAGACGGTCGGCCCTCACCCAACCGGCCGCCGCTTACGGTACTGCCCGACTAGGCGGCCCTGGAGCTTCTCGATCGCCACCGCGGGTCCCTTGCCGGTCGAGGTGCTGGTGATGCCGTCCGGGTTCTGCACAGCGGTGAGCACGAGTGCGATGCCGGCCACGATGGCCTGGTACTTGCCCACGTTGAGGTGGATGTTGAGGAAGGTCACGAACAGCCCGGCGGCGGAGAACATGATCCCCGCGACGACCGCCCCGGCGATCCGCCCGACCCCGGCCACGAACACGATGGCCAGCAGGGCGATCGAGGTGAACGCGGCGAAGCTGTCGGCGGTCAGCTCGCCCTGCATGTAGCCGGTCAGGGCGCCGCCGATGCCGGCGATGAACGCGGCCAGCCCGAACGCCATCAGCTTGGCCTGGGCGACGTTGATCCCGACCGAGCCGGCCGCGCGCTCGTTGGACCGGATCGCCAGCAGCATCCGCCCGGCCGGACCGCGCCGCAGCCGGGCCACCAGCAGCCCGAGCAGGATCACGACGACGAGCACGAGCACGCCGAAGATCACGGTGGGATAGGTCTTGCCCTGGGCGATCCCCAGGTTCAGCCCAGGCAGCCGCGGTGCCTTGATCGCCAGGCCGGCCGTGCCGCCGGTGAACGAGCCGCTGTTGAACACGACGGCATCCATCGCCGCGGCGAACCCGAGCGTCACCACCGCCAGGTTCACGCCGCGCAGCCGCAGGGCGGGCAGCCCGATGACCAGCCCGACCGGCACCGAGCACAGGCCGGCCAGGATCAGCGACCACGGGAAGCCGATGCCCCAGTCGCTGGCGATGTGCCCGATCATGAAGCCGCCGATCCCGGCCAGCGACATCTGGGCCAGCGACACCTGGCCCACGTAGCCGGTCAGCACCACCACCGACAGGGCGATGCAGGTGACGGTCAGCGACGAGATGAAGGCGAACCGCAGGACGCTGTTCAGCACGAACAGCAGGATCAGCCCGGCCAAGAAGCAGGCCGCCGCGGTGCGCAGCGGCGCCTGCGGCCGGCCGACCGACGGGTTGCGCTCGGCCGTCTCACCGCCGCGGGCGAGCACCGTGCGCGAGCGGGCCGCCATCACCACGATGATGACGACGAACGGGATGGCGTCTCCCAGTCCCTGCTGGGGCAGCCACGTCCAGACGGTGATCAGCTTCGTGATCTCCGACTGGGCGCAGCCGATCAGCAGCCCGGCCAGCGCGGTGAGCCAGAACGACTGGAACCGGCCGATCAGCGCGGCCGCCAGGGCCGGCACCACGAACAGGGTGTAGGAGTTCGGGTCGAGGCTGGCCACCGGGGCGATCAGGATGCCGGCCGCGCCCGCCAGGACGGTGGCGATGATCCAGTTCTGGCCCGCTATCTGGTTGGCTGAGATGCCGGTCAGCGCGGCGCCCCGATCGTTCTCCGCGCCGGCCCGGGTAGCCAGGCCGAACCGGGAGAAGCGGTAGGCCAGCGCCAGCGCGATCGCGATGATCACGACCACGCCGGTGAAGTACAGCCGGTCCTCGGGGAACGTGATCCCGGCCAGCGACAGCGCGGAGCTGGGGAAGATCGGGTTGGTGGCCACCGGCTGAGTGCTGAAGTTCAGCACCGCGATGGCCTCGAGGCCGAGCATGACCCCGACCGAGGCGCAGACCCGGGTGAGCGGCGAGGCGCTCCGGATCGGCCGGTAGATCAGGACGTAGAGCACCAGTCCGAAGACCGCCGCGTAGACCAGGGAGATGACGATGGCGAGCCCGGTGTTGAGCCCGGTCCCGCCGTTCAGCGAGATCTGGTGCGGGATCAGCACCACCGGCAGCTCGAGTTCGCCGAAGCTGCGGAGGTTGACGAACACGTAGGCGATGAACATCGCCACCGCGCCGTGGGCGAAGTCGACGACGCCAGCACTGCGGTACTTGAGGACGAGCCCCTGGCCGAGGACGGCGTAGGTGGCGCCGGCGCCGAGCCCGAGGATCAGGAAAAGAAAGTAGCTGGACATCGGGATCCTTGTTTAGCGCCGCGGCGGCGGGGTCTCGCAGGACCCCGCCGCCGCGGTCATCAGCCGATGATGCCGGGGAAGTAGCCCTTCGAGGTCACCCAGTCGGTGGAGCTCGGCTGGGTGATCGCCCCGTTCTCGATCTGGTTCATCAGGTAGTTGTCGTTGCAGATCGCCGTGGCGCCCTTCAGCGCCTGCCCGTCGCAGGTATAGGGGTGCGACAGGAAGTTCTGGTGAGTGCCCGACTTGAACGCGGCCAGGATGCTCGACGTGGTCGGCGTGCCCGAGATCGTGCTCAGCACCTGCTGGACGTTCATCACGGTGGCGAAGCCGGCCGTCGAGATCGAGTCGACCAGGGTGCCCGGAGCGGCCCACTTCTTCATCGCCGCCTGGAACAGCTGCGCGTCGTGGCTGCTCCCGCTCTGCAGCACGAACGGCGAGGCGATGTACATGCCCTGAGCCCCGCCCGCCGCGGCCGCGATCACCGGCGGCGCGCCGCACGGGTCGATGCCCATGATCTTGCCGCTGTAACCCACGGACTTCAGCGCCTTGAGCACGTTGCCGCAGCCGTTCGGGACGTCGACGTAGACGAGCTGGGCGCCGCTGCTCTCGACCAGCGCCGCCTGCGGGCTCGGGTCAGGCGACGTCGGCGACAGCGGGATGTCCTTGATCGTCGTCACTCCGGCGGACTTGAACACCGGCGTGATCTGGGGGATCAGCGACTCGCCCTGGGCGTTGCTGAAGTAGACGATCGCGACGCTCTTGACGCCCAGCGTCTTGCCGGCGTACACGGCGGCCGCCGCGTTGTCGCCCACGCTGACCGACCAGAACTGAACGGAGTTCGCCGCCGTCTCCGGGACCGGGGTGAACGGAATGCCGCCCAGGTAGGCCAGGTTGGCGTGCTGGTAGATGGGGAGCGAGGCGGGCGCGCCGACGTCGGCCGCGCCGAGGATCGCGATCGGCTTCGTGGCCACCAGCTGGTTGGCGCACCGCGCGGCGGTGGCCGGCGTGCCGTCGCCGGTGCAGTTGTCGATCTGGATGGGATGGCCGTTGATGCCGCCCAGGTAGTTGTTGACGTAGTTCTCGGCGGCGATCGCGCCCTGGCGTGCCTCGGGGAAGGTGACCGCGCCGGTCTCGTCGTTGATCATCCCGAAGACGTACGGGGTACCCGTGGCCTTCTTGGGCGTGCCAAATACCGAATCGCTGGCCGCGGCCGTCGAACTCCCAGCCGTGGGACTGCTGGTACCGCCGGCGCTGCTGCTCGAGCCGCTCGAACTGCAACCAGCCGCGACAAGACCGGTTACGGCGAGCGCCACCGCACTAAGCCATATGTGACGTCTCATCAGGAGCTTCTTTCGCTATGGGGAATCTCTCGGGTCAGGACGGGCGGGAGCCGGCCGCCTCAGGCGGCCGGCTCCCCGAGGTAACTGGCCGCGAGCAGCTCACGCCGCTCGCGGAGTTCGGCGGCCGGGCCCTCGAGCCGGATCCGGCCGTGCGTCAGGACGTAGGCGCGGTCCGCGACCTCCAGTGCCAGCGCCACGTGCTGCTCGACGAACAGCACGCTGGCGCCGAGTTCGTCGGCCGCCCGCCGCAGGATCGGGACGAGCCGCTCGACGATCACCGGGGCCAGCCCCAGGCTCATCTCATCGACCAGTAGCAGCCGCGGCCGGGTCACCAGCGCCCGGCCGAGCGCCAGCATCTGCTGCTCGCCCCCGGACAGCAGGCCGGCCTTGCGGCCGAGGCACTTACGCAGCTCGGGCAGCATCTCGAGCAGTTCTGCCTCGCTGCTGGCCACTTTCCTGGCGCCCTTCTTGCTGGCCCGGCCGCCTGCCAGCCGCAGGTGCTCGCGGACGGTCAGTCCGGGGAACAGGGCGCGGCCCTCGGGCACCAGGGCAAGGCCCTGGCGGGCGAGCAGGTGGGCCGGCCGGCCGCCGATGGCCTCGCCCGACAGCTCGACCGTGCCCGCGATCGGGCGGTTGAGCCCGGCGATCGTCTCCAGGGTGGTGGTCTTCCCGGCGCCGTTCGGGCCGAGCAGGGCCACCACCTCACCCGGGCGGACCTCCAGGTTGAGCTCGCGGACGACCGGGACACCCCGGTAGCCGGCTGACACGTCCCGCACCGCCAGGGCATGGCCCGAAGCGATGCTGCCCGCGCTGGCATCAGTGGCTTCCGGCATGGTGCCCTCCCAGGTAAGCCTCGATCACGCGCGGGTTGTCCCGGATTTCCGCCGGGGTCCCCTCGGCGATCTGCCGGCCGAAGTCGAGGACCATCAGGTAATCGCACACGGACAGGACGAGGCCCATGTCGTGGTCGATGAGGAAGATCGTCACGCCGTGCTCTTCCGGCAGGGACCGCAGCTTGCGCCCCAGCTCGAGGCTCTCGTCGGTGTCGAGCCCCGCCGCGGGCTCGTCGAGCAGCACCAGCCGGGGCTGGCGGGCCAGCGCCCGGCCGATGCCCACCAGCTTGCGCTTGCCCAGGGAGATCTCGGCCGGGTAGCGGCTCGCCACGTCCTCCAGCCCGCAGACCGAGATGGCCCAGTCCACGCCGGTCCGGTCCGGCGGGCGCTGGGGCAGGAACAGGTCCCTGAGCGCGGAGGCCACGGTCACGTGCTCGCTCGCCACGAGCAGGTTCTCCTCGACGGTCAGGTCGTCGAACAGCTCGACCGACTGGAACGTCCGGGCCAGGCCCAGGCGCGCCCGCCGGTAGGGCCGCAGGGCGCCGATATCGCGGCCGCCGAAGGTAATCCGCCCGGCGGCGGGCCGGGTGTATCCGGTCAGGGCGTCCACCATCGAGGTCTTGCCAGCCCCGTTGGGGCCGATCAGCCCGTAGATGGCGCCCTCGTCGATCCGCAGGTCGACGTCGGACACGGCCACGACCCCGCCGTAGGTCACGCGCAGGCCGGCTACGTCGAGCAGCGGCTGTCGTGCGGTCGGTGCGGTCATGGTTCCCTTACTTTCATACAATGAAAGTTATTTTCATTTCGATTACGTTACGGGATCTGGAGGGCGATTGTCCACACCTGCGAGGTCACGAATCGGTGACCACCGCAGTTACGCCACCCACGACCTCTCTAGGCCTCTGACCAGGGAAATCATGCAATCGTGGAGGGGAGTGGGCTGCCCTAGACGCCGTCCTTCGGCGGCGATGCCGCCGTTCAGCACGTCGATCTCGGTAGCCCGGCGGGCCAGCACGTCCTGCAGCATGCTCGGCTTGTGATGATAGGCATCGGCGATAGCCTCTTCCACCGCCTCCTGCGGCGGCCGCAGCAGTTCGATGCCGGCCCGCTCGCAGACGGCTAGAGCCTCGCTGATCAGCCCGTCTACCTGCTGGCGGAGCCCGGGGTCGGTGCAGACCGGGCCCACGCTGAGCCCGGTGAGCGCGGACAGCGGGCTCGTGGCGGCATTGAAAATGACTTTCGTCCATTGCGGGCCCCGCGCGTCCTTGAGCGCGTGCGTGCGCAGTCCGCCCTCGGTCAGCAGCCGGGCCAGGTGCTCCACCTCGCCCATCGCCGCGGGCCGGGGCTCGAACGGCCCGAACCAGGAGTCTCCGGTCGCGTCGTACCTGACCACGCCGGGCGCCACCACCGCGCCGGCCGTGATGATGCTGCCGCGGATGACGCGCGGCACCACCTCGGCGATGACCTCCTCGTTGCCCAGCCCGTTCTGCAGGCTGACCACCGCGGCGCCGGCCAGGGCCGCCCGCGCGCCCGCGACGGCGGCCCGGGTGTGCCGCGCCTTGGTCGCCACCAGGCCGAAGTCGCAGGCAGGCAGGTCGCGCCCGTCGGTGCGAGCCCGGAGAGCGCGGACCGGGGCGATGAACTCCGCCTGCCCGGTGACCCGCAGGCCGTCCGCCTCGATCGCCGCCACGTGCTCGGCCCACGGGTCGACGGCCCACACCTCGACGCCGGGTACCCGGGCCAGGTGCGCGGCGTACAGGCTCCCGATCGCCCCGCAGCCGACGACGGCCACCCGGACCATGGCTGTCATAGCGAGGACAAGGCCGTACGGGCGATGTCGTCGCAGATGACCGGGCTCGCCCCGCCGACGCCGAGCCCGGCCGCCAGCGCGCCGTCGTCGTAGACCGGCAGGCCGCCGGGCACGCCAAGCACCGGCGGGGCCACCAGCGCCGCCACGGCCTCGGCCGGGCCGAACACGGAGCGCAGGTCGCCGCTCTCGACACCGAACAGCGCCGCCGCGCCCGCCACCGCCTGCGCGACGGCCACCCCGCCGGCCGGGGCGCCGTCCATCAGGTCCTGCTGGACCGGATCACCGCCGCGGTCCACCACGGCGACCGCCACCCGGAGCTTGCGCCGCTGCGCCTCGGCCATGACGGCGTCGCAGAGCGTCCGGGCCCAGCCGAGCTGGGCCTGGCGGCTGGCTGGCGGCGCGGCGGCCATGCCCAGGCTGTCGGCCGGGTCGACGACCAGGTCGCCGAAGCGCTGCTCCCAGCGCTTGCGATCGTCCCCGTGCTGCCCGGTGTACGGGACACCCAAGGCGTAGGCGATCAGCAGATCCTCCGGGTTGGCCGGCCTGCCGTCCGCGCTCAGCGCCCGCGGGTCCACCCCCTCGGGGAAGAACGGGCTCACCGTCGCGCCCGACGCCGCGATGCCGGCCACCACGCTCAGCCTGCCGCTGGCATCGGCGCTGATCGGCATCCCGCCCGCGCCGGGGAACAGCGCCTCGGGGGAGGCCTGGACGAACCCGGTCGCCACCGGCCCGGCGATCGTCGTCATCCGGTGCAGGTGCTCGGCGCTCGGGATCTGCTGCGTGGCCGAGATCCAGGCCTTGGACCGGGCCCGCGCCATCCCGCCGGGACCCCCGCCGTCCATCCGGGACGCGGTGACCAGCGCCCCCGACGCCCCGACGACGGCGATCCCGCCGCGCAGCCCGAGCTGCTCGGCCTTGTCGACGGCGCGCTGCACCAGCCCGCGGGCCTCGGCCAGGCCGAGGTCCCGCGGATGCACTCCCACGGCCTAGGCCCCGACCATGTTGTAGCCGCCGTCGGCCACCATGTAGCCGCCGGTCATGTGCGAGGCGTCGTCGGTGGCCAGGAACAACGCGGTGCCGGCCAGCTCGGCCGGGGCCGGGATCCTTCCCATCGGCGTCATCGACGTCAGCTGCTCTTTCCGTCCCGACTGCCAGTCCTTGCGGCCCAGGGTGGCCTCGGTCTCGATGAACCCGGGCGCGAAGACGTTGACCCGGACCGTGGGCGCGAACGCGTGCGCGTAGGACTTCGTCAGGCCCAGCAGCCCGTACTTGGCCGCGGCGTACTGCGGCGCCCGCGCGCTGCCCCGCACGATCACGGTGGACCCGATGTTCACGATGGCGCCGTGGCCCTGATCCAGCATCCGCGCGCCGAACTCGTGCACGCAGAGCATGGTCCCCTTGATGTCGACGCCAAGGACGTGGTCGATCGACTCCTCGGTGATGTCGCGCCAGGACATCTGCTCCCTGGCGACGTCGCCGACATTGTTGACCAGGACGTCCACCCCGCCGAGGTGCTCGAAGGCGGCGTCGGCCATGGCCTTGATCTGCTCCCAGTCCACGATGTCGGCCTGGAGCAGCACCGGGGTGCTGCCCGCCGCTTCCACCCGGTCGGCGGTGCGCTTGGCGCCCTCGGCCGAGCTGCGGTAATGGACGCCCACCGCGCGCGCCCCCTCCTGGGCGGCACGGACCGCGATCTCGGCGCCGAAGCCGGTGCCGGCGCCGGTGACGACCACCGACCGGCCTGCGAAGCGGCGCGGAACAGGTACAGGGGCGAGAGACACGAGGTGTCCTTCCATCTGTGTGGTTTCGGGATTTCGGGGTCAGACCAGGACCCGGCCGCCGTCGACGTACAGGACCTGGCCGGTGATGAAGCGGGCCCGGTCCGAGGCGAGGAACGTGACCGCGTCGGCCACCTCCTCGGGTCGGCCGAGCCGCTCGGCCGGGACGAGCGATTCCAGGTCGGCCCGGTGGTTGTCCCGGTCGAGGTAATCCTTGGTCAGGTCGGTCTCGATGTAGCCGGGCGCGACCGCGTTGACCGTGACGCCGTACCGGGCCCACTCGCGCGCCATGACCCGGAACATCTGGTTCATGCCGCCCTTGGTCGCCGCGTAGGGCCCGTGGTGGGCGTGGGCCAGCAAGCCGGAGACCGACGACACGAATACCATGCGGCCGTACCGCTGCTCCACCATGAGCCGCCCGACGGCCTGGCCGAGCCAGTACGCCGTGGACAGGTTCAGGGTGAGGGTGTCCTCCCAGTCGTCGTCGGCTAGGTCGAGGACCGGCTTGCGCACGTTGCGCCCGACCGCGTGCAGGAAGACCTCGGGCGTCCCGACCAGGTCAGTCGCCTCGCGGACGGCCGCGCGGCAGGCCTGGGCGGTGCGCAGGTCGGCCAGCAGCGGCTTGACCTCGCGGCCGGCCTCCTTGGCCGCGCGTACCACGGTGTCCAGGTTTTCCTGGCTCACGTCGACGAGTGCGACCCGCGCGCCCTGGGCGGCCAGGCTCAGCGCGCTGGCCCCGCCGAGCCCGCCGGCTCCGCAGACCAGGGTCGGCCGTCCGTCGAGCGTGAGCCAGTCCTGCATAGGGGGCCTATCCTTCGCGGTTAAGTTCTCGTATTATGAAAGTCGCTTTCTGAATACCGTAGCCGACCTGTCGCGCGGCTGTCCAGGGTCCCCAGGGCCCCCGCGAGCGTCCGCCGAGGCCACAATAGGCTGAGGCCGGATACCTCATCACCGAGGAGGAAAGGCCACCCATGCCTCGCCGCCCCGCCAGTTCCGCGTCCGCGGCGCTCAGCCCGGCCTCCGTCCCGGCTACCCCATCCTCGGCCCCATCCTCGGCCGGCGCCCCGCCCGGGCCGGAACGGCCGGAATACCGGGTGGAGGCCCTGGCCAAGGGCCTGCGCATCCTGTCGCTGTTCGACGAGCAACGCCCGTCCTGGCGGGTCAGCGACCTCGCCGCCGCCGCGGGCCTGCCGATGCCGACCGTGTACCGGGTGGTCATGACGCTGGCGTCCGAGGGATACCTGGATCACCTGCCCAACGGCGACTACCGGCCGGGGGTGCGCACCCTGACCCTCGGCACGGCCGCGCTGCGCAGCCTCGACCTGGTGGCCATCGCGACGCCGAAGCTCACCGAGCTGGGCGAGCGGACGGGGGAGACGGTGAACCTGGCCGTGCTCAGCGGCGACCGCGTCCTGTACCTGATCCGGCTGCGCAACTCCGACCTGGTCACCGCGAACATCCAGGTGGGCTCCACGCTCCCGGCCGTGCACACCTCGATCGGCAAGCTGCTGCTCGCCTACCTGGGCGAGGCCGACCTGGCCGCGCGCGTCACCGACGCCTCGTTCTCGGCCAACTCCGGGCCGAACGCCAAGGTCTCCCTGGCCGAGCTGCGCGAGGAGCTCCGCACCATCCGCGACCAGGGCTGGTCCATGCAGGACGAGGAGCTGGCGTACGGGCTCCGCTCGGTGGCCGCGCCGATCACCGGCCCGGACGGCCGCGTGCTGGCCGGGGTCAACCTGGCCGTCCAGGCCCAGGACTGGTCCACCCAGCGGATCATCCGCGAGCTGCGGCCCGCGGTGCTGACCACCTGCGCGGAGATCTCCGCCCTGGTATCCGACACGAGCGCCAGTTCCCTGTGAGTTCCGGCGCCCGCATCCCCAGGCTCGCCCCGGCCGAGCTCGACGGCGAGCAGCGCGCGCTCTACGACGCGATCGCAGGCGGCCGCCGGGCCCAGGGCCCGCAGTTGTTCCGGCTGACCGACGCCGACGGGCGCCTCGAGGGGCCGTTCAACGCCTTCCTGCTGCAGCCGCGGCTCGGCTCCGCCCTGCAGGCGCTCGGCACCGCGGTGCGCTACGAGACCAGGCTCAGCGACCGGTGCCGCGAGATCGCGATCCTGGTGGTCGCCGCGCACTGGCGCTCGGACTTCGAGCGGTACGCCCACGAGGCCGTCGGCCGCGCGGCCGGCCTGACCGAGGCCGAACTGGCCGCCGTCTCCGATGGCGACTACGGCGCCCTCGGTGACCACGAGGCCGTGGCCGCACGGACGGCCGCCGCGCTGGCGGCCCGCGGCGACCTCGACGACGCCGAGTACGACGAGGCGATCGGCCAGCTCGGCCCGGACGGCCTGTTCGAGCTGCTCACCCTGGTCGGCTACTACGCCACCCTCGCCCTGCAGCTCCGCGTCTTCCGCGTCCCGGCCCCCGAGGAGAAGCCCTTCCCGGGTTGACACCGGCCCCGCCTGGAGCCCAAGATGAGCGAAAGTTACTTTCGTAGAACGAAAGCGAGTCGCGGTCATGAAGCTGGTCACCTTCGACGCCGGCCGGGTCGGCCGCCTGGAAGGCGAGGGTGAGGACGCGGTCGTCGTCGAGCTCGACTGCGCCTCGACGCGCGAATGGTTCGAGCGCGGCGGAACGGCCGGCGAGACGGGCGAGCGGCTCCCGCTGGCGGACGTCCGGCTGCGGGCGCCGATCGTGCCGAAGAAGTTCTTCCACACCGCCGGGAACTTCTCCGATCACCACGAGGAACTCCAGGCCGTGGACTGGTCGCACCCGGTGCACAAGGGGATCGTGTTCTTCCAGAACGTCGACGCGATCATCGGCCCGGATGACGCTATCGTCTACCCCGAGGGCCTGACCAAGGAACTGGACTACGAGCTCGAGCTCGCCATCGTCATCGGCAAGTCAGGCAAGTTCTTCGGCCCAGCCGAGGCGGCGGACTACATCGCCGGGTACACGGTCTTCAACGACATCACCGCCCGCGACATCCAGCGCCGGGAAATGCAGTCGGGCGTGTTCTCGTTCTCCAAGGCGATCGACACGTTCTGCCCGATCGGCCCGTGGATCGTCACCAAGGACGAGGTCCCCGACGCCCAGGCGCTGGCCATGGAACTGCGCGTCAACGGCGGCGTCCGCCAGCGCGGCAACACCGCCAAGATGCTCATCGACATCCCGCACCTGGTCGCGCACCACTCGGCCCAGGGCTACTCGGCCGGTGACATCCTCACCACCGGGACGATCTCGGGCGTGGCCGCGGTCCAGCCCAACCCGTTCGAGTTCTACCTGCAGCCCGGCGACAACATCGAGGCCGAGATCGAAGGCGTCGGCATCCTCCGCAACCACGTCGTCCCCTGGGCCGCCGCCCACGACACGCCCCCCTACTCCACCGACCTCTACTCCTCGACCAGTTGAGCGCGGGCCGCATGCACGTTCTTATCGCCGGGGGAGGGCTGTCCGGGCTGGCCCTGGCGCAGGGGCTGATCAAGGACGGGCACACCTGCGAGGTCTTCGAGCGCGACGCCGACGACACCCGCAAGATCGGCTACTACCTGCACATGAACGCCGACGGGGGCGAAGCGCTGCGGCGCTGCCTGCCGGGCGACCTGTTCGAGCTGTACGCCGAGACCTCCCGCCGGACCAGCGACCGGAGCGCGTCGTACGTCCTGGACGATCAGCTCAACGAGCTGAGCTCGCAGCCCCACCTGGGCCCGCCCAACGACGGCGAGCGCCCGCACACCGGGGTCCACCGGCGGACGCTGCGCGCCATCCTGCGCGCCCGGCTGGGCGACTCGTTCCACCCCGGCACGGCCGTCACCGGTTACCAGGAGAGCCCGGGCAAGGTGACCGTGACGCTGGCCGATGGCACCACCGCCGAGGGCGACGTCCTGGTCGGCGCCGACGGCATCCGCTCGGCGGTCCGCCAGCAGAAGCTCCCCGGCACCACGGTCATCGACGCCGGCGTCCGCGGCCTCGGCGTCTTCGGCCGGACGCCGCTGACCCGCGAGCTGGCCGCGCAGCTGCCCTCGCACCTGTTCGACGGCGTGATCATCGCCGCCGACCGCCAGGGCGCGCGGCTCCTCATCGCGGTCTACCGCCCCCGCCAGCCCGCCGCCGAGGCGGCCAAGGCGATCGCCCCGGACGTGACGCTCGAGCCGGTCGGCGACTACGTCATGATCAGCTGCAGCGTGCCGCCCGGCACGGTGATCCCGCCCGCCGCGCAGTGGTCGGACGGCACGCCGGCCATGCTCCGCGGCGCCATGCTGGCCGCGATCGAGGGCTGGCACCCCGCCGCCCGGGCCCTGGTCGAGCACGTCGACCTGGCCTCGATCTTCGTGATCCCGTTCGGCTTCCTCGAGCCCGCCCCGCCCTGGGAGCCGTCCCGGGTCACGCTGGCCGGCGACGCCGCCCACGCCATGCTCCCCACCCTCGGCCTGGGCGCGAACCTGGCCCTGCGCGACGCCGCCAGCCTGCTCGGCCAGCTCTCGGCTGACCAAGACCTCATATCCGCCATCGGGACTTACGAGCAGGGGATGCGCGACTACGTGTACCCGTTCATGCGGATGACGATGGAGCACGACCGGCAGTTCGGCGGCGGCGCCCTTGAGGGCCGCGAGCAGTCGTGATGCACGCTCTGCACCACATCGGGTACTGGGTCGAGGACCTGGACAGCGCCTGCAAGCAGTGGGGGCGGGAGCTTGATGTCGGCCCGTTCGACATCATCGGGCATGTGCCGTTCGAGGAGTTCACGCTGTTCGACGGCGGCCAGCCCGTTACGGACGTGGTTTTCGACCATGCCGCGGCCTTCGCCGCCTGGGGGCCGGTCGTGGTCGAGCTCGGCCAGGTCCACGCGGCCGACGAGCGGCTGCTGGCGGCCTACCGGGTGGCCCCCGGCGCGATCAGCCACGTCTCCTGGATCGTGCCTGACCTGGAACGGGAGAGCGCGCGGCTGGCGCGGCGCGGCTGCCGGCTGATCAACACCGCCCGGTCGGGCCCGATCGAGGTCGCCTGGCACGACGGCGGCCCGCTGTTCCCGCACCCGGTCGAACTGCACCAGCACAACGACGTGATCGCCGGCCTGCACGGCCGCCTGTCCGCGCTGCGCGCGGACACTGCCGTGGCCCCCGCATGATCAGCGCCGCCGCCGAGATCCAGCGCCGCCTGTGGGGTGCCGACCCCCAGGCCTGGGCCGACCTGGCCGAAGCCCATAACCGCCCGCTGTTCGAGGCGGTCCTCGACGCCGCCCGCGTGACCCGCGGCACCCGCCTGCTCGATGTCGGCTGCGGCTCCGGCCTCACCCTCGTCATGGCCGCCGCACGCGGCGCCATCCCGTCCGGCCTCGACGTCAGCCCCGGCCTGCTCGGCATCGCCCGCGAGCGCCTGCCTGACGCCGACCTGCGCGACGGCGACATGGAGTCCCTGCCGTTCGCCGACGGCGCCTTCGACGCGGTGACCGGCGTCAACGCGTTCCAGTTCGCCGGCCACCCGCGCCGGGCGCTGCGCGAGGCGGCCCGGGTCCTGCGCCCAGGCGGCCGCCTGGTGGCCAGCCTGTTCGCCGCGCCGGAACGGTCCGAGGGCACCGTGGCCCACGAAGCCATGACCGCCCTCATTCCGGCCGAACGGGCCAGCGATCACGCCCCCTACGCCCTATCCGCCCCCGGCAACCTGGAGGAATCCCTGGTATCCGCGGGCCTGACCCTCGACGCCAGCGGTGAGGTCATCTGTACCTGGCGCTATCGCTCCATGGACGAAGCCGTCCGCGCCCTGCTGTGCTCGGCGGGCGGCGCCCGCGCCGCCGAAGCGGCCGGCCAGGACGCCGTCCGCGACGCCCTGCGTCCTGCCCTGGCCCGGTTCCAGGCCCCCGCGACCGGCGCCGTCGCCCTGGTCAACACATTCCGCTGGGTCTCGGCCCGCGCGTTACCGTTCGGGCGGGGGTGCCAGGTCCCGCCGTCCGGTCAGCGCGAACCACAGCACCAGCCCGGACACGTCGGCCGGAGCGGCCGGGCTGCCGGGAATCATGTGCAGCACGAGCATGGACAGGCCCGCGGCCGCGGCGGCGCGGATGACCAGGCGCAGCGGCCGGCCGCGGCGGATCCGGGCCGGGAGCTGCCACAGGGTCAGCAGCGGCCGCCACGGCGGGACCGGGACGGCCTCGGTGACGCCGATGACCGGTATCGGCGAGGTATCTGGCTCCTGGCCCGCCCGGGTGACGCGCTCGGCCAGGTCGGCGTAGGCCTCGCTGCGCGCCCACGGGGTGCGCAGCTCGGCGTAGGCCGCCGACGCGGCGGTATAGGCGGCCAGGTCACCGCCGTCGGCCCGGTCCGGATGAGTGGCCGCTGCGATACCGCGCCACGCGGCCCGGACCTGCTCGTCGGTCAGGTCCGGGCGGGCGGGCAGGCCGAGCGCCTCGAACGGGTTCTGGTCAGGGTTCACCCTTGGCCTCCAGGGCCGAAGACATCGTCGAGGCTGGGCGGCTCCGGCCAGCAGGCGGGACCGGGGACCGGGGCGGGTTCGCGTTCTGGCTCGGGTAGCCAGTCCGGCACTTCCAGAGCCGGTGCCGGGAGCAGGGTCAACGGCGACGGCCTGGGCCGGGCCACCTGGACGAAGGTGGCCGCGCCGCGGTGGATGTAGCAGGCCTGGCCGACATCGAGGCGGCGCACCAGCTCGGGGTCGGCGTTCCAGGCCCGCTGCTCCCGGGTGGTGCCCTCGTCACCCCAGACGTTCCCGACGACCTTGTGCGCGGTCTCCAGCACCCGCCGCATCCCCGCCAGTGCCACCAGCGGCTCGGGATAAGGAGTATGCAGGACGAACACGCCGCCGTCGGCGGTGGCGGCGATCCGGTACCGTTCGTCCTCCGTCGCCCCGAGCCCTTGCCAGGACTGCGCCGAGACCTGCACCCCGATGCCCAGCGACCGGCCCCGCTCGTACAGGTTCGACAGCGGCACCCGGGCCGAGACCGCGGAGTAGTCGTCCGCCGCCAGCAGCATCGCCCGCTGCTCGCCGTCCAGGCTGGTCGCCGCGTGCGCGGCCAGCTCGGTCAGCGCCATGGCCTGCGCCTCGGCCACGGACGGCTCGCGGGTGCCTTCCAGGATGCAGTACCACGCGTCGGCCTCGTCCAGCCGGCCGGGCCCGTCCAGCGCCGGACCGAGCCGGCCGAGCAGCGTGGCGTAGCGAAGCTGGATGTCGGGCAGGTGCTTGGCGGCGGCCCGCACGTGCTCGAACTGGCCCGGATGCCGTCCGTCGCCCCACGCGTTCTGCAGCCAGCGCGCGTTGAGCCGGTCCAGGAACGCCGCCGTGTTCGGCGGCGGCCCGCCCGGCGCGGTGACGGCCAGGGTGACGGCGGCCTGCAGGATGTCGGCGTAGTAGGCGGCGTTGCCGGTCCCGGTGTCGATCATCTGGTAGAGCAGCACCGCCAGATCCTGGGGCGGCAGCTCCCACAGGTTCAGCCGGGCCTCGTCCGGCCAGATCGCCACCCGGCGGGCACCCGCCCCGTAGAGCAGCCGCCTGGTGCGCTCGGCCTTGGTCCGGGCGTCGCGGCCGCCCTTGCAGTCCAGCACGATCAGCAGCGGCCGGTGCCCCCGCCCTTGCCGGGCGGCCTGGAGGGTGGCGGTGAACCAGCCCGCCCACAGCCGGATCATCAGGTTCGTCTTCCCGCTGCCGGTCGAGCCCACCACCACCATGTGCCGGGCGCACGCCGTGGCCGGAATGGTGAAGACCTGGTGCCAGCGATGGCCGATCGCGCGGATAGTGCCGCCGACCGGGATCGTCCCGCCGCGTCCCAAGAGGGGGACGGCGCCAGGCGCCTTGGTGAGGCCTATGGCGGTGCGGACCTGCCGGTGCCACTGCTGAGCATCAAATGTCATCGGCGCCGACGCGGTGATTCCGCCCAGCCCGGTGGTGATGGCGTAGATCCGCCACGCCCACAGCAGCCCGCCCAGCCCCAGCCCGGCCGGGATGGCCGCCGGAGCGACCCGCATGAACGCGTCGGCCACGGGTGTGACCGCCAGGTGATCCCAGCCGTCCGCCCAGGCCCGGCCGGGCGCTCGGGCGGCCGCCCAGCCGGGCGCGCGTGCTTCGGCGATGGCCAGCCAGGCGCCGGTGATGAGCAGGGTCCACGCGGCGATCCGGTACAGCCGTACCGCCGGCCAGCCGCACAGCCACGCGGCCAGGTACCCAGCCGCGGCGGTCAGTGTGACCGGCCAGGCGGCGACGACGATCGCGGCGAGCAGCAGCCACCCGATGATCTTGGCGATCTTGCGGAGCAGCCACAAGGCGACGAAGAGCTTCAGCCAGGACCACAGGGTCACCGCTGCTCCCCGGTAAAGGCGTAGCCGGGCAGGTCACGGACCACGACCCGAGCCCGGTCCTCGGACGGCAACGTCGCCGCGGCGCGCAGCACCACCGGCCGGGCGGCCGGCGCGGTCAGGTAGACCACCTGCGCGTACCGCACCGGGACCAGCAGCCCGCCCATGATCCGCGCCGTCCGCGCCGCGCCCTTGGGCGTCAGCTCAGCCTCGATCGCCCAGACCTGCCCCGCGTAAGCGCAGCCGTCCAGCGACGGCCAGTGAATCTCCGCATCCGGCATATGCCCGCCCCGCCCCGCCGGAGGCTCGCTGGCGTACAGCCGTCGCTCCGATTGCCACCACGGCTGCCATTCCTTCCAGGCGTCGCTATCCCGCATCCAGATCCGCGCGGCCAGCACCGCCCGGATATGAGCGAGCCGCCCCAGCGCCGGCCGGACGACCGGAAACCCCAGCCCGGTCTCGGTCATCCCCGCCCGCGTGAGCCAGCACCACCCCGGCCCCGGCCCCATCCGCCCCGTAGCCGCGTACCCGGCCCGCCGCCACCGCGCCGTAATCGCGTGCAGTCGCTCCTCGCTCACCCGCAGCCACGCGGCCAGCAGGTCAAAGGGGGCACCACAGTGCTCCCCGCACAGCATGAGCCCGTCGATATCCCGCTGCGACAGCCGCACCACTCCGGCACTGGCCCGCCTCGGTAGCCGAGACGTAACCGGCGTAACAGACGTGACAGCATCGTGCGCTTGCGTGGTCAAAGTCCTCTCCGCTCTGTGAAGTAACGCAAGCCCCGGCTGCCCCGTGTGTTCATATCCGCACGGGATGCGACGATTGTTCCGCCGAGTGCCCCAGAGAACCAGACCGCTACATGATCGTAAGCGCACCGTCATGACTACATTCCGTGGCATCTACGGACAGCCCGATCGGCCAACGACAAGCAAGCCGCGGGCAAAGCGGCGAGCGCCGGTCCGCGTTCCGGGCGCGATGAAACTGGGCTTCCAGCGCGTTAAAACGCGCTGGAACCAGGGTTTCATGGCGTCTTAGCGGGCCTCGCTCAGCTGGATCGTGATGCTGCTGGTTCCAGTGTGTTCTGAGTCCGATTTTCCCGCGCATGGCACCTCAGTCGCGGCGGCGGGCGACAGGCAGCCCGGGTCGGTGCCGGTCACCAGAGTGGTTCCTTTTTCAGGAGTGGTTGGTGATGTAGGTCATCACGGCATCAGCGTCGGAAGTCTCGACGTACAGGACCGATGCGGGGTCGTCCTCTGCGGCACGCCACTGCCCGTACCGCGGGTCCCAGAACGCGGACCAGCCGAGGTGACTGGTGCCCTGGGCCGGAGTCCAAACGCAGATGCAGTCCAGACGCAGGCCAGGTGCCGCGTGCATGTCCGGGTCGATGGCGACGGTAACAGCGTTCGGCCCGGCTGGAGGACCTGTCGTCAGCACGGGAGTACCCGCTGGATAAGTGACCTGGCAGCCGACGCCATAGCCCGCTAGAGCGACGGCGATGTCGTTCAGATGCTGCCCGATGGCGGCGTCGGTTGTGACGGGTCCGGTGATCATGAGAGGTAGCGCCTTCCGGGATGGCCTGCGGAGCACGGCGGTGTTACCAGGCGCGGCGACGGTCCGTCAGGTTGCCCGGAACTAGGATGCCTACGACGATTATGCTGTCAGCAAGTCTCGATCGGCAAGTCTACATTTGGCAACTTGTCAGTTGGAGTTGTTATGCCGCCCCGCCTCAGCCCCACCGTGCGTCGCCGTCGGCTGCGCTACGAGCTGCGCCGCCTGCGCGCCGAGCACGGCCTGACCATCGAACAGGTCCAGGACGCCAGCGGCGGCGACATCAAGGCACCCAGCATCTCCCGGTGGGAGAACGGCGAGCGCAGCATCCGGCCCACCGACCTGAGGCTGCTCCTAGACATCTACGACGTGGACGGGGACCAGCGCGAAGCCCTGCTCACCTTGGCCCGCCAGGCCAAAGAACGCGGCTGGTGGCAGTCGTATGCTTCAGCGATCCCCGAGTACTTCCAGGTCTACCTCGGCCTGGAGGCCGAAGCCTCCCTCATCCGCGAGTACGCCGCCGAGCTCGTTCCCGGCCTGCTGCAAACCGCCGACTACGGCTCCGCGTTCCTGCACGCCCCGCCGGCCCCAGCGGGCGAAGAAGAACTCGCCCGCCGCGTCACCGTGCGGCTGACTCGCCAAGAACGCCTCATCGGGGAAGATCCACCCGAGTACTGGACCGTGCTGAACGAGGCCGTCATCCGCCGCCCCGTCGGCGGCCCCGCCGTCATGCGCGAGCAACTCGGCCGCCTAGCCGAACTTGCCGACCTGCCCCACGTCAATATCCAGGTCCTGCCATTCGCGACTGGCGCGCACTCCGCGATGGAAGGAGCATTCAGCACCCTGGACTTCCCTGAGCCCACCGACCCCGGCGTCATCTACCTGGAGACCCAGGCCGGTAGCCTGTACCTGGAGCAGCCAGCCGAGATCGACCACTACGCCCGGATGTTCAGCCACCTCAGCGCCAAGGCCCTCGACCCCGACCAGTCCCGGCGCATGATCATCCAGGCCGCCGCGGATCTCACCGGGCTACCTACATAGGGAGACACGGATGGCCACCACAGGACACGACCTGTCCCACGCTGAATGGCGGAAAAGCACCCACAGCGGCAGCGGCAACTGTATCGAAACCGCCCCCGCCCCCGACGGCATCGCGGTCCGCGACTCAGCCAACCCACACGGTCCCGCCCTGGCCTTCACCCGCCGCGCTTGGACTGCATTCGCCACAACCCTGAAAAGCTGATCCACTCGGACCAAGATCGCCAACCCGCGAAACGGGATCGATTCATCCGGCCGCATGCAGACGGCGCATTGCGGACTCGAGGGCGGCAACCCATCCCTGCCTGGTCGGAAAGCGCACCGTGTCTTGCGGCCCTTGGCCGGCGATCAGGGATCAAAAGTGCGACCCTCCTTCCTGAAGGCGCAGAGAAAAATATTCTTGAAGGTAGAATTTATACATTGCGCCCGTACTTGGTGGAACCTCCGAAAAGTCTCTAATGACCTGATAATCTGAAAAATGAGCACTATTTAGATTTATAGCGCTGGGCAGCGCAGGTACTGCGTATCCAGTCGAAATATCTTGCCTCTCGTGTTCAACTCTGAATCGTCCTACGTATTGGCCTAGAAATCTTTTATCATTTAGCTTGAGCTTAAGCCCGATCTCATCAGCGGCTATTCGTGCGAGGGTATCGTCAATACTTTCAGGCTTAAGCATTCGTAGCCCGGGAAGCGCCCACTTATTTTTGTAAGGCGGTATGGTGCGTTTGACCAGTACTATCCCCGCTCCCCCCGGAAGCTCTGCTACTAGATCAAACGTTGGAATCACGCACCATTCCAAGACATCTTCCCAGAGTTCTCGGGGCAGCCATTTGAGCCGCCCACGCTCAGAACCGGTAGAGTCGTTAAGCATTCTTAAACTCCTTGCGTACGTCCTTCGCAGCACTTGACCACATCTGATCACGGTCTGGGAGTATGACGGAATCCTCGGCTATAGCAATGCTACGCGCATGGGTGCCTGCTACGGGGTCGTGCTTCATATTGCCAACTCTCAGCAATACCTGGAAGGCCGCAGGTCGTTTGTGAAGTTGGTCGCCGACCTTCTTAAGTACGCTCCTATCCTTATATAGCAGGTTCAGCGCACGCGTCCCGGTACCGTGCGTACCCCCGAAGCTAACCACAAAATGATCAGTATCCAGCGACGCCTCCGATAGATAGTTCCGTAGCCTGGTTACCAGCAAGTAGTCTTCTTCGAGCATTCCATCTTCGTCAACCTTAGGTATATATATGCCATTCGGTCCAATTATGCGCCAGTTAGGTCGGCCGACGAGGCCTTTACCTGCTACGAAACGTCGAGCAATCGCGCTGCCGTCAACATGAGATTTCGAAATTTCCCAGCGGAAAGGCAACTCGATAGGCATTTCTGTAGCGGAAAGAGAATCCGCCCCGCCTTCGTCCTCCCGATATCCGAAAACCTGCCGACGAGCCGACTGCCGTACGTTGAGACTCGGAGTCAAGACTCGCCCGGGTGGCAGCAGCAACTGGCAGAAACCACATGGCCCTCAGACGTTCGTAATGGTCCGGAATTAACGCTCCGACCTGTCTGAACGAACCCTATTTATCTCTCGATGCTAGTTCGAATCGAAATGATCAGTGGCATTTTCCGGCTAAGAAGAGCGCTGATCGGCATCAACGGCTGCCATCGACCCTTGCGCCACTCGTTCACACCGAGGTGGTTAGCCCAGTTGGCGTAGCTCGTTCGGCCAGGAGATCTGGTCAGCTTTCTGCGTGGCCAGGACGATGAGTAACTGCAACTCCCGTCGTCTACCTGCTATACGTCGTTGTGGGCTGATGCCATGGCCGACTCAGCGCGGAGCAACAGGAGGCAAAGAGTGACCACTGGTGGTTTCTCATCGAAACGGCTGGTGCGCGTGCGAGACGTGCTGGAGCGTCACGTCGACGCCGGCTACGTCCCGGGTGCGATCGCCGTCGTCGCTCGCCACGGCGAGGTCCACATCGAGGCCACGGGCACTCTCGCCTTCCAGGGCGCGGGCTCCAATACAGCAATGGCAGCTGACACGATCTGCCGCATCGGCTCGATGACCAAGCCGGTCGTCGCCGCCTGCGCGATGACGCTCGTCGAGGATTGCACGCTGCGCCTCGACGAACCGGTCGACGGGTTCCTCCCCGAACTAGCAGACATGACCGTGCTCGCCGATCCGAACGGCCCGCTGGACGACACGGTCCCGGCGAACCGCCCGATCACGCTGCGGGATCTGCTCACCTTCACCCTCGGCACCGGCATGGTCCCGGCCGAGCCGGGAACGGTTCCGATCGCCGACGCGCTGAACGCGCTCCAGATCGACGAGCCGGGGCCGCCGCCGGATGAGTGGATGCGCCGGCTCGGCGCGCTTCCACTAGTCTGCCAACCGGGTGAGCGATGGATGTACCACACCGCCGCCGACGTGACGGGCGTGCTCATCGCCCGGGCCGCGGGCATGCCGTTCGGGGATGCCCTGCGCGAGCGGATCTGCGAGCCGCTCGGGATGAAAGACACCGCCTTCAGCGTGGGCGGCGAGAGCATCAGCCGGCTGGCGACCGCGTACCAGCGCGACGAAGCCACCGGCGCGCTCGTGATCGAAGACGGCCCCGACGGGTACTGGAGCCGGCCGCCGGTGTTCGAATCAGGAGGCGGCGGGCTCGTCTCGACTGGCGGCGATTTCCTCGCCTTCGCCTCGGCCCTGCTCGGCGGTGGCATCCATCACGGCGAGCGGGTGCTCTCGCGGCCGTCGGTGACGGTGATGACCAGCGACCACCTGACGCCGGCGCAGAAGGCGGTTTCCGGGTTCACGCCGGGCTACTTTGACGACATCGGCTGGGGTTTCGGGATGGCGGTCCGCACCCGGCGCGCGCACTCCGGACCTGCACCGGGCGTGTCCTATCCCTGGGCCGCGTCGGTCGGGAGCTACGGATGGCCGGGCGTATACGGCACCGGCTGGTACAACGACCCGGCCGAGGACATGACGACGATCCTCATGATCCAGCGGGCATTCGCGCCGCCGTCGCTGCCGATCTTGCACGACTTCTGGACGGCCGCCTACCAGGCCATCGACGACTGACCCCGCCCCTGTCGGCGGCATCAGCCACGGTTCGCCGACCGGAGGTCGCGGTCCAGTTCGTCGAAGCTGGCCCTGATCGCGAACAGGCAGTAGCCCACTCGCCGAACCTCGTCCTGGACGTCCGGGTTGGTATCAGCCTCGTCCCGGTCGCGGCTGTGCCGCCACTGATCAGGGGTGGTGCGCTCCGGGAAGGACCCGGACTCGGCGATGACCAGGCGCCACCGCGGTGCGGTGCGATGCACGAAGAACGAGTACCTCACGCGCGCAACGCTATAGGCCCCGCCAGCTCGCGCGGCCGCTGGCTGAGCACGGCTTGCCGCGCGCGGATCCGTCATGTACTTTCCTAATGGAAAGTACATGACAGGAGAGCCTGAATGCGCGACGTGGCAAGAGACCCGGCAGCGCTGGAGCTGCTGCGGGTGCAGCGGGGACGGCTGGCGGACCGGATCCGGGCACCGTGGTGGTACCTGACCGGTATCGCCATCATGTGGGCACTGGTCTTCGCGGGCCCCTTCGGCTCGCGGTACCTTCCCCAGGCCTTTAGCACCTGGCCTATCCTGGTCGCCGGATCGGCGGTGGCCTGCCTACTGTGGTGGGGCCAGACCCGGACCACCGGCATAAAAATGGGCTTCCGGAACCTCAGCTATCGCCCGGCCCGTCCCGCGGGGATCGCGATGCTCGTGGTGAGCATCGCCGCCAACGGGACCGAGACCTCCCTGATCCGTCGCGACCTGCTCGTGGCCGCGGTCGCGGTCGCGGCCCTCGCGGTCGCGGCGGAGGTGACCGTCCAGCAGGCCCTTCTGCGGGCGATCCGCCAGGACCTGCGAGACGGCGGAGGACCGGCGTGACCGCCAAACCCGGCGTGACCGCCAAACCCGGCGTGACCGCCAAACCGGATCCGCTCATTCACCCGATCACCCGGTTGTCGATCTGCGGGCTGCTGGCGGCCGGCGCGGACTGGGTCGAGTTCGCCGCGCTGCGCGACGCGGCCGGAATCAGCGACTCGGTGCTGTCGAAACAGTCCCGCGTGCTCGAAGACGCCGGGTACGTGGAAGTCCGCAAGGGCGCGGTCGGCCGGCGGCCGCGCACCTGGTTCCGGCTCACCGCTGAAGGCCGCCAGGCGGTGCAGGGGCATCTAGCCTGGCTGGCCGAGCTGGAGGAAGCGGTCGCCGCCAGCACCCGGGATGCGCCGCAGGCCAGCCCCCTCCCTGACGACCGCGACCAACCGCGCCGCGTACTGCCGCCCCTGCTGGGCAGCACCTGAGCGAGCTCAACGGCTTTCGTCCCGCGGCGGACTATCCAGCAGCTGGCTGGCAAGGTCGGTGATCGCTTCGGCGGTCAGGTCCCAGTCGTCGGAGGCGGCCAGGTCCGTGGCTTGCTGGGGGCCGTATTCGGTCGGACGGGCGATGAACGCGGTCGCGAGGCCTGCTCTTCTGGCTCCCGCCAGGTCACTGTTGTGCGCCGCGACCAGCATGACTTCGCCCGGATCGAGGCCGAGCAGGGCCGCGGGTTTCTGGTAGGCATCCGGGCTCGGTTTGTAGGCGCGGCTGATGTCCGAGCCGAGGATCACGTCCCACGAGAGCCCGGCTGCTTTCGCCATGTCCACCAGCAGCGCGGTATTGCCGTTGGACAGCGGGCCGGCGATGAACTCCCGCTTGATCTGGCGGATCCCTTCCACGCTGTCTGGCCAGGGCGGAAGGAAGTGCCAGGCGGCGGCCAGCGACGTCAGCTCGCCGGGCGCGAAAGTACCGGGATCGATGTCGTTCGATCGCAGGACGGTGTCCAGGTTCTCGCGGTGCAGTATGTCGAGGGACACGTAAGGGCGCTGACCGGAACGCACCCGCTCCTTGGCCGGCTCGTACTGCCCTCTCCACGCGTCGGCGAACTCCTCGGGATCGAGGACCAGCCCGCGGTCGGCCGCGAAGATGCGGACGGCCGAGGCTATGCCGGACCGCCAGTCCACGACCGTGCCGAACGTGTCGAACAGGACTGCCCGCACCGCTCGGCCCGTCGACGGAGCCGTGTAACCGGTCACCGCGGGCGGTTAGAGCTCGTCGAAGACGAGGATCTGGTCCTTGATCCGGGCGTTCTTCATCAGCCGGGCGAAGGACGGGTAGCGCCCGTAGAGCCCGCGGTGCGCGGCCTGGTAGTCCGCCACCGCACCCCAGTTGAGCGGGAAGGACTCGGTGTAGTTCCAGCTCTTGGCAATGCTCCGCCCGGCCGCACCGGAGCTCGAAGAAACCGTCCCGCAGGTGTGCAGCGGCCAGTCCGTCGACCCCGCCTGCTCGAGCGTGAACGTCGTATCCCCGCCCAGAGCCAACTCGACCCGGGAAACGCTGCCACGCCCGGTGAAGTGGGTAATCACCGAAGCATCGCTCCGCGCCGTACTTACCCCGTCCACGACGTGATGAGCCGCCGCGAATCCGGTCCCAGGCCGCCCACGCCACGCGTACCCGCCCTCGTAACCCCCGTCGTCGTACTCCACCAGCCAGTTCAGCCAAACGTTGTGCAGCTTCGTCAGCATGCCCGTCTCGGTCCACATCGCGTCCGGCCGGCTGTAGATGTAGTCCAGCATGAACAGCCCCTCGACCGGCTCGCCGTCCAGCGTCCCCGTCGCCTTGCCCAGATGCGAGCGGAGCATCTGCGGGTACTCGTAGCCCTCCTGCTCCGGCACCCAGAACGTGCACACCTGCCCCAGCCGCCGCGCCTCGAGCGACAGCCGCCCGCCCCCGTCACTCCACCGGTACCGGTCGACACCGAAGTCGAATCGCCAGCTCTGGCCGACGTAGCTGACGAAGTCAGCCGTCTCGGTCACGTGGTACCGCTCCGCGATCGGGTTCTCCTTGTAGGGGAACAGCACCGGGCACTGGCCGTCCAGCTGGCCATTGAGCTGGTAGACGCCCATGTTCATGGTCTCGTTCTTGTTCTGCCCCTGGACGCCGCGCATGGCGTTGTAGAGCCGGCCGGCCGAGTCGGTGAGGACGACGAACGGGCAGATGAACACGGGCGCGTACCCCGGCCGGGGCTGGTGGCTGAGACGGTAGGACTCGAGCGTCGGCTCGGCTTCCAGGTACACGTGGTAGCGCATGCTTGCCAATCTGACGGCCGGTTGGTAGAACGACCCTACGCACCGGCCTGGCCCGGCACAAGCAGCGACGACAAGCAAGCAGCGCCAACGGGACGGTTACCGTTGGCGTTTCAGTGCGGGACGGACGATGCCGCTGATGCCCCCGGCGGCTGTTGCACGATTTGACGTCCCGTGCTGGTGCCGCGGCGGCCGGATAGCGCGGTTGATCCGGGTTATGTGGTTGATCCGGTGCACTATAGGACCCCAAATCGACCACATAACCCAAATCGACCACATTAACTTACAGCTATTAGAATAAGTTTGCGATTAACGAGATGTTTGGTGCTTCCGGGGTCGGCGGGGATGGCGTGCGGGCGGTCGCGGGCGACCAGTCAGCCTCGAACGTGGCGAGAGCCGCCGGATCAAGACGCGCTACGGCCGCGCGGATCGCCGTAGGCTCGCGCTCCGCTAGCGGGACGACCGGCTGCTGCCCTTCTGCCAGCAGGTCACTCACAGACAGCATCATCGTGGCTGTCCGAGGGCGGTGGTCAAAGATCGGAGCCAGGGCTCGGCCAGGACAGGCTCTGCACCGATGGTGCGGGCGATGTGACGCCGGGTGGCGGCGGTTCGCCCGCAGGCGACGAGGGCGACGGCTTCTGCCAGCGCCTGGCGGGTGGCATCGCCGTGATCAGGACCGTCAGCTTCTGCGAGCCAGCGATCCGGGAAGTACGACCGGGTGAGCTTGACCTGCCTGTCAGCGAGATACGTCCAGACCGGCCAGTCCAGCGAGACATTCTGCACGGCGCGGGCCGGCAGGAGGCGGGTCCATGATTCTTCCTGCTGCCAGCGGACAGTGTTCGGACTGGTCTTGCGCCGGATGGTCACGCCGGTGAAGCGGAGCTTGAGCCGGATCGCGTCCCATTGCGCGTGCTCCTCGCTGATCCAGTCCCGGAACAGGGTGAACAGCTCAGTGAAGGTACCGCCGTCATGGACGACGTCGGTAAAGACCGCAGGCCTGGACCGGCGAGCCAGTGCCTGGGGGGCAAGCCCCGCTGCGGCGAGCAGTTGCCGTGCTCGTGCGATCTCCGCGCTGGTGAGCGGGCGCCGGTGCCATCCGCCGCCCGAAGGGGCCCTAGGACGCTGGAACGACAGCGGCAGCCGGCCTAGCTGCGGAGCGGACGCGGCACCAGCGAACACGCCGCTGAGCAGGTCGAACATCGAGTCCAGGGACCTCCCGATGAAGAACAAGTCGCCGTTGCCGCTGCGGGCGAGCACCTTGCCGGCACACTCAGCGAGCGAGTCAAGGAACCACAGGCTGGGCTCGGCCGTCCCGGACAGCAGTGACCCCAGCTGATCTGGGGATACCAGATCCCACCGGAAAGGCGTTCTGGTCACGGGGACGCCTGCGATTTCAGGTACTGGCCCCAGATGGATGCCTGCGCCTCATCGCCCACATGCCCAGTATCGCTCTCCCCAGCCGCGTTTAGTGCGCTTGCCAATCTGACGGCCGGTTGGTAGAACGACCCTATCGTGAACGAGACTTTGGCATCGCTGCTGTCGAGCCGGGCCGCCGGGCGTGCGGATCACCCGTTCGTCTCATTCCCTGATGGCGAGGTGACCTACGGCGAGCTGCATGATCGCGCCGCCGCATTGGCCCGCGGCCTCCTCGCCGCCGGCCTCAAACCGGGCAGCCACGTCGGCATCTTGATGACGAACTGCGTGGCCTATCAGGAGATCTTCTTCGCGATCCAGCTGGCCGGGGGAGTAGCCGTCCCGTTCAACGCGCGGTTCCGCCAGCGCGAGCTGGCCTTCGTCATCGCCCATTCCGACATCGAGGTCCTGGTCACCACCGACCTGGTCGACGAGCACGCCGATTTCAGCACCCTCCTGACCGAGGCGCTGCCGGACCTGGCCAGCCAGGACGCAGGCAAAGACCTGCACCTGACGGGAGCCCCGCGGCTACGCCGTATCTACCTGCACGGCACCAAGCAGGCGCCACCCCTACAGCCACTGAAAGACCTGATCAGCGCGGGCCAAGACGTGGACCCGGCGGCCGTACTCCACGCCTGGTCGAGCCGGACGACCAGCGACACCGCGATCCTGCTGTACACCTCGGGCACCACCGCCGATCCCAAGGGCTGCGAGATCACCCACGAGGCGCTCATCCGCAGCTGGTCCGCCTACGCCGACCTGGTCGGGTTCGAGCCGGACCAGTCAATGTGGACCCCGTGCCCGTTCTTCCACGTGGGCGGCATCGGCGTCACCGTGTCGGCCCTGGCCCGCGGGGCCACGATGATGTCGATGAACTGGTTCGAGCCGAAGACCGCGCTCGCCCACATCGAGCGGCTCCGGGCCGAGCACCTGTTCCCGGCGTTCCCGCCCCTGACCCTGGGCCTGCTTCGCACAGAAAGCTACGACCCGAGCCGCCTCGCCTTCGTCCGCACCGTACTCAACGTCGCCCCGGCCGACACCCAGCGGGTCATCGAGTCCCTGCTGCCTGAAGAAACAGTGCTGCTGACCGACTTCGGCATGACCGAAGGCTCCGGCATGATCACGGTCACGCCCCTGGACGCGGCCGGCGAGGACCGGCTGACCCGCAACGGGACGCCGCTGCCCGGCATCGAGGTACGGGTCACCGATCCGGAAGATCCAAAAACAATTCAGCCGAACGATGTGGCCGGCGAGATCCAGTTTCGCGGCATCAACGCCTTCCGTGGCTACTACAAGAACCCGGCCGAGACCGCGGCTACCATCCTCGACGGCGGCTGGGTCCGAACGGGTGACCAGGGCAGCCTCGACCGCCGGGGCCAGCTGCTTTTCCTGGGCCGGCTCAAGGACGTGCTCAAGGTCGGCGGCGAGAACGTGTCCCCGCTCGAGGTCGAGGCGCTGCTCAGCACCCACCCGGCCGTGCACATGGCCCAGGTCGTGGGCCGGCCCTCGGAACGCTACGGCGAGGAACCAGTCGCCTTCGTCGAGCTCATCGCAGGCAGCCAAGCCACCGCCGCCGGGCTCACCGCCTTCTGCGCGGCCAACCTGGCCTCCTACAAGGTCCCGCGCGAGATCCGCTTCGTCACCGACTGGCCCATGTCGGCCACCAAGATCCAGAAGTTCCGCCTGCGCGACCTGCTGCTGACCGGCAGGGTGATCTCTTACTAATCGAGAAGCGGCGGTCTAAAATTTGGATTACTATCAGATTATCAACCTCATAATCTGATAGTCCTCGTCGGAGGAGTGCCGGTGTCGTCATTTAGTCCTGGAGCCGATCAGATTGAGGCTCGCGAGCGGCTGGAAGCCCTCGTCGATGGCGCTCTGGCCAAGCTCGCAGCCGGTTTGCGGCCTGACGATATTGAACGGGAGCAGATCGACTTCAAGGAAGAGGCCGGGCGGCGCGGGCCAGGTGGCACTCTCAACGTGGGCGACCCGCGCAATCAAGAAGCAGCTACGCACCTGGCCAACGAGGTTGCCTGCATGGCGAATACTCCGGGCGGCGGCGCGATCGTCGTTGGGGTCGAAGACCGCGGCGGGCGCCTGCTTGGCGCGGCGCTGGACGCGGACTGGCTTCGCCACCGCGTGTACGAGCAGGTGGGTGTCGCGCCGGCTGTCAGAGAGAGGGTCGTCGAGGGAATACGCCTTCTGGTGCTCTACGTCGCCCAAGCTAGCGAACCGGTGGAGGACGTCAGCGGGCGTATTCGATGGCGTACAGGCGGACATTGCACCCCGGTGGACCGAGCCGAATGGTGGCTGAACCGGCAGCGCCACTCGGGTTTCGACCAGATGGCGGCGGCCACCCAGCGCACCGAGTCGGATGTGGCGCCCGGAGCGCTGGTCGCTGCCCGTCGATACTTGGCGTCTTGGGCCAAGGAGCGAGGAACGGACACAGACGGCGCCGATGTTGGCGGGCAGGGCGCGCGAGAACTGCTTACCGCTCTCGGCGTGCTGTACCCCGATGGTCGGCTGAGCGAGGCGGGCGCCCTGATGTTCTGTCGCTCCGACCGCACCCACATCGCCCTGTCCGTCCTGGACGTCGAAGGGGGCGAACTGCTGGCCGCTCCACGAGATCTGGCCGGGCTCAGCCTGCTAGAGCAGATCGCCTTGGTGGATGACAGGCTGGACACCCTGAACACCTCCCTGCGCGTCGAGGCGGACCCGGGTTTTTCACAGCCGTCGGTGCGGAAGCTCCCACCGGGTGCGGTCCGGGAGGCCGTACTGAATGGTGTGGTGCACCGGGACTGGATGCAGCCCGACCCGGTCGAGGTCACCTGGATAGAGGAAGATTCGGCTCTGCAGGTCGTCAGCCCTGGAGGCTTTACGGGCGGAGTCACCGCAGGGAACGTGCTTACTCAGCGGCACGCCAGGTACCCGGCGCTGGCGGACCTCTGCCGCGCCCTGCACTTGGTGGAGAAGCAAGGGCTGGGCGTGGACCGCATGTACCGGGACATGGTGGTACTGGGCCATCGGCCTCCGTTGATCATCGAGGACCCGGGCCCCCGAGTCCGAACGAGACTCGTGGGCGGTCCTCCGGTGGTGCCGGTGGTGAACCTGGTATCGACCGTCCGGCCGGAACCGCGGCAGCGGGACGTCCGCGTCGCGTTGATTCTCTATACCTTGCTCCACCAGCCGTTCACCACGGCAAGCAGGCTGACAGGCATCCTGCAACGCGGGATAGCGGAGGTCGAAGAAGCCCTGGAGACCGCCGCCAGCTGCCTGACCGGTACCGATCCGCTGCTATTCAGGTATAAGGACGTGTGGACGCTGACCTGGGAGGCAGTGTCTGCGGCCAGGCGGAGAACCGACTACGCAGATCTCCACCGGCGAGGCGTGCTGACCTATGCCAGGCCCGACATCAACATGGCGGCGACGATCGCCCGCGACTGGTTGGCTGACCATGACCGCTACACATCTGGCGATCACGCGACCCTCACTGGCTTGACGTACGCTGGCGCCCGCGGCCAGTTGGAGCGGCTGGAACAAGCCGGACTTCTGGTGCGAGGTCCAGGAAGCGGCCGCAGCGCCCATTTCATCGCCGGACCCGCACTCAATTGATCTAAGGACTCTATTCCGCCCCGGTCCTGTTAGTCCGCACGAACGCCGCGTAGACGGCCGCGCTCGGCTTGGGCGTGCGGACGAACGTCTCCCGGTCCACCTCATGCAGCCCGAACTTCACGTCGTAGCCGAAGATCCACTCGAAGTTATCCAGCAGCGACCAGTGCAGGTAACCCAGCACCGGCACGCCCTCCTCGATGACACCGAGCAGCCCTTCCAGGGCTGGTGAAATGAACGCCGCCCGCAGCGTGTCGTCGCGGTGCCCGAGGCCGTGCTCGGTCACCAGCACCGGCACCCCGGTCGCCTCGTGCGCATAGCGGACCGCGCCGGCCAGCGACAGCGGGTAGATGTCCGAGGAGCTCAGCTGGTTCAGCGGGGCGTCCGGCGGCGGAGGCACCTCGCCGTCGGCGTCGTACCGCGCCCGTTCGTAGTTCTGCACGCCGATGAAGTCGTCGTCCCGGGCCAGGTCCAGCCACATGCCGTACACCTCGGCACGCTTGCGGTCCCGGACCGACGGGTCGTCGCCCACCACCTGGTCGTCCACGATGGCGAGGCTGAGCCCGACCGGCAGCTCGGGGCGCCGGGACTTGATGGCCGCCCGCGCCGCCCGGTGCCCGGCCGCCATCCCCGCGGCCATGGCGTCCATCTCCTCGGGCAGCACCAGGTTGGCCGCCCGGTAGCGCGGCACCCCGGCCCGCTCGCTCGCGGCCAGCAGCGTCGCGCGCTCCAGCCGCCGCGCCTCGGCGGGGATGTGGAGCCAGGTCAGCAGGCGCGGGAGGTCCGGCTCGTTCAGCGTCACGGCCCAGGCGGCGCCGTCGCCCAGGGCCTCGGTGACCATGCCGCAGTACCGGGCGAACAGGGCCGGCGCCTCCGGGTCGAGCCACCCGCCGCGCCGCGCGAACCAGTGCGGCACGGTGAAGTGGTTGTACGTCACCACCGGCGCGATGCCCAGGGCCAGGCAGTAGCCGGTGATCGCCTCGTAGTGCTCGAGGGCCTGGTCCGAGAAATGACCGTCCTCCGGCTCGACCCTGGCCCACTCCACCGAGAAGCGGTAGGTATTGAGCCCGAGCCCGGCTACCAGGTCGACGTCCTGCCGCCACAGCTCGTAGCTGTTGCACGCCCGGCCCGAGGGCTCCCGAAACACAGTCGGACGAACGTGTTCGAGGAACCACGTGTCGCTGTTGGTGTTACCACCCTCGATCTGATGCCCCGAGGTGGCCACGCCCCAGCGGAATCCAGGCGGGAACGGCATCTCAGGAGGCTAGCACCCACCCCGTTCGGCCCAAATGTTTTAGAGTTCCCACGTGGACGCGCAGACGGACAAAACAGAGCAGCCCGGCCAGGAGAGCTTCAGCTTCCAGGCGGAAGTAGTCCAGATCCTGGACCTGATGGTGCATTCGCTGTACAGCAACAAGGAGATCTTCCTGCGTGAGCTGATCTCCAACGCCTCGGACGCGATCGACCGGCTCCGGCTGGAGTTGCTGGCCAAGTCCGAGGTCCCCGAGGCCGAGGGGCCGCTGCGGATCCGGGTCAGCTTCGACAAAGACGCGCGGACGATCACCGTGGCCGACAACGGGATCGGCATGAGCCGCCAGGAAGTCATCGACCACATCGGGACCATCGCCAAGTCCGGCACCAGGGAGTTCCTGTCGGCCCTGACCGGTGACCAGCGCAAGGACGCGTCGCTGATCGGGCAGTTCGGCGTCGGCTTCTACTCGGCGTTCATCGTCGCCGACCGGGTGACGCTGACGACCCGCCGGGCCGGCCTGGACGCCGCCGAGGGGGTCCGCTGGGAGTCCGACGGCCGCGGCGCCTACACGCTGGAGACGGTCGATCAGGCCGAACGGGGTACCGAGGTCGTGCTGCACCTTCGCGAGGGCGAAGACGACCTGCTCAGCGACTACCGGCTGCGCGGCATCATCAAGAAGTACTCCGACCACATCAGCCTGCCGATCCTGATGCCTTCTGAGGGCGAGTCCTCAGAAGAATCTCCCGTTAATCAGGCTTCCGCCTTGTGGGCGCGCCCCAAGAGCGAGCTCACCGACCAGGACTACCAGGACTTCTACAAGCACGTGGCCGGCGACTTCTCCGGCCCGCTGGCCTGGGTGCACAGCAAGATCGAGGGCACTTACGAGTACACCCTGCTGCTGTTCATCCCGTCCAAGGCCCCCTTCGACCTGTACATGCCGCAGGTCAGCCGGGGCGTCAAGCTGCACATCAGGCGCGTCTTCGTACTGGAGGACTCCGGCCAGCTGATGCCGCAGTACCTGCGGTTCGTCCGCGGCGTGATCGACTCGGCCGACCTGCCGCTGAACGTCTCCCGCGAGCTGCTGCAGGGCAGCCGGGTGGTGGACAGCATCCGCGCCAACGCGACCAAGAAGGTGCTGCGGCTACTGGCCGACACCGCGGAGAAGGAGCCGGAGAAGTACACCGCGTTCTGGAAGGAGTTCGGCGCCGTCCTCAAGGAGGGCCTGGCCGAGGACTTCAGCAACCGGGACGACGTCGCCAAGCTGCTCCGCTTCACCTCCACCAAGTCCGCCTCGGACGAGCCCGACGTCTCGCTGGCCGACTACGTGAGCCGGATGAAGGAAGGCCAGCAGCACATCTACTTCCTGCTGGCCCCGGGTCTGGCCGCGGCCAAGGCCAGTCCGCACCTGGAGGCGTTCAAGAAGAAGGGCATCGAGGTCCTGCTGTTCGGCGACGGCGAGGGCATCGACAACTGGGTGGTCGCCAGCCTGCGCGAATTCGACGGCAAGCAACTGCAGTCGGTCGCCCAGGGCAGCGGCGACCTGTCCGAGCTCGAGGACGAGGCGGAGGCCAAGGCCAAGGAGCAGGCCAGCACCGAACTGGCCGGGCTGGTCGACCAGCTCAAGGCGGTCCTGGGGGAGCGGGCCTACGACGTACGGGTCAGCAGCCGGCTGACCACCTCGCCCGCCTGCATCGTGGCCAACGAGGCCGACATCGACATCAACCTGGCCCGCCGCCTGCGCGGCAACGGCCTGCCCACCCAGCCGGTCCTCGAGATCAACCCGGATCACCCCCTGGTCCGGCGGCTCAACCGCGAGCCCGCCGACCCGAACCTGGCCGAATGGGCCCACGTCCTGTTCGATCAGGCCGTGCTGACGATGGGGGCCCGGATCGAAGAACCCGCCGCGTTCGTCGGCCGCCTCAACGACCTCCTGGTGACGCTGAGCGCAGATGAGACTGCTGGCGATTAGCGACCTGCACGTTTCTTATCCTCGTAACCGGCAGTGGGTTTCTGACCTCCCACCTGGTGAGCCGGGGGACTGGCTGCTGGTGGCCGGGGACGTGGCGGAGAAGGCCGAAGATATCGAATGGGTGCTGCGTACCTTCCGCGGCCGGTTCGACACCGTGGTGTGGGTGCCGGGCAATCACGACCTGTGGGCCCACCCCCGCGATCCCATGGCTTTGCGTGGTGAAGCGCGCTATCAGCATTTGGTACAGATGTGCAGGAACCTCGGCGTGATCACCCCCGAAGACCCTTACCCGGTGTGGGATGGCCTCGGCGGCCCGGTCGTGATCGTCCCGTTGTTCATCCTCTACGACTACTCGTTCCGGCCGGACGGCGCCCGGACCAAGGAGGAGGGCCTGGCTCTGGCCTATCAAGCCGGGTTGATGGGCACCGACGAGCGGCACCTGTACCCCGACCCCTACCCGAGCCGCGAAGCCTGGTGCCAGGCCCGGATCGACGCCACCTTGGTGCGGCTGGCTGGTTTGGATCCCGCGCTGCCCACCATCTTGGTCAGCCACTTCCCCCTGACCCGCGAGCCCACCCGGATCCTGCGCTACCCGGCGTTCGCCCAGTGGTGCGGCACCGAGCAGACCGCCGACTGGCACCGCCGCTTCCGCGCCCAGGCCGTGGTCTACGGCCACCTGCACATCCCCCGTACCACCTGGGAAGACGGCGTCCGCTTCGAGGAGGTGTCTTTGGGTTACCCTCGCGAGCAGGACCGTCACCCCGAGCGTCCCCTCACCCTGACCCAGATCCTGCCGCCCGGCCCGGCCAGGACCCTCGGCCCGCCGCCCGCCTCGGTCACCACCTGAGCCGCTGCGGTGATGGTAATGTGCTCCCGACGCCCGGGGCGGTAGCTCAGCCGGTCAGAGCAGCGGACTCATAATCCGCCGGTCGTGGGTTCGAGCCCCACCCGCCCCACCAGGACTTTTACCCTTGTTGATCAAGGTTCCGTGGACCGGTTCGTGGACCGATGACGGTGGTCGGCTGTACCTTTTGTGTCATGGCTAGAGGACCGGCCGGACACATAGAGCAACTACCGAGCGGATCCTGGCGCGTGAAGGTGTACGCCGGGACCGACCCGCTGACGGGCCGGGAGATCCGTTTCCGCAAGACCTGCAAGACCGAGCAGGCCGCGCGGATCGAGCTCGGCAGGCTGCTCGCGCAGGCCGCGGCGGGTCGCCAGCCCGACTCGGCCGTCACCGTGGCCCAGCTGCTCGACCAGTACGTGTCGACAGCCGGGTGGGACGTGTCCACCCGGGAGAGCAACCTCGGGTACATCCGCCGGACCATCAACCCCGCTCTCGGGTCTATGCAGGTCCGTAAGGTCCGCGGCCCGCTGCTTGACACGCTCTACGCCCGGCTGATGCGCTGCGGCAACCTGGCCTGCACCGGCAAGCCCTTCACCGAGCACCGCAACATCCCGGACCTGCGGCCTGACCCGGCGGACCGGCGGCTCGAATGGGAGCAAGCTGCGGATCGCGTGCGGGCAGCGATCCGTTCCGGGCAACTGACCCCAGGTGACACCCTGCCGTCGGTGCCCGATCTCGCCAAGCTCCAAGGGCTGAAACCGGGAACCGTCCGGCACGCGTTCCTGGCGCTCGCTTCAGAAGGGCTCGTGCGCATCAGGCACGGGCGGACGACGATGATCGCGGGCGAGTCGGACGCCGACGAGCCTGCTACCCGCCTGCAGGTCACTCGTCCGCGTCCCGGCCACGACTGCAAGCTGTCGGGCTGCCGCCCGCACGTCTGCAAGCCCATGGCAAAGGGCACCATTCGCGGCATTCACGCCATCCTGTCCGGGGCCTTCGAGGCGGCGATGCGCTGGGAGTGGACCGACCGGAACCCGGCCGCCTCGGCCCGGCCTCCCACCCCGCGCCGCCGGACCATCCTGGCTACCTCGCCGGAAGATGTGGCCAAGGTGATAGCCGAGGCCCGCGCTCGCAGCGCTGCCCTGGGTCTCTACTTGTGGCTGGTGGTGGTCACCGGTGTCCGCCGCGGTGAGCTGTGCGGCCTGCAGATCCGCGACGTCGACCTGGACC
>JBEKJP010000007.1:0-100687 GCA_050011155.1 Streptosporangiaceae bacterium
TGACCGCCCGCGGCGCCAACCAGGTGCTGGCCATGCGGGGCAGCTACCACGGCCGCTCGTTCGGCGCCGTCTCGGTGACCGGCAACGCCGGGTGGAAGATGTCGAGCCTCAGCCCGTTCGGTACGCATTACCTGCATGGCGCGGACCGGCACCTGGCCGCCTACGCCGGCCTGTCCGACGCCGACTACATCAAGGCCTGCGTGGACGATCTGCGGGCGCTGCTGTCCGGCGGAATCCACCCCGCCGACGTCGGCTGCCTGATAGCCGAGCCGGTACAGGGCGTGGGCGGCTTCACCATGCCGCCGGACGGCCTGCTCGCGGCGTACAAGGAGGTCCTGGACGAGCACGGCATCCTGCTGATCTCCGACGAGGTGCAGACCGGCTGGGGCCGCACCGGCGAGCACTTCTGGGGCATCTCCGCGCACGGGATCACCCCGGACGCGATGACCTTCGCCAAGGGCCTCGGCAACGGCTTCGCCATCGGCGGCGTGGTGGCGCGCGGCGACCTGCTCGACGGGATCCGCGGCAACGGCATCTCCACCTTCGGCGGGAACCCGGTCGCGACCGCGGCGGGTAACGCCACCCTGGACTACCTGCTCTCCCACGACCTGCAGGACAACGCCGCGGTCACCGGGAACCTGATCATCAGCGGGCTGCGCGAGGCCGGGAACAGCCTGTCCGTCGTGGGTGACGTCCGCGGCAAGGGCCTGATGTTCGCCGTCGACCTGGTCGAGCCGGGCTCCAGAAAGCCGAGCCCGCCGCTGGCCAGCCGGGTGCTCGAGGCGGCCAGGGAGCGCGGGCTGCTGATCGGCAAGGGCGGCCTGTTCGGCAACACGCTGCGGATGGCCCCGCCGCTGACGCTCAGCGAGGCCGAGGCCAAGGAGGGCCTGCAGCTCCTCATCGACGCCCTGACCGCCGTCAACGCGGAGGCTACGGCCTGATGAAGCACGTTTCTCATTGGATCGGCGGCAAGCCCTGGGACGGTGAGGCGGAGCGCCACGGGGACATCTACGACCCGGCGACCGGCCAGGTCAGCGGACACGTCGACTTCGCCGACCAGGGCGTGGTCGACGCGGCCGTGGCCGCGGCGGCCGACGCCTTCGCGACCTGGCGGAGCGTCTCGCTGGCCAAGCGGGCCTCGGTGCTGTTCGAGTTCCGCAACCTGGTCAAGGCGAACGCGGCGGAGCTGGCCCGGCTGATCACCGCGGAGCATGGCAAGGTGGCCTCGGACGCGGCCGGCGAGGTGGCCCGCGGCCTGGAGGTAGTCGAGTTCGCCTGCGGCATCCCGCACCTGCTCAAGGGCGGGTTCTCGGAGAACGTCTCGACCGGCGTGGATTCTTACAGCATCAGGCAGCCGGTCGGCGTGGTGGCCGGCATCACGCCGTTCAACTTCCCGGTCATGGTGCCGATGTGGATGTTCCCGCTGGCCATCGCGTGCGGGAACGCGTTCGTCCTGAAGCCGTCGGAGAAGGACCCGTCCGCCTCCTTGCTGCTGGCCGCGCTGTGGGCCGAGGCCGGGCTGCCGGACGGGGTGTTCAACGTGGTGCAGGGCGACAAGGTGGCGGTCGACGCCATCCTGGACCACCCCGGCATCAAGGCGGTCAGCTTCGTCGGGTCCACGCCCATCGCCCGCTACGTGTACGAGAACGGGACCAAGGCGGGCAAGCGCGTGCAGGCCCTGGGCGGCGCCAAGAACCACATGGTGGTCCTGCCCGACGCCGACCTCGACCTGGCCGCGGACGCCGCGGTGTCGGCTGGGTTCGGCTCGGCCGGGGAGCGCTGCATGGCGGTCTCCGCGCTGGTCGCCATCGACCCGGTCGGTGACGAACTGGTCGCCAGGATCAAGGACCGGATCTCCGGCCTCCGGGTCGGCCCCGGCACGGACGAGCGCGCCGAGATGGGGCCGCTGGTCACCGGGGTGCATCGGGACAAGGTCGCGTCCTACCTGGACAGCGGGGTCCGTGAGGGCGCCACGCTGGCCGTCGACGGCCGGGTGCACCCGGTTCTCGGCGGTGCGCGGGAGGGCTTCTGGCTCGGCCCGAGCGTGCTCGACCACGTCACCGCGCGGATGAGCTGCTACACCGACGAGATCTTCGGGCCGGTGCTGAGCGTGCTGCGCGCGCCCAGCTACGAGGCGGCCGTGGACCTGGTCAACAACAGCCCGTACGGCAACGGGGTGGCCGTCTTCACCAACGACGGGGGAGCGGCCCGCCGGTTCGTCTCCGAAGCCGAGATCGGCATGGTCGGCGTGAACGTGCCGATCCCGGTGCCGATGGCGTACTACTCGTTCGGCGGCTGGAAGGCCTCGCTGTTCGGCGACACCCACGTGCACGGCACCGAAGGCGTGCACTTCTACACCCGGGGCAAGGCGGTGACCTCCCGCTGGCTCGACCCGAGCCACGGCGGCGTCAACCTCGGCTTCCCGGTCAACACCTGACACGCGACGAGCCGGGCGGCCCCCGCATCGGTCGCCCGGCTCGTTCGGTCTTCAGCGCGTGGTCAGCACCTTGTCGGCGGTGCGGTGCGCCGCTTGCTTGCGCGGTGACCATGCCCGGTCACCCAGCAGGGCCAGGCCCGCGGGCAGCAGCACGCCGCGGACCACGGTCGCGTCGATGAGCACGGCGATGGCCATGCCCACGCCGAACACCTTGAACTCGATCAGGGACAGCGTGGCGAAGATCGAGAACACCGCCACCATGATCAGCGCGGCGCTGGTCACCACGCCGCCGCTGCGCGCGATGCCGTCGGTGACCGCGGTCCGGGCCGGGGCGCCGGCCAGCCGCAGCTCCCTGATCCGGCTCAGGATGAACACGTGGTAGTCCATGCTGAGCCCGAACAGCAGCACGAACATGAACAGCGGCAGCCACGTCGTGATCCCGCCGTAGGCGGTGAAGCCGAGCGGGCCCTCCAGGTGGCCGTCCTGGAAGATCCAGACCATCACGCCGTAGGCGGCGCCGACCGAGAGCAGGTTCAGGACGATCGACAGCGCCGGAATCCAGACCGAACGGAACGAGACCATCAGCAGCAGGAACGCGAGACCCAGCACGAAGACGAAGACCCACGGGACCGTCTTGGCCAGCTGGGCGTCGAAATCGTGGTTCCCGGCGGTCAGGCCGGTCACCGCGTAGCTGATCCCGGGCACCTGGCCGAGCGTGGCGGGCAGGGCGTGGTCCCGCAGGATCGCCAGCGCGTTGTTGGACGTGGCGTCGGTCCCGTTGCCGGCCAGCGGCACCGATACCACCAGCACCTGGCCGTTCCCGAACATCGCGGTGCTTATCGGCTCGCGGATGGCGCCGTGGGTGCCCGCCACCTGCCCGTGCAGGGCGGCGATGGCCTCGGTGACCTGCCTGCCGCCCAGGTCGGTGCCGGTCACGACCACCTCGGCCGGCACCGGGCCGCCGGGGAAGGCCTGCGCGATGTCCGCCAGGTTGTGCACGACGGGCACGTTCGGCGGCAGTGAGTGGATGCCGGGGTCCTCCAGGTTCAGCGACAGGACCGGTGCGGCCAGGGCCAGTAGCGCCAGCGCGGCCACGCCGCCCCAGACCAGCGGCCGCTTCACCACGGCCCGGGCGAGAACGCCCCAGAACTTCGAGTCGCGTGCGACGGTGCGCCGCCGGCCGAGCCACGGGATCCGGCCGCGCTCGGTCCACTTGCCGAGCATGGACAAGATCGCGGGGAGGAAGGTCAGCGAGCCGAGCACCGCCACGCCGACGACCAGGATCGTGCCCACCGCGACCCCAGAGAAGACGTCGATGCCGGTCAGGAACAGCCCGGCCATGGCGATCATCACAGTCAGCCCGGACACCAGGATCGCCCGGCCCGAGGTATGCGCCGCGATCCGCAGGGCCTCGGCGTTCGTACGCCCCGCGGCCCGCTCCTCACGCGTCCGGCGCAGGTAGAACAGCGAGTAGTCGATTCCGACGGCCATGCCGACCAGCAGCACGATCGAGGAGGTGGTGCTGTCGATCGGCAGCCAGCGGCTGGGTATGGCGAGCAGCGAGATCGCCGAGATCACCGCGGTGCCGGCCAGCAGCAGCGGGATGCCGGCCGCGATCAGCGCGCCGAACACGATGAGCAGCAGGGCCAGCGAGATGGGAACCGAGGTGATCTCGGCCTTCCTGAAGTCCTTGCCGGTCGCACTGCCGATGGCCCGGTCGACGCTGGCGCCGCCGGCCTCTTCGACCTTCAGCCCGGGATGGTGCGCCTGGATCGCGGCGACCGCGTTGAGCGCGGGCACGACGGCCTGATCATCGTTATCCGGCTTGCCCGCCACGTTAAAGGTGACCAATGCTGACTTACCGCTGATCAGGCCCCGGCTGGTGAGCGGGGACTGGACGTCCGCGGCCGACTTGGGCAGCGCCTTCAGCGCCGCGACGACCTCACGGACCGCCTGCCGGATCTCCGGGTCGCTCCCGTAGGCCTGGCCCGGGATGCGGCCCTGGACGAGCACGCTCTCGGCGTCGGGCTGCTGCACGATGGGCCGGTCGAGAACCCGTTCGGCCCGGCCCGCCGACCCGGGATCGTAGCTGTTGACATTGCTGGTGCCGAGCCGCTGCCCGACTAGTACCGCCACGACGACCAGCAGCAGCCAGCCGAACACAGCGGTCTTGCGATGCCGGGCAGACCATCCGGCCACTCGTTCCACGATGGGGGCCCGTGGGGGCCGCGTCGTATCCATGCCACCTAGGCTCGCCGTCAGCACCACCCCGAGCTATGGTGCGATCTGCCGGAAGTGAGGTGGGGTTACCCCCACCCAGTTCTGGGGGGTCCGGTTGATGGCACCTGTCCGGGCCTATGCCATAGCGTCGGAGCTATGTTCCTCCTCCGCGATCTGGTGTCACCGCGCACCTGGCTCGCCATGACCAGCCACCTGGCCGGCTTCGTCGCCGGGCTGGCGGTCTTCGTGGTGGTGGTCACGGGCCTCAGCCTCGGGTTCAGCCTGCTGGTGCTGGCTCTGGTCGGCCTGCCGCTGCTGGGCCTGACGCTGCGGGCCACCAGCTGGTTCGCCGCGGCCGAGCGGGCCCGGGTCGCCCTGATGCTGGGAGTCCGGGTTCCGGCCTGGCCCGCGGAGAGCCGGGCCGGGTACCGCTGGGGTATCGTGCCCCGCTGGGGGGTACTCCGCGAGCGGGCGACCTGGGGCGAGATCGGCTACGCGCTGCTGAGGCTGCCGGTCAGCGCGGTCGCGATGGTCGGCAGCCTGACGATCTGGTCCGCGAGCCTGGTCCTGCTGACCCTGCCGCTGTACAACAAGCACCTGCCCAGCGGCGGCGCCAAACTCGGTGATGTGGTGCTCACCGGCACGCCCACGATGGCGGCCGCGGCGGCGATCGGCCTGGTCCTGCTGCTGATCGCGCCGCAGCTGACCCGCGGTTTCGGCCGCGCGGACGCCGCGCTCGCCCGCGGGCTGCTCGGCCCGCCTAGCGACCTGGCCGCCCGGGTGATCGAGCTTGAGGACAGCCGGGAACGGGTGGTGGACGCGGCTGAGACGGAACGACGGCGGATCGAGCGCGACCTGCACGACGGCGCGCAGCAGCGCCTGGTGGCGCTGGCCATGGAGCTGGGCCGGGCCAAGGCCCGGTTCGCCGACGACCCCGACGCGGCCAAGGTCCTGGTCGACCAGGCCCACGCCCAGGCCAAGGAGGCCCTCACCGAGCTGCGCAACCTGGTCCGCGGGGTGCACCCGCCGGTGCTCACCGAGCGCGGCCTCGACGCGGCCCTGTCCGGCCTGGCCGCGCTGTGCCCGATCCCGGTCGAGGTGCACGTGGACGTGCCGGTCCGGCCCCGGGCGGCGGTGGAGGCGGTGGCCTACTTCGTAGTGGCCGAGGCGCTCACCAACGTGGCCAAGCACTCGCGGGCTAGCCACGCCAAGGTCGTGGTCGAGGGGCACGGGTTCCCCGGCACGCTGACCGTCATGATCAGCGACGACGGGATCGGCGGGGCCAAGGCCGACAGCCCCGGCCTGTCCGGCCTGGCCGACCGGGCGTCCGGCGTCGACGGGCGGCTCTCGGTAGAGTCGCCGTCTGGGGGCCCGACCATCATCGCCGTGGAGTTGCCATGCGGGTAGTCATCGCCGAGGACTCCGTCCTGCTCCGGGAGGGAGTGACCCGGCTGCTCACCGAGGCCGGGCACGAGGTCGCCGCGGCCGAGGGTGACGGGGAGCAGTTCCTGCGCGCGGTGGCCGCGCACACCCCCGACGTGGTAGTCGTCGACGTCCGGATGCCGCCTACCTTCACCGACGAGGGGCTGCGGGCCGCGCTGGTGGTCCGGGACCGCTGGCCGGACGTCGGCGTGCTGGTGCTGTCCCAGTGGGTGGAGGAGCGGTACGCCACCGAGCTGATCTCCGGCCGCCCGCACGGGGTCGGCTACCTGCTCAAAGACCGGGTCGCTGACGTCGGGGAATTCCTCGACGCGCTGGACCGGGTGGCCACGGGCGGCAGCGCGCTCGATCCCGAAGTCGTCGCGCAGCTGCTCGCCCGCAGCCGCCACCCGCTCGACGGGCTGACCCCGCGCGAGCGCGAGGTGCTCTCGCTGATGGCCGAAGGCCGGTCCAACTCCGCCATCGCCCACGCGCTCGTCGTCGGCGGCGGCGCGGTGGAAAAGCACATTAACAACATCTTCACCAAGCTCGGCCTGGCACCCGGCGACCGCGATCACCGTCGCGTCCTCGCCGTGCTGCGCTACCTGGGCACCTGATGAACGGGGATACGCCATGACCACCGTGACCGGGCCCGTGGCCGGCCAGTCGCATCCGGCCGCCCGCATGACCATGACGCCGGGCCGCTGGGTGACCCTTCTGATCGGCGTGCCGATCGCCCTCGGGCTCATCCTGGGCAGCGGCCTGAGCCTGGTCTCCGACATCGGGATGGCGAGCTTCCCGGTCAGCGGGACCATCCCGCTCGAGCACGGCCGCCTGGTGGCCAGCTCCAACGGCGGCGACCTCACCGTGGTTCCTGGTCAGGCGAGCGGCGGCACGGCCCGGTTCACCGGCACCGTCCAATACAGCCTGGTCCGCCCGGACTTCTCGGTGCGAGGCGCCAGCATCGACTTCCACTGCCGCTACCTGCTCGGCAACTGCCAGCTGAACACGAGCCTCAGCGTCCCGCCGCGGACCGCGCTCGACCTGAATAGCGGCGGCGGCAACATGCAGGTCAACGGCATTCAGAGTGCGGTGATGCTGAACAGCGCCGGTGGTGATGTCTCGCTTTCAAGCAGCGGCGGGGCCGCCACGGTGGACTCCGGCGGCGGCAACCTGAACCTCAGCCGCCTCGGCGGGATCCTGAAGTTCACTACCAGCGGCGGCGACGTCGACAGCAGCGATCTGACCTCGCCGAACGTCACCACGGACGCTGGCGGCGGAAACGTCGCCCTGACGTTCACCCGGCCGCCGGCCAACGTCAGCATTACCAGCAGCGGGGGAGACGTGACGATCCTGCTGCCGCGCGGCGCTACCCAGTACCGGCTCACGATCATCACCAGCGGCGGTGACTACACCCCCTCGCCTTCGGTGCCGACCGGCCCGGCGGCCGCCGACATGATCTACGTGAACAGCGGCGGCGGCAACGTCAGCATCACCGAGGCGAGCTGAGGCTGGTCTGGCCGCTACGACATCCGGCTGCTACGAGGTCGGGCCGAGGCTGAGCGAGTCGATGAGCACGTCGACGTTCGGCACGCCGAGCGTGGCCGGGACCGAGACGTAGAACACGGCGGGAGGCTCGGTCGGACCGCGGTCCGCGACCACCACCGCGCCCAGTTCGGTGGTCCAGGTCAGGCCCTGGCTAGCGCCGTTCGGGTAGTTCATGGTGAACTCGATCTCCCAGGCCTGGTGCCCGCTGACCGTTGTCACCTGGTCGATGTCGGTCGTGCGGGTATGCGGGACCCCGGCGTAGAAGGCCGGGTCGATCGCGTTGAGCAGGCTGGTCGCGGCCGACTGGAGGTCGGCCGGGCCTGTGTAGGCGAACTGCGGCTGAAGCGGGCCTGAGCAGGCCAGGCCGTGCCAGTCGACGACCGACCCGCCGATGCTGACGTGCCCGGCCACGGTGTTCTCGCCCGCGGTCCACTCGAACGCCGACGTGCTCAGGTCGGACGGGCAGCCCTGCTGCCAGGGCGAGCCGAGTTGCCGGTACGACAGGTCGGACGTGACATCGTCCACCATCGGGTAGGTCACCGGAGTCTGGCTCGGGCGCGGATGCGCCGAGTGCGTCCCCTTGGCCCCTGTAGTCCCGTGCGCCCCGGTGGTCCCGTGCGCCCCGTGACCGACCGAGGCCGAGAGCGCGGTGGGCCGGACCTTGGTCGGAACCTTGGCGATATCCATGACGAGTACGGCGATGACCACCAGCGCCCCGGAAGTGACCAGCGTCAGCAGCCAGAGCATCCGCCGCTGGAGACGGCGCCGCCTGCGCCGGCGGGCCGCGATGCTGGTCTCGCGCACCAGCCGATCCCAGCCCGGCGACGGCATCCCCATCCCGTCAGGCTAACCGCCGGCCACCCGGCGGAAGAAGGTCCTACCCCCACTTGGTTACCGCTTCGTTGACGATCCCGCCGTTCCGGCCCGGTCCAGCACACCCCGCCGCGCCTTCCGGCCCGGTCCAGCGCACCGCCCCGAGGGGTACCGTCGCAATTCCCTCATAAGTCACAACAGCCGCTCAGCTCAAGTTGATCACGAGATTACCCACGGCCTGACGTCATGAAACCGGGCCTCCAGCACGTTAGAACGCACTGGAACCAGGGGTTCATAACCTTCTCAGGCGCTCCGCCTCGCCTAGGTTGAGTGACGCCTGGGACGAAAGCAGTGCTTGAGGTCAGAGTGGCGTTCACCGTGGGACCCCGTTGCGCGGCCAGGGATTACGCATCACATGACCCCGGGGCACCGCGATGCCCGGGAGTCACGCTGGTCGGCCCGCCCCGACCACTGCGAACGGAGTCGATGTGCCACCGGGCACCCCGTGGCACACCGACTTCCCCGGTCGGCTCCGTCGGCACGAGCTGGCAGGAACAGCGGACGCTCCAGCCCCAGGCGCAGCATGAATGTCGCAGCTGGAGATCGGGTCAACGGGCTAGACGGCCGCTGGGGCCGGCAGCGGGGCGGATTCCTCGGCGCGGACGGCGGAACGGCTGAACAGCAGGGTCGCGACGAAGCCGATGGCCAGGGCGATGAGCACGCCGAGATTGGCGAACGCCCAGGCCCCGCCCTTGCCGCCCAGGCCGAACGGGCTGAGCAGGTATCCCTGCCAGGTCAGCCAGCTGGCGGCACTGTTGGTGACCAGGCCCCAGCCGATGCCGGTGGCGACGGCGACGGCGAGCACCGGCAGCCACCTGACGTCGCCGTAACGGCCCGCCGGGGTGAACAGCTCGGATTCGGCGTAGTCCCGCCGCCGCAGCGCGATGTCGGCCAGCATGACCCCGCACCAGGCCGCGATCGGCACGCCCAGCGTGATCAGGAAGCCCTCGAACTGCCCGACGAAGTTGTCCGCGAAGAACACCACGTAGATCGAGCCAGCCGTCATGACCACCCCGTCGACCAGGGCCGCCGCGTACCGCGGGATCCGCACACCCAGCGTGAGCAGAGCCAGGCCGGAGGAGTAAATGTCCAGCACCGAGCCGCCGATCAGGCCGAGCACCGCCACGATAGCGAACGGCACCAGGAACCAGGTCGGCAGCAAGGTGGTGAGCGCGCCGATCGGGTCCGTGCCGATGGCCGAGCTCAGGCTCTTGGAGGATCCGGCCAGCAGCAGGCCGAAGACGAGCAGGAACACCGGCGCGATCGTGGCCGAGAAGGTGGTCCAGCCGACGACCCCGCCGCTGGAGGACCGCCGGGGCAGGTAGCGCGAGTAATCCGCGGCGCAGTTGACCCAGCCCAGGCCGAAGCCGGTCATGGTGAACACCAGGGCGCCGACGATGTCCTCGACCGAGCCGCCCTTGACCGAGGACACCGCGGACCAGTGGATCTTGTCCGCCACCAAGGCGATGAACACCACGGTGAATACGCCGGTCACGACGGTGATCCAGGTCTGCATGCGCATGATCAGGTCGAAGCCCATCACGCCGCCGAAGATGGTCAGCGCGACCACGACGAGCAGCGCGACGACCTTGGTGCCGGTGCCGCCGCCCCAGCCCAGCCGGGTGAATACCGTCGCGGTAGCCAGCGTGGCCAGGATGACAAGCACGGTCTCCCAGCCCACCGTGAGCAGCCAGGAGACCGCGGCAGGCACCTTGTTGCCGTTGAACCCGAACGCGGCCCGGCTCAGCACCATGGTCGGGGCGGATCCCCGCTTTCCCGCCACCGCGATGAACCCGCAGGCCAGGAACGACAGGAAGATCCCCGCGACGCCGACGACGAGCGCCTGCCAGAAGGAGATGCCGAAGCCGAGCTCGAACGATCCGTAGCTGAGCCCGAGCACCGAGATGTTCGCCGCGAACCATGGCCAGAACAGATCCCGCGGACGCCCCTTGCGCTCGGATTCCGAGATGACGTTGATGCCGTTCATCTCCACCTGCGTCGGCCGCGGCTCCGCCGTACCCGGACCCTCAGTCATGGCAGACCTCCGTCTCGCTACAGCGCCCCGGCAAGCCGGGCTGTTCCCGCGGTTTCCGCCAGGCCAGACGTGATCCGGGCCTCGGTGAGCTGGATGGTATACCAAATATCAGATCGGTGGAAGATCTCGCGGGCCGCCTGTCCCGCACTCGTTGCGAGCTGGATTCCCGTTGTCGGGACAGACCTGGGGGGATGTCATTATCGTGGCGAGGCGTGAGCCGTAAGATCGCCGGCTACCGGCTAGGGGAGCGTCTGGGACAGAGCAGCCTGGCGGCTGTCTACCTGGCCCGTGACGAGCGGCTGCATTACCAGGTGGCGGTCAAGGTCCTGGCCCCGGACGCGACGGGTGACGCCGCCTTCACCGATACGCTCATCCGCGAGTCGCGGGCTGCCGCCGCCCTGGACCATCCGCACATCATCCCGCTCTACGACGCCGGTGTGGAGGACGGGACCCCGTACGTCGTCATGCGCTACGCCCGCGGCGGGGACGCGCGGTCGCTGCTGCGGCGGCGCGGGCCGCTCTCGCTGGGACACGCCTGGCGCATCATTGCCCAGATCGCGTCGGCCCTTGACACCGCGCACGCGCAGGGCCTGGTCCACCGTGACGTCAAGCCAGCCAACGTCCTCTTCGACGTGGCCGACACCATCGCCGGGCGGCGGCCCGGGCCGGGCGGCGACCGGGTGCCCGCTCACGCGTACCTGTCCGACTTCGGGGTGGGCCGCGTCTTTCCGCCCGGCCTGGTCACCGGGGCGGAACAGGTCACCGACGCGCTCGACTACCTCGCTCCGGAGCAGATCGAGGGCGCCGTCCTCGACGGAAGGGCCGACCTCTACGCGCTGGCCTGCACCTCGTTCGAGCTGCTCTGCGGGGTGCCGCCGTTCGGAGCCGAGCAGGGCCTGACCCTGATGTACTCACACCTGTACGCGCCGCCGCCGGTGGCCGCGGCCCGGCGGGCCGGGTTGCCCGCGGCAGTGGATCCGGTGCTGGCCCGGGCGCTAGCAAAGGACCCGGCCGACCGGTACCCGAGCTGCGGCCGGTTCGCCGCCGAACTGCGCGCCGCGCTGGGTCTCGGATCGGTCCTGCGCGCTGGTCCGGCACCGTCACACGGGCCAGCCCGGCCCGCCCCGTCTCAGCCCACGGCCACTCAGCCCGCTCCAGCTCAGCCCGCTCCCGCCCAGGCTTCCTCCGCACAGCCTTCTCCCGCTCGGCCCGCCCCGGGCCGCCCCGGCCGTCGGGTCACGGCCAGCCTCGCCGGTGCGTCTCTGCTGATCGCTCCCGCCCGCGGGGAATTCACGCCTGCCCCGCTGAGCAGGGAAGTCACGCCAATGCCGCAGACGGTCGGCGACTGGCCCACCCAGGCAGCTGACTGGCTCGTACCAGGGTCCGGACCCGAACCCGGCGGCGGCCCGCCCGCGAGCCCCTCGCAGCCCCAGGGCGGCCGCTGGAGATCGCGGCCCGCCCTGGCGGCGGTGGCCGTGATCGTCGTGTTCGCCGTCGCCGCCGCCGCCTTCACCCTGTCCAGGCACCAGGCTTCCGGTTACTCCGCCGCCGGGGTGCAGGCCGCCTCCCCGCGAACCTCCCCGTCGATATCCCCGACGGCGGCCTCGTCATCGCCGCCGCCGTCCCTGGGCGCCCAGCAGGCGGCCGCCCTGGACACGTTGCTGATCTCGAGTTCCACCGCCCGGACGGCGCTGTACCGGGCGGTCAAGCAGGTCGCGGGATGCGCGAACCTCCCCGGCGCGGTCAGCGACCTGCAGAACGTGGTGAACCAGCGGGCCGGTGAGTACCACCGGGCGATGGCTCTGCCGGTCTCGGCCCTCCCGGACGGCGCCAAGGTGAAATCAGCGCTGACCACCGCGCTGAGGCTCTCGCTGCAAGCCGACCAGGACTACCTGACCTGGGCGCGGCAGCAGCGGAGCAGCGGGTGCACGCCGTCCAGCCAGTCCGGCACCTACAACGCCGCGTTCGGCGCCAGCCAGCGAGCGGACAACGCCAAGGCGGCGTTCGTGACGGTATGGAATCCAGACGCGGACCGCTACGGCCTGGCGCGGACCTCCCCGCGCGACATCTGAGCTGGCCCGCGCCCGGCTCAGGTCAGCGCAGCTCGCTGCGGACGATCTTGCCGAGGTGGTTGCGCGGCAGTTCCGCCCGCCTGAACACCCGCTTGGGGCACTTGTACCGGGCCAGCACCGTCCGGGCGTGCGCGATGAGCGCCTCCTCGTCGAGGTCGTGCCCGTCCCGTAGGACCACCCAGGCGGTCACCTGTTCGCCCCACCGCTCGTGGGGAACCCCGGCTACCGCGGCTTCCGCCACCGAAGGATGGCTCTCCAGGGCGATCTCCACCTCGCGCGGGTAGACGTTCAGGCCACCGGTGATGATCATTTCCTTGGTCCGGCCGCGGATCACCAGGTGTCCGTGACCCGGGTCCACGGTCCCGATGTCGCCGGTGCGGAACCAGCCGTCCGGCGTGAATGCGGCCGCGGTGGCGGCCGGATCGTTCCAGTAGCCCGCGAAGACGTGCGGGCCGCGGACCTGGATCTCACCGTCCTGGCCGGGATCCGCCGGGCGATCCGCCGCCTGGACCCTGGCCAGGACGCCGGGCAGCGGCACCCCCAGGGCGTCCGGGCGGGGGCCGGCGATCGGGTTGGAGACGTCGAGCCCGCTCTCCGTCGTGCCGTACCTGACCAGCGGCAGCTGCCCGAGCACGACAGGCAGCCGGGCGGCCAGCGCCGGGCTGAGCGGGGCCGAGCCGCAGACGGCCAGGCGCAGGCCGCGCAGGCCGCCGGCCTGCGCGGCCGGGCTCTGCGTCAGCGCCTGGTAGATGGTGGGCACGGCGAACAGTACGCTGGCCCGGGTGCTGCCAGCCGCCTGCACCAGATCGGCCGGCGAGAACTTCGACCGGATGTGCACGGTGCTGCCTGCGAACAGCGCCGTGTGCAGACCGCCCAGGCCGTGCTGGTGGTACAGCGGCAGCGCGTGCACCAGCACATCGTCGTCCTGCCAGCGCCAGGCCGCCATTACCGCGCGGACCGACACCGCCACCTGGCGGTGAGTCAGCGGTACCCCCTTGGGCCGTCCGGTCGTGCCCGAGGTGTAGGCGAGCAGCGCCGCGTCGTCGGGCCCCACCGTGATCCCGGGCGCGGGCGCCGCGTCTGGGGGCGCCTGCCCGACGTCGGTGACATCCAGGCCCAGGCCGGCCAGGCGCTGCGCCGGCCCGGTGTCGGCGAAGGCCAGCACCGCGCCGGAGTCGGCGATCAGGTGGCGCAGCTCGGCGGCGGTGTAATCCGGGTTGGCCAGCACGACCACCGCGCCTGCCCGCAGCGCGCCGAGGTAGCAGCGCACGAAGCCGAGGCTGGCTCCGGCCGCGAGCAGCACCCGGTCGCCGGGGGTTACCCGCCGGGCCAGCCACGCCGCTATCCGGCCTGAGTCCTGGTCGAGCCCGGCGTGGGTGACCGGCTCGCCATCCACGGTGACCGCTATCCGGTCGGGGCAGCGGTTGGCGGACGCGGCCGCCAGCGCGGGCACGGACTGACCGCCCAGTTCCGCGGCGTACTCCCGCACGCCCGTCACGCCCGGCAGGTGCGTCCGCCAGCCGGCCACGCTCCAGTCCTCGTATCCGCTCATCACGCCGCCGCTCACGCCGCCGCCGCTCACGACATTGCCGCCGCTCATGAGGCCGGCAGCACGCGGGCCCAGGCCGCGCGGTTGGCCGCCCGCTCGGCCCGCATCCGGTCGAGCAGCCCGCCCGCCGCCATCACGGCCTTGATTCCGGAACCTCGCCCGGCGAGGCTGGCAGCGATTTCGGCCGCCACCGGCTCCGGATCGTCGTAGACCTGGTTGACCAGACCGAGAGCCAGCGCCTCGGCCGCCGCCACCCAGCGGCCGGTCAGCGTCAGCTCCATGGCGGTGCCCCGGCCGACCAGGTCGGGTAGCAGCCAGGAGCCCACGGCCAGGTCCAGGCCCGGCGGCCCGGTCCAGCGCAGCCGCGCCGCCGGGCTGGCGATCCGAAGGTCGGACGCGGCGGCCAGTTGCGCGCCGCCGCCGACCGCGGGCCCGGTCAGGACCGCGATGACCGGTCCCGGCCTGGTCACGATGGTTTCGCAGCAGTCGTACACCAGGTCGGAAACGACCGCCCGTTCGGCCGCGGAGATGGTCAGGTCGGCCCCCGCGCAGAACACCCGGGGATCGGCGCTGGCCAGCAGGACCGGGACGTCGGGGTCGACGGCCAGTGCCTCGGTCACCGCGCGCAGCAGGCTCACGTCAAGCGCGTTGCGCCGCTCCGGGCGGGACAGGCGCAGGCGGCGGTAGCCAGCCGGGCTGATCTCGACGGTCAAGTGGGGATGCGGCATGCTCAGGGCTCCCGAACCGTGCAGGCTCCCGAAAACGGGGGCTTCCGAAACGCCTGAAATACGGTATACCAAGTTGGCGAAGGCCTGAGCCCGGGCGGAGGCAGCTCATGAGCACGCAGGTCCCCGGGTACGTCAGCAAGACCGACCTGGTCGCCACGCTGATCCGGAACCTGGTCATCACCGGCGAGCTGGAGCTGGGAGAGCAGTTGCGCCAGCCTAACCTGGCTCAGCGCTTCGGCGTCAGCCAGACCCCGGTCCGCGAGGCGATGCGGCGGCTGGAATCGGAGGGCCTGCTGGTCTGCGACACCCACCGGGGTTTCACCGTGGCGGCGCCCGACGCGGGCCGGGCCGAGGAGAGCGCCCAGATCCGATGAGAGTGCTCTGGTCCTCGGCTCGGACATATCAGCACATCATGGGCTCGGATCCGGTAAAAGAATTATCTGGTGATAACCAGCAGCTAAGAGCAGGGGAGGAGCCGCGATGCCAGCGATCGCGACCGACGACGGCGTGGCGCTGCACACCGAGGAGACCGGCCAGGGTGAGCCGCTCCTGTTCGTGCACGAATTCGCCGGAGACCACCGCAGCTGGGAACCTCAGGTCCGGTTCTTCTCCGGCACCTACCGGTGCGTGACCTACGCGGCTCGCGGTTACCCGCCTTCCGACGTGCCCACCGATCCGGAGGCCTACTCGCAGGAGCGTGCGGTCGCGGACGCGATCGCCGTGCTCGACGGCCTGGGTATCGAGCAGGCGCATGTGGTCGGCCTGTCCATGGGCGGCTTCACCGCGTTGCACCTGGCCATCAAGCATCCTGGGCGGGTCCGGTCCGCGGTGGTCGCCGGCGCCGGCTACGGGGCCGAGCCCGAGCGCGCCGACGCTTTCCGTTCCGAATCGGTGCTCACCGCGGCCGCGTTCGCCGCCGAGGGCGCGGCCAAGGTGGCCGAGCGGTACGCCATCGGCCCGGCCCGGGTCCAGTTCCAGAACAAGAACCCACGCGGCTGGGCCGAGTTCGCGGCGGCGCTGGCCGGCCATTCCTCCCTGGGCAGCGCGCTGACCATGCGCGGCGTCCAGGCCGCCCGGCCCTCGCTGTACGCGCTGACGGACGAACTGGCCACGATCGCCGTTCCGGTGCTGGTCCTGGCCGGCGACGAGGACGAGGGCTGCCTGGGACCGGCGCTGATGCTCAAGCGGACCATCCCCGCGGCCGGCCTGGCGGTGCTGCCGCGCACCGGCCACACCGCCAACCTGGAAGAGCCCGACGTCTTCAACCGCGTCGTCGACACCTTCCTGGCCAGCGTGGCCCGCGGTTCCTGGAGTCCTCGCGACCCGCGGTCCCGCTCCGCCTCCGGCACGAGCTGACCGCCGGATCGTCACCCTTCGGGGGCTTCCCCGATTTTCTGATTTCTTATTACGATTCGCGGTCCGGCTTGAACCGCCGTTCGTCATGTGCTGCGCTATACCGTGCCGTCCTGTACCCCTACCGCCTAGATGAGTGATCCCTTCCTATGCCACCGCGTGCCGTGATGCTGAGCGGGAACCTCGCACCCGGGGGAGCGTAGACGCTCATGGCCGACCAAGACCGCGGCGGCGAGGTCACGTGGCCCGGAGCGGGCGGTGGTCCGGGACGGCGGGAACTGCCCGAGCGGGCCGCCAACGCCGGGCCGCCCGCCGAGGACGAGGTCACGGAGTGGTTCGGCGCCGCTGCCGCCGGTCCGGATGGTCACCTCGCCGGGGCTGAGCCCCCGCCCGGTGATCCCGGCCTTCCGGTCGCGGCCGGGCCGGGTATCCGGCTGATCGCCTGCACCGTGGTCGCCGGGCTGATCATCGGCGCGCTGGCCGCCGTGGCCTTCAGGCACTACACCCGCCCGGCGCAGGACAACGCCGCGGCGAACCGGCAGGCGGCGGTCCGCGACGAGGCCGCCCGCTGGGTCGCCCAGCAGGTGGGGCGGGACGCCACGATCTCGTGTGACTCGGTGATGTGCGCGGCGCTCACGGCGCACGGGTTTCCCGCCAGCCGGCTGATGGTGCTCGGGCCGACCTCACCTGCCCCGAACGGCACCGCCGTGGTCGTCGAGACCCCGGCTGTGCGGGCGCTGTTCGGCAGCAGCCTCGACGCGGCCTGGGCGCCGGCCGTCCTGGCGTCCTTCGGCTCCGGGGCGGATCGCATCACCGTCCGGGTGATCGCCCCGCACGGGGCCGCCGTCTACCAGGTCCTGCTCGAGTCCGGCCTGGCCGCCAGGAAAGCGGCCGGCAGCGCGCTCCTGCACGACCCGCGGGTCTCCGTCCCGTCGTCCGCCGCTGGCCAGCTGAGCGCCGGGATGGTCGACTCACGGCTGCTGGCCGCGCTGGCCGCGCTGGCCCGGCAGCAGCCGATCGCCATCGTGAGCTTGGGCAACCCCGGCCCGGGGGCGAGCGCGGGCATCCCCCTCCGCTTCGCCGACCTGGCCGAGGATGACCAGGCCGCCCACCTCACCCGCACCGCCTACATGAGATCCGTGCGCGCCACCCTGAGTACGATGAGCACCGCGTTCCAGCTCACCCCGACGACAACCGTGGCCCCGCCGCACAGCTCGCCGGTACTGCGGGTGCAGGTCACCGCTCCCAGCCCGCTCGGGTAAGCCGCCGAGGGATGCTGTGTGCCCCTGCCTACCTTCTTGCGTGGGCTGGGCGCCACAGACCGTCACGAGTCGAAGCCCATGCCCGCCGCGTCCAGGCCGCGCAGCCACAGGTTCCGACGCCCGGACCGGCGGTCGGCCCGGTCCAGTGACCAGCGGGTGGCCTGGACGCCCAGGTAGGCGAACGGCTCGGGCGGGAAGGGCACCGGCTTGCTCCGGACCATCTCCAGCTCGGTCAGCTCGGTCCGCTCGCCGCTGAGCAGGTCGAGCATGACCCGGGCGCCGAACCTGGTCGCCCCGACGCCGAGCCCGGTGTAGCCGAGCGCGTAGGCGACCCGGCCGTGATGAGCGGTGCCGAAGAACGCGCAGAACCGGCTGCAGGTGTCGACCGCGCCGCCCCAGCGGTGACTGAACCCGAGGCCCTCCAGCTGCGGGAACGTCGTGAAGAAGTGCTCGGCCAGCCGGGCGAAAGTAGCCGGCCGCTGATCGTAGGACGCGCGGATGACCCGGCCGAAGTGGTAGACGGCGTCGTAGCCGCCCCACAGGATCCGGTTGTCCGCGGTCAACCGGTAGTAGTGGAACTGGTTGCTCGTGTCCGCTACGCCCTGCCGGTTCCGCCAGCCGACCGAGGCGAGCTGCGCCGCGCTGAGCGGCTCGGTCATCAGCACGTAGTCGTAGACCGGCACGGTGTACGGCCGCAGCCGCTTGACCAGCGACGGGAACGCGTTGGTGGCCAGGACCGCGCGCTTGGCCCGCAGCACGCCGCGCCGGGTCCGCAGGGTCACCCCGTCGGCGTCGCTGGCCAGGCCGGTCGCCGGGGTGCGCTCAAAGATCCGGACCCCGATCCGCTCGCAGGCGGCGGCGAGTCCCCAGGCGAGCCGGGCCGGGTGGATCATGGCTGTGCCCGCCGCGTCCCAGCTGCCCGCCAGGTAGGTGGGGGAGTTCACCTCGGCCCGTACCGCCGCCGCATCCAAGAACTTCGCCCCGTTACCCGGGTCAGCCGCGTCAACCGCTCGCAGCTCTTCGACCTGGTAGTCCTCGGTGGCCACGGCGAGCGTGCCGGTCCGCTCGAACTCGCAGTCGATGCCGTAGCGCCCGGCCGCGGCCTCGATGGCGTCCAAGTTCTCCGCCCCGAGGCGCTGCAGCGTCTCGAACTCGGCCGGGAACCGCGCCCGGCCGTTGGCCGCGCCGTGGGTCAGGCTGGCGTCGCAGAAGCCGCCGTTGCGGCCGCTGGCCGCCCAGCCGATCCTGTTCCCCTCGATGAGCACCACGGACCGGCCGGGATTGGCCTCCTTGGCCAGCAGCGCCGCCCACAGGCCGCCGAACCCGCCGCCGACCACGGCCAGGTCACAAGAAACCTCGCCCCGCAGCGGCGGGCGCGCGTCCGGCGCGTCCCGGCTATCCAGCCAGAACGGCGTCGGCTGGGCCGCCATGACCAGCCGGGTCAGCTCCTCGGTCCGCGCGTCTTCAGCACCCATCAGACCGAAGCGAAGGCGTCTTCGAGGATGGACAGCCCCTCGTCGAGCAGGTCCTCGCCGATCACCAGGGGCGGCAGGAAGCGGATCACGTTGCCATGAGTCCCGCAGGTCAGCGTGACCAGTCCGGCCTGGTGGCAGGCCTTGGCGACGGCCGCCGTGGTGGCCGGGTCGGGGTCGAGCGTTCCCGGCTTAGTCAGCTCGATGGCCAGCATCGCGCCGCGTCCGCGCACGTCGGCGATGACCGGGTACTTCTCCGCCAGCCCGAGCAGCCGCGGCATCATGATCTCGCCGATACGGCGGGCCCGCCCGGCCAGGTCCTCCGCCGCCATCGTCTCGATCGCGCCGAGAGCGGCCGCGCAGGCCACCGGGTTGCCGCCGTACGTCCCGCCGAGGCCGCCCGCGTGCACCGAGTCCATGATGTCGGTCCGCCCGGTCACCGCGGCCAGCGGCAGGCCGCCGGCGATGCCCTTAGCCGTGGTGACCATGTCCGGCACCACGCCCTCGTGCTCGCAGGCGAACCAGTCACCGGTCCGGCAGAACCCGGTCTGGATCTCGTCCGCGATGAACACGATCCCGTTCTCGCGGCAGAACTCGGCCAGGCCCGGCAGGAACCCGTCCGGCGGGACCACGAACCCGCCCTCGCCCTGGATCGGCTCGATGATCACCGCGGCCACGTTGTCCTCGCCCACCTGGGTGTGGATCAGGCTCTTGACCGTGTCCAGCGCGTTCGCCGCGCACGCCTCCCGGCCGCCGGGCCAGCGCAGCGGGTACGCCATCGGCATCCGGTAGATCTCGCCCGCGAACGGGCCGAACTTGTCCTTGTACGGCATGTTCTTGGCGGTCAGCGCCATGGTGAGGTTGGTGCGCCCGTGGTAGGCGTGGTCGAACGCCACGACGGCCTGCCGGCCGGTGGCGTGCCGGGCGATCTTGACCGCGTTCTCCACGGCTTCCGCACCGGAGTTGAACAGCGCCGAGCGCTTGTCGTACGTCCCTGGCGTGCGCCGGGCGAGTTCCTCGCAGACCTCGACGTAGCCCTCGTACGGCGTCACCATGAAGCAGGTGTGGGTGAATCTCGCCGCCTGCTCCGCGACCCGGGCGCTCACCCGGGGGGCGGCGTTGCCCACGGAGACCACGGCGATGCCGGACCCGAAGTCGATCAGCGAGTTGCCGTCGGCGTCCACGATCACCCCGCCGCCGGCGTCGGTGACGAACACCGGGAGGACGTGGCTGACCCCGCGGGCCACGGCGCTCTGGCGCCGCGCGAAGAGCTCACGGGAGACGGGTCCCGGGATCTCGGTGACAAGATTCCTGCGCTGCGGAACCCGGGCTTCGTCGCCCGGAACATGCTCGGCCATAAAACAGACCATAGATCATCTGGGCCAGCGGCTAAAGCGGAGGTAGCCATGCGCGCGGGGATGGGAGTCTATGGTGGTGACCCGGATACGGGAGAGGACTGAAATCGGATATGCCTGACCGTGACAAGCCGAACGAGCGCGGGCTGTTCGGCGGCGTCTTCGCCCGGGGCGGCGTCGAGGCCGGCGACATCGCCTGGCTGCAGGCGATGCTGGACGCGGAGGCCGGGCTGGCCCGCGCCCTCGAACGCGCCGGGCTGACGCCGGCCGGATCGGGCGAGGCGGTCACCGCAGCGGCCCGCGCCGAAAATTTTGATCCGAACGAGCTGGGCAAACTCGCGGCCCTCACTGGTAACCCGGTCCCCGGGCTGGCGCGGGCGCTGGCCCGGCAGGTACCGCAGACGGCGGTGAGCGCCGTCCACCGCGGCGCGACCAGCCAGGACATCGTGGACACGGCCGCGATGCTGCTGGCCAAGCGGGCCCTGGACGTCATCGAGGCCGACTTGGACCGGACGGCCGAGGCCGCGGCCGGCCTGGCCGAGGCGCACCGCGCCACGATCATGATCGGCCGCACCCTCCTCCAGCAGGCCGTGCCCGTGACCTTCGGCCTGATCGCGGCCGGCTGGCTGACCAGCCTGGACGAGGCGCGGGCGGGGCTGGCCGCGGTCGGCTCGCGGCGGCTCGCGGTACAGTTCGGCGGCGCGGCGGGCACGCTCGCCTCACTGGGCGATGCCGGCCAGCGGGTCACCGTGCTGTTTGCCGAGGAACTCGGCCTGGCGCTGCCGGTGCTGCCGTGGCACACCGACCGGCTGCGGATCATCGACCTGGGCGCGGCCCTGGCCCGGACGGCGGCGGTGCTCGGCAAGATCGCCAGGGACGTCACCGTGCTGGCCCAGTCCGAGATCGGAGAGCTCAGCGAGGGCACCGCCCCCGATCAGCGCGCCCCCGATCAGCGCGGTACTGAGCAGCGCGGTACTGAGCAGCCGGGGCCCGCGGCCTCCCCGCGACGCGGCGGTTCCTCGGCCATGCCGCACAAGCACAACCCGGTCGCGGCCATCGCCATCCTCGGCTGCACCCGGCAGGCGCCCGGGCTGCTCGCGACCCTGACCGCGGCGGCCGAACAGGAACTGCAGCGTGCGGCCGGCGCCTGGCACGCCGAGTGGGAGCCGCTGACCGTCCTGCTCCGGCTGACCGGCTCGGCCTCGAGCTGGGCGGCCGAGCTCATGTCCGGGCTCGTCGTGGACACCTCGCGGATGGCCGCCAACCTGGCCGCGACCAAGGGGCTGCCGCTGGCCGAGCACGTGGCCTCGCTGCTGGCCGGCGTGCTCGGCGGCGCCCAGGCGCACGACCTGGTGGCCGAGGCGGGCGCCCGGGCGGTGAGCGCCGGCCTCCCGCTGAGCGACGTGCTGCTGGCCGTACCCAGGCTCGAGGAACGGCTCACGGCGGCCGGCGTCACCCCCGAGCAGATCGATTCCGCCCTCGAGCCGTCCGGCTACCTCGGCTCCGCCGACGCCTTCATAACGTCCGCCTTGCACGCGCACAGATCACGAGGGAATCCCCATGGATGATGCCGAACGGGCCCGGCAGGGCATGACCGTGCGCCGCGAGGTGCTCGGCGACGCGCACGTCGACCGGGCAGTGGCGGCGACCACCCCGTTCACCGAGCCGTTCCAGGACTTCATCACGCGCTACGCCTGGGGTGACATCTGGTCTCGCCCGGGGCTGTCCAGGGCCGAGCGGAGCCTGGTCACGGTGGCCGTCCTGGCCGCCATGCAGCACGAGACCGAGCTGGCCATGCACGTCAAGGCCGCGCTGCGCAACGGCCTCACGCCCGAGCAGATCAGCGAGGTCCTGCTGCACGTCTCGGTCTACGCGGGCGTCCCCGTCGCCAACCGCGCCTTCCCCATCGCCCAGCGCGCGATCGCCGAGGTCACCGCGGAGGGGCAGCCGTAGCATTGGCGGTACCGGATTGTCGGTAACCTCAGTGCCGCGAGCTGGGAAGTTGTCCTTTGGGCACACAGTTGCGTCCGACCTGCGAACGCCTGTACTCATGGCGGCCGCCGACACGTTATCGTTAGCCTAGGCAAACGACCTCTGGAGGACCATGGCGGAGATCGTCTCACTCGCCGAGGCCGTCGAGCGCGCGATCGGTGACGGTGACACCGTGGCGATGGAGGGATTCACGCACCTCATCCCGTTCGCCGCCGGGCACGAGGTGATCAGGCAGCGGCGCCGTGACCTGACCCTGATCAGGATGACCCCTGACCTCATCTACGACCAGCTCATCGGCGCGGGCTGCGCGCGCAAGCTGATCTTCTCCTGGGGCGGTAACCCCGGGGTCGGCTCGCTGCACCGCTTCCGCGACGCGGTGGAACACGGCTGGCCGGGCCCGCTGGAAATAGAGGAGCACAGCCACGCGGGGATGGCCAACCGCTACGTCGCGGGCGCGTCCGGGCTGCCCTTCGCCGTCTTGCGCGGCTACAACGGCACGGGTCTTGAGACGCTCAGCGGCGCTTCCGGCCAGGCGCCGACAATCAAGCCGATCACCTGCCCGTTCACCGGCGAGACGCTGACCGCCGTGTCGGCCCTGCGGCCCGACGTGGCCGTCGTCCACGCCCAGCGGGCCGACCGTTCGGGAAACGTACAACTGTGGGGGATCACCGGCGTGCAGAAGGAAGCCGTGCTGGCGTCCCGGCGCTCCGTGGTCACGGTGGAGGAGATCGTCGACGAACTCGACCCCCGGCCCGGCGCGGTGGTGCTGCCCGGCTGGACGGTGAGCTTCGTGGCGCCGGTGCCGGACGGGGCGCATCCCTCCTACGCGCTCGGGTACTCGGTCAGGGACAACGACTACTACGTCGCCTGGGACGCCATCGCGCGGGATCGTGACGCGTTTACCCGCTGGCTGGAAGAGCAGGTTTACGCAGTGCCCGCTAACACAGTGCCCGCTAACACAGGGCCCGCTAACACAGGGCCCGCTAACACAGGACCGGCGGTGCGGTCATGACGTATACCGCGGACGAGATGATGACGGTGTCCGCCGCCCGCGCGCTGCGCGACGGGATGACCTGCTTCGTCGGGATCGGGCTGCCCAGCGCGGCCGCGAACCTGGCCCGGGCCACGCACGCGCCGTCGCTGGTGCTCATCTACGAGTCGGGCACGCTCGGGGCCAAGCCGGACCGGCTGCCGCTGTCGATCGGCGACGGCATGCTGGCCGAGACGGCCGACGCGGTGGTGAGCGTGCCCGAGATCTTCAACTACTGGCTGCAGCCCGGCCGCATCGACGTCGGATTCCTCGGCGCCGCCCAGATCGACAAGTTCGGCAACATCAACACGACCGTCGTCGGCGGCGATTACCGCAGCCCGAAGGTGCGGCTGCCCGGCGCGGGCGGCGCGCCGGAGATCGCCGCCTCGTGCCGTGAGGTCATCGTGGTGGTCAGGCAGAGCCACCGGTCGTTCGTCGAGCGGGTGGATTTCGTCACCTCGGTCGGCTACGGGTCGGGCCCGGGGGACCGCGAGCGGCTCGGCCTCACCGGCGCCGGGCCGCAGAAGATCATCACCGACCTCGGCGTCCTCGAGCCCGACCCGGAGACCCTCGAGTTCACCATGACCGGGCTCTACCCGGGTGTGTCCGCCTCGGCCGCCAAGGAGCGCACCGGCTGGGACCTGGCGATCGCGGCCGATCCGGAGATCATCGCCGCACCCACCCCGGCTGAGCTCGGCGCGCTCCGCGCGTTCGGGGCAAGCAAGGAGTAACCCTATGACCACCGCTGACATATCGTCGTCCCGGGCCAGCACCGAGACCGGCCGGCTGGTCCTGCCGTCCTACGAGCGCCCGTCCGGCGTGCATCCGCCGCTGGATTTCGAGGGGTACCGCTCGACGGCGCTGCGCCATCCCAAGCAGCCGCTCGTGCTGCTGCCGCACCGGCTCACCGAGGTGACCGGCCCGCTGCTCGGCAACGACCTGATCACGCCCACCGACGCCGACCTGACCACGCAGCACGACGGCGAGCCGCAGGGGCAGCGGATCATCGTCACCGGCCGGGTGCTCGACTCCGGCGGTCGGCCGGTACCCGACACGCTGATCGAGATCTGGCAGACCAACGCGGCCGGCCGGTACCGGCACTCACGGGAGCACCACCCGGCCCCGCTCGACCCGCACTTCGACGGCATCGGGCGGGCCATCACCGACGCGGGCGGCCGGTACCGGTTCATCACCATCGCGCCGGGCGCCTACCCGTGGGGAAACCACTACAACGCCTGGCGCCCCGCGCACATCCACTTCTCCCTGTTCGGCCGGGCGTTCACCCAGCGGCTGGTCACCCAGATGTATTTCCCCGGCGACCCGCTGCTGCCGCTCGACCCGATCTTCAACTCGGTGCCGGACGAGCAGGCCAGGCAGCGGCTGATCGCCCGCTTCGACATCGAGCTGACCCAGCCCGAATGGGCCCTCGGCTACGAGTGGGACATCGTGCTGCGCGGCCGCGACGCGAGTGTCTTCGAGTAAGGGACGGGACGAACGTGCCTGGAATGACGCCTTCCCAGACGGTAGGCCCGTACTTCTCGATGCGGCTGCCGTGGCCCGAAGGCCCGTTCGTGGTGCCCGAGGGCTCGCCCGGGGCGATCACGATCATCGGGCGGCTGTACGACGGCGCCGGGAACATCATCCCGGATGGGCTCATCGAGACCTGGCAGGCCGGGCCGGACGGGCACCTCGCGCATCCCGACGACCCGCGCGGGCCCACCCCGGGCGGTTATCACGACTTCCGCGGCTTCGGCCGGTGCCCGACCGCACCGGACGGCTCATATCGCATCGTCACGCTCAAGCCGGGCCCGCTGCCGACTTCCGACGGGAGCATCGAAGCGCCGCACCTGGACGTCTCCGTGTTCGCGCGCGGCCTGCTCGACCGGGTGGTGACCAGGCTGTACTTCCCCGACGAGCAGACGGCCAACGCCGCCGACCCGGTGCTGAGCTCGATCGAGAGCCCGCGCCGGCGGGCCACCCTCATCGCGGTGCCCGAGCCGGAGGGCCAGCTCAGGTTCGACATCTACCTTCAGGGCGGCCGCGAGACCGTCTTCTTCGACGTCTGAGTACGTCTGAGCAGGCCTGAGTAGGCTGAGCCTCCTTCGACCCATAGGAGAGAGCCTTGCTGCCCTGGTCCGCGGATCTGGCCGGACGTATCGACGAACAGGTCATCGACAGCGAGCTGCTGCGCGGCAACCCGCTCGGCGACCCGCACGAGCGCCCGCTGCTGGTCTACCTGCCACCGGGGTACGACGACGAGTCCGACCGCCGCTACCCGTCGGTGTACGTCATCCAGGGTTATACCGGGCACGTGGCCATGTGGCGGAACCGGTCGGCCTTCCGGCAGCCGTTCCCCGAGACCGCCGACGCGATGTTCGCGCGCGGCGAGGCGCCGCCCGCCATCGTGGTCTACGTCGACGCTTGGACCGGGTACGGCGGCAGCCAGTTCGTCGACTCACCCGGTACCGGCCGGTACCACTCCTACCTCTGCGACGAGGTGGTGCCGTGGGTGGACGCCCGGTACCGCACCCGGCCCGGCGCCGCGCACCGCGCCATCATGGGCAAGTCGAGCGGCGGGTTCGGCTCGATGATCACGCCGATGCTGCGGCCGGACCTGTTCGGCGCGCTGGCCACGCACGCGGGCGACTCGCTCTACGAGTACTGCTACATCCCCGAGTTCCCCGCGGCCTGCCGCCACCTGCGCCGCTACGACGGCGACATCTGGCGCTGGTGGCAGGACTTCGGATCCCGGGTCTCCTTCACCAAGCCGGAGGACAGGTCACTGATCTCGCTACTCGGTGTGGCGGCATGCTTCTCCGCCAACACGGACGGTAGCGTAGACCTGCCGTTCGACCCGGTAACCGGGGTGCTCCGGCCCGCCGTGTGGCAGCGGTGGCTGGACTGGGACCCGGTGCGGATGGTGCCCGCCTACGCCGACGCGCTGCGCGGGCTGCGGGCCATCTGGATCGACGCGGGAACCCGGGACGAATTCCACCTCGACCTGGGCGCCGAGGCGTTCCGGGCGGCGCTCGCGGACATCGGAGTGGCCGACGGCGTCGTGCATTTCGAGCTTTTCGACGCCGGGCACGGAGGCATCGACTATCGTTACCCGATGTCCTTGGCCTGGCTGTGCGACCGGATGAATCCGGATCACTAAGTACCGGCTAAGAAGCCATCAGGCGGGGCGCCGGTCTGGTACGTTTCCGGCGTATTGGGAAGGGCTCGCGTCCGTAGGAATCCGATGAGCCTCGGTACCCAAGGACCAACTGAATCCTCGAATGGAGAGTCGTTATGCGCAAGAGCGGGTTTGCAGCAGCTGCCGGGATCGGTTCCCTAGCCTTGCTGCTAACCGCGTGCGGGGGATCATCGTCGTCGTCGACCACCTCGACCTCGACCCCGACCTCGACTTCGACCGGCGTGCCCGCTGCGACGAGCAGCAGCGGTGCGCTGGGCGTGCAGCCGGGTTCGACCGTGCTGCACGTGCAGAAGGCGGGCAAGCTTGGCTACGTGCTCGCCTTGGGCAACGGCGAGGTTGTCTACATGTACGACAAGGACAAGGGCGGGACCCCGGCTTGCACCGGCACTTGCGCCCAGACCTGGATCCCGGTGGCGGGCAGCAAGCCGGCCGCCAGCCCGGCCGACACCGGCCTGGGTGCGTTCACCACGGTCGCCAACGGTAGTATCACGCAGATCGTCTACGACGGTCACCCGCTGTACACCTTCAAGGGTGCCAAGGCGCTGGCTGCCACCGGTAACGGCATGGGCGGCGAGTGGCACGTGATCAAGCTCTCGGCGAGCAACATCGTCACTAGCTGAGCCCGCTGACGGCTCGAGCGTTCCCGGGCCGGGCAGGCTGACGGCCCGGGAACGCCTGGTACCGGCTCGCCCTGGGCCAGGAACAGCTGGCCCGGGGGATCGCGGGCCATCCGGCGTGAATTGGAGATGTTATGCGTAAGAGCGGATGGGCCGCAGCAACCGGGCTCGGATCGCTGGTGCTGCTGCTAGCCGCGTGCGGGGGATCGTCCAGCCCGACCACGGCCGCGGGCGGCGCCTCGAGCCTGCCTTCGTCGAGCAGCGGGTCGTCGGCTCCGGCCACCTCCTCCGCATCCTCGGTGTCGGCGGCGTCCACGTCCAGCCAGGGCAGCAGCGCGACCGCGAAGGCGAAGGCAACCCCCCACAAGTCGGTCGGCCCGCAGCCGAGCGGCCCCGCCGACGAGCGGTCGATCCCGCCGGTGGGTACGACCGTCATGATCGTGCAGAAGTCCGCCATCGGGTTCCTCCTGGCCGAGGCCAACCACCAGGTGGTCTACACCTACGACAAGGACAAGAAGGGCGAGCCGTCGACCTGCACCGGCACCTGCGCGGCGACCTGGCTGCCGGCCACCGGGGTGCCGCAGGCCGGGCCCGCGGATCACTTCCCGGGCCAGTTCGGCGTGATCAAGAACTCCAGCGGGGTCGAGCAGATCACCTACGAAGGCCTTCCCCTCTACGTCCTCAAGGGCGCCAAGCCGCTGCTGACGACCGGTAACGGCCAGGGCGGCGTCTGGCACGTGGTCATGCTCTCCGCCAGCGACGTCGGCTGATCCCGCGTTGACCGCCAAACCCGGGTCCGGGGAACCCTAAGCGCCGGGGCGGGCGATGCCGTAGGCGGCACGCAGTCGGTCGGCGGCCGCCGGGGGCGCGCTCACCTGGTCCAGTCCGAGCAGGGCGGCACCGGCCACCGGCGGCACGTCGATCACCCGGACCTGGGCGGCCGGGGCGGCCTCGGCCAGCTGCGCGGTGATGCCGGACATCAGCAGCGGGTTCCGCGCGGTGATGACGCCGCCGCCGAGTATCACCGGAGTGGCCAGGTGAGCCAGGCCGAGACGGCGCATGGCGGTGATGGCCATGACCGAGATCTCGTCGGCGAGCCGGCTGACCACGGCCATGGCCACCGGGTCGCCTTCGTCGGCGGCGCGCAGCAGCAGCGGCGCCAGGCCGGTCAGGTCGTCCTCGCCGATCTTGCCCTTATGGAGGCCGATCGTGACCTCCTCGACCCGATCCACGCCGAAATGGCTGGTCAGGTAGCTGGCCAGGATCGTGTCGCGGCCGCGGCCGTCCTCCGCGCGGACCGCGTGCCAGAGCACCTCGAGGCCGAGGCCGTGGCCGCCGCCCCAGTCGCCCGAGATCGTGCCCAGGGCCAGGTACCTCGTGACCCGCCCGTCCGGGGCGACGCCGACGGCGTTGATGCCCGCGCCGCAGACCACGCCGACGCCCCAATGAGGTGCGGAGTGCGGTTCGCGCCCGCCGGCCACGCCCGCACGCAAGATGGCGAAGGTGTCGTTGACCACCGTGGCGGTGGGGCTCCAGCCCTGGGCCTGCACCGCCGTGGCGTGCTCGGCTTCCTCCTCGGGCAGGTCGGCGTTGGCCAGGCAGGCCACCGTGTGCGTGGCCACCCAGCCGGACGTCCCCGGCCGCCGGTCGAGCTGCGCCGCGGCCTGCTTGACCACGGCGTCGAGGACGAGCATGGTCTGGTCGATGCCGGTGATGTGCGCGTTGATGCCAGGGCCGCGGGCGGAGGCGAGCAGCGTCCCGTCCCCGGCCACCAGGGCTACGTCGGTCTTGCTGTTCCCGCCGTCGATGGCCAGCACGGCGGGCCTCAACTCCGCCGGGCGCTGCGCCGTCACGTCAGCCAAGGCCAGAACCCTGATCGGCGCCCAGGGCGAAGGCGAACAGGGAGTTGGCGGTGTAGTCGTCGGCCGGCTCGACCGAAGGCCAGGACACCACGTTGTCCTCGTAGGCGGCGGTCTTGGTGTTGAACGGGGCGAAGTTGCCCGCGCCGCAGGCCCGCATCCCGTCGACGGTGCCCAGGCCCTGGAAGTTGGCCGGGGCGCTCGGCCCGTCGGTGACCGCGCCCAGCTGGATGTTCCCGCGGCCGGTGAGCGAGCCCGCCAGGTTGGCGATCTCGCTCTGCATGCAGTGCGGGAACACCGTGCCCGCGCCGACCACGAACGAGGTGCCCCAGGCGTTGGCGCCGAGCGCGAAGTTCAGCTGCTGCTGCGCGAACGGAGCGAACTGGCTGGAGCCCCCGTACTTCTGGTACAGCGCGTCGGTGATGTACAGGCCGAACGCGTGCGGCGACGCGTCGGAATCGCCCAGCTGCGTGCCGAGCGCGAACGGGTCGCCCTGGGCCTGGGTCTGCCCGGCCCGCAGTTGCGCGGCCATGTCGCCGAGCAGCGTGCCCGCCGGGACCGGGAAGTCACCGGCCTGCCGCATGGCCTGGATCAGCTCGGCCTCGGCGACCGCGCCGGTGTCGTAGAGGTTGAAGGTGTCATCGTGGCCCTGCGCCATGTAGGCCCGGGCCCAGCGCGCCGCGACCGACAGGTCGGCCCGCACCTGCCTGGCCGGAGCCCCGGCCGCCTCGTCGGCCAGGGCGATCTCGGCGGCGCCCCAGGCCATGTCGCTCTTCCACTGGGTGGCCGGGTAGAAGTCGTGCGGGAACGCGGTGACGAGCTGGCCCACGTCGGTGGTCTTGGCCATCGCGTACACGCTCCGGGCCAGGCTGAGCAGGTGCGCGGCCTGACCGGGACTCGATCCCGAACCACGGGTGGCCAGTTGCGCGCCGAGGGCGAAGTCGGCGGCGTAACGGCCGGCCAGGTCGGGGCTGACCTGCTGCCCGGCCGGTGCGGCGGGGAACACCGGGCGGTACTTGACGTAGTACGCGCTCGGGCCGGGATCGGTGCCGGGGCCGACCTTCATCCGGTCCTCGGCCTGGGGCGGGAACCAGAAGTTGTAGTCGCCCTGGATGGTGTTGCTGGCGTTGCCGGTACCGATCCCGACCTGGGCGTAGAGCACCTTGCGGGCCGGGTTCCACAGCTTGGTGATCCACTGCAGGCCGAACTCCGCCTCCGGCTGGAGCGTGTCGTAGGAGCCCGGGTTGTCTCGCGCCGCCAGCAGCATGAGCGAGTCGGCGTAGCTGGCCGTGTAGCCGAACTTCTCGTAGCCGCCGCCCGCGTCGAACCAGCCGCCGGACACGTCGACCGGGCCGCCGGTCTTCTTCAGCGTGCCGAGCAGGTTGTCGTTGCCGTCGTAGCGCGGATCGGCGTAGACGAAGGCCTTCTCGTCGGTCAGGTTGGCCGGTTGCCGGCTGAGGACGGAGGACACGACGTCCGGCCCGTCCCGCTCAGAAGTGAAGTACCGAACGGCGTTGCCGACGAGCTGCCCGTACAACTGCGCGCCGTCGCCGACGGTAAAGCCAGGGGAGCCGGCGGTCACCGGCGACAGCAGCTTGACCTGGTACTGCCCCGGCACGTTGAGCCCGGAGAAGCTGAGCTTGTACACCGCCGGGTAGTTCGCGTTCCACGCCCCCGCGTCGTCGGCCGACGTGCCCCGGTAAGCGACGCCGTACGGCGTAACCACCTCGAACGCGACCCGGGCGACCTTCTTCGGCAGCATCGCATACGCCACCTTGGCCCCATTGGTCGTGTAGCCGACCTGGTTGACCCGCACTTGAGCCGCTTTGCCGGCAGTTGTGGGTGTCATAGCACCCGAAACTGCCGACAAAGCGCCGGTGGCGGGAGACACGAGGGTCGCCATCGCTGCCACGGACAACACGACTGCGGTCGACCGCAGTCGACGCTTAGTTATCATGGGAGTCCTCACGTCCACGGAAGGAAGCGGGCGTTCTCCGCTAGCAGCCGGTCGGTCAGGCATTCCGCCTGGTCCGCCTGGCCTACCAGCGGGTGTGCGAGCAGCGCGTCGTAGACCCGGTCGCGGCCGCCGCGCAGGGCGGCGTCCAGCGCGAGTTCCTCGTACGCGTAGGCGTGCGCGATCAGCCCGCGCAGCAACGGCTGGACGGGCTCGACGGGCACCGGCTCCGCGCCGCCGGAGCCGATCACGGCCGGCACCTCGATCACCGCGTCGTCCGGCAGGAACGGCAGCGTCCCGTGGTTGAACGTGTTCACCACCTGCGTGTCGCGCCGGTCGCCGGTCAGCGAGACCAGCAGGTCCACCGCCGCCTCGGAGTACCAGGCCCCGCCGCGCTGGGCTAGCTGCGGCGGCTTCGTGTCCAGGTCCGGGTCGGCGTACAGCTCGAGGAGCTCGGCCTCCAGCCGGGCGACGGCCTGGGCCCGGGTTTCCGCGCCGCGCAGCGACTCGACGACCGCGTCGTGCGCGTAGTAGTAGCGCAGGTAGTACGAGGGCACCATGCCCAGGTGCCGGATGAAGTCCGCGGGCAGCCCGGTGTGCGGCGCGATCTCTTCCGCGTGCTTGGCCAGCAGCTCGGGCAGGACGTCCACGCCGTCCAGGAAGACCGAACGCTCCCAGGTCAGGTGGTTCAGGCCGACATGCCCCAGTGACACCTCGGCGGGAGCGACCCCGAGCTTGGCCGCGAAGTCACGCTGGAACCCGATGGCCACGTTGCACAGGCCGACCGCGCGGTGCCCGGCGGTGAGAAGTGCCCGGGTGACGATGCCCACCGGGTTGGTGAAGTCGATGATGAAGGCTGAGGGCGAAGCCCGACGGGAGGCCCGTTCGGCCAGATCGAGGACGACCGGCACGGTACGGAGAGCTTTTGCAAATCCCCCGGCCCCGGTGGTCTCCTGCCCGACGCAGCCGCAGTCAAGCGGCCAGGTCTCGTCGCGGTGGCGGGTGGCCTGGCCGCCGACCCGGAGCTGGAACAAGACCGCGTCCGCGCCCTCGGTGCCGTCGTCCACGCTGTCCGTCCAGCGCACGTCGGCGGGATGGTCGTGCGTGGCCATGATCCGGGCCGACACCGGCCCCACCGCGGCCAGCCGGTCCGGGTCGGGGTCGACCAGGACCAGTTCCTCGACCGAGGGCAGCAGCCGCCCGATCCCGTCCGCGAGCTCGGGGGTGTAGGTAGAACCGCCGCCGATCACTGCGATTTTCATGCCGTGAACGCCTTTACTTCCTCGGAGCTGTTCTGGGCAACGTGACAGGCCGCGCTGTGATCGGGGCGCAGTTCCACCAGCGACGGCGTGACCTGCGCGCAGGTGTCGATGGCGAGCGGGCAGCGCCAGCGGAACCGGCAGCCGGGGGTCGGGTCGATGACCCGGGGCGGCTCGCCCCGGTCGGTCTCGGCCGCCACCGACAGCGGCGCGCGGGGGTCGGGCACCGCGGACAGCAGCAGCTGGGTGTACGGGTGCCTGGGGTGGGCGAGCACGTCCTCGATCGGCCCCGTCTCGGCGATCTGGCCGGCGTACATCACGATCAGCCGGTCGGCCACGTACCGCGCGCTGGCGATGTCGTGGGTGATGTAGAGGATCGACACGCCTTCGTCGTCGCGCAGCTTGGCCATCAAGTTGAGCAGCCCGATCCTGATCGACACGTCCAGCATCGAAACCGGCTCGTCGGCCAGGATCAGCTTCGGCCTCATGGCCAGCGCCTGGGCGAAGCCGACGCGCTGCCGCTGGCCGCCGCTCAGCTCGTATGGGAAGCGCTGCGGCATGTCGGGGTTCAGCCCGACCACCTCGAAGACCCGGGCCGTTTCCTCCTGCCGCTGCGCCTCGGACAGCGACGGCCGGTGCAGCTTCAGGCTGCGCAGCACGCCGTGGCTGACCCGGAACACCGGGTTGATCGAGGCGAACGGGTCCTGGAACACCATCGGCACCAGCCCGCTGTAGCGCAGCCGCTCGGCGCGCGATTTCATCGCGGCCAGTGGCTTGCCCTCGAAGAACACCTCGCCCGCGGTCGGCGGGTAGATCCGGGCCAGCACGCGGGCGATGGTGGACTTGCCGCTGCCGCTTTCCCCCGCCAGCGCCACGATCTCCCGCTCGCCGATGGTGAAGTTGACGTCGTCCACGGCGTGCAGCGTCCGCCGGGACAGCGCGCCGCCGATCTTGAAGTGCCGGGTCAGGTGCTCGGCCCGAATCAGGCCAGCACCGTGCAGTTCACTGGTCATGAAACCAGGCTCCCGTCCTCGCGGCGCAGACAGCGGACCAGCGCCTCGTCCAGCGGGTACAGACCGGGCTCGACCTCGGCGCACTTGTCGACCGCGTACGGGCAGCGCGGGTGGAACCGGCAGCCGGACGGCACGCGGGCCAGGTCGGGCGGGTTGCCGGGGATGCCTTTCAACGGCACGCGCGGGCCCCGGATGGACGGGAAGGCCTCGAGCAGGCCCTGCGTATAGGGGTGCAGCGGCCGGTCGAAGACCGCCCGGGTGGCGCCGAGCTCGTCCACCTGACCGGCGTACATCACCATCAGCCGGTCGGAGAAGTGGCTGATCAGCGACATGTCGTGGGTGACGAAGATGACCGCGAAGCCGAACGCCAGCTGCAGTTCCTTGATCTGCACCATCAGCGAACGCTGGGCCACCACGTCCAGCGCCGAAGTCGGCTCGTCCATGATGACCAGGTCCGGGGTGAACAGCAGGGCCATCGCGATCATCGAGCGCTGCCGCATCCCGCCCGACAGCTGGTGCGGGTAGCTGCGCAGGTGCTCCGGGTCGATGCCGACCATCCGGAGCACCTCGGCCGACCGGGCGGCTATGTCCCGGTCGGGTACCTTGCCGTGCGCCCGCATCACGTCCTTGAACTGGGCCCCGATGGTCTTGACGGGGTTGAGCGCGTTCATCGCGCTCTGCATGACCACCGACATGTCCCGCCAGCGGATCGCGGACAGCTGCCCGTCGGTCAGCCCGACCAGGTTCGTCCCGCCGAACGTGACGCTGCCCGCCGCTACCTCCGCCGGCGGGGCGAGCAACTGGGCCACGGCGAACAGCAGGGTGGACTTGCCGCAGCCCGACTCGCCCACGATGCCGAGGAACTCGCCCCGGCTGACCGTGAACGACACGTCGTCGACGGCGCGGACGTCGCCCCGGTCCAGGATGTAGTCCACGGACAGGCCGCTGACCTCAAGCACTGGCGCGTCGGACACGCTTACCCCGTCTCGCTGGTCGTAGGGCCGGGTTGCCGATCTCGTCGAAGGCGTAGTTGAGCAGGGCGAAGGCCGCCCCGAGGATGGCGATGAGGGCGCCTGGCGCGATCGCCCAGAGCGCCTCGCCGGTCTGCAGCGCCGCGTTGTTCTGCGCCCAGTACAAGGTGGTGCCCCAGCTCACCGTGTTCGGATCGCCGAGGCCGATGAACTGCAGGCTGGAGGAGAACAGCACCGCGTAGAGCGCGTTGGTCAGGAAGCTCGCCACGATCAGCGAGGTCATGGTGGGGATGACCTCCACCACGATGATGTAGAGCCGCCGCTCGCCGCGGACCCGGGCCGCCTCGAGGAAGTCCCGGCTGCGCAGCGTCAGCGCCTGCGAGCGGAGCTGGCGGGCGGTATAAGACCAGCTCGTCAGCGTGATGGCCAGGATCAGCACCGGCGTGGTGCCGCCGTGGGCGTAGGCGGCGATGACGATCAGCAGCGGGAACAGCGGGATGACGAGCAGCACGTCGGTCAGCACGCTGAGCGAGCCGTCCCACAGGCCGCCCAGGTAGGCCGCGGCCACCCCGATCAGGACCGCGATGCCGGTCGTGGCCAGCCCCACCGTGAACGCGATGATCAGCACGTTCCTGGTGCCGTAGACCAGCTGGGCGAACAGGTCCTGCCCGTAGTGGTTGGTGCCGAGCAGGTGCGCGGTCGAGATCCCCAGCTGGGCGTTGTACGCGTCCTCGGACGGGCTGTCGTGCGCGATGACGCCGGGGAACAGCGCGATCAGGATGAAGATCAGCAGCAGCACCGACCCGATCGTGGCCTTGCGGTTCGACCGGATCGCGCGGCCGATGCGGGCCAGCGCGTGGTCGGGCCGGGCCTGGGCGGCAGGGGCTTCCGCGGTGGGGACTCCCGATACGGGCATGGCCATGGCTAGCGCGCCGCCCGGGTCCGCGGGTCGAGCAGCGCGGTGAGGATGTCCGCGATCAGGATCGCGACCAGCACCGCCACGGTGATCAGCAGGAACAGGCCCTGCATGAGCGGGTAATCCTCATTGGATACTGCCTGCAGCAGCATGTAGCCAACTCCGGGATAGTTGAACACGTACTCGATCAAGATGGCCCCGCTGACCACGAAGCCCAGGGACATCGCGAAGCCGGTCAGGTTGGGCAGGATCGCGTTGCGGGCCGCGTAGTCGAACATGATGCGCCGGTTCGGCAGGCCCTTGGCCCGGGCCATCCGCACGTAATCCTCGGCCAGCGTGGTGATCATCGTGTTCCGCATGGTCAGGATCCAGGTGCCGATGGTGGTGATCAGCAGCGAGACCGAGGGCAGGACCGCGTGGTTGAACACGTCCTCGAAGAAGACCAGGCTGAGCCCGGGCGTGTCGGTGGTGACGTAGTAGCCGCCCTGGCTGGGGAACCAGTGCAGGGTCAGGGCGAAGATCAGCACCAGCACCATGCCCACCCAGAAGTACGGGATCGCCGAGGTGATCACGAACGTCGGCGGCACGATGCTGTCCAGCTTCGACCCGCGGCGCCAGGCCGAGACGATGCCCAGGCCGGTGCCCAGCAGGAAGGCCAGGACGGTGGTGACGCCGACCAGGCCGAACGTCCACCAGACGGCGCTGCCGATGACCGCGGTGACCGAGGCCGGGTACTCGCTGAGCGAGGTACCGAGGTTACCGGTCAGGATCTGGTGCAGGTAGCCGAAGTACTGCGAGATCAGGCTCTCGTGGGTGTTGACCCCGAACAGGATCTCCAGCGCGTTCTGCGCCTTCGGGCTGAGCTCGCCGTGGAACTTCGACATCATGGCCAGCGCGGGGTTACCCGGCATCAGCCGCGGCAGCAGGAAGTTCAGGGTGAGCGCCGCCCACAGCGTGAGGATGAAGAAACCGAGTCGGCGCAGCGCGTATCTCAAGGCTGGTGTGACTCCTGTAGTGCTGATGGATCCGTGGGCCCGGGCTCCTGCTGGGGGAGCCCGGGCCCGGGGCGTCTGGGTTACTTCGGGGCCAGGCGCAGCAGCAGCTGCTCGTTGTCCGGGTAGGCGTACGGCGCGGGCTGGGCGTACGGGTCACCCTGGGTCGGCCAGCCGCTGAAGGTGCCGGTGTCGTACTGGTACCAGTCCACCGCCTCGACCACCGGGATGACCGGCACGTCGTTCAGCATCGTGGCCTGGATCTGGTTCAGGATGCTCTGCTGCTGGGACGCGCTGGTGGTCGTCTCGTACTGGTTGAGCAGCTTGTCGGTGGCCGGGCTGCTGTACCGCTCGTAGTTGCTCGCGGCCTGCTTGCCCACCGGCGCCGTGTCGGCCGAGTTGAGCCAGTTGTTCAGCTCGTACCACGCGCTCGGGCCGAACGTCTGCTGGTCGTAGTAGGCGAGCTGGAACTTGCCGAAGTCCAGGTCGCTGATGAAGTCGGTGTTCGACAGGTTGCGCGGGGTGATGATGATGCCGATCACCTTGAGGTCCTGCTGGATGACCTGCATCGAGGCGACCCAGTCGGAGTAGTCGCCTTCGTTGTTGACGGTGAACGACAGCTTCTGCCCGGACGCGTTCGTCATGACCCCGCCCGACATGTGGTAGCCCGCCTGGGCCAGCAGCGACTTGGCCTTGGCCGGGTTGTAGCCGTTGCCCCAGGCCGACAGCGCCGACTGGTTCAGCGAAGAGGAGAAGGTGGGGGTGACGATGCCGGTCTGGTTGGCGGGCGGCTCGTAACCCGACTCGCCGACGTTGGAGACCTGCGTCCGGTCGATCGCGTACGAGATCGCCTGGCGGACCTTCGGGTTCTTGAGCTGAGGGTCGGTCAGGTTCGGGATCAGCGTGACGTTGACCGTCGGCGGGAACCAGTAGTGGTAGTCCGGGCTCTTGGACGTGTAGAACGCCTTGATGCTCGGGATGTACTGGCCGCCCCACTGCGCCTGCCCGTTGGCCAGGTCGTCGTTGGCCGTGTTGTTGCTGGTGTAGGCCGGGTACTGGAGGGTCTTGACCTTCGGCAGGCCCGGCTGCCAGTAGTCCGGGTTGGCCTTGTAGGTGACGTTCTGCGGGGTGCACTTGCTCACCGTGTACGGGCCGGTGCCGACCGGGTTCGCGTTCGGGTTCGTCACCGGGTTCGCCATCTTCGAGAAGATGTGCTCGGGCACGATCGGCGTCTGGTCCGCGATGTAGTAGAAGTACGGCACGGCCACGGTGCTGAAGTTCATCGTGACCGTGCTGCCCGACGCGGTGACGCTGGACAGCACCGACCACGCCCCGGTCAGGTCCAGGGCCTTGTCCTTCTTCGTCAGGTTGAAGGTGTAAGCCACGTCGTTGGCCGTCATCGGCTGGCCGTCGCTCCACTTGACCCCGGAGCGGATCGTGAACGTCAGCGTCTTGTTGCCGTTGCTCCACTTGTACGACGAGGCCAGCATCGGCGTGGTCTTGCCCTGCTGCAGCGGGTTCACGTAGACCAGCGGCTCGTAGGTGAATCCGACCGACAGTCCCGTGTCGGAGGGGTTGAGCGGGTTGAACCCGCAGGTCCAGAGCTGGCCGCTCTCGTTGTCGATGGTCAGCACGCTGCTGGTCGCGGCCTTGCCGCCGTTGCCCGAGCCGGAACTCGTGGTCGATTGCGACCCGGCGGTACACCCGGCCGCGATCGCGCCGGCCGCGACGATGACCCCGTATCTGAAGAGGCGTCTCATGCCGTTTCGTCCTTACTTGCCGTGTGGCCCGATTAATCCTGACCGGGCGCGGAGCCGCCGGGGCTGCGCGCCGATACGGCGGCTGTCCCGTGCGGGGCGGCCGTCGCGCTGATGCGACGTCTGCTGTTCTGCCTGGTGTTTTGCTCTGGTGTGGCGCTGGCCGGGATGACCCGAAGTCACCCCTTCCGTGAATTTTGTTAGGACAGTATCCTAACTATCTGCCGGGGACAAGGGTCCCGGTGAACTGACGCGAGCTCTTAACATTCGGTTCTTTACATTCGACAGAGGAGATGGCCGTGACCGCCACGACTGAGCCGGCCTCGGCCCTGCCTCCTCCGGAGAATTCCGCCGCGGTCCTGGTCGCGGCGCGGCCCTCGCTGATCCGGGCGATGAACGAGCAGCTGCTGCTGGAGCAGATCAGGCAGCGCGGCTCGTGCTCGCGGGCCGAACTGGCCCGGGTTTCCGGGCTGTCCAAGCCGACCGTGTCGCTCGCCCTGGACAACGTGGAGCGGGCGGGCCTGGTCCGCATCGCCGGGCAGCGGACCGGGGTGCCCGGCCGGTCGGCCCGGCTGTACGAGATCAGGCCGGACGCGGGCCTGGTGCTCGGGCTCGACATCGGGCACGAGTACGTGCGCGGCGCGATCGCCGACCTTTCTGGTGAGATCCGGGCCCGGCAGTCGCAGCGGGCCCACGCCACCAGCGTTCCCGGCCGGGTGGCCGAGCTCGTCGGGCTGGCCGACATGCTGTGCGAGAGCGCGGGCGTGTCCCGGCCGGCCATTACCCAGACGGTGATCGGCAGCCCGGGCGTGTACGACCCGCGGCGCAACGCGATGAAGCTGACCGGGGGCCTGCGCGGCTGGGACCGGCCCGCCGCGCTGGCCGGCCTGCGGGAGGCGTTCGGCGCCTCGCTGGTGATGGAGAACGACGTGAACGCCGCCGCCCTGGCCGAGCGCGCGCTCGGCCACGGCCGCGAGGTCGACCACTTCACGCTCGTGCACATCGGCACCGGCATCGCCCTGGGGGTGGTTCTCGGCGGCCAGCTGCTGCGCGGCGCGCACGGGGTGGCGGGGGAGATCGCCTTCTTGCCGCTGTCCGGCGGGGCCGGCGCGGACGAGCACGAGGCCCGCCGACGGGGCCCCCTCGAGGCGTCCGCGTCCGCGTCCGGCGTGGTCCGGGCGGCCCGCCGCGGCGGCATGCGCGGCCCGGTGTCCGCCCGCCGCGTGTTCGAGGCCGCCGCGGCCGGCGACGAGCGGGCGATGGCCGTGGTGGCGGAGGAGGCGCGGCTGATCGCCCAGACGATCTGCGCCGTCATCACCGTGGTCGACCCGGAGCTGATCGTGCTCGGCGGCGGCATCGGCCGCGCGCCCGGCTTCGCCGAGGCGGTCACCGCGGAACTCGAGCAAATGGCGCCCGTCATGCCGGCCATCAGGGTCAGCGCCCTGGGCACGGACGCGGTCGTCGACGGCTGCCTGGCGGCCGGGACCGAGCTGGCCTGGGCCCGGGTGATGACGACCGTGCTGCCCATCGCGCCCTCATCTTAAAAACGGTTGACCAGCGGGCTGAGGTCCGCCGTACGGTAAGGCTCCGTGAGGGATCGCCCCGAGGGAATTACCGAACGAGACATGCTTCTCGCCCTGGCCGACGGCTGGAGCGTGGCCGGGTGGAAGCTGGAGTACGCCCCCGTGGGCGCCGGCAGCTACCACTGGACGGCGGCTCTCCGGTCAGGCGGCGGTCCGGAGGAGCGGCGGTTCGTCACCGTCGATGACCTGGACGACAAGGGCTGGCTGGGCCGGACCAGGCCCGCGGTCCTGGCCGGCCTGCGCGCCGCGATGGACGCCGCCGTGACCCTGCGCCGGGCCGGGCTCGGGTTCGTGGCGGCCCCGGTGCCCGCCCGTACCGGCGAGACGGTCCGGCCGCTCGGCCACGGTCACGCCATCACCGTGTTCCCGTACCTGGACGGCTCATCCGGCGCATGGGGCGAGCCGCTGCCCGCGCCCGAGCGTGGCGAACTGGCCGCGATGCTGGCCGCGCTGCACCAGGCGGATCCGGCGGCGGTCCGGCTGCCGCGCGTCGAACTGGCCCTGCCCTGGCGCGGCGAACTGGAAGCGGCCCTGACCGAACTCGGCCAGCCCTGGACCGGCGGCCCCTACTCCGAGCAGGCCCGGGCGCTGCTGGCCAGCGCCGCCCGGCCGGTCCGCCGTCACCTGGATACCCTGGACCGCTGGGCCCCCCGGCTGGCCGTGGCGGCGGCCGTGATCACCCACGGCGAGCCCCACCCCGGCAACGTCATGCGGGCCCCCGGCGGCCTCATGCTCATCGACTGGGACACAGCCGCCCTGGCCCCGCCCGAACGCGACCTGTGGCTGGTCGCCACCGAGTCCGGCGACGAGGTGCGCCGCTACACCGAGCTCACCGGCCACCCGGTCGACCCCGCCGCGCTGGAGTTCTACCGGCTGCGCTGGGCCTTGGATGACCTGTCTTGCTTCCTCCGCGACCTCCGCGCCCCCCACCACCCCACCCCCGGCACCGAAGACGCCTGGCTGAACCTAGAAACCGCCCTCACCGCCCTCACCGCTACGTGACCCGATGTGCCACCGGTGCACCTCTAGGTGACCCGATGTGCCACGGGTGCCGTTAACTGGCGGCCGACTCTCATCTGCCCCGGCGGTGGCGTGCCTCACTGGCCTCGTCAGCACCTTCTGCATCAAGGATCTGCACACTGGTGCGGGAAGCCCGCCCTAACTGGGTGGATCCGGGTTATCGGGTGGATTTGGGGGCCTATGGACCCCCTAATCCACCCCGTAACCCCAGTCCACCCCATTGATTTTCAGTGGACTGCATAATTATACGGCGAACTATGACAAATGTGACTATCGGGGCTAATGGGGCGATAGCTAGGGGGAAAGCGCTCGATAGCGGGGCGAGGGCGCCGTGACCGAGACGGGTCGGCTGGAGCGAGCTGGGGCTTGACGCGGGATCGGGTGAGGTGATTTCGTAAGGAAAGTTTCTTTTCAGTGCTGGGATCGGCGAGGAGGAATCATATGGTCCGGCGTGTCCTGCTAGCTCTGACGGTGCTGGGGCTCCTCGCGGCGTCCTTGCTGGCTCAGCCCGCGGCCCAGGCTAAGAGCGTCGCCCGGGCGGCGAGTTCGCTGCGGGCCTGGCCGCGGCACGTGTACGCGCCGTACTTCGAGACCTGGACCTCGGACAGCATCCCGGCCGTGGCCTGGAAGTCAGAAGCGCGGTACTTCAGCCTGGCCTTCGTCCAGACCGCCAAGGCGGGCTCGTGCGCCCTGACCTGGAACGGCACCAAGAACCAGCCGGTGCCAGGACCGCGTTACCAGGGGCAGATCGCGGCGCTCAGGCAACTGGGCGGCGACGTGACGCCGACCTTCGGCGGCTTCAGCGCGGACTCCACCAAGACCGAGATCGCCGACTCCTGCACCAGCGTCAGCCAGATCGCGGCCGATTACGAGGCGGTGATCAAGGGCTACCACGTGACCCGGCTCGACATGGATGTCGAGGTCAACTCGCTGGACAACAAGGCGGGCATCGACCGCCGGAACAAGGCGATCGCGCTGGTCGAGGCGTGGGCCCGGCACACCGGCCGGCCGCTGCAGATCGAGTACACGCTGCCGGTCGAGCCGGGCGGCCTGGAGGCCGACGCCCTGCACGTGCTGAAGAACGCGGTTGCGAACGGCGCGCGGGTGGACACGGTCAACATCATGACCTTCGACTACTACCTGGCCAAGGAGCCGGAGCCGCTCGACATGGGCGCGCTGGCCATCACCGCCGCCAACAACGTGCACCGCCAGCTGGCCGCGCTGTACCCGGGCCGCTCCGCGAGCAAGCTGTGGTCGATGGAAGGCATCACGATCCTGCCCGGCATCGACGACTACCCGGGCAAGACCGAGGTCACCCACCTCAGCGACACCCAGCAGATCCTGAGCTTCGCCCAGGCCCACGGTCTCGGGCTGCTGTCGATCTGGGCGATCCAGCGGGACAACGGCGGCTGCCCGGGCGCCATCGACAGCAACTCGTGCTCCGGCGTCAAGCAGGCGCCGTGGGCCTTCAGCCACCTGCTCGAGCCGGTCACCGGCTTCTTCTAACGCAGGTACGACGCTCCGTTGAGGTCGAGGACGGCCCCGCTGGCCCACTCGGCCGGCTCGGAGGCCAGGTAGACCACGGCCGCCGCGATCTCCTCGACCGTGGCCACCCGGCCGAACGGGCTCTGCGCGCGGATCTCCTCGCCCCGCGCCGAGTCCAGGTCCGGCCGGGCCATGGCGGTTTCGACGAAGCCGGGAGCGACGCTCGCGACCGCGATGCCGAACGGCGCCAGGGCCCGGGCCATCGACTGGCCGAACGAGTTCAGGCCGGCCTTGCTTGCCCCGTAAGCGGGATGGCGGGGTTCGCCGCGGTAGGCGCCGCGCGAGGTCACGTTCACGATCCGCCCGCCGGTCGCCTTCATGTACTGTACGGCGCACCAGGTCACGTTGGCCGCGCCGGTGAGGTTGACGGCCAGGATGTCGCGCCAGGCGTCCTGCCATTGCTCGTACGACACCTCGGTGACCGGGTGGGTCACGTAGATCCCGGCGTTGTTGACCAGGACATCCAGGCCACCGAGGTCGGCGTGGGCCTGATCGACCATCTGGCGGACGGTTTCCGGGTCGGCCAGGTCGGCCTGGACCACCGTATGGCCGCTCCCGGGCAGCCCGGCCAGCACCTGGCCGGCCAACTCGGCCGAGCCGCGGTGGTGCACCGCCACCCGGTCACCCAGCTCGGCGAACGCCTGGGCCACCGCCCGGCCGATGCCGCGGGACGCTCCGGTCACCAGGACCGCCCGGGCCACTACTTCGCCTCGCACAGGGACAGCAGTTTGGTGGCGGTGGCCAGGTTCCTGGCCGTGGCGGCCAGGCCCTGCTTCTTCTTCTGCTTCGTCGGCGGGGTCATGATCCGGAAGAGGTTCTGGGCCAGCTCGCTGCGCCCGAACCCGTCCGGCGTGTGCAGGTAGAGCACACGCTCGCCCGCCTGGAGGACGTCCCGGCTGCCCTTGGCCGCCGCGGCGCTCGCGGCGGCCGTGATGCGGTCGAGCCGGTCCGGCGGCGGCTCGCCGTCGAGAAACACCACATGGACCAGCCTCGGGTCCGGCTCGTCCGGATACGGGTTAGCGGCCAGCACCGCGGCCAGCTCGTCCCGGCTCAGGACCACCACCGAGGACCACAAGCCGAACCGGTCCTCGATCGCCGTCTCCAGCGCCGCGGCCAGCTTCGCGTTGTCCGTGTCGGCCGTGCTGAACAGCACGTTCCCGCTCTGGATGTAGGTGGCCACCCCGGTATGGCCGAGGGCGGCCACGACCTCGCGCAATTCCGCCATCGGGACCTTGTTCCGGCCGCCGACGTTGATGCCGCGCAGCAGTGCGACGTGTGATGCCATGGTCCCATTCTCCCCGCTGACACGGGGTTCCCGCCCTGGTCGCTGCGTGACCAAGACAACGGAACTAGACAGGTCAGCACATTAAGGCCCTCGGGTAACTTTGGTACCCGTGAGTTAGCTGACACAATGCCGTCTCGTGCGTGGTGCCCGGAGAGGCCCGTTCCACGATCTGCCGCCGGAGGTGGCGATCCTCTCCGCCGTCTCGTTCTGCGTCGCACTCGGGTTCGGTATCGTGGCCCCCGTCATCCCGGCCTTCGCCCGCCAGTTTGGCGTGAGCGTGGCCGCGGCGGCCAGCGTGATCAGCGTGTTCGCGCTGATGCGGGTGATCGGGGCGCTGCCCGCAGGGCGGCTGGTGGACCGTTTCGGCGAGCCTGGGGTGATGGCGGCGGGCATCGCGGTGGTGGCGGTGAGCAGCGTCCTGGCCGGGTTCTCCCAGTCCTTCGTGGAGCTGATGGTGCTGCGCGGCAGCGGCGGGGTGGGGTCGGCGATGTTCAGCATCAGCGCCCAGGCCCTGCTCCTCGGCACCGTGCCCGGCCACCAGCGCGGCCGGGCCAGCGGCCTGTTCAGCGGCGGCTTCCTGCTCGGCGGGATCGGCGGCCCCGCGCTGGGCGGGCTGGTCGCGGCGTGGTCGCTGCGGGCGCCGTTCTTCATCTACGGCTTCTTGCTCGTGGTGCCCGCGGTCCTGGCCGCGGTGATGCTGCGCCGCGCGCCGGGCCGGCCGCAGGAGGCCGTCCGCCGTCCGCCGGCCCGGCTGCTGGCCACCCTGGGCGAGGCCGTGCGCAGCCGGACCTGGCGCGCCGCGGCCTCGGCCAACCTGGCCGACGGCTTCGCCGCGCTGGGCGTGCGCGCCTCCTTGGTCCCGCTGTTCGTCCGGGAGGTGCTGCACCGGTCGGAACTGTGGACCGGGATCGGGTTCCTGCTGTTCGCCATGCTGAACGGTGCCGCGCTGATACCCGGCGGGCGGCTGGCGGACAACCTCGGCCGCCGTCCCGTCGTCGTCGCGGGCTGCCTGATATCGGCCGCGGGCATGGTGACGCTCGCGTTGCTGCCCGGGCCGGCCGCCTTCCTGGCCGCGATGGCCGTGGCCGGTTTCGGCTCGGGCCTGCTCGACGTGGCCCCGGCCGCCATGATCGGCGACATCATCGGCCGCGGCGGCGGCACCATGGTCGCGTCGTACCAGATGGCGGGCGACGTGGGATCGGTCACCGGGCCGGTCGCCGGTGGGCTGCTGGTCGACTCGGCTTCCTACGGCGCGGCCTTCGGCCTGGCCGCCGCCGTGCTCGGCGCGGCCGCCCTGCTGGGGCTGATCTCGCCCGAGACCCAGCGGGATGACCACGCCCGGCGGCCATCCCCGAGCCCGCTGCGCGACCCGGACTCCAATGCCAGGGTGCGCTGAGGCTCACCTGACCTGCTGGCGCCCGGCCGCCCGGGCCGGCCGCAGGATGATGACCACGCGGGAGCCGCGCACCCCATCGACGGCACCCGGCCCACCGTCAGCATCGGCACCATGATCAGCGGTGGCATCACCCCCGTTCATGCACCCCGAGACCATGACCGCGATCATCGAGGTGCGGGTCATCGAGGGAATGACCAAAGAGGATGTAACGAACGAGCTCCGATCAGCCCTGCTGACCGAAGCCGGCCTCCCCACCCTGCCCGCCTTCGGCTGCGGCTCCCTGGCCGACCTGGCCGAAGCCCTCGTCCGCGCCTACACGATCTCCTGACCCCGGGACCGTTACCGCTGAGCGGGAAAGATCCGGGCCAGCCCCAGTTACCTGGCGCTGGCCCGGATCGACCACCGGCAGCTAGCCGCTGCGGTCAGAACCACCAATGATGGTGATGGCCGTCGGCGGCGCCCGCATTGCCGCCCGGCGCGGCGTTTGATGCCGCGGGCGCCGGACTCGATGCCGGGGGAGCGGCCGGGGCCGAACCTCCCGAAGCGGTCGGGGCCGGGGCCGAACCCGACGCGGCCGGGCTGGCGGACCCGGCGGCGGTGGTGGCCGGGCAGACCTTCATACCCGCGGTCGGATTGCCCGCTCCCGCCGTGACCGCGTTTACCTGCTGGAGGAAGCATGCCGCCACCACGACGCCGTTGCCGTCCACGGTGGTGGAGACATCATTCTGCAGGCCGAAATTCTGGCAGTTGAGGTTGACGAAGGACTGCTGCAGGCGCATGGCCAGGAAGTTGAACAGGTTGCTCGCCATGTCCGCCGCCGGGCTCGCCTGCCCGATCAGCAGGTTGACGTCCTGCTGCAGCCGGACGCCCTGGATGCTCTCCATGTCACCGCAGTACTCCGCGGGCGACTCGCCGACCGGGAGTGGCGCCATGTCGACGATCGAGCGGTAGGTATTCGTCTTGTCCGTGCTGGTGTTGCCGTTGTTGTCGAGGACCATCGGGTCGTTGAGCGGCACCAGGGCGGCCGGGCCGCCCGACTGGCCCGCGAACTGTGCCGCCTGGAGTTCGTCGAGCGGCAGGGCGGTGACCGGCGTCCCGCCGTTGGCCAGGTCGGGGACCTGCCACGGCGTGCAGCCGAGAGCAGGATCCACGAAGAAGTCGAGCAGGCCGTTGTCGCTGCCGTTGACCAGCGTGGTCGCGCCGGCCAGGGCCTGCTGGTTGGCCGTCGTGAACTGCGCGATCTGCCCGTTGCCGTTCGCCAGGTACTTCGTGGTGACGTTGTCGCTCTGGTCCTGGTCGATGAGGGCGAAGTTGCGCGTCGTCAGGCAGGGCTGCCCGTCCTTCGCGGTACCGGGACTCGGCACCGTCAGCGTGCCGGCCTGGATGGCGGTATTAGCCGCCTGGAAGAATGCGACCGCGTTGCAGGCGGCCACCTGGGTGAACGGCGAGAACACGCCCGCGATGCTCTCTCCGGCGATGCAGTTGCTCTGCTGCAGGATGGCATCCGGCGTACCCGAGGCCGCCGGGACATTGGCGGTGGCCGGCGGGGTCGTGCCGGTGGCGGCGGGGACCGTCGCCGTTGCCGCCGCGGCCGTGGAAGGTGCTGCGGGACTGCCCGTGAGCGTCGGCGAGCCCGTCGCCGTGGCGACTGCCACGGGAGTGGCCGTCGCGGTGGCGGATGCGGCGGTCGCCGTGGCGGTTCCCGCCTGGTCGGCGCCCGCGAGGGTCAGGGTGTTCCCGTTGAACCCGAACCACAACGCGACCACGCCGCCGGCCGGAAGCGCGGGCACCACCGGCGTTGCCGCCGGCTGGGTCCCCGCGTCGACGACCAGCGGGTTGTAGACGGAGATCTGCCCGGTAGCCGGATCGATGACCGCTCCCTGGACGAACGCCGTCTGGCCGGCGTTCGCCTCGTTGCACGGCCCGTCCGCCGGGTTGGTCGCGGTGAGCTGGTACGCAGTGGCGAGCCCCTGGGCGGTCAGCGGGTTGGCCGGCACGATCAGCGTGCAGTTCGGATTGACCGCGGCGTCGGCCGCGTTGCGGGCCGTGAGCACGTGCGTGGCTCCGGCTGCCACCACGCCGATGCTCAGGATTCCCACCCCCGCCATGACGATGGGGGTCTTCCGTCCCCGAGAGCCGCGGAGCCGCGGGTAACTTCTGCTTCCGTAGTCCCCGAATCCCCGGTGACTGGCGGGGTACGCCCGCCGATTCCAGCCACGACCTGCTCGCATGATCCGGTCCCTTCGAACGAGGTGACATGAGACGATCACGCTCCCAAGATCGAAACGTTAGCCACTCGTTACGCGGGACCTGCGAGTTTCAGGAGTTCATATGAATTACGTATTTATGACCACGAGCGCCAGCCGGAACCCGCCGCCGCCTCCGCATGACCCGCACCTCCCGGCTACGGGGCGGAGGCGGGACGGCCACCGCTATCGTTAGCCAGGTGACGTCATGGGCCGATCACGCCATCTGGTGGCACGTGTACCCGCTGGGTTTCACCGGTGCGGAGAAGGCCGAGCCGCCCGCAGAAGAGCCCGTCCGGCACCGGTTGCGGCAGCTGGCGGGATGGCTGGACTACGCCGTCGAGCTCGGCTGCTCGGGCCTGTTGCTCGGGCCGGTCTTCGCTGCCGAGACTCACGGTTACGACACCATCGACCACTTCCAGATCGATCCCCGGCTCGGCGACCAGGAGGATTTCGACCACCTGATCGCCGAGGCCGGCCGCCGGGGCCTGCGCGTCGCCCTGGACGGCGTGTTCAATCACGTCGGCCGTTCGTTCCCGGCGTTCCAGGCGGCGCTGCGCGGCGGTCCGGGCTCGCCCGCCGCCAAGTGGTTCCGGCGCGATCCGGCCAGCGGGGACTTCGTCACGTTCGAGGGACATCACCAGCTGGTCGCCCTGGACCATAAGGAGCCCGAGGTCCTGGACTACGTCACGCAGGTCATGAACCACTGGCTGGACCGGGGCGCGGCCGGATGGCGGCTCGACGCCGCGTACGCGGTCCCGGCCAGCTTCTGGGCCAAGGCCTTGCCGACGGTCCGGGCCTCGCACCCGGACGCCTGGTTCCTCGGCGAGATGATCCACGGCGACTACGCCGCCTACGCGACGGACAGCGGCCTGGACGCGATCACCCAGTACGAGCTGTGGAAGGCCATCTGGAGCTCGCTGAACGACCGGAACTTCTTCGAGCTGGCCTGGGCGCTCAAACGGCACGACCAGGTACTCGACGCATGTGTGCCGCAGACGTTCACCGGGAACCACGACGTGACCAGGCTAGCCAGCCAGCTCACCGACGAACGCCACCTCGGCCACGCGCTGGCCGTGCTGATGACCGTCGCCGGCATCCCGAGCATCTACTACGGCGACGAGCAGGCCTTCCGGGGCGTCAAGGAGGAGCGGGCCGGCGGCGACGACGAGATCCGCCCGGCCTTCCCGGCCAGTCCGGCCGAGCTGCCCCCCGGCGGCTGGCCCGTCTACCGCCTGCACCAGCGGCTCATCGGCTTCCGCCGCCGCCACCCCTGGCTGGTCCGCGCACGCACCTCAGTCCCGCACCTGGCCAACCAGACGATGGCCGTCCGGGCTTTTACCGATGATGCCGAGGTCCTGCTGCTCCTCAACACCGGCGACGACGCGTTCCGGTTCCCCGTCGACGTCACCGGGTTCGGCGTCACCGAGACCCCCGACCCGGGCGCCAGGCCAGACGACCCCGCGCTCGTGCCCGCGCACAGCTGGGTCATCCTCGCCTCGTGAGCGCTCCGTCATGAGCACTGTCGCCCCGGCCTGGGTCGTGGCCGGCCCGCCCGGCGCCGGCAAGAGCACGGTCGCCGAACTGCTCCTCGCCGCGCTCGAGCCGACGCCGGCGCTGCTGGACAAGGACACGATGTTCGCGCCGTTCGTCGCGGCCATCCTTGCCTCCTCCGGCCGGCCGCACGGCGAGCGCGAGGGACCCTGGTACGACGAGCACGTCAAGGTCCACGAGTACGCCGGCCTGACCGCCACCGCCCGCGAGATCCGCACGCACGGCTGCCCGGTCCTGCTCTCCGGCCCGTTCACCGCGCAGATCCACGACGCGGAACACTGGCAGGCCTGGACCGCCGAACTCGGCGGCGGCACCGTGCACCTGATCTGGGTCCGCTCGGACGAGGCCACCCTCCGCCAGCGCCTGATCGCCCGCGGCCTGGCCCGCGACGAGGCCAAGCTGGCCGAGTTCGAGCGCTTCCTCGTCAACATGCGAATCGGCGCCGAGCCCGCCGCCCCCCACCTCACCGTCGACAATCGCCACACCGCCGCTAAGTCCCTACCCGACCAGATCGCCGCCCTGGCACAGCAGGGATGGCGCCGCCTCGTCGCCCAAGAACCATCGTGAACGGCGGGTCTCTTGTGACTTGCGACGCTGCCGTGTCCCGTGACCCCGGGCCCCATACTGCCCTTGTGTGCCACCGGTGCACTTCTATGTGACCCCAATGTGCCACCGGGTCCGTTCCGCAGCGTGGTGCCGCGCAACGGGTAGCTGCGCCGCCTGTGAAGATGACAGCGAGCACGGCTAGCCCATTGGGTAGCGGCGGAAGCCGACGGCGTACTCGCAGCCGGCCCCCAGGCCGACGTATCCCGCCATGTTCTTCAGAAACTCATCTGGGTCGAACTCGCGCCCCAGTCCCTCGATGTAGGCCCTGTGCTCGCGCAGCGACGCGACCCCCGAATCGATCGTGTCCGTAACGTCCACGAAGTGCGTCGGCGTCCCAGTGCCGGCCACGTAGACGTCCCTGATCTCCTTGCACGGCGCCCCGGCCTCCGGGAACACCCACCGGTTGGCGGCGTCCCGGCAGGCGTCCAGCGTGGCCAGGCCGACGGCCCGGTGGTCGGAGTGGTTGACCGGACCCTCCTCGCCCCAGGTGAGGTCGAAGCTCTGCCCGATGATCACCTGCGGGTTGAGCCGCCGCAGCGCGGCGGCCAGGTCGCGCCGCAGCGCGATCCCGTATTCGACCAGGCCGTCCTGGTGATCGAGGAACTCGATCACGCTCACCCCGACGACCGCGCCGCTGCGCCGCTCCTCGTCGACCCGCAGCGGTCCGACCTCGGCCGGGTCCATGCCGTCGATGCCGGCCTCGCCGCGGGTCGCGAGTAGGTAGGAGACCTGCTTGCCCTGCCTGGTCCACCGGGCCACGGCCGAGGCGACGCCGTATTCGAGGTCGTCCGGATGAGCCACCACGGCAACGGCCCTGTCCCAGTCTTCCGGCACCGGCTGCATCCGCCGCCCCCTTCTTCCCTTCGGTAACCGTAACTCTGTCATATCCGGGCGCTGCTAACGTCCTGGCATGACGTCGATCCCTGACAGCGCCCGCGCAGTGCTGGAATCCTCCGCCCTGGCCCACCTGGTGATCTACGGCACCGCCCGGATCACCGAGGGCGGCGCACCCGAGCTACTGCAGGAACTCGCCCGGACCTACCTCGGCCCCGACGTGAAGTTCCCGCCCATGGACAACCCGCCACCCGGGTACATCACCCACATCAGCGTGGACCGGATCGCCGGCGTCGGCCCCTGGGCGAGCGAGCACTAGCGAGCCTCAGGCGGGGCAGTTCCATTCCTTCGGGCTGCTGACCGGGCTGCTATCCGGGCCGGAGCCGGCCGCATCCGGCGGCGGGAAGTGCTCTCGGAGCGTGAATGCGTGAGCCGTGGGCCCGTACACCCGCAGGTGGATCACCCGCTCCTCGGCCTCGCCCGGGGCGGGCGTGTGACCGCGCGGTATCCACCACAACGCGGTGTGGGCCACGGCCATCCGCTCGAACCAGGAGCGACGCTGCCTCATGACCTCGCGGTGCGCGTCGGAGTAGACGTATGCCGCGAGCGTCTCGACCGACTCCCAGACCGACATGTTGACCAGGACGCCGGCGCTTCCGGCCGCGTCCCACTCGAAGGCGCGGATCGCGGTCGCGTTGCCGTCCTCGGTCTGCAGCCGCCAGACGAAGCCGGGGGCGGCGTCCGCTAGTGCGTTCACCGGGTCCAGGGCCGCGACGAAACCGGCGAGCAGCGGGCTGTCCAGCGGCTCGCGCATCCGGGCTATGTTCACCTGAGCCAGTAGGTAGTCCACGCCGTCATCGTGTCACAGACCCGTAATGATTTGGGCCGGGGCGGGCCAGCGTGGCCCGCATACAGTGACATCACTGGCAATTCCTCTTAATGCTTACGGGACATATTGCGCGGGGCGGGCAGGCGCAGGTCATCGTCGGTCGGGGAAGGGGACTCGTTGGCTCGCGAGCCGCTCAGGGATGGTGATCCCGCGCGGATCGGGCGGTACCGCCTGCTCGCTCGGCTGGGCGCGGGTGGCATGGGCGTGGTGTACCTGGGCGTCGCCTGGGACGGCAGCCCCGTCGCGGTCAAGGTGCTGCGCCCGGAACTTGCCGGCGACGCGGAATTCCGGGTCAGGTTCGGTCACGAGGTAGCCGCGCTGCTGAGGGTCAGGGGCGTGTGCACTGTCCGGGTGATCGAGGCGGCGAGCGCGTCGGCCCTGCCGTTTATGGTGACGGAGTACGCCGAGGGCCCCTCGCTGTCCGAGTACATCGACGCCTGCGGACCGCTCGAGGCCGGCCTGCTCGCCGGCCTCGCGGCCGGCCTCGCGGAGGCGCTGACCGCCATCCACGCCGCCGGAGTGGTGCACCGGGACCTCAAGCCATCCAACGTGATCCTGACCAGCGCGGGCCCCAAGGTCATCGACTTCGGGATCGCTCAGACCCTGGGCACGACCTCCGTCACCAAGACCGGCATGATGGTCGGCTCGGCCGGCTTCATGGCGCCCGAGCAGGTCACCGGGCGGGCCGGGCAGGAAGCCGACATCTTCGCCTGGGCGGTGACGGTGGCCTACGCCGCCAGCGGCCAGCCGCCATTCGGCGAGGGGGAGCCGGTGGCGATCTTGTACCGGATCCTGCACGGCTCCCCTGACGTGACGGCGGTGCCGGCCACGCTCCGGCCGCTCGTCATGTCCGCGCTCTCCAAGGACCCGCGGCAACGGCCGACCGCGGCCGGGCTGCTTGACCTGCTAGCCGGACCCGCCATCCGGCACGACCACCCCGCCCCGGCGGTGCAGGCCGCCACCTGGACGGCCGCCAGGCCGCGCGCGTTCCAGGCTCTCGCCAGCCGGCCCAGGGCCAGCCGGCCCAGGGCCGGCCAGCGGCATGAGGGAGAGTCAGTCCTCTTCGAACCGGGCGCGAAGCCCCCGCCCGCCCGCAGGCAATACACGCCCGAACCGGGGCGCTGGAGCCGCTGGAGAACCCTGATCGGCGGCACGGTCGCGACGGTGGCCGGGATCGCCGCCCTGGTATCCGGGCTGCTGATGGGTCACGTCATCAACGCCAGCCAACTGGCCGCCAACCAGCTCGCCCCTGCTGGCCCCACCACGGCCGCCCTGGGGACCTATCCCGGCCAGCGGCAACGCGGTGTCTTCCAGGCCGTCAACCGCGTCCTCGGCTACGGCGACACGATCGTCGCCCTGGGCTCGCAGGCCAGCGACGGCGTGGTCCGCCCGGAGTTCTCCGTCTCCTCCGACGGCGGCCGTACCTGGCGCGCCGCTCCGGTGCACGCGGCGCAGGGGCAGGTCCCGTCCGGGCACGCCGCGACGCTGCTGGCCGGGGGCCCGGGCGGATGGCTGGCCATTGGCCCGGAGGCGATCTGGACCAGCCGCGACGGGATATCGTGGACGCTCGCCTCGGACCATGGCATCACTCCGCAGCGACCGGGCGATGCGGTATGGGTGATCACCAAGACCGCGGCCGGCTTCCTCGCCGCGGGCACGGGCCGCGCCCCTGGCGGCGGCCCGCAGGGAGTGATCTGGACCTCGCGCGACGGTCTGACCTGGCAGCGGATGACAGCCGCGGGCCTCGGGCTCGCCGCGGCCGGCGAGATTGTGCCCAGCATCTCGTACGCCGCCAGCCACGATGACTCGACGCTGATCGCGGGCACGGTCACGGCGGGCGGTGCGACCTACTCCGGCGCGTGGCTGAGCACGGACGGGGGGGCGGCTTGGACCAGGGTGAGCATCCCGGTCAGCAACGGGGCCGGGAACACGATCAGCGGGCTGGCGGCCGACGGGTCCGGCCTGATCGCGGTCAGGCCGGGCGGAACATCGGACGGCACCGCATCCGGCGAGGCTTATTTTTCTCCAACCGGGCTGGCCTGGCAGGACGCCGGGACGATCAATGCCTCCGCGGGATGGCGCCCCGGCGTGGTCAAGGGCACGGACGGCGGCTTCGTCGTGACCGGGCAGACCGCGTCCGGGCGCATGGTGGCCTACACCAGTACCGGCACCGGGATCGCCTGGCGGCCGACGAGATCGCTCGGGCATTCCCCTGATGAGTCGGTGACCAGCGCGACCCTAGCTCCTGACGGCACCGTGGTGGCGGTCGGAGCCACCCGGGCCAGCGCGATCGGTCAGCGCCCGGTGTTCCTCGAGGCGACCACGACGGGCGGCGTGCGGCCGGTCTCCGTCCCCGGCGGCGTCGTGGCGGAACGCTGGGTGAACGCCACCGTGGCCTCCCCGGATGGGGTCATGGTCGCCGTGGGCAGCGCCGACGGCTACCCCGCGGCCTGGCAGGGCACGCCGGGCGGAGGCTGGCGCCTGGTCACGTCAGAGTCGCTGGCCTCCGCCTACCAAGGGCTGACCTCGCTGATCAGCGTGACCCACGGAGCATCCGGCTGGCTCGCGGTAGGCGCGCCCGGACCGGTGGTCCTGGCCTCGCAGGACGGGACCACCTGGCGCCGCGCGGCCGGAGGCATTGCGGAGGATCTCGGCGCCGTGTCGGCCATCACGACGACCGCGGGCCCGGCTGGATACTCCATCGCGGGACGGCCCGCCGGACCGGAAAGCGCTAGCACGGCCGATGTCTGGTGGTCGAGGAACCTGACGTCCTGGACTCGGGCCCAGGACATGAACGTCACCTCCGGCTCGACCCAGGTCCTCGCGGTTGCCCCCGAACCGCACGGTTTCGTGTCGGCGGGCTCGCATGACGAGCGGCCCGCCGTGTGGACCACGACAGACGGTCGGCTGTGGACGACGATCGTCCTGGCGATGCCAGTGACGGGGGAAGAGGTCTCCTCCGCCGTGCTCAGGCAGGTGGCGGTCAACGGGGATCGCGTGGTGGCCCTCGGCCAGGCGAACACGGCGAACGGTCCGGTGCCCTTCGCCGAACTATCGGCCGACGGGGGCGCGAGCTGGCGGCAGGTCAGCTTCGGGCCGCCAGGTCCAGGTACGGTCGTCACCGCGCTGACCGCCTACCGGGGCGGCTTCGCCGCCGCGGGCACGTACGGCGCGCCTGGCCAGCAGGCCGTCGTTACCTGGACCTCGGCCGGCGGGACGACCTGGACGTCAGCCCCGGTCGGTCGGCTGGGAGACGGCAGCGGCGTGATCACCTCGCTGGCCTCGTCCGGCCCGGCGGTCACGGCGTTCGGATCGGTTGCCACCGCGCAGGACCAGCGATTTCTCCTCATACCGCTGCCGGGGCATTAGCGCCGGATTGAACCTCTTGTCAACCGGTTACGTAAGATTGAGGGTGAGGACCCAGGCTGCGTCCGGCCTGCGCAGGAGCCACAGTTGACGCCGGAGGAAACAATTGGCGCGCGCGCCTCTACGGGCTGGCGATCCGGTACGGATCGGCCATTACCGGTTGTCGTCGAGGCTCGGCGCCGGCGGCATGGGCGTGGTGTACCTGGGCGTCACGTGGGACGGCCATCCCGTCGCGGTCAAGGTGCTCCGCCCCGAGCTGGCCGACGACCAGGAGTTCCGGCACCGGTTCCGCCGCGAGGTGTCGTCACTGACCCGGGTCAGGGGCGTCTGCACGGTCCGGGTGATCGAGGCCGACACCGAATCACCGCGGCCGTTCATGGTCACCGAGTACGCCGAGGGCCCGTCGCTGGCCGAGTACATCGACGGCCACGGACGGCTCGGCCCGGACATGCTCTACGGCCTGGCCACCGGGCTAGCCGAGGCGCTGACCGTGATCCACGCGGCCGGCATCGTGCACCGGGACCTCAAGCCCTCCAACGTCATCCTGGCCGACACCGGCCCGAAGGTCATCGACTTCGGCATCGCCCAGGCGCTGGACGCGGTGTCGATGACCGGGACGGGCATGATGGTCGGCTCGGCTGGCTTCATGGCGCCGGAGCAGATCAGCGGGCGTCCCGGCCAGCCGGCCGATATCTTCGTCTGGGGCGTGACGGTGTCGTACGCCGCGACCGGGCAGTCACCGTTCGGGACCGGAGAAACCAACGCCGTTCTTTATCGTGTTCTGCACGCGGACCCGGACATCGGCGCGGTGCCCGATCCGCTCCGGCCCCTGGTCGCGGCCGCCCTGGCCAAGTCGCCGGACCACCGGCCCACCGCCCGGCAGCTTCTCGACCAGCTGACCAGCTCCACGCGCCAGGCCCAGGCCCAGAACTCGCCCACCCAGACCATCTTGTCGCAGACCTGGTCGCAGCCCAAGCCGTCGCCGGGCCTGCTCCAAGGCGCCGCTGGGAGCCGAGGGGTCCAGGTCGCCGCCGAGTCCCGGCGGCCGGAAGGATCCTTGCTGCTCGACCCCGCGCCGCGGTCCGCCGGACCGGCGGGCGGAGGGCTCCCGCCGACCAGGAAGCGCAGGATCAACCGGCGCATCTCGGCTTTGGGCGCGGTGGTCCTGGGCGCCGCCGCGATCACCGCCGCCGTCATCATCGCCGTGCTGCACGGTCACACGACCACGGTGGGTCCCTCCGCGAACGTCACAAACGCCCTGCCGACCTATCCCGGCCAGCTAACACGAGGTGTCTTCCAGAAGATCCCGCGCATCGCCGCCTACGGGAACACGATGGTGACGACGGGCTGGCAGGAGACCGACGGCGCCGTCCGCCAGCAGTTCTTCGTCTCCGCCGACGCCGGCCGCACCTGGCAGCTGGCCCCGGTCACGCTGCCCGGCGGTGGCCAGCCGCCGTTGGGCTACCAGGCGGAACGGATCGCCGGCGGCCCGCGCGGCTGGATGGCGGAGGGCGACAACGCCATCTGGACCAGCCCGAACGGGCAGACCTGGACGCTGGCGAGCACGCGCGGGATCACCCCGCAGCAGCCGGGTGACTCGATCGACGTGGTCAGCGGCACCCCCGGCGGGTTCCTGGCGGCCGGCTACGCCCAGGCCGGGGCCGGGCGGCAGGCGGTGATCTGGATCTCGCGCGGCGGCGTGACCTGGCAGCGGCTGACCGCCGCGCAGCTTGGGCTGCAGGAGGCCGGGGGCACCCCGGAGAACATCGACTTCGCCACCTCGCACGGGACCGCCACGGTGATCGCCGACCGCAACGGCGGCGTGTGGCTGAGCACCGACAGCGGCGCGCACTGGACTCTGGAGACCGTCCCGGTCGACCATGGCGCCCAGAACTTCGTCAGCGGCGTGTCATTCGACCAATCCGGGCTGGTCCTGGTCCGGCCGGGCACGGCCGCGAACGGCACGAACGACGCGGTCGCCTACTTCTCCGCGGATGGCCGGACCTGGCAGTACGCCGGCACGATCGACGCGGCGGGCGGCTGGAACCCGGACTCGGTCAAGGGGAGTGACGCCGGCTTCGTGGTGACCGGCCATACCAAGAACCAGTACGTGGCCTACACGAGCACAGGTACCGGCTCACGGTGGCTGCCGACGGGGCCGCTCGGCGACACGTCGAGCGGGCCGGACTTCACTCCCGCGACCGGACCGAACGGCAGCGTCATCGTGGCCGGGAACACCAACTCCACCCAGACCGGCCGGGAAGGGCTGCTTATCCAGGCGGACACCGCGGGAAAGATCAAGCCCATCTGGCTGAGCGCCATCCCGGGCGGCCTCCTTCCTGAGCAGACGGTGCAGAGCACCGCCGTATCCGGCAGCGTGCAGCTCGCCGCGGGCAGCGCGAACGGCTACCCGGCGGTGTGGCGGCGGGTGTCCGGCGGCCCTTGGGCCCTGGTCACCACCCTGGGCCAGGTATCCACGGACCAGGATCTGGGCGGGCTGAGCACCATAACCCACGGACCGAACGGGTGGCTGGCCGCTGGTCCCGGCGGCTTCACCCTCACCTCGGCCGACGGAATTACCTGGCAGCCCTCCGCGACCATCACGCACGACCTGGCCGGCGTGACCGCCGTGCAGGCCGCCAGCGGTCTGCACGGCTACGTGATCGCCGCCACGGCGTCCGGCGCGGGTGGCGTGCATACGCGCGACGTCTGGTGGTCGCCGGACCTGGACCACTGGACCAGGGCGCAGGACGTGAACGAGACCAGCGGCTCGAACCAGGTACTGGCCGTCGCCGCGGGCTCGTCGGGCTTCGTGTCCGGAGGCTCGCACGACGACCAGCCCGCCGTGTGGAGCACCCCCGACGGCCGGACCTGGACGGCCGTCACCGTGCCGCTGCCGTCCGGGGCATTCGGCGGGGTCATCCAGCAGGTGGCGGTCAGCGGCAAGCACGCCGTCGCGCTGGGGCAGCAGCGCACCGCGCACGGCATCCAGCCGCTGGCCGAACGATCCGACGACGGCGGGCGGACCTGGCAGCCGGTGTCGTTCAGCGCGCCGGGGCCCGGCGTCAGCTTCACCGCGCTGACGGCCGGCCCGGGCGGCTTCACCGCCGCGGCGCGGTTCGGCTCGGCCGCGGGAACCGCCGACGCCGCCGTATGGTTGTCGCCGGACGGGACGAAGTGGAGCCGGTCGCAGGTCAGCGGCCTGGCCGGCGGCGGCAGCCATGGCATCGCCGCCCTGGCCGCGTCCGGCTCCGCGGTGACCGGCATCGACTCGGTCCAGTCCCAGGCGAGCCAGCAGTTCGTCGTCTTGAACCTTCCGGCTGGGTGACGGCGGCCGGACGTGCCGCTGGCCGATACCGTAGGAAACAGCAAGGACTTTCCCGTGCCGGCCTGCCCCGGTGCCGCCACGATCCTTCGGGAGGAGAAGCTCGTTGGCTCGTACGCCCCTTCGGCCCGACGATCCGACCAGGATCGGGCATTACCGGCTGACGGCCAGGCTGGGCGCGGGCGGCATGGGCGTGGTGTATCTCGGCGTGTCCTGGGACGGCACCCCCGTCGCGGTGAAGGTGCTGCGCCCGGACCTGACCGACGACGAGGAGTTCCGCCGCCGGTTCGGCCGCGAGGTGTCCGCGCTGGTGCAGGTCAAGGGCGAGTGCACGGTGCGGGTGATCGAGGCCGACTCGCAATCGGCCAACCCGTTCGTGGTCACCGAGTACGCCCCGGGCCCGTCGCTGTCCGAGTACATGGACAGGCAGGGCGCGGTCCGCGGGGAGATGCTGTTCGGCCTGGCCACGGGGCTGGCCGAAGCGCTGACCGTGATCCACGCGGCCGGCATCATGCACCGGGACCTCAAACCGTCCAACATCATCTTGACCGACGCGGGCCCGAAGGTCATCGACTTCGGCATCGCCCGGCGGCAGCAGGACACCTCCGCCGTGACCAAGGCGGGCATGATGATCGGCTCGATGGGCTTCATGGCGCCCGAGCAGATCACCGGGAACCCCGGCCCGGAGGCGGACGTCTTCGCCTGGGGCGTGACGGTGGCGTACGCCGCCACCGGCCGGTCGCCGTTCGGCGCGGGCAACACCCATTCCGTCCTCTACAAGATCATGTACGGTGACGCGGACATCGCCACCGTCCCGGACCCGATGCGCCCGCTAGTGGAAGACGCCCTGACCAAGGACCCGCAAAGCCGCCCGACCGCGCGGCAACTGCTGGACCGGCTGACGAGCGCCTCCGAGCGGAGCGAGCAGACCAGCGAAAACCCCACCCAGCTGATCCTGCGGCGAACCTGGCAGAGCGGCTCCCACCCCAGCCCGTCCCCGTCCGGCCCACAGCCGTCGAGACATGCGGCTGAGCCGTCCGCCCGCCGGGCCGGCAGTCCTCCGGTCCGCACTCCAGCCGCCGACTCCGCCGCCATCCCGGCCGAGGCCCAGTGGATTCTCGCCCGGCAGCAGCCCGGCCCCTCGTCCCCGGTATCCCCGGTATCCCCGGAGGCGCCCAGCCCCGCGCCGGTGCCCGTATTCGTCCCGGCTACGGAGCCCCCCGCGGAGCCGCCGACCGCCGACGGGCCGACGCCGGCTATCTCGGCTCTCGCGCCCCGTCCGTCCGTGTCCCAGCTCGCCTCGTCGGGGGCCAAGCCTACGGAAGCTCCCGCCAAGGAGCCGGTCAGCCGCCGCATGACCCGATGGCTACGCCGGCGTTAGCCCGGCCCGACCGCCGCTCTTTATACCCGCCGGGTTATCCCGGTTACCTCCCACGCCCGGCCGAGGGCGCTGCCGTACAAAGCCACAATGACCAGGACCAAGGCACGTTGCAGCACAGTACTGTGGGTATCCGCTAGGAGCGCTATGGCGACGCCGAGTTGCACTGAGTAGCCCCCGACCGAAATCGACGCGAAGGCGATATTCAGCTTCCTGGTTCGGAAATTGCGGGAGAAATTCCCGGCCCGCTTTGCCCTCGGTATCAGCTTTCTGGTGGCCAGCAGGCCGACGGCTGCCATGGCGAGGCTTGATAGCCCGAACGTGAATGGGCCCCCGGTCAAGGCCATGATCGAGACGATGAAGATGTCCACCAGGGCAACAAACGCGCTCCCGGCCAGGACAGTTCGATTCTCCCGGGTTTTGGGGTCCGAGTCATCCGCGTTGACGACCGATACGGCGACGACCAGCAACCCCAAGATGGCAGCGGACGCGCCCGCGCTTGCGATGAAGAAGTTGTCATAGTGGCTCACCACGACGCCACCCTATCGGGCATCGGTGACCATTTTCTCGAGGCTAGTCAGCCCGCCCGGCTGTCCTGACCGGACGACCAGGGAAACGGCAGGAGGTCCGGCTCGACCCAGCTGTGCCTGGCCGTCGGCGCGGCCAGCGTGGCCGACTGGTAGTGCCTGCTCAGCAGGCGCTTGTCGAGAAGCAGAGGATGCCGCGCGGCGAACGTCCCGAAGTCATCGCCGTCCGGACCGGCCTCGACGTGGTGAGCGACGATCTCCACCCAGGCCCGCGAGACCGTGTAGTGGTACTTCTGCGGCGCCCGCGCGTACGCGGCGATCTGCTGGATCCAGGCGCAGATCCTGGTGATCGCCTCGGGCATGCCGTACCGCCGCACGGCCACGAAGGCCAGGTTGATGTGCTGCCGGTGCCGGAACTCCCCGTCCGGCCCGGTGACCTCCGCCAGGAGGGCGGCCAGTTCAGCGTCGGCCGGGTCCCGGTGACCGTGGTGCGGCATCAGCACGCCTCCTGCAGCGCGGTGATGACGGCGTGGTACCCGGCCAGCTGGGTGGCGTCCAGCCGCGACAACGCCTCCCGTTCCAGGTTCGCGATGGCGGCGAGCGCCCGGGCGGCCACCTCCCGGCCCAGGTCGGTGAGCGGCAGCCGGAACGAGCGGCGGTCGGCCGGGTCGAGCTCCCGTACCAGGTAGCCGCGGTTCTCCAGCCGGTCGAGGAGGCCGGTCAGGGTGCTGGCTCGGGTGCCGGTCCGCTCGCTGAGCTGGCGGACGCTGAGCGTCCCGCCCTCGCCGAGGTTCGCGAGCGCGTTGATCTCGGCGGCCGACAGGTTCAGGTCGGACAGCGCGGCGCTCAGCGCGTGCAGCGTATGGTGCGTGGCCCGCTGCAGCGCGAGCACGACGTCAGGTAGTCCATTTTTGGATATCACGTAAATGGATTATACGGAAATGAAGTATCTCGCGCTACCTGGCCAGCCCCGGGAAACGAGTTGCCGCGCTGAGGACAATGGGCACGTGGCTGAGTCATGGATGATCGACGAGATGGCGTACGCGGGCCCCGAGCACCTCGACGCGGCCTTCGTGGCCGGCTTCGACCGCAAGCAGGGCTACCCCGATCCGGCCGCTGACCTGGACGCTTTCGCGGCTCAGGGTCTCGGCGCCGAATCCGCGGTGGTGGATCTCGGGACGGGCACCGGGCAGTTCGCGCTGGCGGCGGCCCGCCGGTTCGGGCATGTGACGGCGGTGGACGTCTCGCCGGCCATGCTCGACCTGCTACGCGAGCGGGCCGTCGGCGCTGGGCTGGACAACCTGAGCTGCGCGCGCGCGGGCTTCCTCAGCTACCAGCACGCCGGACCGCCGGCCGACGGCGTGTACACCCGGCACGCCCTGCATCAGCTGCCCGACTTCTGGAAGGCGCTGGCCCTGGACCGGATCGCGCGGATGCTCCGGCCCGGCGGGGTGCTGCGGCTACGCGACCTGATCTACGACTTCCGTCCCGCCGAGACCGAGGACGTGTTCCGGGAGTGGTTCGAGCACGCCGCGACGGACCCGGCCGAGGGTTACACCGGCGAAGACTACGCCGAGCACATCCGCACCGAGTTCAGCACCTTCCGCTGGCTGCTGGAGCCGATGCTCGCCGCGGCGGGCTTCGAGATCGTCGCCGCGAAGTTTCAGGGCCGCCTGTACGGCGCCTACACCTGCGTCAGGACCTAGAGCGTGTAGTCCCACGGCGTGACGTCCAGCCGCTGCGCGTAGAGCCGCTCGTAGAACGGCCGGCGCCATGACAGTGCCCGTGTCAGGGGCGTGTCAGGCCGGTGGCGGTGCGGGCGCCGAACCTGAGTCCATGAGGAACTCAGCGATAGAAGCTTCCGGGCTGCGGAAGGCGTACAAGGACAAGGCCGTGCTCGACGGCATCGATCTCGACATCGAGACCGGCACGGTCTTTTCCCTCCTCGGACCGAACGGGGCGGGCAAGACGACCACTGTCAACGTGCTCACCACGTTGATCAAGGCCGACAGCGGAACGGCCCGCGTCGCTGGGCACGATGTGGCGGCCGAGACCAAGGCCGTGCGCGCGGCCATCGGGGTGACCGGCCAGTTCGCCGCGGTGGACGAACTGCTGACCGGTCAGGAGAACCTCCAGCTGATAGCGGATCTCAAGCGGCTGAGCCGCGGCGAAGCCAAGCGGGTGATCGCGGACTTGCTGGAGCGATTCGACCTGGCAGAATCGGCCGGGCAGCTGGCCTCCACCTACTCCGGCGGCATGCGCCGGAAGCTGGATCTGGCCATGACCCTGGTCGACCGGCCCGAGATCATCTTCCTGGACGAACCGACCGCCGGCCTGGATCCGCGCAGCCGCCGGACGATGTGGGACATCATCCGCCAGCTAGTCGCCGACGGCGTGACCATCTTCCTGACCACCCAGTACCTCGAGGAGGCCGACCGGCTCGCGGGCCGGATCGCGGTGCTCGACCAGGGCCGCCTGGTCGCCCAGGGCACTCCGGCCGAGCTCAAGCGCCAGATCCCCGGCAGTCACGTACGGCTCCAGTTCGCCGGCGACCTCGAACTCGACGCCGCGATGCGGCTCCTGCCCGGCTCCACCCGCGACGACGAGGACGACCTGATCTTGCGGGTCCCCAGCGATGGCGGGGTGAAATCCGTCCGCGCCCTGCTCAACTCACTCGACGCCCATGCGGTCGACGTCGAGGAGTTCTCGGTCCGCACCCCGGACCTCGATGACGTCTTCCTGGCCCTGACCGGCCACCCGAGCACCGACCAGGCCAGCACTGAGGAGAATGCCCGATGAGCACCGATTCTGCGATCATGCTGCGTCGTAACTTCAAGCACACCGTCAGAAACCCGGTCACCGTGTTCAACGCGGTCTTGTTCCCGATCGTGCTCCTGCTGATGTTCGTCTACGTGATCGGCGGCGCTTTCGACGTCGGGGTCAGGTACATCGACTACGCGACGCCGGGCATGATCATCTTGACGATCTGCTACGGGTTGAGCGCGACCGCCGTTGAGGTGAACTCCGACATGGCGAAGGGGATCATCAACCGCTTCAAGGTGATGGACATCTCCCGCAGTGCCGTCCTGAGCGCTCAGGTCGTCGCCACCATGCTCCGCAGCTTGATCGCCATCGCGGCCATCATCGGCGTGGCGTTCGCGATGGGATTCCGCCCGCACGCGAGCTTCCCCGGATGGCTCGGCGCGATCGGCCTGGTCGCGGGAGTCTCCTTCGCGACCAGCTGGCTCACCGTCGCCCTGGGACTGGCGGCGAAGACCGCGGAATCGGCGGGCATGGCCAGCATCCCGCTGATCCTGCTGCCGTTCCTGAGCAGCGCGATCGTGCCGGCCAAGACGATGGCGGCCGGGTTCAGGCAGTTCGCGGAGTATCAGCCATTCACCCCGATCATCGAGACCTTGCGCGGGCTGCTGACCGGGGAGCCGTCCGCGAGCAAGGCGATCACCGCCGTCGCCTGGTGCGCCGGGATCGCCCTGGTCGGCTACCTGTGGTCGCTCGCCACCTTCACGAAGCGAGCGTGACCTCGACCAGCTCAGGCCAGCTCGCCTGCGCACCCTCCCGCGTCACCTCGGCGAACCGCGCTTCGCCGAGGTGACGCCGCGCCGCCTGCTCGATCCTGGCGGCATCCGGGTGGGAGCGATCCGGCCGCCCGCGCACGCAGGCGCTGGCCGCGAGCAACCGCGCCGCCCGTTCGTACTGGCCGAGGCGGACCGCCAGGTCCGCGATCCCGACGATGATCTTGGCGATCTGGGGTGCGAGCCCCGCCTCGGACGCCGCCTGCCAGGCCGCGACGCGGTGGGCGCGGGCCTCACCGAGATCGTCGGTCAGGTATCCGAGCACATCGTGAAGTTCCGCGCGGATGTCCGCCCGCTCCGCGTCCTCACCTAGGAAGGTGGTCGCGACAGCGAGCTGACGGCGGGCCTCCTGCCGGTCGCCGCCCCAGCGGGCCAGCTCCTCCTGGGCCAGCGCCAGCTCGACCAGCGCGTACGGCCAGGTGACACCGTCGGCGCTCCGCTCGGCCTCGGCCATGGCGGCCGCGCTCGCGTCCCGGTCGCCGTTCAGCCAGGACAGCATGGCCTGGCGGGTTCGCAGCCGGATGACATCCTCGGTGGCACCGACCTCGGTGACGACCGCGACCGCCTGGTCGTAGAGTTCGCACGCCCCGGCGAACTCGCCACGCTGGGCGATGTGCTCCGCCAGCTCGGACAGCGCGAACGAAATCCCGAACCGCTCTCCGAGCGCCCGGAACTCGGCCAGCGCCAGCTCCAGATCGGCCTCCGCGTCCCGGCTGTCCTGGCCGGACATGATCCGCATCTTGCCGAGCTGCAGCCGGGCCAGGGCGCGGACCCAGGGGTCTTCGTTGTTCAGCGCCGGTTCCCACGCGGACAAGGACGCACCCGGCGCCGCCAGCATGCGTTCCAGCGGGATGACCAGCGCCAGCAGCGGGTTGCCGCGCTGACCGCGCTGGCTGAACCGGTACGCCTGGTGGATCCACTCCGCGGCCTCGTGGCCATCGCCCCGCCCGGAGGTCACGAAGTTCACGATCAGCGCGTACACCATGGCCCGGACCTCGTCGGGCACATCATCGGGCACCTCGCCGGGGACGCGGGTGGCCGCGACGAGCAGCTCGAAGCCTTCGGACCGGCGCCCGCCGAGCCACCAGTACCAGCCGGTCGCCGCGGCGAGCCGCATCGCCGCCTGTGCCTCGTCGGCCGCGATCGCGCCGCGCATCGCGGCACTGATGTTGTCGTGGTCCGCCTCGAGCCGGGCGAGCCACGCCAGTTGCTCGGCGCGGCGCAGGTGCGGCTCCGCCGACTCGGCGAGGTCGGTGAAGTAGCCGAGATGGGCCTGCCGGGCCAGGTCTGATTCCCCCGCTTCGGCGAGCCGGTCGGCGGCGTACTCCTTGATCGTGCCGAGCATCCGGTAGCGCAGTGTCCCATCTTCTTGGGCCCCATCTTCTTGGGCCCCATCGCCCTCGGTCACGAGCAGCGACTTCTCGGCCAGCGAGGTGAGCAGCTCGAGCACCTCGTCCGGCTTGACCACGCGCTGCTCGCCTGTGCTGGCGGCGCAGACCCGTTCGGCCGCCTCCAGGCTCATCCCGCCCGAGAAAACCGACAGCCGGCGCAGCACCATCCGCTCGGGCCCGGTGAGCAGCTCCCAGCTCCAGTCGACCACCGCGCGCAGCGTCTTGTGCCGCGGCCGCGCGGTCCGGCTGCCGCTGGTCAGCAGGCGGAACCGGTCGTCGAGCCGGCTGGCGAGCTGCTCGACGGTCATGGTGCGCAGCCGGGCCGCGGCCAGTTCGATCGCGAGCGGCATCCCGTCCAGCGCCCGGCAGATGCGCGCCATCGTCGCCATCGTGCGAGCATCGTCGCCTAGATCCTGGCGGACCGCGCCCGCCCGGTCGCGCAGCAGCCGGACGGCGGGCGAGAGTCCGATCTCACCAAGGCCAGCGCCAAGGCCAGCGCCAAGGCCAGCGCCGGGCAGCGCCAGCGGTTCCACCTGCCAGAGCGCCTCACCGGTGATGCCGAGCGGCTCCCGGCTGGTGGCCAGGATCCGCAGCCGCCGGCACTCCCCGAGCACCCGGTCGGCGAACGCCGCCGCCGGCTCGATCACGTGCTCGCAGTTGTCCAGGATCAGCAGCGCTTCCCGCTCCCGGATCGCGGCGACGAACCCCTCCACCGGATCCGCGCCCGGTGATGCGCTCGGTGCCGACCCGAGCAGGGAGTCCCGGAGCCCGAGCCCGGCCAGCGCCGCCTGGGCCACGTCACCGCCGGCGCCGATAGCGGCCAGTTCCACCAGCCAGGCCCCGTCGGGCAGGTCGCCGAGGAGCGTGCGCACGGTCTCCGTGGCCAGCCTGGTCTTACCCGCGCCGCCCGGGCCGGTCAGGGTGGTCAGCCGGTGCTTCCCGATCAGCTCGCGGACCGCGGCCACATCGGCCTCCCGGCCGACGAAGCTCGTCAGCTCGGCCCGCACGTTGGTCTTGCGGTTGTCTTCCCGCCGCCCCAGCTCGCCCCGCAGCAGCGCGACATGCAGGGCGGACAGCTCCGGCGAAGGGTCGACGCCCAGCCTGTCGGCCAGGGCTTCCCTGGTGCGTTCGTACGCGAGCAGCGCCTCGGAGTCGCGCCCGGCCGCGGCCAGGGCCCGCATCAGCGCGGCGACCAGCCGTTCCCGCTCCGGATGAGCGGCCGCCAGATCGGTCAGCTCCGCGACCAGCCCGGCGCCATGGCCGAGACCTACCTCGGCATCGAACCGGTCCTCCAGCGCGGCCAGGCGCAGCCGTTCGAGCCGGGTGACCGCGGCGTCCCACGCTTCGCTGTCCTCCAGGCCGACATCGGCCATAGCCGCACCCCGCCACAAGGCGAGGGCGTCGCGCAACAGCCGTACCCGCCGTGAACCCTCGGCGTCGCGAGCCTGAGCGACGAGACGTTCGAACCGGACGGCATCGACGGCGTCCGGTTCCGCCGCCAGCCGGTAGCCGCCCGGCTGGCCCTCGATCATCCCCTCCGGCAGCGCCTTGCGCAGCCGGGAGGCCAGGCGCTGCAAGGCGTTGGCCGCGTCGGCCGGCGGCTGCTCACCCCAGATCCAGTCGACGAGCGTCGCCTTCGAGACGACCCGCCCGGTTTGGAGGGCCAGAGCGATCAGCAGTGCACGCAACCGGGCCCCCGGCACGTCGGCCAGCGCGCCGTCGTCCGTCCGAACCTCGAAGGACCCAAGTATCTCGATCTGCACGTGCCGATTTTCTCATCAGCGCGCCCCTCATCGGGCAAGCCCGGCCCGCGCACCACGAGGGCAGGGTCATTCATGGCCCGTCAGGCGAGCAAACAGCTCTTGGTAGCGGGCCTGAGTCGCGGCTACCACCTCGGCCGGGATGGCCGGTCCGGGCGGCCTGCGGTCCCAGTCGAGCCCGGACGACCAGTCCCGGACGAACTGCTTATCCAGTGACCGCTGCGGTCGCCCCGGCTGCCACTCCGAGGCGAGCCAGAACCGCGACGAGTCGGGCGTGAGCACCTCGTCGGCCAGCATCAGCGTCCCGTCCGGGAGCAGGCCGAACTCCAGCTTGGTGTCCGCGATCAAGATACCCCGCGCGGCGGCCAGGGCGGCGCCCCGCCGGTACACCTCCAAAGTGGCACGCCGCAGCTCGGCCGCCACCGGCTCGCCCACGAGCCCCGCGACCTCGTCGTAAGTCATCGGCTCGTCGTGACCGGCCGCCGCCTTGGTGGTGGGGGTGAAGACCGGCTCGGGCAGCCGGGATCCCTCGTCGAGGCCGGGCGGCAGCGCCACGCCGGAGATCGTTCCGGTCTCGCGGTAGGACGTCAGGCCGAGACCGGCCAGGTACCCGCGGGCGATGCACTCAACCGGCAGCATCTCAAGCCGCCGGCACCGGATGGCGCGCCCGGCCCATTCGGCGGGCACGTCAGTGCCGGAGATCACGTGGTTGGGCACCACGTCACCCAGCTGGCCGAACCACCACAGCGACAGCTGAGTCAGGACCCGCCCCTTGCCCGGGATCGGCGTGGGCAGGACCACGTCGTAGACGCTCACCCGGTCCGAAGCGACCATGACGAGGTCGCCGCCGTCGGCGTAGAGCTCCCGGACTTTCCCGGAATGCACCAGTTCCAACCCGTGCTCCTTCCCGCCCAGCCAGGACGGGGCCAGCGTACCCGGACCAGGCAGGCGTACCATCGCAGGCGTGGCGGACCATGAGGACGAGTACCTCCAGGTGCAGACGACAACCGATTCGCGGGCCGAGGCGATGGAGCTCTCCCATGCCGCGGTCGAAGCCAGGCTCGCCGCGTGCGCCCAGGTGGCGGGCCCGGTGGCGTCGATGTACTGGTGGGACGGCAGCCTGGAGCGCACCGAGGAGTGGCTCGTGCTGCTCAAGCTCCCGGCCGACCGCTACGACGAGCTCGCGGCCTTCCTCACCGAACGCCACAGCTACGACGAGCCGGAGATCATCGCGCTGCCCATCCTGGCGGGCTCGCCCGCCTACCTCACCTGGCTGCGAGACGAGACCCGCCGCCCCCAGGAAACCCCAGGCTGAGCGGTCAGGCTCACGGTGCGGGCGGCACGTTCCAGGACGCGATGACATGTACCTCGTGCTCGAAGCCGAGGGTGCTGACCGTGCCGGTGTCCAGCGTGAACAACCGCCCGTCCTCCGGAGCCAGCAGCAGGTAGCACGCGGTCAGCACGCGCAGCACGTGGGCGTGCGCGACCAGCGCGACGTCACCGCCCGCCAGCATCGGGACGACCCGGGCCAGCACCCGCCCGACCCGGTGGGCCACCTGCTCGATGGTCTCGCCGGGGTGCCGCGCGTCGCCGGGGATCACGCCGTCGCGCCACAGGTACCAGCCGGGCCTGGTCTCCTGGATCTGCGGTGTGGTCATTCCCTCGTAGCCGCCGTAATCCCATTCCCACAGGTTGGGATCGGGCTGCGCGTTGCTAAGCCCGGCGAAGGCCGCGGTCGTGACCGCGCGCCGCGCGGGGCTGGTGAAGACGGCTACGATGTTGCGGCGCGACAGCATCGGGGCCAGCGCCTTCGCGGCCGCTTCGCCCTTGGGGGTAAGCGGGATGTCGGTCCGGCCGGTGTGTTTCCCGGCCAGGCTCCATGCGGTCTCGCCGTGCCTGAGCAGGATCAGGTCGCCCATGACACAGAAACTTACTCAGAGCAGTTTGCGCAACGCCAGCAGGTCCCTCATGCTGGCTTGTACCTTGACTCGGCCGGAAATCCACATCCGGGCGATGTTGGCCGGAGTGGCGGACAGCGAGAGGACGTCGTCGCTGCTGGCGGTCAGGCGGATGTCGGCTGGCGGGTCGTCCGGCTTGGCCTCGGTGACCGGGGTGGCCCCGGCGTCGGTGAACCTGGTCACGAACGTCACGCCGAGATCAGTCACATGGCAGCTCATCGAGCGCCCGCTGAAGTAGCTGGCCCGGTCCTGCGGGCTCATCTCGGTCAGGCGGCCGCTGAGGGCCTGCAAGGCCTCGCGGCACTCTTCGGCTGAAGCCATGTGCGCCTCGCTCGCTCTAGTCGGCATCGGACGGTAGCGTTCCACGCGGAGGGTAGCGCAGTTGAACAACGAATACCCAGACCAGGGTATTGAAGATCAAGATCAAGGTCTTCATGCCGAACGGGCCAGCGTGCCCGCCCCGGTCGACAACACGACGCCGCCGTCGCCGGGCGGGCTGCCGCCCACCGGTGATGACCGGGTGGACGCGGCCCTGACCGGCCTCGGCCGCCTGCCCGGCGCGCCGGTGAACGATCACGTCGCTGTCCTCGAAGAGGTGCACGGGCAGCTCAGGGACATCCTGGGTGAGCTCGGCGAAGGAGTGCCTTGACGTCCACCCGGATGCGGCTCGACGCCGAGCTGGTCAGGCGCGGCCTGGCCCGGTCGCGCGAGCAAGCCGGCGAACTGGTGGCGGCCGGCCTGGTGACAGTGGCCGGGCAGCGCGCGGGCAAAGCCGCCACCCAGGTGAGCCGGGACGTCCCGATCACCATCGCGGAGACGGGGGACCCGGGCTACGTCTCCCGCGGCGGGCACAAGCTGGCCGGGGCGCTCGCGGCGTTTAGCGCGGGGGGGCGCGGGGGGGATCAGGGTTTCGTCCCCCCCGGAGCCAGCAGCGGTACGGAGGGCCTGACCGTGGCGGGCCGGGATTGCCTGGACGCCGGGGCGTCCACCGGGGGGTTCACCGACGTGCTGCTGCGCGCCGGGGCCGCGCACGTCGTGGCGGCCGATGTGGGATACGGGCAGCTGGCCTGGTCGCTGCGGACCGACCCGCGGGTCACCGTGCTGGACCGCGTCAACGTGCGGACCCTGGCCGACGTGAGCCCGGTGCCGGGGCTGGTGGTGGCCGATCTTTCCTTTATCTCGCTCACCTTGGTGCTGCCGGCCCTGGTCGCCTGCGCCGCGCCCGGCGCGGATTTCGTGCTGCTGGTCAAGCCCCAGTTCGAGGTGGGCAAGGGCCGGGTCGGCGCCGGCGGCGTGGTCCGCGACCCGGCCGACCGGGCGGACGCCGTCCGGCAGGTGGCCGCCGCCGCGGCCCAGCTCGGCCTGGGCGCCCTGGGGGTGACCGCGAGCCCGCTGCCGGGACCCGCCGGTAACGTGGAGTTCTTCCTCTGGCTGCGCGAGGGCGCGCCGCCGCTCGGCGAGGAACAGCTGGCGCGGGCGATCAAGGAAGGACCCAGCTAGTGGGACAGCGGACGGTGCTGGTGACGGCGCACGCCGGGCGGGAGAGCGCGCTGCGCAGCGCCCGCCTCGTGGCCGAGCGGCTGATGGCCGCCGGTATCGCCGTCCGTACCCTCGCGGGCGAGTTCAGCTCCCCGGGCGCGGAGCAGGTCCCGGCCGGCGACACGGCCGCCGAGGGCGCCGAGTTCGTCATCGTCCTCGGTGGCGACGGCACCCTGCTGCGGGCCGCCGAGTTCTCCCGCCCGGCCGGGGTGCCGCTGATCGGGGTGAACCTCGGCCACGTCGGGTTCCTGGCCGAGGCGGAGCCGGACGGGCTGGCCGAGACGGTCGACCATCTGGTGGCGGGGGAGTACCTGGTTCAGGAGCGGATGACCATCGACGTGACCATCCGCAGGAACGGCGATGTCCTGGCGTCGACCTGGGCGCTGAACGAGGCCACCGTGGAGAAGGCGGCCCGGGAGCGGATGATCGAGGTCATCACCGAGGTCGACGGCCGCCCGCTGTCCCGCTGGGGCTGTGACGGGGTGGTGTGCTCGACCCCCACCGGGTCGACCGCCTACGGCTTCTCCGCGGGCGGCCCGGTGGTCTGGCCCGAGGTGGAGGCGCTGCTCATGGTGCCGATCAGCGCGCACGCGCTGTTCGCCCCGCCGATGGTGGTGTCGCCCCGTTCGGTACTCGCGATCGAGCTGATCGTGGCGTCCGAGACATCGGGGGCGGTTTTGTGGTGCGATGGTCGACGTAAGGTCGATCTGCCAGCCGGGGCCCGCGTGGAGGTCCGCCGCGGGGCGCTGCCGGTCCTGCTCGCGCGCGTGCAGGCACCGGGTGCCCGTGTCGGGAACTTCACCGACCGTCTGGTGGCGAAGTTCGGCCTGCCCGTGGCCGGCTGGCGCGGTCGTACCTGGGAGGACACAGGCAAGCATGCTTGAGGAAGTCCGGATCACCGGGCTCGGTGTCATCGACGACGCGGTGCTCGAGCTCTCGGCCGGGTTCACCGCGCTGACCGGCGAGACCGGCGCCGGGAAGACCATGGTCGTGACGGCGCTCGGATTGCTCTTCGGCGGCCGCGCGGACCCGGCGCGGGTGCGCCCGGGCGCGGCGCGGGCCGCGGTGGAGGGGCGGCTGCTGGTCTCCCCGGAGGTGGCGCGCGAGGTCGAGGAGGCCGGGGGAGATCTCGACGACAACGGGTCCTCGCTCGTGCTCAGCCGTTCGGTCTCGGCCGAGGGCCGGTCCCGGGCCTTCGCCGGCGGCCACTCGGTCCCGGTATCCCTGCTCCAGGTGCTGGCCGACGACCTGGTGGCCGTGCACGGCCAGTCGGACCAGCAGCAGCTGCTCAAGCCCGGGCGGCAGCGCGACGCGCTGGACCGGTTCGGCGGCCCGGAGCTGGCCACGGCCCTGTCCGGTTACCGGCGGGTGTACAGCAGGCACCGCGCGGTCCGCGACGAACTCGAGGCGCTGACGCGGGCGGAGCGCGAGCGCGCGGCCGAGGCGGACACGCTCAGGTTCGGCCTGGGTGAGGTCGAGGCGGTCTCCCCTGAGGCGGGCGAAGACGCGGCGCTGCTGGCCGAGGAGGAGAAGCTGGCGAACGCCGACGCGCTCCAGGCCGCGGCCACCACCGCACACGAGGCGCTGATCGGCGACCCCGCCTCGGCCTCGGTCGACGCCTCCGACGTGGTAACGCTGCTCGGCATCGCCGGGCGCGCGCTGGAGGCGGTCCGCTCGCACGACCCGCTGCTGGCCGGGCTGGCTGACCGGCTGTCCGAGGCCAGCTACCTGATCTCCGACGTGGCCGGCGAGCTCGCTTCCTACAACGAGTCGCTGGACGCGGACCCGGCCCGGCTGGCCGCGGTGCAGGAACGCCGCGCGGCGCTCGGCCGGCTGATCCGCGCCTACGGGGGCGCCGCGGGTGACGTGGCCGCCGTGCTCGACTGGGCCAAGCAGGCCGGATCACGGCTGGCCGAGCTCGAAGGGGACAACGACAAGATCGCGACGCTGGCCGCGGAGGAGGCCTCGCTGCGGGCCGAGGTGACCGCGCTGGCGGCGAGGCTGACCGAGCTGCGCGCCGCCGCCGCGGAACGGTTCGCGGCGGAGGTGACGGCCGAGCTCACCGCGCTGGCCATGCCGCACGCCGCGCTCACCGCCGCGCTCACCGAACTGGACGAGCCCGGCCCGCACGGTGCCGACGACGTGGAGATCAGGCTGGCCGCGCACCCCGGCGCGCCGCCGCTGCCGCTGAACAAGGGCGCCTCCGGCGGCGAACTCTCCCGCGTCATGCTGGCCATCGAGGTGGTCTTCGCCGGGGCTGACCCGGTGCCGACGTTCGTCTTCGACGAGGTCGACGCCGGGGTCGGCGGCAAGGCCGCGGTGGAGATCGGCAGGCGGCTGGCCCGGCTGGCCCGCTCCTCCCAGGTGATCGTGGTCACCCACCTGCCCCAGGTGGCCGCGTTCGCGGACAACCACCTGGTGGTGCAGAAGTCCGACGACGGCCTGGTCACCGCCAGCGGCGTGGTGCGGCTCGACCGGGCCGCCCGGGCGCGCGAGCTGTCCCGGATGCTGGGCGGCCTGGAAGACTCCGAGCACGGCCAGGCCCACGCCGAGGAACTCCTGGCCATGGCCGCCCGCGACCGCCAGGCCACCGCCTGACCCGCGGGCGCCTCAGCCGGCCTGGGCGCGGCGGGCGCGGAGACTGCGGTTCTTGAGCCGGTTGCCGCAGGAGGCCATCTCGCACCACGCGCCCTGGTGGCTGCGCGAGCCGTCGTAGAAAGCCCAGCGGCAGTCCGGGTTGCCGCACAGTTTGAGCCGGTCCCAGCTGCCGTCGGCCTGCGCGTCGCGGACCGCGAGCAGCAGCCCGGCCAGGCCGTCCGCCAGGCGCCCGGCGCCGCCGGTCGCGAGCCCGACCCGGCCGTCCGTGGTCACCTCGAGCCGGGGCGCGGCCCGGCTCGTCACCTGCTCCAGCGGCCGTAGCTCCGCTTCGGTGAGCGGCGGCCCGCCGGTGTTGCGGCCGATCATGGCGCGCAGGCTCTCCCGGACCGCACGCGCCAGCCGCAGGTCTGCGTCGAAGCCCGGCTGGTCCTGGCCGCGCAGCCCCGCGCCGGCCAGCCAGGCCCGGGCCTCGTCGGCGTGGGCTAGCACGTCGGTGTGCAGGTCCAGGTCGAGGGTGTCCACGAACGCCTGGACGAGCAGCAACGGCGGCGGCGCCAGCTTGCTCTCGAGGTGGGACGCCCACGACGGCAAGGTCATGCCGCTCAGGCTAGCCACCATGATCACCTCTATCTTCTCCGCTTTCCCCTACGTGACCGTCTAATGACTTTCATTGGTCACGAATGACCGCTATAATGAGTTTACAGGTCACAAACTCTGGAGGTGACATGCCATGCATGTCCTGCTCGAAGACGACCTCGGCCGCCTGACCGTCAGGCGCGTATCGCTCTGGCACCGGCTGCTCGCCCGGGTCCTGGCGGCCAACCTGGACCGCCAGCTGGCCGCCGGGGCTCGTCCGGAAGGGAACGTGCTCCTAGCCGCGCGAGCCCTGTTCCTGACCTCCGCCAGTTACCGCCGCGCCCTAGCCGCCAGCCTGCGGCGGCTGCTCGCCCTGTCCGCGTCCCCGCAGGCGCGCCCGCGTCCGGTGGCCGGAGCGCGTTCGGCCGGCCCGTTCCGGCCCTACGTCCCGGTCCGCCGGGACCGGATCGCCCGGTCGGCGCCGGAGCTGACCGGCCTGGCTGACTGCCTCGCCGCCCGCGGTCCGGCCCCGGCCCGCGGTGTCGCGCTGGTCAGCCAGCTCCTAACCGACGGCGGCGGACCGCTCTACCGCGCGAACTCCCGGGGAGACCTGTGCGAGCTCATCGAGCAAGCCTCCCTGGCCCTCACCAGGTAGCCTCTCGGCCCCGGTACCCGTGCCGGCTGGGTGTGCCACCGGTGCACCTCTACGTGACCCAGTGCGCCACGGGGGCCTTTCCGCGACGCCCTCAGCGGCCATGCGAGCACCACTCGCCACATGAGGCGCAAACTTGCCCGGCCAGCTGTAAGTTAACGGGGCTGATTCGGGTTACCGGTCCGATCCGGGGCCCTGGGGGGTACCGGATCCACCCCGTAACCCGGATCCACCCCGTGGCTCCTGCGGGTTGTTGCGGGATCTTGAGTTCGGCGCTCGTGCCGTGGCGGGCCAGCCGGGGTGAGGCACGCGGCCCCGTGATGTCCTGCAGGCCCGTCCCGTGCAGTCCGCGCCAGGCAGCGCGGTTGATTGTTGATCCGGGTTGTGCGGTGGATCCGGTGCACTACAGGACCCCTGATCGACCGCATAACCCTGATCGGCCACGTTAACTTGCAACCAGGCGGATAAGTTCGCGGGTCATGTGACGGGCGGGGCTTGCGTGACCAGTGCGGCAGTGCGGCAGTGCGGCAGTGCGGCAGTGCGGCGGGCCGCCGGGTACCACGTCGTCCGCATCGAAGCCCGAACCGCCGATCCCGCGACAGCCCGCAGAACCACCACGATGCCCGGTAGTCACGCTGGTTGGGCCGCCCGCCACTACGCTAGGTACGGTATAAGGCTCGCGATACATCTTGACAATGCCAGGCTTCCGGCTGGATCATAAGGCGTCATATCGCGAATTTTCGACCAGATCACGCCCCGGATGCGGGTGGTCCGGCTCACCGGGCCCGAGGTGCGCGGGCTGGCCTGGATACCCGGCCAGCAGGTCAGAGTGAGGGTCAGGGACCTGCGGGGGAGAAGCGCGCTGCGCACCTACTCGGTGTGGTCCTACCGGGGCGACCAGCTCGAGCTGTGCATCCTCGATCACGGTGACGGCCCCGGCGCGCACTGGGCGCGTTCGCTCGGCAAGGGCGACGAGGTCCTGTTCCGCAAGCCCGAGGGCGCGTTCGTGACCGCGCAGGCCGCGCCGTATCACGTGTTCGCGGGGGAGGAGACCGCGTCGGTGGCGTTCGGCCCGATGCTCGGCACGCTGCCCGCCGAGGTCCGCGTCTACGGCGCGATCGAGGTCGCCTCCGAGGAGGATCGGCTGCCGCTGCCGCGAACGGCCGAACTCAGCTGGCGTTTCCGCGGAGACGCCTCCGCCGCCGCGTCGGTCGGCCTGGTCGACGCGGTCCGCGACCTCGACCTGCCCGCCGGGCCGGGCGTCGCCTACCTAGCCGGAGAAGCCCGCACCTGCCAGGCCGTCCGAGCCCACCTAGTCAGCCAGCGCGGCTGGCCCCGCCGCTCAGTCCTGGTCAAGCCCTTCTGGGCTCCCGGCAAACGCGGGATGGAGTGACCGGGGTCCGCGCCGCAGGTCGATCGGGTCGTGTCCCGCATCGCTCACCGGCACTTCGTAAACCGGCGGAAACCGCCCGCCGCGAGGGCGGCCTGAGCCGGCGAAATAATGTGGTGCCGGGTGTATCACCGGGGCTGGCCGGCCCTCCGGACATGCTGAGGGGCACCTGCGGATCATGCAGGCGCGGGCTTCCCGGTCGCCGGGGCGGTTTGTTTCCGGCGACCGGGCAGCTGGGGGGATGGCTGGCCCTTCCGGGGGAGAAGGAGGCGCACGATGTGGTCCGCGCCCTACGATCTGAGCCTGGAGAGCGCCCGCGCCGACGCGCTTTTCGCTTCGGCGCTGCAGCGCTCGGATGAGCCGAGTGCCGCGCAGGTCAGGCAGGCGATCGCCACCGCCACCAGCGGACTGGGCCGCACCGGCTGCGCCGCGCGGGTCGCGCAGGAGTACGGGGAGCACCCCGAGACGGCGGCCGCCCGGATGCGCTGGGCGCGGACGGCGGTGGCCAGCGCATTCGGCGGCCCGTCCCGGCCATGCCCGGCCCCGGGTGTCAGGGCCAGCCGACCGCGATCTCAGCGGAATCGGTCAGCCGCAGCTTGCGCCTGACCCGCTCGTAGAACGTGCTATGCCCGAGCCGAACGACGCGAGCGGCACCGGGCCGGGGACGCAGCTCGATCCGGTCGCCCGGTTCCACGCTGGCGGCGACGTTGCCGTCGGCCTCTACCGCGAGGCGGCCGCTGCCCGGCAGGACGCTCAGGGCTAGCTCGTCGTTCACCGACACGACGAGCCCGCGGTTGTAAGCCGAATGCGGCGCGGCCGGCGTGACCAGCAGGGCCTCCACCGCCGGGCTCACGATGGGGCCGCCGGCCGAGAAGCTGTACGCGGTCGAGCCGGTCGGCGTGGCCACGACGATGGCGTCAGCCGTGTAGCTGACGAACCGGCGGCCCGCGGCCTCCACCGCGATGGCGGCGGTCTTATGGCCGGGGTAGCGCACGAACGCGATGTCGTTGAACGCCGTGATCAGCTGATCCCCGATGATGGCGTCGACGGCCAGGCGCGGTTCGGTGGTGAACTCCTGGTTCTCGATCGCGGACAGCGCCTCGGCCAGGTCGGGTACGTCGACCTCGGCCAGGAAACCCAGCTTGCCCAGGTTCACCCCGAGGACCGGGAAGCGCTGCCGGTCGGCCAGCCGCATGGCCCGCAGCATGGTGCCGTCGCCGCCCAGGCTGACGATCAGGTCCGACCGCCGCCGCAGTTCCTCGGCGCTCACCGCCTCGGCGGTGCAGACGATCCTGCGGACCTCGTCCTGGATGCCGAGAACCTCGATCTCGCGGCGGGCCGCCCAGTCCAGGATCGACTTCACCGCCCCGCCGCAATCCCGCTCCGGGTGCAGCACCATGCCGAGTACGTGCATTCCAGCAAGCTACTACGGCGCTGCCGTCCCGCCCGCGCTAGGTGCATCGCCTGGCCTCGGGCACCCGGGTCGGCGGGTCCCCGGAGCACAGCACGGGGGTGTCGGAGCAGGTCAGTCCGTCGACGTTCAGAGTGGCGGCGAAGCCGGTGCTCAGCAGCAGGCCACCGACCCGCGCCCGGCCGAGGTCGAGGGCCGGAGCGCCGGGCCCGCCGCCGAGGTTCTGGTCGAGACGGCACCCGGTCAGCCGCAGGCCGGCGGCGCATTCCATCCCGTCCAGGTTGAGGTCACCGCGGATCCAGGCACCGTGAATGCGTATTCCGGCTCCGTTCCCGGAAAGAAATCCCACGACCTGGGAGGCTTCGACTACATGATCCGCGTGAAGGGCGTGGACCTCGGCCAGGGAGGCGGGCTCTGAGCGTTTCAGCTCAGCGGTCACGCCATGCTGGCCTGCTGTTTCGCAGGCGGCAGTAGACAGCATAGGCAGAGAATATAGTGTCATGGTTATCGTATTCCGCAGCTATACTCACGACCTTTCGCTGGGCATTTTACCGGATCAAATAATGATGAATTCAGACAATCCGCGGAGCCATCCGCGGGCCATCTGCGGGCCCGGCCCCGTCAGTCGCGCCGGTGCCGGTCTAGCGTTGGGGTATGGCGAAACTCAGGGTGCTGTTCATCGGGGGCAGCGGGATCATCAGCTCGGCGTGCTCGCGAGTCGCGGCCGACAGCGGCATCGAACTGTTCGTGCTGAACCGGGGGCGCAGCACCATCAGGCCGCTCCCGCCCGTCGTGCGCACGCTGCGGGGGGATATACGGGAACCGAGCTCCGTTCGGGATGAAATCAAAGATCTCGAGTTCGACGCGGTGGCCGACTGGGTCGCCTTCACCCCGGAACACGTCCGCACCGACATCGAGCTGTTCCGCGGCCGGACCAGGCAGTACGTGTTCATCAGCTCCGCCTCGGCCTACCAGACGCCGCCCGCCCGGGTGCCGGTCACCGAGTCCACGCCGCTGCGCAACCCGTACTGGCAGTACTCCCGGGACAAGATCGCCTGCGAGGACCTCCTGGTGACGGCGTACCGGGACGAGGGGTTCCCGGCCACGATCATCCGGCCTTCGCACACCTACGACCAGACGTCGGTGCCGTTCGACGGCGGGTGGACCGTGCTAGGCCGGATGCTCGCGGGCAAGCCCGTCATCGTGCACGGCGACGGCACGTCACTGTGGACCCTGACCCACCACGACGACTTCGCCCGGGCGTTCGTTCCGCTGCTAGGCCACCCGCGGACGATCGGCGAGGCCATCCACATCACCTCCGACGACGTGCTCACCTGGAACCAGGTCGCCGAAGCGCTCGCGGCGGCGCTGGGGGTTACCGCGCGCCCGGTGCACGTGCCTTCGGACGCCATCGCGGCCGCCGACCCCGGGTGGGGCGCCGGCCTGCTGGGTGACAAGGCGCACTCGATGGTGTTCGACAACGCCAAGCTGCGTAGCATCGTGCCCGGCTGGCAGGCGGTGATCCCGTTCGAGCAGGGGGCCAGGGAAATCGTGGAGTGGTACCTGGCCGACCCGGCGCGGCAGGTCACCGACGCCAGCTTGGACGCGGTGATGGACAAGCTCGCAGCGGCCTGGACTCCGTGACCGGTATGACCACGACCGCGCGGGACGTCCTCGCGGTGGCCCGCGAGCTCGCCGATGACCTGCTGTTCCCCGATGCGATGCGGGTCGACGGGCTGCACGTGCTCCCGGTCGCTCATCTCGACGCGCTCGCCGCGGCGGGCCTGTACGGGGCGCCGGTGCCCGCCGAGGCCGGCGGTCTCGGCCTGGACCTGGCGACTTCGTGCGCGGTGACCGAGGAACTGGCCAGCGGCTGCCTGGCCACGACGTTCGTCTGGCTACAGCACCGCGGCGTGGTCATGACCCTGGCGGCAGAGGGCACTCCCGCCGTATTGCGCGACCGGTGGCTGGCCCCGGCCGTCCGGGGCGATGTCCGCGGCGCGATCGCCCTGGGCGGCCTGCTCCCCGGGCCGTCGCGGCTGCGCGCACTGCTCCACGACGGCGGGTGGCGGCTCGACGGCGAGGCGCCCTGGGTCACCGGCTGGGGGCTGACCGACCTGCTGCTGGTGGCCGCGCGGGGCCCGGACGACAGCATCGTGACGCTGATCCTGGACGCGGCTGCCCAGCCCGGGCTTACCGTGACCCGCGAACGGCTCGCCGCCGTCAACGCGACCGTCACCGTCCGGCTGGACTTCGACGGCGTCCTGGTCCCGTGGGAGCGGTGGGCGGGCCAGGTCCCCTTCGACCCGGCCGAGAGCCTGCGGCCCGACCGGCTGCGGATCAACGGGTCGCTGGCGCTCGGTCTGGTCCGCCGCTGCACCAGGCTGCTCGGCCCGGGACCGCTGGACGACGAGCTGGCCGCCTGCCGCCAGCGGCTCGACGACGCGGCCAGCGCCACCCCCGAAGCGATGGCCCAGGCCCGGGCGGACGCCTCGGAACTGGCCATACGGGCCGCGGCGGCGCTGGCGGTGCGGGAAGGAAGCCGTTCGGTCACCGTGGACCAGCACGTGCAGCGACTGGCCCGCGAGGCGATGTTCCTGCTGGTGTTCGGGACGCGGCCGGGAATCAAGAACGCGCTGCTGCGGCGGCTGGGGGCCGGCCCGGGCTGATCTCGGCCGGGCGGCTCAGCCGCAGACCAGGCAGCCGCTGTGGGTGGTGATCGGGAAGAGCGCCGGATCGGCCGGCAGCCTGCTGAGCACGGCCGCGGTGAGCGATTCGGCGTCCGGCACGCGGCTGCGCACGTACGCGGCGATGGGTTCCGTGCTCGGCACCTGGAGCTGGCCCACGAAGTCGTGCCTGGTCACGGACGCGAACACGGAACGCAGCAGCAATTCGCCCTGGTCCAGGTCGATCCGCTCGCGCGGTCGTACCGGCGGCTGGCCCAGGCTGGCCAGGCCCTCCGCGATGAGGCCGCGCAGTTCGCGCAGGTGATCCGCGCCGTTCAGGCCGACTATCAGGCGCCCGCCGGGCCGGGTGATCCGGCGCAGCTCACGGACCGCGCGATCCGGCTCGGGGACGTGGTACAGCATGTGCATGGCCAAGGTGAGGCCGACCGCCCCGTCCCTGACCGGCAACGCCGCCGCGTCCGCGACCAGCAGGGCGGCCCGCGGGGCGCGGCTCCTGGCGGCGGTCAGCATGCCGGGCGACATATCGACTCCGAGCACCGGGCCCTCGTGCCCGCGGCGAGCCAGTTCGGCCAGGTACAAGCCGTTGCCGCAGCCGACATCCGCGACGGCTTCGGCGCCGTCGAGGTCAGCTAGGTCCAGTGCTTCGCGAGCCAGGTCTATCCGCGGCTGCTGGTAGGCGTAGATGGACTGCCGCGCGGCCAGGTTGACGTCGGTCTTGTACTGGACTTCCCGCAGGTAAGGCTGGTCTGTCCAGGGATCGGAGGCGGGGCCTGGATCGGTCACGCGGTTCTCAGCGAGCCGATCCGCCGGCGATCTCGTAAGACCACAGCTCGCTGTCGACCCCCACCGGATGCGGTGCCTCGCCGCCCGCCCGCTCGGCGGCGGACCGGTGCCCGTGCGAGAACGCCGGGGAGCTCACCCAGGTCTGGAAGGCGGTCTCGTCCCGCCATCGGGTCACCACCAGCCAGGTGGTTCGTTGGTCGGTGGGCTTGAGCAGCTCGAAGCCCTCGAAGCCGTCCTGGTTGTCGACCGCGCCAGCCCGGGCGGCGAACCGGCGGGCCAGCTCATCTCCACTATCGGCGGGCACAGTAATCGCGTTGATCCTCACTACTGTCACCTGGTCAACGTACCAATAAGTCAAGAGCAAGCGCCGCGACCGTGAGCCAGTGTCGCCGCCTGGTCATCGAGGCGGTAATCCGGCTTCCCCGTGTCCCGGCGTCCTCGCGCTGCCCTCGCCCGTCCCGCTGATCACATGCGCATCAGCCCGGCCGGATCGTGTCGAGTTACCACCCGCACAACGGGGGATAACTCGACACGATGATCGGGCACCGCCGCGTGCCGCCAGAGTTATGTCCCCCATGTGTCCCTGCTGTCGCAGCGGCCGCGACCATGGACAGAAACCCGCGGGTTCCCGCGGGTTGCGATCAGCGATGCTTACCCGCGCGTTATCCCTGTGATCTTTGAGGTTCGGGTAATCGTCAGGGGGTCGCTGCCCGCCGCTGCCGGCGCCATGAAACCGGGCTTCGAGTACGTCCGGACGCACTGGAAGCCCGGTATCACTGCGTGCGGTTCCCGGGCGGGAACGGCCGCTGCCCGGCGAGAGGGCCAGAGCTGGATCGCCGCCTCGATGACCAGGCGGTCAGTCCGGTCCGCCTTTTCACATTTGGGATCCTTCGCTTTCCCGCGGGTTCAGATCCGCAGTCGCGGCCGGCGGCTTCCCGTCCTGTTACCAGAGAGAAGCCTGAGCTCCCCTAACGGGGTGGATATGGCTTACGGGGTGGATTCGGTACCCCCTGGGGCCCCTGATCCACCCAAGAAGCCGGATCCACCCCGTTCGCCCGGACAGCTGCCGGCCGCTGGTGCCGGAGCGGCCAGTCCGGGCGGGCTATTCCGGTAGCGTCGGCCAGGGGGCCGTCACTGTGTTCTCCTGCGCACCAGGGGTCTCGGCGCTACCGCACATCACGCACAACAAAAAGCACGCACCTGGATCACGCGCCTCCCGCAGGTAACACCCCAGGAGCCGGCCGCCATGACCGCGGATCGCAACCCGCGGGAAATGAGAGATCTCGATCCGCGGTAACGGAACCACGCGCGGAAACGGACAAAGGGGACTGCTGACAGTCCAGTGGTCTGGAGACGCGCCGGGCTTGGACGCTGACCTCGACGGGCAAAGCACGGCAAGTCCGGGGCTAGCGTTCCTTCGTTTCGCGGGCGAACCGACGCCAGGCGGCTGACGTGAACCGCAGTACGGAGTAACTGGACTTCCGACTGGAGCGGGACCTGGAAGCTGGAAACCGGCCTGCCGTCCGTCGTACTCGGGCATGAGGACCCGGCGCCGCTCGAGGTGATGGTCAAGCATCGAGGTTTTCTTTGCGGATATACCAGACGTGCCAGGTGATCAGGCAGGCCAGCGTGGCGAACCACTCTACGGTGGTGACCAGGAAGATGAGGTCGCCGCTCCGTCCTCCAGTCGCTCCGCGGCGAAGGTGACCCGGCCGACCGAGGCGAGCACGGCACGACCTCCGGCCACTCCCCGGCGACCGGCCCCTGTCGTGGTCACGGCCGCCAGTTCTGGCCCCGGGAACGGGCCAGGAAACGGAAACGGCAACGGCAACGGACCAGGAAACGGGAACGGCCCGGATAAGAACGGGAACGGCCCGGGCAACGGAAACGGCCCAGGCAAGGGGAAGGGGCCAGGTAGCTGAGGCGCGGCTTTACCGATCCCTGATCGCGAGGGTCTTGCGGAACTGGCGTGTGGTCAGGCCGAACCAGCGGTCGGTCGTGCCCTCGTCGTCCATGCCCAGCCGGGCGGCGACCGCCTGCGAGCGGACGTTATCCAGATCGGTCAGGGCGAGAACCTCGCCGAGCCCCGCTCCGGCCGCCGCGGCGAGCACCGCTTCGGCGGCTTCGGTGGCGAGTCCTTGACCCTGACCTCGCGGATGCAGGTGCCAGCCGATTTCCAGCAGGCCGGCCGGGCCGTCGGCGTCCGCTAGCGGCAGCAGCAGGAGCGTCCCGACTGGCTCCTGTGGCGTGGGCGACAGCGGGACCATGGCCCACATGCCGAGCGGCGGGTCGAGCTTGCGCGTCCCGGCTCTCCACCGGGCCAGTCGCTCCCGCGCCTCGTCCACGGTCGCCAGGGCGCGGCGGGGCTGCGGTCCCAGCCACCGCATGACGTCGTCGCGCGAGTAGAGATCGAAGAACGCGTCGAGGTCGGATTCCTCCCAGTGCCGGAGCAGGAGACGCGACGTCTTTGTCAGTTCCACCGGCGGCGCTACCTGGCGGCGTGAGGGTCGTGGAGCTGGGCGAACCTGGCGCGCTTGGATTCGAGCATCTCCGCCTCCGTGGTCGCTCCGTCATCGTAGGCCGGGGAGACCCGGGCTCGTGGATCAGCGCCGGTCGTCGGTCAGGATTCCCATCGCTACCCATCCAGGTCTCGATCCCCGCTCACGTTACCGCCGCGGATTCATGAGGCAGGCGGCGGGTGGAAACCGGTTGGCGTGACGGCGGCGGAGGCCATGATGGTCTCGTGACGGCAGGAGTTCCGATGAGCGGTGGCGACCAGCCCGGCGTGACCTTCCCCGCCGGGGCGGACGGCCGGCGGAGCACGTCGGCGCTCGGCCGTGCGGTGGTCGCCGACGCGCTGAACCGGGTGGACCCGGCCGGGGCGCTCGCCGCCAGCCGGGAGGGTAACTGGCGCGCGGGCTACCTGACCCACTTCCGCCGACTGGTCGAGGCCGGGCTGGAGTCGAGGCAGGCCGCGGTATCCGTGGCCCACGACGGCCTGGCGTCACTGCACCAGCGGATGCGCGTCACCGGCCCGGACGGTGCGGAGCGCGGGCTGGACTCACTGGTCTCGGCGGCGGCCCGGCACGAGCTGGCCACCGTCACGGTGACCGGCACCGGAGAGCCGGAACGCGAGCTGTCGGTTCCCTACCGGGGAGAGCGGCTGAGCGGCGACGCCCTGCTACGTCGGCTGGAGGCGTGGGTCACCGCGGGTGTCATCGAGCCGTCCTGCGCGGCAGCCGTCACCCAGGTCGTGGCGAATCCGCAGATGCTGGCCCTGCCCGGCCGCACGGTCGCCGTGCTCGGCGCTGGCGCCGAGATCGGCCCGCTCTCGGTCCTGCTGAGCTGGGGAATCCGGGTCGCCGCGGTCGACCTGCCCAGCTCGGCCAGCTGGGCCCGCGTGCTCGAAATGACCCGTCGCAGCGCGGGAACCCTGCTCGTCCCGGTCGCGCGCGGAGGTCCGTTCGCCGACAGCGCCGTCGGCGAACGCACCGACGGCGCCACCGAAGGTCCGGATCTAGCCGAACGGGCTGGCTTCGACCTGGTCGCCGATGTTCCTGCCGTCGCGGGCTGGCTGGCGGGCACCGACGGCCAGCTGACGATCGGCAACTACGCCTACGCCGACGGCGCGGCCAACGTCCGCGTCGCTAGTGCGGTCGACGCGCTGACCGTGCGCCTGGTGGCGGAACGACACGATGTCTCGCTCGCGTTCCTGGCCACGCCCACCGACGTGTTCGCCGTCCCGGCCGAGGCGGTCTCCCACGCGGCCCGCGCCTACGCGGACCGGTCCCCGGCGGCGAAGCTCGGCCGCTGGCCGCTGCGGACGCTGTCCGGCGGGCGGCTGCTCCGCCCCGCTTACCCGCCGGGAGCCGACCCGGGCATCTGTGACAGCCTGATCGCCCAGCAGGGCCCGAACTACGTGCTGGCCAAGCGCCTGCAGCGGTGGCGCGCCACGGTGGCCAGGTCCGGCGGCGCGACCGTGTCGATGAACGTCGCCCCGCCGACCCGCACCCGGTCGGTGACCAAGAACCGGGTGCTGGCGGCGGCCTACGCGGGGGCCGGCCGGTTCGGCGTGGAGGTCTTCGAGCCCGCCACCACCAAGGCGCTGATGGCGGCGCTACTCGTCCGCGACCTGGAGACCGGCGGCGACCCGCCTCAGACCCATCCCTGGCAGGACGAGGCCCACGCGGCCGCGCACGGCGGGCTGTGGCGGATCGCCTACACCCCCCGCAGCGCGCTCGGGCTGGCGGCCCTGCTCGGCTACGCCGCGGCCCGGCGAGGCGGCTCGTTACCCGATCACCTTGTACCACCTGCGACGAGATGTGTCAGCAGGGTAATTACAGTTCGGCAACTGGGATGTATGTGTGTGACTACTGGTTGATATGGTCAGCAGATGATGATCTCTCGCAAGGTGGCAGTGGTCGCGCTGCTGTGCATTCCACTGGCCGCGGCGGGCTGCAGTTCGTCCAGTTCGTCCTCCACTGCCTCGGGCGGCGCGAGCAGCTCCACGCCGGCGGGGTCACCGTCGGCCTCCGCCTCGTCGTCCCCGACGGGATCGGGCCCGGTCAACGTCCTGTACGCCGGGTCGCTGGTCGACCTGATGCAGAAGCAGATCGGGCCGGCCTTCCAGACGGCGACCGGCTACAGCGTCTCCGGCATCTCGGCCGGTTCGAAGGACCTGGCCACGGAGATCAAGGGCAAGGTCCACCAGGGCGACGTGTTCATCAGCGCCAGCCCCAAGGTCAACGCCACGCTCGAGGGCGCCTCGAACGGCAGCTGGGTGTCGTGGTACGGCACGTTCGCGACGTCGGCGCTGGTCATCGGCTACAACCCGAAGAGCAAGTTCGCCACCGACATCAAGACCATGCCGTGGTACAAGGCCATCACCGAGCCGGGGATCAGAGTCGGGTTCACCGACCCGGCCACCGACCCGAAGGGCGTGCTGGCCGTCCAGGCGATGACCGACTTCGCCAAGTCGAAGAACCTGCCGGCGCTGAAGACGCTGTCCACCGACAAATCCGACATCTTCCCTGAGGAGACCCTGGTCGGCCGGCTGCAGGCCGGCCAGCTCGACGCCGGGTTCTTCTACACCGCCGAGGCGACCGCGGCCAGCATCCCGACCGTGCCGCTCACCGGCGAGGACCTCAAGGCCACCTACACGATCACCATCTTGAACAAGGCGCCGCACGAGGCGGGAGCCGAGGCGTTCGTCAACTACCTGCTCGGCTCGGGCGGGCAGGCGGCCCTTAAGCAAGACGGATTCGTCCTGGTCAGCCCGGCGACCGTGACCGGGTCCGGCGTGCCGTCCTCGCTGCAGAGCGTGCTGCCGCCGTCTTGACCTACCGGGCTTCACGCAGCCCGCTCACCTGGCTGGGCGGGCTGCTGGCCCTGTATATCGTCATTCCGCTCGTCGCCTTCCTGATCCGGCTGGCCGCACCCGGTGATCGCGGGTTCGGCACGCCGGGCCTGTGGTCGGCGGTGGAAGTGTCCGTCGTCAGCGCCACCATCACGACCGTGCTGGTGGCGCTGTTCGGTATTCCGCTGGCGAGCTGGCTGGCGAGGTCGCGCGGCCCGGTCGGCGCCGTCACCGGCGTCCTGGTCCAGTTGCCGCTGGCGATACCGCCGGTGACGAGCGGGCTCGTGCTGATCTACCTGGTCGGCCCGTACACGACCCTCGGCCAGTTCTTCAACGGCGGCCTCACCGACTCGGTGGCCGGCGTGGTCCTGGCCCAGACCTTCGTCGCCTCGCCGTTCCTGATCGTCGCGGCCCGCTCGGCGTTCGCCGCCGTCGACCCGGCGCTCGATGACCTCGCCGCGACTCTCGGCCACCGGCCCCTGGGCCGGTTCTTCCGGGTGAGCCTGCGCGTCGCCGCCCCCGGCATCCGCGCCGGGCTGCTGATGACCTGGCTCCGCGCCATCGGCGAGTACGGCGCGACCGTGCTGCTCGCGTACCACCCGTACACGCTGCCCGTCTTCACCTACGTGCAGTTCTCCAGCACCGGGATCCCCACCACCCAGGCGCCCACGGCGCTGGCGCTCGGCATCGCCGTCGTCGTGCTGCTGGGCAGCCAGCTGCACCGGCCGCGCCGGTTCCGGGCCGCCGAGGTGCCCGCCCCGCGCCCGCCCGGCTCCACGCCGCCGGTCACCGTGGGCTTCGACCTCGACGTCACCGTGGGCTCGTTCCGGCTGGCGGTGGCCCACCAGGCCGCGAGCCACCGGATCGCCATCCTCGGCCCGTCGGGCGCCGGGAAGTCGATGACGCTGCGCGCCCTGGCCGGCCTCCTGGGCCCGGACGCGGGCGAGGTGCGCTACGACGGCCAGCTGGTCTCGGCGGTGCCGGTAGAAGCCCGTGACCTCGGCTACGTCCCGCAGAGCATGGCCCTGTTCCCGGACCGGACCGTCTGGCAGCAGCTGCTGTTCGCCACCCGCGCCGACCCCCGGCTGGCCGCCTGGTGGCTCGCGACCCTGCACCTCGGCGGCCTCCAGGACCGCCTGCCCGACCAGCTGTCCGGAGGCCAGCGGCAACGGGTCAGCCTGGCCCGGGCGCTGAGCCACGGCCCGCGGCTGGTGCTCCTCGACGAGCCGTTCTCCTCGCTCGACGCGCCGGTCCGCGACGAGCTGCGGCGTGAGCTCAGGCGCCTGCAGAACGACGCCGGCCTGTCCACGGTGCTCGTCACGCACGACCCGGAGGAGGCCGCCCTGCTCGCCGACGAGATCCTCGTCATCGACGGAGGGCGCCTCCTCCAGGCCGGCCCCCGCTCGGCGGTCTTCAGCCGCCCGGCCTCGCCCGAAGTCGGCCGCCTGCTCGGCATCCAGAACCTCCTCACCGGCGTGGTGACCGGCCCGGGCCAGATCACCGCGGGCACGCTGCGGATCGCGGCCGGAACCGGGGACCTGCCCGCGGGCCGCGAGGTCCTGTGGTGCATCCGGCCGGACCACGTCACGGTCGGTGACCACGGCGGTTACGGCGCCGTGGTCCTGGACGTCGCCGACATCGGGACCTACACCAGCGTCACCGTCGAGCTCGCCGGCGGCCCTGAGCTGCGCATCAGGACCGCCGCCGCGGCCGGGCTCGAGCGCGGCGGCAGCTGCCGGGTCGACCTCGACCCGGACTGTATTGCCTTGTGGCCGGCTGGCGATGAGTCCCGCGCCTGATCCGGACGTTATGAAACCCCGGTCCCAGTGCGTTAGAACGCGTTGGAACTGGGGTTTCACGGCCTTCCGACGGAGCTTCAGGCGGGTACCGAGAGCGACAGGCCGAACTGAGCCGCCGCATCCGTCCACCACGAGGTCATCGTGAACCCGGCCGCGGCCAGCTCGGCCGTCACGCCCTCGCGGCGGAACTTGGCCGACACCTCGGTCCGCATTTCCTCGCCGTCGGCGAACTCGACGGTGAGCCCGATGCCCGGCAGGCGCACCGTCTGCGCCAGGCACGACCGCAGCCGCATCTCGATCCACTCGGCATCGGCGTTCCACACCGCGACGTGCTCGAACGCGTCCAGGTCGAAGTCGGCGCCGAGCTCGGCGTTCAGCACCGCGAGCACGTTCTTGTTGAAGTCGGCGGTCACCCCCGACTCGTCGTCGTACGCCGCGACCAGCGTGGCCGGGTCCTTGACCAGGTCAGTGCCGAGCAGGAAGAAGTCGCCCGGCCGCAGCTGCGCGCGGACCCGGGCCAGGAAGGCGGCCCGCTGCGCGGGCTCCAGGTTCCCGATCGTGCTGCCGAGGAAGGCGACCAGCCGGGGCGCGGGCGCCGTTCCGTCGGCGGGGAAGCCGAGCCGCTCCTCGAAGTCGGACACCACGGCCCGCACGTCGAGCCCCGGATACTCGGCGGACAGTGCCTGGCCCGCCGCGACGAGGGCGGGCTCGCTGACGTCGACCGGGACGTAGCAGGTCAGCGTGCCCTCCGCGCGCAGCGCGTCGAGCAGCAGCCGGGTCTTGTCCGACGAACCCGAGCCCAGCTCGATGAGCGTCCGCGCCCGGGTCTGCGTGGCTATCCGCGTCGCCGTGGCGCGCAGGATCTCCCGTTCGGCCTGGGTCGGGTAGTACTCGGGCAGCTCGGTGATCTTGTCGAACAGCGCGCTGCCCTGGGCGTCGTAGAACCACTTGGGCGGCAGCGACTTCGGTTCCGCGGCTTTGGGGTTCAGCCCGTTCAGGGCGTCGGCGCGCAGTGCTTCCTCGAGGAAACCAGGCGGTAGCCGGCGGTCGAGGGTAGTCATCGAATCGCGATCCTTCCGTTCTGCGATTTTTCGTCCCGCAGGTCAGCGTCGGCCAGCCCGGTCACGCTGACCTGCTGCGGTGTCGCGGCGACGACGGAGTCGTCGGGTACCTCGGCCCAGCCGGGCTCGTCGTCGCCGGGCTCGGAGGCGACGAGGACGGATCCCTCGCGGCGGCGGTAGAACAGGGTGTCGCCGGCCGCGGTGGCCGCGATCGCCTGCCCGTCGGTCAGGAGGAAGTTGAACCGGCCGGTCACGCCCGCGGCCCGCAGCATCCCGACGACGTCGGTGAGAGATTCGGCCAGCGTCCGGCCGCGGCGGAGCCGGTCTAGCGCCAGTGCCCACATCAGCGCCGAGTCCACCCGGGCCTCGAGCCTGAGCAGCGCCTCCGCGGGCAAGGTGGCGGCGAGTCCGGCGACCGAACCGGGCCAGCCGTCGACCCGCCCGTTGTGGCTGAACAGCCACGGGCCGGACGCGAACGGGGCTATGGCGGCGGCACCGTGGTCGGTTCCCGCCGTGGCCGAGCGTACGGCCGCGAGCATCGCTCCCGCCGACGTCACCCGGGCCAGGTCAGCGAAGGACTCATCGCCCCAGATAGGCCCCGGATGCCGGTAGCGGGCCGGGTCCGGATCGCCGTCCGCGTACCAGCCGACCCCGAACCCGTCCGCGTTCATCGTCCCGTACCGCTGCCGCCGCGGCGCCCACGCCTGCCGGGACAGGCCGTACGGCGGGTCGACGATGACGGATCGCAACCTGGCGGCCGGCCCCAGGTAGGCCAGGTGCCGGCACATCAGGCGGTCTCCGCGGCGGCCGTCCGGGCGGTCCGGAAGCCGGCGAAGATCTGCCTCCTGATCGGGTAGTCCCAGTTGCGGAAGGTGGTCCGGCTGACCACCGGGCTGACCGCGAACGAGCCTCCGCGCAGCATCTTGTACTCCGGGCCGAAGAACACTTCCGAGTACTCCTTGTACGGCCACGCCTCGAAGCCCGGGTACGGTCCGAAGTCCGAGCTGGTCCACTCCCACACGTCCCCGATCAGCTGCCTGGCCCCGCACGGCGCCGCCCCCGCGGGGTAGGAGCCGGCCGGCGCCGGGCGCAGGAACGCCTGGCCGAGGTTGGCCAGGGACGCCTCGGGATCCGCGTTACCCCACGGGTACCTGCGGGTCAGGCCGGTAGCGGGATCGAACCGGGCCGCCTTCTCCCACTCGGCCTCGGTCGGCAGCCTGCGCCCGGCCCAGCGGGCGTAAGCGTCCGCCTCGTACCAGCTCACGTGCACCACCGGCTCGTCCGGCCGGATCGGCTCCACCCGGCCGAACACCCGGCGCGTCCACTGGCCCCCGTCCCGCCGCCAGTACAGCGGCGCGATCAGCCCGGCCTGCTGCCGGTGCTCCCAGCCCGCTGCGGTCCACCAGCGCGGGTCGTCGTACCCGCCGCCGGCGATGAACTCGGCGTACGCGCCGCACGTCACCGGGGTGGTGTCCAGGTAGAACGGTGCCACCTCCACGGTGTGCGCGGGACGCTCGTTGTCCAGCGCCCAGGGCTCGGCGGAGGTGCCCATGGTGAAAGGCCCGCCGGGGACGAGCACCTCGGCCGGCAGCCGCAGCGCGTCGGCCGGGGCCGGTCCGGGGGAGGGCGCGGCCAGCACCGGCGCCCCCTGGCGGATCTGGTGGGTGATCAGCATGGTCTCGTCGTGCTGCGCCTCGTGCTGGGCGATCATCCCGAACGCGAACCCGTCGCCGAGCAGCCGGGGGAAACCCCCTCCGGCCTCCGGCCGTCGGGGGAAACCCCCTCCGGCCTCCGGCCGTCGGGGGCCGGTGAAGGTGGCCCGGTCGAGCAGGTCGAGGACCCGTCCGCGCACCTCGTGCCCGTAGGCCCGGGCCTCGCCGGGCGGCAGCAGCGGCAGCGTCGGGCGCTCGGACCGCGGGTGCTCGAACGCGTCGTAGAGCGGGTCGATCTCCGGGTGCATCGGGTCGCGGCCGCCGACCTCGCGCAGCAGCCACAGCTCTTCCTGGTTGGCGATGTGCGCCAGGTCCCAGACCAGCGGGGACATCAGCGGCGAGTGCTGTCTGACCAGGTCGTCCTCGTCCACGCTGTCGGTGAGCAGCGTCGTGCGCTGCCGCGCGTCCGTCAGTTCCCGCGCGATCACCGCGCGGAGGGTTTCAGGGTCGAACTCCGTCAAGGCGAGACTCCGTCCAGTTGATCGTCGGCAGGACATCGGTCCTTCAGCACGTAGCGCTCGGTGAAGTCGGTGACCGCCTGGCGGACCTCCGCGGGTGCGCCCAGCCGGGCCAGCGCGGAGTCGGCCGCCTCGAAGCACCGCCGGCTGGCCTGGCCGATCAGCGGGTCGGCCGGTCCGCACTGCGCCGCCCGCAGCCACGGGTCCTCGGCGTCGGGCGAGCCGTCCCAGACGGGCTCGGCCGCGGCCAGCGCGGTGTCGGCGGCCCGGGTGTCGTCGGCCAGCGCCGTGACCACCGCCGCGGGCACGATCCAGCCGTCGCCGGGCTGCGCGTCGATCATCCGCAGCTCCATGTGCCCGTGCGGGCGGACCGGCGGGAACAGCGTGGACAGGTGGTAGTCCAGGTCCTCCGCGGTCGGTGCGCGCAGCGGCCCGGAACCGTCCTCGCGCAGCCAGTCGCGGAAGGTGACTCCGGCAGGCGCCGTCCAGTCCGGCGATCCAGGTTTGCGGACGCACATGAGCTCGGCGTCCAGCGCGTACGCGGTCCAGGCGTCGCGCGGGTCACCGTCGGCCCAGGCCGGAGCCCGGGTCCGGCCTGGGTCCATGTGGGCCCACACCTGCTGCCGGGCCGAACGCCAGCCGGTCGGCTTCCCGTCCCGCAGCGTGGAGTTGGCGAACGCGGCCACCAGAACCGGGCCGATCGCGTGCAGCAGCCGCCAGCGGGAGCGGTAACCGGACAGGCCGGCGCTGTCGTCCCCGGCGTCCAGGCACACCTGGACCGACGCGGTGCCGCACATCATCTGGCGGCCCCACGGGCCTTCGCGGTCGAAGAATTCCTCCATCGCGGCGTACCGCGGGAGATCGAGCAGGCGACGGGGCGGGCGGAGCGGATCAAGACCGTAACCGTAGAGTTCGAGGTCGGCCGCCGCGGCCGCGTCACGCAACGCGGCCAGGTCGCGCCCGGTGACCTCATGCAGCTCACCGAGCGTGCCGGCGGGCGCCGAACTGAGCTCGAGCTGCCCGCCAGGCTCTAGCGTGAGCGAGGCACCAGAATCAAGTTTGTAAGGAACGGGGTGGGGCGCTTGCCCCATGTAGCCCTCGTCGTCTGAGAACCCGAGACCGGCCAGGGTGGCGACTACTTGTTCCGCCTGGACCGGCAGCGCGGGATCGCGGCGATCGCGCACTAGCCACTCGAGTTCGACGCCGACCCGTTCCGGCGGCCCCGTCTTGAAGCAGATACCGTGCACCCGCGCTTCCGCGTCGGCTTCGGTAAACCGCGCCCTCTTTATCACGTTTGCAACACTACCTGACCGATCCCGGCGGTCGCGGACCCCGCCCTGGCGGGTCGCGCTCCCAGGAAAGTTTCAGTTTCGGGTGGTAGCTTTCGGCACACCACGCTATCGATGGTGACTTTTAGTCGCCACCTATGTGACACACCGTAGTGGCCAACATGGCCTTCGGCGCGTTGCTGCTCTGGCAGGATGGAACTCAATGAAGGCGCCGTCCGTGAAGATTCCGCTGCTCTCCCGGGGGAAGGCTAGCGAGCCACCCGGCATCGTCGCTGTCGCGCGCGTGGATCGCCGGACGAAGAACATCACCAAGCGCCTCAACCCGGGCGAGATCGCCATCATCGACCACGCCGACCTGGACCGGGTGAGCGCCGAGGACCTGGTCCGGCGCAAGGTCGCGGCCGTGGTCAACGCCTCGGTCAGCATCAGTGGGCGCTATCCCAACCTGGGCCCGAAACTGCTGCTCGAGGCGGGTATACCGGTGATCGACGGAGCCGGGCAGGACGTGCTGGCCCGGATCGCCGACGGCACGGTCGTCCGGATCGACCAGGAGACCATCTACCTCGGCGACACCGTCGTGGCCAAGGGCACCCCGCTGACCGAGGAACTGGTGCAGGCGGCGATGACCGAGGCCAGGGCCATGATCGGGGTGCAGATCGAGGCGTTCGCCGCGAACACGCTGGAGTTCTTGCGGCGCGAGCACGAACTGCTCACCCACGGTGTCACGCCGCCCGACATGGAGACGGACATGTCGGGACGGCACGTGCTGGTGGTCGTGCGCGGCTATCACTACCGAGAGGACATCGCGGCGCTGCGGCCGTACATCCGCGAGTACAAGCCGGTGATGGTGGCCGTCGACGGCGGCGCGGACGCGCTGCTCGAGGCCGGCTACCAGCCGGACGCCATCTTCGGCGACATGGACTCGGTGTCCGACGAGGCGCTGTGCTGCGGCGCGGAACTCGTGGTGCACGCCTACCCGGACGGCCGCGCGCCGGGCCTGGCCCGCGTCCGCGACCTCGGCCTGGACGCGATCACCCTGCCCGCCCCCGGGACGAGCGAGGATGTCGCCCTGCTCGTCGCCGACGCCAAGGGAGCCAGCCTGATCGCGGTGGTGGGCACCCACTACACGCTCGAGGAATTCCTCGACAAGGGCCGGCCGGGGATGTCCAGCACGTTCATCACGCACCTGCGGGTGGCCGGGAAACTGGTCAACGCGCGGGGCGTGCATCAGCTGTACCAGAGCCGGATCTCCGGCTGGTCACTGCTCGTCCTGGTGCTCGCCGCGGTGGTGACGGTGTTCGTCGCCGTGGTGTTCTCGCCGGCGAGCCCTGTCCTGGCCAGGTATTTCGAAGCTACCTGGCATTCCTTTACCTACTGGCTGACCGGAAAGCTCTAGTGATCGACTTTCGCTATCACCTGGTTTCCATCGTGGCGGTGTTCCTCGCGCTGGCGATCGGGATCGTGCTCGGCTCCACTGAGTTGCAGGGGCCGGCTTACAACCTGCTGGACAAGACGACCTCCAAGCTGCAGAACGAGCTCGGCCAGGTCAGCAGTCAGCGGGACGCGGCCCAGCAGCAGGCCGCCGAGGGCGAGATGTACGCCCAATCGGTCGAGCCCGCCGTGCTGCACGGCCTGCTGACCGGGCAGCGGCTGCTGATCGTGACCGAGCCGGGCGCCCAGTCCTCGGTGGTCAGCGGGATCAGCAGCGCCGCGCTCGCCGCCGGGGCCTCCATCACCGGGCAGCTCAACCTGGCGACGAAGTTCTTCGACACCAGCGGCACCACCCAGGACAGCCTGAACCAGACCACGCTGGACGTGGCCCAGGCGGCCGGCCTCCAGCTCGACAGCAGCGCGACCTACCAGCAGCAGGCGGCCGAGGTGATCGCCAGTGAGATACTGGCCAAGGCGGACGCGTCGTCGACGACGGGCAAACCGCCCGTCGGCCAGGCCATCGAAGCCTCGACCGTGCTCCAGGCTTACGCCGCGTCCCAGTTCCTCAGCACCACCGGGCAGCCCGCCAACTCCGCTACCCTCGTGGTCGTCGTGACCCCGCAGAACCCGCCGGCCGACGGCAGCGCCGACCAGCTCGACCAGGTGCTGGTCCCGCTGGTCACCGAGCTCGCGGCGAAGAGTTCCGCCACCGTCGTGGTGGGCTCGTCGGCGGGCTCCGGCGCGGGCAGCCCGATCGCGGTGCTCCGCTCGAACAACGTGTCCAGCCAGGTGTCCACGGTCGACGACGCCGATCTGGTCTCCGGGCAGACCGTCGCCATGCAGGCGCTCGCGGTCGGCCTGGCCGGCGGCAAGGCCGGCAGCTACGGCTTCACCGCCAACGGTGCCAGCGCCATCGCGCCGAGCCCGGCACCCTCGCCGTCCGCGTCGGCGAGCGTGACGCCAACCTCCTCCTCCTCCTCCTCCTCCTCGACGACGAAGAAGAAGGTCAAGAAATGAGGCGAGCGGTGTACGCGGCGGCGGCCGGGGCCGGTGCGGCGGGTGCGGCCAGGCTGGCCTACTCCGTGCTGAACCGCCGTCCGCCGGGCGGCGAGAAAGCCTGGTCACGGACCAACCACCGGGGCGAGCCCGTCACCCTGCTCGAAGGACCCGCCGTGGCGGCCGGGGCGATCGCCGGGGCGCTCACCTGGGCGGGCCTGACGGCGGCAACCGGGTCTCTGGGCTCGCCGGGCTCGCCGGGGTCTCCGGGGTCTCCGGGGTCTCCGGGTTGGCGCCGGGCCGCGGCCCTGGTCCTGGGCGGGGCGGGCGCGGCGGCTTTCGGCGCCTACGACGACCTGGCCGGTTCCGGGGACCGGCGGGGTTTCCGCGGCCACCTCGGCGCGCTGCGGCACGGCGAGGTCACCACCGGCGCGGTGAAAATAGGCGGCATCGGCGCCACCGGGCTGGCCAGCGCCGCGCTGGCGGGCGGCGCGCCGGTCGACGTGGTCCTCAACGCCGGCCTGGTCGCGGGGGGCGCGAACCTGCTCAACCTGTTCGACCTGCGGCCCGGCCGGGCCATCAAGGTCGCGGCCGCCTCTGGTGCCCTGCTGGGCGCGGCCGGCGCAGACGGCGTGGCCGCACCGCTGGGGGCGGCGCTGGCGCTGCTCCCCGAGGACCTGGGTGAGCGGGCCATGCTGGGCGACGCCGGCGCGAACGCGCTCGGCGCGATGCTCGGCGCCTCGGCGGCCAGCCTGTCCCGGCCGGCCCGGATCGTGCTGCTGGCCGGGATCGCCGGGCTGACCGCCGCGAGCGAGAAGGTCAGCTTCACCAAGGTGATCGCGCGGACCCCGGCGCTGAACTGGCTGGACATGCTCGGTCGGCGACCCGCGGCCCAGCCGTTCCCGCCATTGCCCGATCAGCTGGCGCCCGATCAGCTGGCGCCCGATCAGCTCGCCGGGGTCACGATCCCCGCTCAGCGGCCAGAACCCGCGGGGTGAGCGCGCCCGTAGCCGAGCGGGGGAGTGCGCGGCCACGGGGCGGGGGGATAGGCCGGGCAGCGGTGCTCATCGGCGCGATCACCATGCTCGCGCGGGTCATCGGGTTCGGCCGCCAGGTGGTGTTCGCGCACACCGTCCAGGCCTCGTGCCTGGGTACCGCGTACACCACCGCGAACATGGTGCCGAACATCATCTACGACATCGTGGCGGGCGGGGCCCTCACCGCGGTGGTGGTGCCGGTGCTCGCGGGCCCGGCCCGAGCGGCCGCCGGCGGCGGCGAGGACGGGGACGCGGGGCGCGAGCAGGTGAGGCAGACCTCCGCCGCCCTGTTCAGCTGGGCCATCCTGCTGCTGGCCCCGGTCAGCCTGGTGGTCGCGGTCATCGCCCGGCCGCTGGTGTCGGTCCTGCTCGGCGGGACGCCCGGGTGCCCGCGCGCCACCATGGTCACGCTCGCGGCGCGCATGCTGGTAGTGTTCGCGCCCCAGATCCTGCTCTACGGCCTGGCCGTGGTGCTCTACGGCATCCTGCAGGCGCACCGCCGGTTCGCTTCGCCCGCGCTGGCGCCGGTGCTGTCCAGCCTGGTCGTCATCGGCGCCTACTTCTGGTTCGGCGAGGTCGGCCGCGGTTATCAGGCTCTGAGCCCCTCGTCCCGGCCGGTGCCCGCGCTGGCCTGGATCGTCCTGGCGGCCGGCACCACCGCCGGGGTCGCGGCGCTGGTCGTGACCCCGCTGTGGCCCGCCGCCCGGCTGCGTCTGCGGCTGCGTCCGACCCTGCGGTTCCCGGCCGGGGTCGGCGCGCGGGTCCGCGCGCTCGCCACCGCCGGCATCGCGACGCTCATCGCGCAGGACGCCTCGGTGGCGGCGGTGATCGTGCTGGCCAACTCGCGCGGCGGCAGCGGCTCACTGGTCCTGTACAGCTTCGCGTGGGCGGTGTTCTTCGTGCCGTACGCCGTGCTGGCCGTGCCGATCGCGACCAGCGCCTTCCCCGAGCTATCCGCGCGCGCCGCTAGTTCCGATACCGGCGGCTTCGACGCCACCAGCGCCACCTCGACCCGGGCCGTCACGGTGGCGTCCTGGCTGGGAGTGGCCGGGATGGCCGGAACCTGCGTCCCGCTGGCACGGGTGTTCCAGTCCCACGTCAGCCAGGCCGCCGACGCCAGGCAGCTGGCGATCGCGCTGGCCGCGTTCGCGCCGGGGCTTGTCGGCTACGGGCTGACCGCCAACCTGTCCCGGGTGCTCTACGCGGACGGCCGGAACCGAGCCGCGGCGCTGGCGGTCAGCGGCGGCTGGCTGCTGGTTATCGTGGCGGACCTGCTGATCGTTCCGTTCGTGCCCCGCTCGGCGGTGGTGCCCTGGCTGGGGGCCGCCACCACCGTCGGGCTGACCGGCTCGGGGATCGCCCTGCTCGTCCTGGTCCGCCGGTTCCGCGGCCCGGACGCGCTGCGCGGCTGCGGGCGGGCCACGCTGGCCGGCCTGGCCGGCGCGCTGGCCGGGGCCGCGGCCGGGCTGGGTGTTTCGGCCGGCCTGCGGCCGGGCGGCTTCCTGCCCAACGTCGCGGTCACGCTGCTGGCCAGCGCGGCCGTGCTGGCGGCGTTCCTCGCGGTGGTGGCGGTGGCCGACGGCGGCGACCTGCGCGCCGTGATCAGGAAGGTGATCCGGGCGTGAAGGTCGCGTTCGTGCTGGGCACCAGTACCGGCGGGACCGCCCGGCACGTCCGGATGCTCGCGGCCGGCTGCGCGGCGCGGGGCGTGAGCACCGAGGTGTTCGGCCCGGCCCAGACGGACGAGGACTTCGCCTTCGGCGCCATCGCCGGCGTCGAGTTCACCCCGGTCGAGATCGCGGACCGCCCGCGCGTCCGCCAGGACCTGCGGGCCGTCCGGCGGCTGGGCCGGCTAACCGCCGCCTGGCGGCCGGACGTGGTCCACGCGCACGGCCTGCGGGCCGGCGCGCTCACCGCGATCGCCTTGACGTTCGTCCGGCCCACCGTCTACCAGCCACGGCCCGCGCTGGTCGTCACCGTGCACAACGCGCCGCCGGGCGGCGGGGTCACCGGCGCGGTCTACCGCGTGCTCGAACGGATCGTCGCGCGCAGTGCCGACTCGGTGCTCGGCGTCTCCGCCGATCTCGAGGAGCGCATGCGCGCGGCGGGCGCCCGCCGCGTCGGCCGCGCGCTGGTCCCCGCCTTCGCCGCAGCTCCGGCGCCCGGCGTTTCCGCGGAAACACCGGGCGGCCTGGGCCTGCCTGGCGACCTGGCGCCCGGCCGCCCCCTGGTCCTAGCCGCCGGGCGGCTGGCCGCGCAGAAGGGGTTCGGCACCCTGCTGGCGGCGGCGGCCAGGTGGCGGGACATCAAGCCCGAGCCGCTCCTGGTCATCGCGGGCGAAGGCCCGCTCGCTGGTGACCTGAAGGCCCAGGCCGCGCGCCTCGGGCTGGATGCGAAGTTCCCTGGGCAGCGTGACGACATGCCCGCCCTGCTCGCCGCCGCCGCCGTGTTCGTGCTGCCCAGCGTGTGGGAAGGCCAGCCGCTCATCCTGCAGGAGGCGCTGCGGGCCGGGGTCCCCGTGGTAGCCACCCGGGTCGGCGGCACGCCCGCGCTCACCGGCGAGGACGCCGCCGTGCTGGTCCCGCCCGGCGACCCGGCGCGGCTGGCCGACGCGGTGCGCGCCGTGCTCACCGACGAGATGCTGGCCGCCCGGCTGCGCAAGGCCGCCGCCGCCCGCGCGCTCACCCTGCCGGACGAGGACACGGCCGTGCTCGCCGCCCTGGCCGAGTACGACGCCGTGACCAGGCGGCCTTAGCCCGCGGCCGCGGTCACGCGCTCAGCGGCGAGGCTTCCGGGAGCAGGGCGGTCGTCTCCTCGTCCAGGAAGCCGCCGGACTGGTGCTGCCACAGCCGGGCGTAGGTCCCGTCAAGGCGCAGCAGCTCCTGGTGCGTTCCCTTCTCGACGATCCGGCCGTGGTCGAGCACGACCAGCTGGTCCATGCGCGCGACGGTGCTCAGCCGGTGCGCGACCACCAGCGCGGTCCGGCCCTCCATGAGCCGCCACAGCGCCTGCTGGATGAGAACCTCGCTTTCTGAGTCCAGCGCGCTGGTCGCCTCGTCGAGCAGCAGGATCGGCGCGTCCCGCAGGATCGCCCGGGCCAGCGCGACGCGCTGGCGCTGCCCGCCGGACAGCTTCACGCCGCGTTCGCCGACCATCGTGCCGAATCCCTCCGGCAGGGCATCGGCGAACTCCGTCACGTGCGCCGCCTGCGCCGCCTGGCGGATCTCCGCGTCGGTCGCGTCCGGGCGCGCGAACGCGATGTTGTCGCGCAGCGTCCGGTGGAACATCCCCGGGTCCTGCGGCACGTAGGCGATCAGGCTGCGCAGGTCCGACTGGCGCAGCTTGCTGATGTCCTGCCCGCCGATCAGGATCCGGCCGTCGTCGATATCCATCATCCGCAGCAGCAGCCGGGTCAGCGTGCTCTTACCGCCGCCCGAGCGGCCGACCAGGCCGAGCTTGCTCCCGCTGGGCACGATGAGCTCGAGGCCGGAAAACAACGGCCGGCCGCCCGCGTGCGCGAACGTCACATGCTCGAAGCAGACGTCGCTCGCCTGCGGCCGCAGCGGTTCCGCCGGGACCGGGTCGACCACGGTCGGCTGGATCAGCAGCAGCTCGGTGAACTGCGCGGCCTCGGTCAGCGAGCTCTCCAGGCGGCGGTAGATCTGGTTGAACTCGAACATGATCTGCGTCGCGTTGGAGTAGTAGGTGAAGGCCACCACGACCGCCGCGATGCCATGATGGCCCGCGCCGAGCGCGATCGCGATCACCAGGCCGAGCCCATTGGTCAGCACGGACATCGGCGCGACGAGCGCGTCGATGCGCAGGTTGCCGTAATCCCACGACCGCAGCGACTTGCGCCGCTGCTCGGCGATGCGCGACTTGTGCTCGGCGGCCTCCCGCTCTTCGGCCGCGAACGCGCGGATCGTGTCCATGTTCATCAGGCTGTCGGCGACGTGCCCGGACACGCGCGCGATCGCTTCCTCACGCTCGTCGACGAGCCGCTGCCGGCGCCGGATCAGCGGCGCGATGCCGGCCCCGGTGATGACGATCAGCCCGATCAGCCCGGCGACCAGCAGCGGGTCGTAGTGCCACAGCACCACCGACGCGAACACCAGCGGCACGAGGCTGCCGACGATGTTGAACACCAGGTTGTCGGTGAAGTCCTCGAACCGGGAGGCGAAGCTCAGCACCCGTTTGGTCAGCGAGCCGGCGAAGTTGTCGTGGAAGAACGCCGCGTCCTTGGCCAGCAACTCATCCATGCCGATCACGTAAAGGTTCTCGATCCCGCGCCCCTCGAGGCGGTTCAGGCAGTGAATGCCGACCCGCCAGATGATCTCGGCGAACAGCAGCGTGCCGGCGAAGCCGAGCACGTACGGGGTCGCCGCGCCGAGGCCGAACGACCCGTGCCCGGCCAGGCGCCCGATCAATTGGGCGACGATCAGCGGCGCGACGTAGGAGATGCAGGTGTTTCCCAGCGCGGGCAGCAGCATCCCCGGCAGCGCGAAGCGCTTGAGCCTTACCGTCTGGCCACCGTAATAGCGCAGCGCGAGCAGCACCGCCCGCTTCCGGGCCGGCGAGCCGTGACGATTTTCAGGCGTAGTCATCTGTTCCCATTCCAAGCAACCAGCCTGGCTATGGTGCCAAACGACGGACCTCGGCCGCGAACGGTTTTCCCGCCGCGCCCGGTCCGGTAAGGAGACGAGCCAGTCGCGGGCGACGCGTTCGGCCAGGTCTTCGAGGAGCGGACCGGCCTGCTCGCGGCAGCGGCTGACGTCGGGCTCGATGTCGGTCAGCGCGTAGGCCCGCGCGATGCCCACCGACCTGAGCTGCTCGGGGCTCAGCGAGCAGACGCCGGCCACCGCCACCACCGGCAGGTCCGGCCCGGCCGAGGCGGCCGCCCGCGCTACCCCGACAGGCGCCTTGCCGTGCAGCGTCTGCTCGTCGAGGGCGCCTTCCCCGGTAATGACCAGACGGGCCCCGGGCAGGTGGCCGTCGAACGAGAGCAGGTCCAGCATGAGCTCGATACCCGGCTGGACGCTGGCGCCGAGGAAGCCGAGCACGGCGAAGCCCAGGCCGCCCGCCGCCCCCGCGCCGGGCTCGTCCCGCTTGGCGAAACCGCACGACTCCTCGGCCACGTCCGCCCAGCGGGCCAGGCCCTGCTCCAGCAGCGCGACATCCGACGGCGAAGCGCCCTTCTGCGGCCCGTAGACCGCGGCGGCGCCGTGCGGCCCGAGCAGCGGGTTGTCGACGTCGATGGCCGCGATCACCTCGGCGCCGCCCAGGTCCCTGAGCCGCCGGACGTCGATCCGGCCGAGCCTGGCCAGCGCCGCCCCGCCCGGCGGCAGCTCGGATCCGGAGGCGTCGAGCAGCCGGCCGCCGAGCGCGGTGACCAGGCCCGCGCCGCCGTCGGTGCAGGCCACGCCGCCCAGGCCGAGCACGATCCGCTTGGCCCGCATCCGGACCGCGGCCAAGATCAGTTCCCCGGCGCCGCGGCTGGTCGCGGTCAGCGAGGCCAGTTCGCCGCCCGGCAGCCGGGCCAGCCCGCAAGCCTGGGCCGACTCGACCACGGCGGTCCCGTCGAGCAAGGCGAACGACGCGTTCACGGGCTTGCCGGTCGGCCCGCGGACCCCGATCTCGACGCGACGGTACCCGGCGGCCTCGGCCGCGTCGACGGTGCCGTCGCCGCCGTCCGCCACCGGGACCTGGACGACGTCCACGTCCGGGCGGACCCGGGCGAGCCCGGCGGCCACGTGCGCGGCCACCTGAGTAGCGGTAAG
>JBEKJP010000008.1:0-96904 GCA_050011155.1 Streptosporangiaceae bacterium
CTACGCATTGCACGGGAACTGTCGGACGGGATGACGCAAGCGGGACGCGTCGCCACCCACGAGTTTCTTACGGAAATCGCCAAAGCCGTGAGATGGCCCGCGCAGTAGGGCACCTGGACGGCCGACGAGGCATGGTTCCGGCTCAACTGGCACCAAGACTCCGAAGGGTGCGATCTGCGGACCACGCCGTGAGGCGCCTGACTCGCTCGTCACCAGTCATGAAAAAGTCAGAGTTGCCAGCAGCCGCAACCGCCTAAACCGGACAAAAGACGCATGGCGCTAGCTACGTCTATGAGTTCGATGAAGCGTTTTGAACAGCAGTTATAGCGTTTTAATCCGCGTTGCGGTTGGTTGCGGATGAAGACTTGCCAAACTCCGACATGTGCAAGACTTTAGCTGGTCAGCGGCCACCCGAAGGTCTGATTCGGCGCAACTACAGCGGGATGCTCATCGCGGAGGCGCCAGCGCGTCCGCCCGGTCGACGAGCCGGGACAGCACGATCACGCTCTTGGTCCTGACCACGAACGGCTCGGCGCGGATACGCTCCATCACATCCTCGAAGTGCCTGACGTCCGCCGCCCTGATGTGCACCAGGGCATCGGCCTCCCCGGTGACCGTGCACGCGTCCACCACCTCGGGATACCGCCGTACGGCGGCGCCGATCTCATCAGGTGAGGTGCGGCCGCCGCAGAAGAGCTCCACGTACCCCTCGGTTGTCCAGCCCATGGCGACCGGGTCCACCCGGGCGGAGAAGCCCGTGATCGCGCCCGCGGCCAGGAGCCGGTCCACCCGCCGCTTCACCGCGGGCGCGGACAGCCCGACCTCGGCGCCGATCAGGGCGTAACTGGCCCGGGCGTCCCTGATCAGGAAGGCCACGATCCGGGCGTCGATATCATCCACGGGCGCACGGTACCCGGTTCACCCGGTTCACCTGGTTCCGGGCAGCAAACGAGGCTCGGCGTCCCGCTTTCGCCGAGCCTCATTAAGTGAGACGCGAAGCCTGCCGCTCCGGTTGACGCGATCGGGCGAAAACTCAGCGATCCGATCTGTCACCGGGCAGCGTGGTGAACATGGCCGGGCCTGTCCCGTCCAGCCGCGCTGTCGCAGGATCCGGGCCTGCAGCAACGCCGTCTCGCAGGGGCGACTGGAGACGTCCTGCCAGTCATAGCGAGTGGTCAGGATGCCCTCGACACCGCTGTGATTGTCCCGGTGCCGGTCGCGTGAGCGCTCCTCGTCCGGATGAGCCAGCCGGCCGTCGAGCTCGACCGCGAGCCGGTACTTCTCGTAGTAGGCGTCGCGGTAGGCAATCTGGCCGTCGATCAGCACGCGGACCTGGTGCCGGGATCGCGGCAAGCCGTGAGCGCGCTCGACGTCACGCAGGTAGCGGTATTCGAGTACCGAGTGGATTCCGTTCCCGGCGGCCGCGAGCATGTCTTCGAGGGGAGCCCGCCAGCGCATTCTCTTACGCTGCGGCAGCGCTTCTGTGAGCCTTTCGGCAGTGGTGAGGCGACGGCCGACGGCGCGGGTTATCCAGCCGCAGGCGTTGTCGAAGGTTTCCGCTAGATCGATCAGGTCGAATACGGTCTCTTCTACGTTCGTCCGGGGCGGTTCGCGGCTGGGCTGGGTCGCGCTCGCTATCCGGCCGGAGGTGCGGACCACGATGCCTCGCGCTGCGATCCGCCGCGTCGAGGGAATAGTCACGTAGATCGACTCACCTGGATGATCGACGAGTCCGTGCAGCTCAGCGGCGCTGAGATGGCTGAGGACGGCGCCTGGCCCGGCGTATAGCAGCGCCGCCCATAGTTCCGTCTCGCGCGGGACCGGCCCGGTGAAGACCGCGTACACGCCCCAGTACAGCTGTTGCCAGCGCCCGCGCTCCAGGCGCCGGAATATCGTCTGAGAGTTTAACCCGACGTCGAGCAACTGCCGACGAGAAACCGCACCCGACTGCAAATGCGCTATTGAGGCTGCTGTGACAGGAATGTCGTATTTCATGGTGCCACTATGCCTCGGGGCGGTGACATTCCCATGATCGCGAAGGATTTTATACCAGAAAACGTAGTAGATCCTTCGCGATCATGAAAACCTCCCGTGGGTGTACTGCGGGGGGAGTAGGGGGGGTGGGGGAGTGTCTTCGGTGGGGGGATGCGGGGGCGGGAGGGGGGGCGGGAGGCTGAGGGGGCTGATTCGGAAACCTCTCGGGAGATGGTTATGGGCAGGGACATCGGGGTGCTCGGGCGGATAGGCGGCGGATGCTACCGCCATCGCTGGATTACCGTGCTGGTGTGGGTGGCCGGGGTGGCCGCGCTGATCACGCTGTGGATGCGGTTCGGGGCCGCCGCGCAGGACAACTTCGGCGGCAGCGACCCGGGCCAGGCGGTGCTGAACCAGCACTTCGCCCGGCAGTCGGGGGACACGCTGACGCTGGCCATCCGGTCGCAGGACAAGATCACGGACCCCGCGGTGCACGCCAGCATCACGAAAGCGCTGGAGCCGTTCAGGACAGCCCCGCACGTCACCGGGGTGGCCGATCCGTACACCACACCGGGGCACCTGGCCACGAACGGTCACATCGCCTACGCCACCATCCAGTTCGACGTCCAGGGGTCGAACATCCCCGGCAGCGAGGCGAAGCAGCTCATCCAGGACGCCACCACGGCCAGTAAGGGTGGCGTGACGTTCAGCCTGGGCGGCGACGTGGTGGACCTGGCCGAGACGCCGTATGGGGGTCCTTCCAACGGGATCGGCGTGGGGGCGGCCGCGATCGTGCTGCTGATCGCGTTCGGCTCGCTGCTGGCGATGGGTTTGCCGATCGCGACCGCGCTGATGGGCATCGGCTCCGGGCTCGCGCTGATCGCGCTGATCGGGCACGTCTTCCCGGCGCCGTCCTTCTCCCCCATCGTCGCGGCCCTGATCGGCCTGGGCATCGGGGTGGACTACGCGCTGTTCATCGTGACCAGGTTCCGGACCGAGCTGCACGCAGAAAAGCAGCCGCCGGACGCCATGGTCGCCACGATGCGGACCGCGGGCCGGTCCGTGCTGACCGCGGGGACCACGGTGGTCATCGGGATGCTGGGGCTGCTGGTGCTGCGCCAGGCCCTGCTGAACGGGGTGGCGATCGCGGCCGCGGCCACCGTGGCGATGACGGTGCTGGCCTCGCTCACGCTGCTGCCCGCCCTGCTCGGCTTCACCGGCACCCGCCTCGTCCGCCCGTCCCGGCTGAACACCTTCCTCGGGGGCAAGGTGTTCACCCGTTCGGTCAAAAAAGACACGCCCGCGGCCGAGCGGTGGGCCGGCCTGATCCAGCGCCACCGGGTGATCGCGGCCCTGGCCTCGGCCGCCTTCATCCTCATCCTGGCGGCGCCCGCGCTGGCCATGAAGCTGTCCATGCCGGACGAGTCGGCGCAGGCCCGGGGCACCATGGGGTACGCCAGCTACGCCACGATGGCGCGGGGGTTCGGGCCCGGGTTCGACGCGCCGCTGATCGTGGCGGCCAAGGCCACCCCGCAGGACGCGGGCAAGCTGAGCCGGCTCCGCGCCACGATCGAGCGCACGCCGGGGATCGCGGCGGTGACGCCGCCGGCCGAAAGCCGGGACGGCCAGGCCGCCCTGATGATCGCTTATCCCACCACGAGCGAGCAGGACGCGGCCACCAACGCCCTGGTCGACAAGCTGACCGACACGGTTCTCCCCCGCAGTGGGCTGACCGCGTACCTGACCGGGCCGAACGCCGGGAACGTGACCTTCGCCAACCTGCTGGGCTCGCGCCTGCCGTGGCTCATCGGCGTGGTGGTGCTGCTGTCGATGGGGCTGCTGCTGGTGGTGTTCCGCTCGGTGGTCATCGCGGTCAAGGCGGCGGTGATGAACCTGCTGTCGGTCAGCGCCGCCTACGGGGTGCTGGTCGCGGTGACGCAGTGGGGCTGGCTGGGGCACGTCTTCGGGTTCCCGGAGAAGATGCCGGTCACGACGTGGGTGCCGGTGTTCCTGTTCGTGATCTTGTTCGGGCTGTCCATGGACTACGAGGTGTTCCTGCTCTCGCGGATCCGGGAGGAGTACGACCGGACCGGCGACAACGCGCTCGCGGTGGGACGCGGCCTGGCCGCCACCGCCCGGGTCATCTCGGCCGCCGCGGCGATCATGGTGGTGGTGTTCCTGTCCTTCGACCTCATCCCGGACGTCTCGGTCAAGCAGATCGGCCTCGGCCTGGCCGCCGCGGTCCTGATCGACGCGACCGTGGTGCGGCTGGTGCTGGTCCCGGCGGTGATGGAACTGCTGGGTAAGGCCAACTGGTGGCTGCCGGGCTGGCTGGCCAGGCGGCTCCCGGCCGCAGCGGGCTCGGGTCCGGCGGCCGGGCGCAGGCCCGAACTCACCAAGGTCATCTAGGCGACGAACGAACCCGGCTCTCGCCGCTGTATCGTGCGAGAGCCGGGTTGGTCATATTCCGAGGGGAGTGCGCCGTGGCTGGTGACGAGGATCCCATCCTGCGCGGGATGTACGGGCCTGATGTCACGTTCCTCGGAGTGCCGCGGGTCGAGCTCGACGCGCTCGACTCCTACGACGTGGTGCTGCTAGGAGCGCCGTTCGACGGCGGGACGTCGCACCGGCCGGGCACCCGGTTCGGTCCGCAGGCGATCAGGAGCACCGACTACCTGCCCCACGACGGGTCCCGGCCGCACCTCGCGCTGGGCGTGGACCCGCTGACCGAGTTCCGCATCGGCGACGCCGGTGACGTGAACATGCCGTCGGGTGAGACCGAGAAGTCGCTCAAGCGCCTCGAGGATGCGGTGCTCACGGTGGCGGCGGCGGGCGCGATCCCGGTCATCCTGGGCGGCGACCACACGGTCACCTTCCCCGACGCCACCGGGGTGGCCAGGCACGTGGGCTGGGGCCGGGTGTCGCTGATCCACTTCGACGCGCACGCGGACACCGGCGACACCCAGTTCGGGTCGCTGTACGGGCACGGCACGCCGATGCGGCGGCTGATCGACTCCGGGGCGGTCCGCGGCGACCGGTTCCTGCAGATCGGGCTGCGCGGGTACTGGCCCGAGCCGGAGACGCTGGCCTGGATGGCGGAGCAGCGGATGCGTTCGTTCGAGATGAGCGAGATCGTCTCCCGCGGGCTCGACGAGTGCCTGACCGAAGCGTTCGACATCGCGGTCGACGAATGCGACGGGGTCTTCCTGTCGGTCGACGTCGACGTGGTCGACCCGGGCATGGCCCCCGGCACCGGGACGCCGGAGCCCGGCGGGCTGACCGGACGGCAGCTGCTCGACGCGGTGCGGCGGATCGCGATGTCGGTGCCGCTGGCCGGGATCGACGTGGTGGAGGTGTCGCCACCCTACGACCACGCCGAGGTGACCGCGTTCCTGGGCAACCGGGTGGTGCTCGAGGCGCTGTCCGGGATGGCCTGGCGGCGACGCCGGCTGGCCGGCCAGCCGGTCAGGCAGCCGGACTCGCCGCTGCTCGAAGGGCGCTGATGGATCGGTTTTTCACCGATGCCCAAGGCCGTCGCCACTGGGGTGAGCACGGCGCGGCCGGGATGCTGGCCTTCCACGTCAAGGACGGCCAGCACTGGTACCTGCTGCAGAAGCGGTCGCTGTACACGCACGGCGGCGGGACCTGGAGTATTCCCGGCGGCGCGCTGCGGCGGGACGAGAGCCCGGCCGACGGCGCCCGCCGCGAGGCGGTCGAGGAACTCGGCGGCCTGCCGGACGGCCTGACCTACGTCGGCACCGTGATCACCGACTTCGGCGGCTGGAAGTACCACACGATCGTGTTCCAGGCGGCGGAGATGTTCAGCGCGGGCGGCAACTGGGAAGCGGCCGAGCATCGCTGGGTCACCGCCGCCGGCACCGGCCGCCTGCTCCTGCACCCCGGCTTCGCGGCCGCGTTCCCGCAGGCCAGGCAGATTGCCGAAACGCCGCCCCACTCGGGCTAACCTGGGCGGATTAGTCCCGTCTTAGCACTCTGGGCGGATCGATCAGCACGATCTATAGTCGGTGCATGCTCGACGTGACCAGGCTGCGCGTGCTGGTCGCCGTGGCCCGGTGCGGATCGGTCACCGCCGCGGCGCGGGCGCTCAACTACGCGCAGCCGTCCGTGAGCCACCACCTGGCCCGGCTCGAAGCCGAGACCGGGACCAAGCTGATCCAGCGGGCGGGCCGCGGCATCAGGCTCACCGACGCCGGGCGGCTGCTGGCCGAGCGGGGCGCCGAGGTCATCGGCCGGCTCGACGCCGCGGAGAACGAACTGGCCGCCTACACCGGGCTGCGCGCCGGGCGGCTGCGGCTGGCCGCGTTCCCGTCCGCGCTCGGCACCATCGTCCCGGCCGCGGCGGCGCTGCTGCGCGAGCATCAGCCCGGGGTCGACCTGCGGCTGACCGAGGCCGAACCGCCCGAGGCGCTGCGCATGCTGCGGGCCGGCTACGTGGACGTGGCGCTGGTGTTCCGGTACTCGGCGGACACATCCGAATCCGCCGACTCGGATGAGGAAGAAGACAACGGCATCGACCTGACCGAAGGACTGCGCGAGCGGCTGCTGCTCACCGAGCCGGTGCACCTGGTGACATCGGCCCACGCCGACTCGGAGCCGTCGGCGGACCTGGCGGATTACGCCCGGCAGCGCTGGATCGCCGGCTGCGACCGCTGCCGGGCCAACCTGCTCCGGCAGTGCGCGCTGGCCGGGTTCACCCCGAAGATCGCCTTCACCACCGACGACTACATCGCCGTCCAGGCGCTGGTGGCCGCCGACCTAGGGGTCTCGACCCTGCCCGCGCTGTGCCTGCGGGCCGCACGGCACCCCGGGATCAGGACCGTGCCGCTGCCGGGCGCGCACCGGTACGTGCTCGCGGTCAGGTACGGCGACCCGCCCGACCCGCCGGCGGTCACCGTGCTGATGGACGCGCTGCGCGCGGTGGCGGTGCCGGCACCGCGCTGTGCGGGCGAGCCGGCTCAGGTCAAGCCGCCCGCGTGACCGTTCAACCACGCTGAACCGCAGGTCAGGCCCGCCCCGACACGGCGGAAACGCTTGCGCCGGCCGGCCGGAACCGGAATTGTATGCCATGTCACGACAGCGGATCGGAGAAAATATATGAGGGGCTTCAAGAACTTCCTTATGCGCGGCGACGTCATCGTCGTCGCGGTCGGGCTCGTCGTAGCCCTCGCGTTCAGCGCGCTCATCATGGCGTTCACCAGCGACATCATCAACCCGCTGATACAGAGCTTCAGCGGCGGCAAGGTCGGCCTGGGCGTGGAAATCCGCAGCGGCAACGCCAAGACGCTGCTGGACTTCGGCGGGCTCATCTCGGCCATCATCAACTTCGTGATCTTCGTGGCCGTGGTCTACTTCCTCATCGTCGTGCCCTACAAGGTGATCCAGGCGCGGCGCGGGCAAGTGGTGTTCGGCGACCCGGCCCCGGTCAAGACCTGCCCGGCCTGCCTGTCCAGCGACCTGCCGGCCGCCGCGTCCAAGTGCAAGTACTGCGGGACCGACCAGCCCGCCATCGCGTAACCGAAGATGGCCCAGGACAGGCCGGCGGCACTGGTCACCGGCTCAGCCAGCGGAATCGGGCGGGCCGCGGCGCTGCGGCTGGCCCAGGCCGGGTACGACGTCGCGATCAACTACAGCCGCTCGTTCGACGCGGCCGCGCAGACCCTCGCGGAGCTGGAGAAGCTGGGCGGGCAGCAGCTGGCGGTGCGGGCCGACGTCAGCGACGACGCGGCCGTGGCCGGGCTGGTACATGAAGTAGGTGAGGCGTTCGGGCGGCTCGACGCGCTGGTGAACAACGCGGGCATGACCAGCGCGACGCCGCCGGACGACCTGGACGGCGTCGACCTGGCCGAGTGGGACCGGGTGTTCGCGGTCAACGTCCGCGGCCTGTTCCAGGTGACCAGGGCCTGCGCGCCGCTCCTGCGGGCGGCCGGCGGCAGCGTGGTGAACGTGGCCTCGATCGTCGGCCTGCGCCCCGGACCGCAGCCGCTGGCCTACGCGGCCAGCAAGGCGGCCGTGGTCAGCCTGACCCGGACGCTGTCGCGGGTACTGGCGCCCGAGGTCCGGGTCAACGCGGTCGCGCCGGGCTGGATCGCCGGCGAGTGGATGCAGCGCACCCTGGGCGACAACTACGACCGGCTGATGGAGCGCCGCGCCACCTGGACGCCGATGCAGCGGAACGTCACCGAGGACGACGTGGCCGAGACCATCTTCTCGCTGATCACCTCGAACCCGTTCGTCACCGGCGAGACCATCGTCATCGACGGCGGCTACGCGGCCACCACCTAGGGCTTGCGGCCCGGCCCGTCGCGGCCCGGCGCGGCCCGGCGCGGCGCGGCGCGGCATGAAACCGGGCTTTCAGCGCGTTCTGGCGCGCTGAACCTGGGGTTCCATGCCGTAATAGCAAGGCCGACGCGCCCGGGAAGCGGTGGCGGAGGTGCTGCTGTGACTCAGGTTCACTTTGCGGGGGCGTGGCGTCTGCCGCCCTCGGCTTTGCCGGCAGTTTCGGGTGCCCTGACGCCCGAAAGTGCCGGCAAATCGCCGTTTGCGGGCGGACATCCGCCTTGTGAAGGCGTTCACGAGGCGTTTCCGCGCCGCACGCATTCCTCGGTGGCCGGATGAGCTTACGCTCACGTCCACCACGTCGGCTGAGCCAGTGGACGCGCACCTGGCTCCGATGCGCCCCCCGGCCACCAGGCCGGATTTGGCCAGTCAGGGCGGGCTCTGGTCAGATGGCGGTTATGGGGAACGGGACGGAGCACACCGGGCGGTGGACGCTGGAGGACCGGTTCGCGTCGCCGTGGCATTACCTGCCGGTGGAGGTGGCGGCCGGGGCGGGCGGGCTGCGGGTGGAGCTGGAGTACGAACGCGGCGGCGGGGCCGTGCTCGACCTGGGCTGCCTGGGGCCGGACGGATTCCGGGGGTGGTCGGGCGGGGCGCGGAAGTCCTTCGTCATCACGCCGGGGGCGGCGACGCCGGGTTACCTGCCGGGGGAACTGGAGGCCGGGACGTGGCAGGTGATGATCGGGGTGCACCGGGTGCCGCCGGAGGGCACCGGGTTCCGGGTGACGGCCGAGACGACGGCGCGGGCTGGGGCGCTGGCGCCGCCGCCGGCGGCGCCAGCGCCCCCCGTACCAGCGGAGCGGCCGGCGCGGCGGGAGCTGCCGGCCCGGCCGGGGCACCGGTGGCTGGCTGGTGACCTGCATACCCACACGGTGCACTCGGACGGCCAGCTGACCGTGCCCGAGCTGGCCGTGCTGGCCGTCGAGCGCGGGCTCGACTTCCTCGCGGTCACCGACCACAACACGATCAGCCACCACGCCGAGCTGGCCCGGGCGTCCCGGCGGTACGGGATCACCCTGCTGCCCGGTCAGGAGGTGACGACCGACGGCGGGCACGCCGGGGCGCTAGGCGACGTGGGCTGGATCGACTTCCGGCGCTCCCCTGACGACTGGCTGGACGCCACCGAGGCGGCCGGGGGCCTGCTCTCGGTCAACCACCCGTACGGCGGGCCGGTCAGCTGGACCCGCCCGATGCGCCGCCGACCGCCGCTGCTCGAGGTGTGGCACTGGAGCTGGCTCGACCCGCGCTGGAACCTGCCGCTGTCCTGGTGGCTGGCCTGGGACCAGGCCGCCATCCCGGTCGGCGGCAGCGACTGGCACCGGCCGGGGGCCGACGCGCCGCCCGGCCGCCCGACCACCTGGGCCGAATGCGGCGGCGACGGGCCGGCCGCCGTACTCGACGCCCTGCGCCGAGGTCACGTCGCCATTTCGGCCGAACGGGATGGCCCCGTGCTCTACCGCCACGACCACGAACTCCTGGCCATCGACGCGGACGGCCTGATCCTGGCCGGCCCGGAGGGCCCCTGCGCGCGGATCCGCGGCGACCGGGCCAGCCTGGGAAGCCGCCCCGGCCCGCACCGCCTGCTCGACCCCACCGGGGGAACGCTTGCGCTATGTGGTTAGCCGCTGGCGGGTGATTTCGTAGAGGATGGCGGTGGCGGCGTTGGCGGCGTTGAGGGAGCTGGCGGCGCCGGTGATGGGGATGCGGACGGTGAGGTCGCAGCGGTCGCGCCAGGCGGCGGTCAGGCCGGTGGTCTCGTTGCCGACCAGGAGCAGGGTGGGCTGGGTGAAATCCTGGTCGAAGACATTGACCTCGCCGTGCTCGTCAGCGGCGACCACGATGATGGGGTATGGCTGAGCCCGGACCCAGGCCATGACCTCGCGGTGCGAGGGGCAGCGGACGACCGGGCGGGCGAACAGCGAGCCGGTGCTGGCCCGGACGGCCCGGGGGTCGTAGACGTCGGCGGCGTGGCCGGTGACGATGACCCCGTCGGCGCCGAACGCGTCGGCCGAGCGGACGATGCTGCCGACGTTACCTGGGCTGGCCGGGCGGTCGAGGACCACCCCGAGAAAGCTGGGGCCGGCCGTGATGCGGTGGAGATCATCGTTCGGCATCCCTATTACGGCGATCAGCTCGGGCGGCCCTTCGCCTTTTTCGCCCAGCTCGGCCAGCAGGTCGGGGGCCATCGCGACCTGGCTGGCGGGGACGTCGCGGAGCAGGTCGCGGGCCCAGCCGGACAGGGAGCGGTCGGCGTCGTAGAGCAGGGCGCGGAACGGCCAGCCGAACCGGGCCGCCAGCGTGATCGGCCGCACGCCCTGGACCAGGAACTCCCCGGCCCGCTGGCGTTTGCTGCGATTGCCGAGCAGCGCCTCCCACTGCTGGAAGCGGGCGTTTCGCGAGGAGATCCGCAGCATGGCGATGAAGTTGGTCAGGTCGGGGGGTTAGTCAGCAGGTCGAGGCGGGCGCGCAGCAGCGCGCGGTGCGCCACCACGTCGTCGACCTGGTCGGGCTGTTCGGGGCACTCGCCGGCCGCGACCGCCTGGGCCAGCCGGAGCCGGGCGTCGGCGGCGCCGAGCACCTCGAACACCACCAGCAGGTTGTCCTGGGCCGCCTGCTCGGTGTCGGCGCGCAAGCCGGAGCCCTTGGTGACCCAGGTGTCCCTGATCTTGCCGCCGCGACCGTGGTCGATCAGCACGCTGACGGCGTGCTCGGCGTCGCCGTAGGCGAAGGCTATGGTGAGGGACTCCTGGCGGCCGCCGACGTCGGCGTAGTGCCAGCAGTCGCGGACCTGCGGCGACCCGATCGCGGCGGCCCACGGCGGATCGGCCACGTCGCGGGCGCCGAGCCGGGCGGCCGCCTGCGCGGCCGCGGTGCGCAGGGCGGGCGAGCCGACCGCGGCCAGCACGTGCAGCAGGGCCAGGGCCTCGGGGCTGGCGGCCTCCTCGGCCGCGGGTACCAGCGACTTGGTGAGCGTGTCCATCAGCGAGGACAGGCCCGCGGCCGACGAGGCCAGGGCGCCGATCAGGTCGGAGCCCCAGAGCTCGGCGTCCACCGGGTCGTGGAGCGCGCCCAGGACCTGGCGGGCCTCGGTGAGCACGCCGCCGAAGGTCTCCTCGACGGCCACCGGCGCGAACAGGAGAGCGACGTCGGGTTCGGCGGGATCGTCGGCATCCATGCCGAGCAGGATAAGCGAAAGGACCCCGCCTTGAGGGGGTCCTTTCGCCGCGTTCGTTACTCTTTGAAGTATCCAGCCGAGGGCGACTCGATCCGGACCGCGTCGAGCAGACGCTCGTAGGCGGCTAGGTCGACGCGGTCCCGTTCGACCGCGTCGCCGGGCTCCTTGGTCCAGGTGCCCGCCCCGCCGGCGGCCAGGGCCAGCGCGTGCCTGAGCCGGTCGGGCCAGGACCAGCCGAGCAGCTGACCGGGAACCATTCCCGCCACCAGCGCGCCCCGGGCCGGCCCGAACCCCGGCGCTGACGCCGAAACGCCGACCCAGGCGGTCCACTCCCCGTCCGTGGTCACCGCGCTGACCACGCCGCCGGCCGCGACGGCGGCCGCGCCCGCGCCCAGCCGGACCAGGGTGGCGCCCAGCTCCCCCGGACCAGACGGACCGGTTCCGGCCTCGGCCACCACCAGGTCGGGGCCGTGGCCGACGGCGTGCTTGAGTTCCTCGCCGCCCGCGTCGAGGATCACCGGGACGCCCGCCTCGACGGCGTAGGTCACCAGCGACCCGTAGGTATCCGCGTCCAGGCCGTCGGGCAGGCTGCCGCAGAGCACGACGGCCGCGGCTCCGGTCATCAGCCGCCGGTAGTCCGCGGCGAACCGGCCGAGTTCCTCGGTGGTGATGTACGGGCCCGGCTCGGAGAATCGCCGGGTCGGGGTCTCCGGACCAGAGAACCGGTAGAACCGGCGGGATTCGCCCCGGATCAGCGTGAACGCCGTCGGGACGCCGGACCGGGCCAGGTCCTGGACGACGAGCTCGCCGGAGGCGCCGCCGACCAGGCCGGCCGCGAGCACGTCGTGGCCGAAGGCCCGCAGCACCCGGGCTACGGTCACGCCCCGGCCGCCGGCCCGGTAGGTCGGCCGGGAGACCGGCACCATGCCCTCGGCCCCCGGGTCGCCGTCCGGGTCGCCCGTCGTGTAGGCCACGTGCAGCGCGGCGTTGAGCGTGATCGTCACGATCACGTCACCGCTCATGACTGCCACCCTACCGGGGCTCACGGAAAGCCCGTTCGGCCTAACTCCAGGTAGACGGGCAGGCTCTCCAGGCCGCGCAGGGTGGACCCGGGCGAGCGGTAGGCCGGCCGCCCGGCCAGCCGCAGCCGCGGGAACCGGCGCAGCAGCCGGGGGAACAGGGCCTCGCCCTGCATGCCCGTCAGGTACGCGCCGAGGCAGTAGTGCGGCCCGGCGCCGAAGCTCAGCGACGGGACCCGCTCCCGGGTCACGTCGAACACCTCGGGCTCCTTCACCTGGACCGGGTCCCGGTTCGCGGCCGCGACCAGACCCAGGATCATGCTGCCCGGCTCGATCTGGGTCCCGGCCAGCTCGGCCGGTTCCAGCGCGGTCCTGACCACCAGCTGCACCGGCGGCTCGTAGCGCAGGATCTCGGCCACCGCGTTCGGCGCGAGCCCGTCGTCCGCGGCCAGCAGCAGCGCCTGCTCCGGATGCTCGAGCAGCAGCCTGGTACCGAGACCGACCATGCTGGCCGGGGAGTCGAACCCGGCTCCGAACAGCAGCACCGCCATGCCGAGCTGCTCTTCGGAGCCGGCCTCGGCCTGGCTGGCGGCCAGCCGGGCCAGCAGGTTGTCCTCGCTGCCGTGACGGCCGGCCAGCACCGCCGCCAGCCCCTGGACCAGTTCCTCCCCGTAGACCACGAGGTTGCGGCGCTGGCTGGCCGAGGCGAATTGCTCGAAGACCACGCCGAGCTGGCGGGTCAGCTGGCCGAGCCGGAGCGCCTCGTCGTCGGCGATGGCCAGCAGGCGGCCCAGGGACAGCGACGCGAACGGCATCGCCAGCTCCTCGACCAGGTCGACGGGACCGGGGCCGTGCCCGGCCAGGCGGTCGAGGAGCAGTTCGGTGATCTCGGCCAGCTGGCCCCGGAACGCCTCGCTCTGCCGGGGGGTGAACGGCCGGGACGCGACCTGCCTGCGCGCGCGGTGCGCCGGGCCGGACAACATCACCATCGACCGGTACACGCAGCTGATGAACGCGTTGTCCCGCCAGCCCGGGTTCAGGGCGTCGAGCTGGGCGTAGGTCGGCGGCCCGAACGCCGGTTCGCGCAGCAGCCGGGAACAGCTGGCGAAGGTGGTGACCAGGTAGGCGACCGGCATCCCGGGAAAGCGGATGGGCAGGAACGGGGCCTGGTCCCGCAACTGGGCGTAGAGCGGGTACGGGTCCGCAAGCGGTCGCGGCCTGATCAGCCGCAGGAAGATCCGCAGTGCCCGCGCCTGGGTCTCCGGCTCGGCCGGGCTCGGTGACTCCCTGGACGTCGCGGGCCGTGGGACCCCGGGCGCCGGGCCGGGCGCCGCGCGGCTCATCAGGCCACCGCCGCGGGTTCACCCTCGTACGCGTCCTCGACGGCCCAGAACTCCAGCAGCGCCTCCGCCAGCAGCGCGGGCTGCTCCATGTTGGGGCTGTGCGACGCTTTCGGGATGATCACGTGGCCGGCCCGCAGGCGGCCGGCCATCCCGGCGTAGGTGTCGTGGCTCCACACCCGGCGGTCGCGCTTGCCGAACACCACCAGCGCGTCGACGCCGGCCGCGACCAGTTCGTCGCTGCGGTCCGGCTCGTCCGCCATCGACTCCGCGGTGCCGGTGACCCAGTGCGGGTTCATCTCGGACAGCTTGGTGTGCCAGAACTCGCGCATGACCGTGTCGTCCTTGGCGAGCAGCGCCTTCACCAGCGGCCAGAGCGCGATCGTGCCGCCGTTGGCGTGCAGCTTGGCCAGCCCTTCCAGCATGGACTGGTGCTTTTCTTCCTGCATGTCCGGGCCGCAGGCGACCAGGGCCAGGCTGCGGGCCAGGCCGGGCTCGGCCACCGCGGCGGACCGGGCCACGAAGCCGCCGAGGCAGTGCCCGACGAGGTGAACCGGGCGGCCGTCGGTGACCTCGCGGATCAGCTCCCTGAGGTCGCTGGCCATGTCCGCGATCGAGTAGCCGACCTCGCCCGCGGTGGCCAGCTCGAGCTGGCCGGAGTAGTCGTAGGCCCAGCCGCGGTAGCCGGCCGCGGCCAGCAGCGACATCACCTCGCGGAAGTCCTCTTTGGTACCGAAGAAGCCGCTGACCATGACCACGTCGATCCCGTTGTCGACCTCGGGCCGCGGTACTCCGTGCAGCGCCTGGATCCGGCGCCGGTGCGTCTCGATCAGCCGCCGCTCCACCCCGGGCGGCAGCGGAAGCTCGATCATGCTCCCACCGCCACGCGTGATCCGGCCATGACATCCTCCAGGTGGGATACGGCCTGCCCGGCGCCGTCCTCGGCGCGGAGCAGGGCAGCGAGCGTCGCGGACCGCCGGGCCAGGCCCGGGTCGCCGAGCGCGCGGTCGAGGGCGGCCGCGAGGGCCGGCCCGGTCAGCTCGTGCACCGGCTGGGGCGGGGGCGCCACGCCCAGGTGTTGCATGCGCCGGGCCCAGAACGGCTGGTCGACGCAGAACGGCCAGATGACCTGCGGCTTTCCGGCGTACAGGGCAGCGGCGGTGGTGCCGGCCCCGCCGTGGTGGACGATGGCGTCCAGCTGGGGGAAGAGCCAGTCGTGGGGCGCGTTCCTGATGACGAGGAAGCGGCCGGAGGGCAGCAGCCGCCGTAGCGCGGGGTCGAGCGACGCCACCACGACCCGGACGTCGTTGTCCCCGGCGGCCGTCATGATCGAGGCGGCCAGCCGGGCGGCGTCCAGGCTGGGCATGCTCCCGAAGCCGACGTAGACGACCGAGCGGCCGACCTTCCGGCCGGCCTCGAGGAACGTGGCCAGCCGGCCCGGTGGCGACCAGTCCTGCGCGGCCGGGAGCAGCCAGTAGCCAGTGACGTGCGCGGTCGCCGGCCAGTCGGCCGGCCGCGGGATGACGTGCTCGCTGAACGCGTGCAGCACGGTGACCGGCGCGCCGTCGCCGGAGACCAGCGGATCGTGGCGGCCGCGGCGGGACGGCAGGCCAAGCACGTCCCGGCGCCAGCGGTCCACGTCCTTACGGCACCATGCGCCGGCCAGCCGCCCGGCCGCCCGGTAGGACGGCCGGTTCAGCATCCCCGGCACCCGGCACGGCCAGACCGTGGAGGGGAACTCCCGGGTCGGCACCAGGGCGGGCATCGCCTGGCCGACGACCGCGGGCACGCCGAGGAGTTCGGCCACGTGCTGGCCGAGAGGCAGCACCGGGTGGTGCACCACCAGATCGGCGCCGCCGTCGGCCGCGTTCCCCAGGGCCGGGAGCACGGCGGCCGCGCGCTGCCCCATCGCCTGGCAGAACCGCATCACGTGCCGCAGGCCGTAACGACCCGCCACCGCTTCGCCGACCTGGCCCATGTCCAGCTCGAGCGGGACGAACGGCACGTCGTAAGCCTCGGCCAGGCCGCTGAAAACCGCGGGCGCGGCCAGCACGGCCGCGTGGCCGCTAGCCCGCAGCCGGACCGCCAAGGCGACGAACGGCTGGACGTCACCTCGCGATCCGACCGTAAGCAGCAACGCCTTCATGGTCCGTCTGACCCCCAAATGCTCTGCCGCATCGTCACTAATCGCATACTAACTATCACAGAAAGTGACGGCAGAGTACAATGAACCATTGAGTTTGCTCACTGAGCATGCTCAAGTTAACTGAGGGGTTATAGATATTAACGGATAGTTACCGATCGATAACCGGGCATCGGCCTCGCGTAGGTGCGGCTGTAACCGGCCTGGCGGCGGTCTCAGTCCCGGTCTCAGTCCCGGTCTCGGACCCGGCAGAAGCAGGCGGCCAGGTGGTCGTTGACGACACCGCACGCCTGCATGGTGGCGTAGGCGGTTACCGGGCCGGTGAACGTGAAACCGTGCCGCTTGAGCTCGGCGCTCAGCGCCTTCGAGGCCGGCGTGGAGGCCGGTACCTCGGCCAGCGTCCGCGGCGCGGCCCCCGCCTCGGCCGCGTACTTCCACACCAGCGCGCTCAGGCCGTCCGGCAGGCCGAGGGCGGCCCGCGCGTTGACGATGGCCGCGTTGATCTTCAGGCGGTTCCTGACGATGCCCGTGTCGGCCAGCAGCCGGGCCACGTCCTGGTCGCCGAAGGCCGCGACGGCCTCGGGGTCGAACCCGGCGAAGGCAGCGCGGAAGTTCTCCCGCTTGCGCAAGATCGTCAGCCAGGACAGCCCGGACTGGAAGCCCTCCAGGCAGAGCCGCTCGAAGATCGCCGTGTCGCCGCGCACCGGGCGGCCCCACTCCTCGTCGTGGTAAGCGACATAGTCGGCCGTGCTCAGGCCCCAGGGGCAGCGCAGCTTGCCGTCGGGTCCCGCGATCGCCCCCGGTCCGGCCGGTTCCTCGCTCACCAGCCCTCCTCCTCGGCGGCGAGCGGGTCGTCGGCCGGCCGGCCGGATTCTTCCTCGTCGGTTTCCCCGGCGGCCTGGCGGCGAGCCCGTTCCTCCCGCGCGGCTTCGGTCTGCTCGGCCCACCAGTCGTGCGTGTCGAACGTTCCCTGCGGGCCCGGGGTGCCTGGCTTCAGCACCGCGTTGGGCTCGGTCGGGGCGTGGATTTCCGACGGCTGGGTGGTGGCCCCGCGGGATTCGGGGAGGGGGGGCGGCTTGGGGCCGGAAGCCTTGAGCACCAGCGGGGTCTGGCGGTAGGTCGCGGTGGGGGTGAACACGGGCACGTCCGCGGTACGCGGGGCCTCGGCGGGCATCGTCTGGGCGGGCAGCGCTTCGGCAGGCAGCGCTTCGGCAGGCAGCGCTTCGGCAGGCAGCGCTTCGGCAGGCAGCGCTTCGGCAGGCAGCGCTTCGGCGGCGGGGGGCTCGGCGGGGTGGGATCCGGCGGCCGCGAGCGGCTCGAGCGGCTCCGGGACAGCACGCTCCTCGGGAGCTTCGCCCTCGGGAGCTTCGCCCTCGGGAGCTTCGCCCTCGAACGCCTCGCCTTCCGGGGCTTCGTCTTCGAACGGCCCTTCCTCGAACGCCTCGTCGTCGAACGGCTCTTCCTCGAACCGCTCGTCGTCGGAGGCTCCGAACGGCTCCAGGGCCAGCGGCTCCAGGGCCAGGGGTTCCAGGGGGGCGATGCCGACCGGGCGGGCGTGCGCGCCTCGCGGCTCGGTATAGGAGCCGTTGCGCTGGGTGCTCGCCAGCTGGTCCTGCAGGTAGGCGATCGTGACGTCGCGCTCCCGCATGGCGCGGGCGATCTGGTCCAGGGCCGCGTCTGTCACCTGCATGTTGTAGCCCCACATGGCACTCGGCGGGCGCAGCAGGGCAATATCCGCGGCGGACACGGGGCCTAGGTCGAGCGGGGCGTGATCGGCCTGCTCATAGGCCAGTTCGCCACCCCGCCCGGTCGCGACTGAGAAGATGCCGACGAGCACGACGGCGATCGCGATCAGCATGAGAACAGGCACAGATGAATCGTGCCACGTCTGGTCCACGATGTCGCATTCGCGAGCACCCGCGCCACCCGCCGGCGCGTCGCCGTGTCAGATGGGACCGGTGTTAACCGGGGAGCCCGCAACGGCACGAAGAGCACCGGAACCAGCGGCACGGCAGGCTCACGGCATCTCGATCTGAGGCAGGGGGCTGTTGCAGGATCATGGTGTCTCGTGGTTGCCCGGCGGCTGGCTGGCTGGCGTGCCGCCGGGTGCTGTGGTGCCCTGGGGGGCCGGTGGTGCGCTGTCCCGCGGGAATAGCGGGGTGGATCCGGGTTACGGGGTGGATTTGGTACCCCCCGGGGTACCGGATCGGACCGGTAACCCGGATCAACCCCGTTAACTTCCAGCTGGGCGGATAAGTCTGCGGCTCATGTGGCGGGTGGTTCTCTCGCGGCTGCTGCGGCCGTCGTGGGGACCGTGCCGGTGGCACACCCCCCGCACGTCCGGCACGCCGCGATTCCGCAACAGTCATCGGTGGCCGGGGGGCGCCGTGGCGGCGTGAAAATTTCTCGCGGGCTGGCCGCCGTGACGGGCTGGGGTCCGCTGCCGCGCACGTGGGACTGCGAGCGGGCATGGTGCCGGGCGGGTCGCCGGGATCGACATCGGCAAGGCCGCGGTCATGGTCACCATCCGGGTGCCCAGCGGCACGCGGAAGGGCCGCCGGCAGCAGGAGACCCGGGAGTTCCGGGCCGTCCGCAAGGACCTGCTGGCGCTGGCGGGGCTCCTGGGGCGCGTGTGCCAAGGGGCCGGTGCGGTCACGGGCAGGGGTACGCCGAGGGCTCGCGGCCTGGTGGAGGCGACGGGGTCGCGGCGGTTGGGGGCGGGGTCGCGGCGGTTGGGGGCGGCGCGTCGCCGTGTCAGACGGGGTCGGTGCGCGGGGGAACGGGTGGGGCGCCCGGGTTAGGAGGTTAGGCCGGTGCCGTTGTGGGCTTCCCGGATGATGCTGACTACCTCGTCGGGGTCGTCGGCCAGCTTGAGCAGGTCGAGTTCACCGGGGCCGATGTTGGCCCGGGCGAGCATCGTGTCCTTGAGCCAGGAGAGCAGGCCGGACCAGTACTCCCGGCCGACCAGCACGATCGGGAACTTGGTGATCTTGCCGGTGGCGACCAGGGTCACGGCCTCGAAGAGTTCGTCCATGGTGCCGAACCCGCCGGGCAGGACCACGAACGCCTGGGAGTACTTGATGAAGCAGGTCTTCCGCACGAAGAAGTAGCGGAACTCCACGCCCACGTTGACGTATTCGTTGAGGCCCATCTCCCGGGGCAGTTCGATGCCCAGGCCCACGGAGAGGCCGCCGGCCTCGGCGGCGCCCCTGTTGGCCGCCTCCATGATCCCCGGGCCACCGCCGGTGATCACGGCGTACCCCGCCCCGGCCAGCCCGGAGGCGATCCGCTCGGCGGTCTCGTACTCGCGGCTGCCCCGCGCGGTCCGGGCCGAGCCGAACACCGAGACGGCCGGGCCGAGCTCGGCCAGCAGGCCGAACCCCTCCACGAACTCGGCCTGGATCCGCATCACTCGCCAGGGGTCGGTGTGCACCCAGTCGGATGGCCCCCGCCGGTCGAGCAGGCGCTGATCGGTGGTGGTGGGGGGTATCTGCTTGCCGCGCAGCGTGACGGGTCCCTGGCGACGGACCCGCCGGTGCGGCTCGGAATTTCCGTTCATATCAGCTACTAAGGTAGTCACGCCAGGTGGATGCGCCGCGCAGCCACCCATGGCGGGTACGGTCTGTTTGTGCCGCACAATCCCGCTCGGCTGCGAGCCGGGGCCATCGTGGGGACGACCCTGGCACTGGTACTCGCGGTCGCGGTGTACGCCATCTACCACACCGCCCCGAGCGGCGCCCCCGCTCCCCCGCCGCCCGGCTGTCAGGCCGGCCTCGGTGATCAGGCCATCTCGCTCGACACCGACCAGGCGGCCATCGCCGCCACCATCGCCGGCGTCGCGGCCCGGCGGAAGCTGCCCCGGCGGGCGGTCACCATCGCCCTGGCCGCCGCGCTGCAGGAATCCAAGCTGCACAACCTGGACTACGGCGACCGCGACTCGGTCGGGATCTTCCAGCAGCGCCCCTCGGAGGGCTGGGGCCCGGCCGCCGACCTGGAGGACCCGGTCTACGCCACCACCAAGTTCTTCGGCGCCCTGACCCACCTGCGCGGCTACACCACGATGGCGGTCTCCCAGGCGGCCCAGGACGTGCAGCACAGCGCCGACGGCTCGGCCTACGCGCAGTGGGAGGGGATGGCGGCGCAGCTGGCGGCCTACTTCACCGGGCAGTCGCCGCACGGCGTGTCCTGCTGGTACACCCCGCCGGCCAAGCCAGGTCAGGCGAACCTGGCGGGAGTGATGCGAAACATCGCCGAGACGTTCGGGCCAGCCGGGCGTGAGGCGGTAGTGGCCAGGATAACGCTGGACCGTTCGGGAAAAAAAGGCACCGGAAGCAGCGCGGTCCTGCACGTGCGGCGGACCTCGGCCTGGACGGTGGCCGACTGGCTGGTGGCCAACGCGCAGGGCTACGGCCTCAGCGAAGTGCGGTATGCCGGTTATGTGTGGAAAGCCGCGAATGGCAGTATGGGCTGGCAGCGCGCCTCCACCCCGACGTCCTCGTCAGGGAAGAACGCTTCGCAAGGCGGTATTGTCGCTGGCTGATGCGGCACCCCCTCCGCCGACCCGCCATACTGTGTTAGCAGCAGGACGACGACAGGAGTTCACCCGTGACCTACATCATCGCGCAGCCCTGCGTTGATGTGCTTGACAAGGCGTGCATCGAGGAATGCCCCGTTGACTGCATCTACGAGGGCGAGCGCATGCTCTATATCCACCCCGACGAGTGCGTGGACTGCGGCGCTTGCGAGCCCGTCTGCCCGGTCGAGGCGATCTATTACGAAGACGACGTTCCGGACCAGTGGAAGGAATACTACAAGGTCAACGTCGACTTCTTCGAGGACCTCGGCTCCCCCGGTGGTGCTTCCAAGGCGGGCAAGACCGGCAAGGATCACCCGGTCGTAGCGGCGCTGCCGGCCGGCATCAACGCGGAGGAATGACCCTCGCGGGCCGGCTCCCCGTTTTCACCTGGGACCGGATCGCACCGCTGCGCGAGAAAGCCGGGCACCACCCGGACGGCCCCGTGGATCTCTCCGTGGGGACGCCGGTCGATCCGGTGCCCGGCCTCATCCGCGACGCCCTGGCGGCCGCCGCCGACGCGCCCGGCTACCCGGCTACCTGGGGAACCCCCGGGCTGCGGGCCGCGGCGGCCGGCTGGCTGGCCCGGGACCACGGCGTCACGGTGTCGCCGGACGACGTGCTGCCCGTCATCGGCACCAAGGAGCTCATCGCCTGGCTCCCGGTCATGCTCGGCCTCGGTCCCGGCGACGTGGTGCTCGCGCCGGAGCTGGCGTACCCGACCTATGACATCGGTGCCCGGCTGGCCGGGGCCACGACGGTGTCCTCGGACAGCCCGCTGGAAGTCTCCGGGCCTGGCCCGGCCCGGACCCGGAGGGTCCGGCTGGTGTGGGTCAACTCGCCGTCCAACCCCACCGGCCGGGTGCTGCCGCCTGATCACCTGCGCAAGATCGTGGACTGGGCCGCCGAACGCGGCGCGGTCGTGGCCTCCGACGAGTGCTACATCTCGCTGGGCTGGGCGGCCACGCCGGTCTCGGTGCTGCATCCGGCCGTCTGCGGCGGGTCGCACGCAGGACTGCTCGCCGTGCACTCGCTGTCCAAGCGGTCCAACCTGGCCGGTTACCGGGCCGGGTTCGTGACCGGGGATCCCGCGCTGGTCGCGGACCTGCTCGCGATCAGGAAGCAGGCCGGGATGATGATGCCGGCGCCGGTGCAGGCCGCGATGACCGCGGCTCTGACGGACGATGCGCACGCGCGGGAACAGCGAGAGCGGTACGCGTCACGGCGTTCGGTGCTGCGGGAGGCGTTTACCGCGGCCGGATGGCGCATCGACCACTCCGAGGCCGGGCTCTACCTGTGGGCGGCGCACCCGGCCCACGACTGCTGGTCGGCGGCGGAGCTGCTGGCCGCGTCGGCCGGGATCCTGGTGGCACCGGGCGAGCTGTACGGGCCGGCCGGGAAACGGCATATCCGGGTGGCGCTCACCGGCACCGACGAGCGGATCGCCGCCGCCGCGGTCCGGCTAGCCCGGCTCTGCTAGTCCCGCTCGCGGGGAAGGACGGCGCGGACCAGGAGGCCGGCGGCGAGGGCCCAGAACGCGGCGCCGATCCCGAAGAAGGTCAGCCCGGAGGCGGCCACCACGAAGGTGATGGCCGCCGCCTCGCGGCCCTCGGCCGCTGACAGGGCGCCCGCCAGGGCAGCGGCGAGCGTGCCGAGGAGCGCGAGCCCGGCCACGGCGCCCGCCACGCCGGACGGCGCGACGCTGACGAACGTGACCAGGGCGGTCGAGAACAGGGCGAGCACGAGGTAGGACCAGCCCGAGGTCCACGCGGCCACCCAGCGCCTGGCCGGGTCCGGATGCACCTCGGGCGACGCGTTCATCGAGGCGGTGATCGCGGCCAGGTTGATGGCGTGCCCGCCGGCCAGGGCGCCGGCCGCGGTGCCGAGCCCGGTCACGGCCATCGTCTCGCGCCACGGAACCTGGTAGCCGTAGGAGGACATGACCGCGACGCCGGGAATGTTCTGCCCGGCCATCGTGACCACGTACAGCGGGATGGCCAGGCCGAGCAGGCTGGCCCAGGTCAAGGTGGGCGTCGTCCAGGCCACGTGGGGGACGAGCGCCCCCTGCGGCCCGCCGTGGCGGGCGGCGTCGACGGCGACGACGACGAGGGTGGCGGCGAACGCGGCCGGCACGGCCCATGAACGCGCGAACCGGAGCATCACGACCCAGGTGAGCAGGATCGGCCCGACCGACCAGGGGTGGGCCGCGAAGCCGCGCACCGGGGCCAGGCACAGGTCGAGCACCACGCCGGCCAGCATCGCCTGCGCGATCGGCGTCGGGATGGCGGAGATGAGCCGGCCGAGGCGGGGCCACAGGCCGGTGATCACCAGGAGCGCGCCGGTGACGAGGAAGGCACCGACGGCCGCGGGCCAGCCGCCGTGCACCATGCCGGTGCTGGCCAGCAGCGCCGCACCGGGCGTGGACCAGGCCAGGGTGAGCGGGATCCGGTGGCGGCGCACCAGCCACAAGATGCCGAGGGCCTGGGTCGCGCACACGGCCAGCAGCCCGGAGGCCGCCTGGGCGGGCGAGGCGCCGACGGCGCGCAGGCCGGCCAGGACCACGGCGAAGGAACTGGTGAACCCGACCAGCGCGGTCAGGATGCCGGCCAGGATCGGCCGGGTGTTGTGTTCCATAAACAGAACCCTAGCGTGCGGTGTTCTGTTTACAGAACGGGGTTGCCTAGAATCGTCTGTCGTGGACGATCTGGCCCGGCTGGTGGGCGAGCGCCTGCGGGCGGCGCGGCGGGAACGCGGCCTGGCCCTCGGCGCGCTGGCCGAGGCGGCGCACGTCGGCAAGGGGTCGCTGTCGGAGATCGAGAACGGCGTCCGCAACCCGACCCTGGGCACGCTGTACGCGCTCGCGGGCGCACTCCGCGTGCCGCTCGCGACCCTGATCGCGGACCGGCCCGGCATCCAGGTCGCGTCTCCCGGCATTCGGGTCGCGTCTCCCGGCATCGAGGCGCGGCTGCTCGACGTGAGCCACGACGGCGGGCAGACCGTGGAGGTCTACCGGCTCCGCCTCGAGCCCGGTCACGGCCACCGCTCGCCCGCCCACGGGCCCGGTGTCACCGAGCACATGCTGGTGACCAGCGGGCGGGCGCGGGTCGGGCGCCTCGGCGAGGAGACCGAGATCGGCGCGGGCCAGGCGGCGCAGTGGGCCAGCGACGTTCCGCACGGGTACGCCGCGCTCGGCCCCGACCCGGTGGAGTCGGTCCTGGTCATCCGGTCACCGGGGCTGGGGCCCCGCGAGCCGGCCGGAGGCGAGTGGGGTAAAAATAAGCGGGCGCGGTAGCGCTGGATAGTCAGCGCCCAGCTGACCGCGGTGAGGCCGGCCAGCCAGGCGGCCGACTCGAGCAGCGGGCGGCCTGCCGGGCCGCCGCCGATCAGGCCGCGGACCGCGTCGGTGACGACGGTGACCGGGTTCGCCCTGACGAACGCCTGCAGCCAGCCCGGCATCGAGGACGCCGGGGCGAAGACCGAGCTGGCGAAGCCGAGCGGCATTATCAGCAGGAAGCCCGCTGTCTGCACCGTCTCGGCGCTGCGCAGCGCGACGCCGAGGAAGGCCATCAGCCAGCTGAGCGCGAAGCCCCACGCCAGGACCAGGCCGAACGCGGCGACCGCGCCCGCGGCGCTGGCGTGCGGCCGGAACCCGAAGGCCAGGCCGGCGGCGACGGTGATCACGGTCCCCCACGCGGTGCGCAGCACGTCGGCCACGATGCGCCCGGCCACCACCGCGCTGCGCGCGATCGGCAGCGAACGGAACCGGTCGATCAGGCCACGCTGGAAGTCGGCGTTGAGCCCGATCGCGGTCTGCGCCGACCAGAAGCCCACGCCCTGCACCACCAGGCCGGGCAGCACAAACTGGATGTAGGCCCGGCTGGACCCGGCGATCGCGCCGCCGAAGACGTAGACGAACAGCAGCAGGAACATCAGCGGCTGGATGGTCATGCCGATCAGTTGCTGCGGGTCGGTCCACACGTGCAGCAGGTTGCGGCGGGTCAGCACCGCCGTCTGGCTGACCGGGCTCACCGGGCGCTCCCCGCGGTACTAGCCGGGCCGGCGGTGATGCGCAGGAAGGCCTCGTCCAGGCTGGGCAATCGCAGGCCGATCTGGCTGACCGCGATATCTTCGGCCTCGAGGCGGCTGACGGCCACGCCGAGCAGCGCGGGGTCGGCGGCGCGGACCGTGACCGTGTCCCTGCCCGCGGTCGCGGGCAGGCCGGCCACCCCGGACAGGACGCGCGTGACGGCCGCGATGTCCGCGTGGCTGGCCGGGCGGACCTCGATGACCTGGCCGCCCGAACGTTCCTTGAGCTCGGCCGGAGTACCTTCGGCCAGCACGTGCCCGTGGTCGATGACCACGACCCGGCTGGCCAGCCGGTCGGCTTCCGCCAGGTACTGGGTGGTCAGCAGGACCGTGGTGCCGCCGGCCGCGAGCCGGTCGATGAGGTCCCAGAGCTGGCCCCGGCTGGCCACGTCCAGGCCGGTGGTGGGCTCGTCCAGGAACAGTACGCGCGGCTCGCCGGTCAGGCTGGCCGCCAGGTCGAGCCGGCGCCGCATGCCGCCCGAGTAGGTCCGGACGGTCTTGGCGGCGCTTTCCTCGAGACCGAACGCGGCCAGCAGATCCCCGGCCCGGCGCCGGGCGGCACCGCGGCCCAGGCCGAGCAGCCGACCGATCATGTACAGGTTCTCCCGCGCGGACAGCATGTCGTCCACCGCTGCGTACTGCCCGGTCAGCCCGATCATCGACCGGACCCGCTGTGGTTCGGCCACCACGTCGACGCCGAGCACCCGGGCGTGCCCGGCGTCCGGGCGCAGCAGGGTGCACAGGATGCGGACGGCGGTGGTCTTGCCGGCGCCGTTCGGCCCGAGGAGGCCGAGGACCGTACCTTCGGCGGCCTCGAATCCGACCCCGTCGAGAACCCGGGATGTACCGAACGACTTGGTGAGCCCGACCACCTCAATGGCCGGAGTGGTCATGGCGCACCGCGTGCACCGGACCGACCTGCGCTGCCTGGACATCCTCGACCTGACCGGCCGCCGGACGGCGGGGGAGCTGGCGGCCGAGATGGGGATGTCCACCGGGGCGGTGACCGCGCTGCTCGACCGGGTGGAGAAGGCCGGGTACGTGCGCCGGGTGCGCGACCCCGGCGACCGGCGCCGGGTGCTGGCCGAGCTTACCGAGCGGGCCAGGCAGCGCGGCTGGGAGATCTACCAGCCGTTCACCGAGCTGACCGGGCCGGCCTTCGCCCGGTTCACCGACGAGCAGCTCGCCACCGTGCGCGACTTCCTCCAGCTCGGCAACGCCTTCTACGCCGAGCAGACCGCCCGGGTGGAAGCACTCTCCCGCGCGACCCCTGACACCTGACCCCCCGGTCCGCGGGGAGCCTGTGGCGCACACCCCACGAGTGGCATGAGACCACTTCCGGGAACCGCGGCACGGCGGGAGCGTTGCCGATCTTGCGTGCGTCGGGCAGCGCGGCGGCGAAGTCGAGCACGTGGTCGTGCTTAGCCCTGGCGCGTTCCCGGCAAACGCCCCATGCGATTACGCGGGTCGGGCATCATGTGAATGGTGTTCCGTAGGCGCAGTTCCGAAGCAGGCAAGCACCAGGCGGCCGTCGCCGACCGGCCGCGGCATGCTGCCCCCGCCCAGCCGCAGCCGGCAGGGCCGCAGCCGGCAGGGCCGCAGCCGGCAGGGCCGCAGCCAGCTGCCGCCGAGCCCGAGCGGGAGCAGCGCGAGCCGTGGGGGCCGCCGCCGGCCGGGCTCGACGTGAGCCTGCCGCACCCGGCCCGGGTGTGGAACTACTGGCTCGGCGGCCGGGACTTCTTCGCCGCCGACCAGGCGGCCGGCCAGGAGATCGGCCGGGAATTCCCGCACCTGGCCGAGGCGGCCCGGGCCGAGCGTGCCTTCCTGGTCCGGGCGGTGCGGTTCCTGGCCGGCCCGGCCCGGATCCGGCAGTTCCTCGACGTCGGCTCCGGCCTGCCCGCCGGCGGGAACACCCACGAGATCGCGCAGCGGATCGTGCCGGACGCCGGGATCGTCTACGCCGACCACGATCCGGCCGTCATCCTGCACGCCAAGGCGCTGCTCAGCGGCCCGATGCTGGCCAGCACGCCGGAGGGAGCGGTCTACTACGCGGACGCCGACCTGCGCGACGTGGCCGCGGTGCTGGCCGCCGCGGCCAGCACCCTCGACCTGTCCCGGCCGGTCGCGCTGATCATGCTGGGCATCCTCGGCCACATCGACGACTACGGCGCGGCCCGCTCGATCACCAGCCAGCTGATGAACGAACTGCCGGCCGGCAGCTACCTGGTCCTCGCCGACGGGGTGGCCCTCGATACAGCCGGCGCCGCGTCGGCCGACCACGCCCAGCGGCGGTACGACGCGGGCGCGCGGTCGCGGTACGGCGCCGGTGCGCCCGCGCCCTACCTGCTGCGCAGGCCGGACGAGCTGAGCAGCTTCTTCGCCGGGCTCGACCTGACCGAGCCGGGCGTGGTGCCGTGCGCGCAGTGGCGTCCGGACGGCCGTGAACGGGACGGCGGCGGGACGGCGGCGGCCTACTGCGGGGTTGCCAGGAAACCTTAGCGTTACAAGCAACGAATCGCCGTTATGGAGCGGATTTACGCAACGATTCGCTGCTGATACGCATCGTCGGCGGATGTTTTCCTGTGCGCCGAACCCCTAACCTGGCCTCATGATCACGAAGGAGCGCCGGGCCACCGCGCGCAGGTACCTGATGTGCCCGCCGGAGCACTTCGCGGTCACCTACGCCATCAACCCGTGGATGGCGCCGGGCCAGCCGACCGACGCCGCCCTGGCCAGGCGGCAGTGGGCCCGGCTGCGCCAGGTCTACCTCGACCTCGGCCACGAGGTGCGGACGATCGAGCCGGTGCCCGGGCTGCCTGACATGGTGTTCGCCGCCAACGGCGCCACCGTGGTCGGCGGGAAGGTGCTCGGCGCGCGGTTCCGCTACCCGCAGCGGGCCGCGGAGGCCGCCGCCTACCTGGACTGGTTCGCTGGCCAGGGCTACCCGGATATAACGGTGCCCGAGTACGTCCACGAGGGTGAGGGCGACATCTTGTTCGCCGGCGAGGTCCTGCTGGCCGGCTACGGCTTCCGCAGCGACCAGGCCGTCGCGGCCGAGCTCGGCCGCCTGTTCGGGCTGCCGGTGGTGAGCCTGCGGCTGACCGACCCGCGCTTCTACCACCTGGACACGGCGCTGTGCGTGCTCGACGCCGACACCGCCATGTACTACCCGGCCGCGTTCGACGACGCCGGGCGGGCGGCGCTGGCGGCGCGGTTCACCGAGCTGATCGAGGCCAAGGACGAGGACGCCGAGGTGCTGGGCCTGAACGCGGTCAGCGACGGCCGCCACGTCGTGCTGCCGGTACAGGCGGCCACGCTGGCCGGCCAGCTGTTCCAGCGCGGGTTCGTTCCCGTCGGCGTGGACATGTCCGAGCTGCTCAAGGGCGGCGGCGGCGCCAAGTGCTGCACCCTGGAACTGCGGCCATGAACCGAGGAGAGACACAGATGACCGAGACCACGACCAGCCTGCTCAAGCTGGGCGACGAATACGGCGCGCACAACTACCACCCGCTGCCGGTGGTCGCGGCCGAGGCCGCGGGCGCCTGGGTGACCGACGTGGAGGGCCGCCGCTACCTGGACATGCTCGCCGCCTACTCGGCGCTGAATTTCGGCCACGCGCACCCGCGGCTGGTCGCCGCGGCGCGCCAGCAGCTCGACCGGCTCACGCTGGTCAGCCGGGCGTTCCAGCACGACCAGTTCGGTCCGTTCTGCGCCGAGCTGGCCGAACTGGCGGCCATGGACGTGGTGCTGCCGATGAACACCGGCGCGGAGGCGGTCGAGACCGCGATCAAGGTCGCGCGCAAGTGGGGCTACACGGTCAAGGGGGTGCCCGACGGCCAGGCGGTGATCATCGCGTTCGAGGGCAACTTCCACGGCCGGACCACCACCATCGTCAGCTTCTCCACCGATGAGGACGCCCGGGCCGACTTCGGCCCCTACACGCCCGGCTTCCGCACCGTGCCGTACGGCGACCTGGCCGCGCTGACCGCCGCCGTCGGCGAGCTCGGCCACCGGGTCGTCGCCGTGCTGGTCGAGCCGATCCAGGGCGAGGCCGGGGTGGTCGTGCCGCCGCCCGGCTTCCTGGCCGGGATCCGGGAGCTGTGCACGGATGAGAACATCTTGATGATCGCCGACGAGATCCAGTCCGGTCTTGGCCGGACCGGCCACACGTTCGCGTGCGCGGCCGAGGACGTGGTCCCGGACGCCTACCTGCTCGGCAAGGCGCTCGGCGGCGGCATCGTGCCGGTCTCCGCCATGGTCTCGTCCTGGCCGGTGCTCGGGGTGCTGAAGCCGGGGCAGCACGGTTCGACGTTCGGCGGTAATCCGCTGGCGTGTGCCGTGGCGCGGGAGGTCGTCGCGATGCTGCGCACCGGGGAGTACCAGGCCCGGGCGCGGGTGCTCGGGGAGCGGATGCACGCGCGGCTGGGCGGACTACCCGGGGTCAACGCGGTGCGCGGGCGCGGGCTGTGGGCCGGGATCGAGTTCAGCTCGCTGCCCGGCCGCGAGGTGTGCGAGCGGCTCGCCGCCCGCGGCGTGCTGGCCAAGGAGACCCACGGGAACGTCATTCGCCTGGCGCCGCCACTGGTCATCAGCGAGGAGGACCTCGACTGGGGACTCGACCAGATCGAGGCCGCGATCCGGGGCTAGCGGCCCCGCCGCGGGCCGAAGGCCGTCAGGGCGAACGCGGCGACCACGGCGGCGGCCACGCTGAGCGTGCCGCCGTACAGGAACCACTCGCCCGGCGTGGTGGCGGTGATGATGATGCTGCCGTTGGAGACCGGCATCGACAGGACGAACGACGTGATGACCCAGCCCATGCCGGGCAGCACCGCGCCGCTGACCGAGCGCATCGCCCAGGCGGCCAGCACGCAGGTGAGCAGGATGCCGGCGCAGCACGCCAGCGCTGCCACCGGCACCGGCTTGGGCGCCCGGGCGTACTGGAAGCTGCCGATCATGGCCTCCACCACGCCGAGCACGAACAGCACGGCATAGGCGCCGGCCGCGACCGGCCAGTCCGGCCCGCGCCGGCCCGTCGTCTCGCCGGGCGTGGAGTTCATGCCAGCAGGCTACTGGTGAACAGGTCGGTTTCGTATCCGTCCGGGGCCGGGCCGCGCGGGCCCGCCAGCAGCGTGAAGTACTCGGTGCCGACCAGGTCGTGCCTGATCTGGTCGGACAGCGCGAAGTAGGGCGGGTCCACGGTGAGCTGGGTGGCGTGGGCGCGCATCGCCGCCTGCTTGCGGTCCAGGTAGGCGGTGGCGTCGATCGCGGTGGTGACCGGGCCGTCGGCCGCCGCGGTGGCGTAGAACTTGGCCAGCCCGTAGTCGCCGGCCTGCTGGAAGGCGTGCCAGGCGACCCGGTGCGCCTGGATGTGATCGGGGTGCCCGTAGAAGCCGTTGGCGTCGTAGGTGACCAGTACCTGCGGCCGGACCTCGCGGATGACGTCGAGCAGGGCGTCGGCGGCCTGGTCCAGGCCGGCCTGCCAGAAGCAGCGGGGGTCGTCGTTGCCCTCGGCGCCCATCATGCCCGAGTCGCGCCACCGGCCCGCGCCGCCGAGGAACCGGTGGTCGGTCACGCCGAGCGCGGCGCAGGCGGCGCCGAGCTCGCCGATCCGGTACTGCCCCAGCTCGTCGGGGCCCAGGTGCGCCAGGTCGGGCGGGATGATCTCGCCCAGCTCGCCGAGCGTGCAGGTGACCAGCGTGACCTGCGCGCCTTGGGCGGCGTAGCTGGCCATCGTGGCCCCGGTGCCGATCGACTCGTCGTCCGGATGGGCGTGCACGAGGAGCAGCCGCCGCGGTTGATCCATATCCGCGAGCCTACTGGGGCCGCTGAAGCTGGCAAGATTGGCGGCTATGACCGAGAGTTTCCCGCGCCAGGAAGCCAGGACCAGGCGGTTCACGCTCGGGGCGCCCCGGGCCTTCCGCGTCTCCCCCGACGGGAACCGGGTGGCCTACCTGCGCACCCAGGGCGGCAGCGACCCGGTGACCTGCCTGTGGGTGCTGGACGTGACCGACGGTACCGAACGGCTGGTGGCGGACCCGCGCACGCTGGGCGGGCCCGGGCTGGGTACAGCTGCCGAGGCGGACCTGCCGCCGGAGGAGCGCGCCCGCCGGGAACGGGTCCGGGAGTCAGCCGGCGGCGTCGTCGCCTACGCCACCGACGCGGACCTCACGCTGGCGGTGTTCTCCTGGTCCGGGCGGGTCTGGGCGGCCGACCTGAGCCAGCCAGGCGCGGTGCCCTACCAGGTGGCGGTGACGGGCACCGCGCTCGACCCGCGACCCGACCCGGCCGGGAATCGGCTGGCCTACGTCAGCGCCGGGGCGCTGCGGGTGACGAGCCTGAGCAGGCCGGCGGGGGAAGGGGGCGGGCCGGCGGGGGAAGGAAGCGACCGGGTGCTGGCCGATCCGCGGGGCGCGGCGGGGGTGACGTTCGGCCTGGCCGAGTTCATCGCGGCCGAGGAGATGGGCCGGACCCGCGGCTACTGGTGGGCCCCGGACGGGTCGGCGCTGCTGGCGGCGCGGGTGGACGAGACGCCGGTGCGCCGGTGGCACATCGCCGACCCGGCCAACCCCGAACGCCCGCCCGCGGTGGTGGCCTACCCCGCGGCCGGCACCCCGAACGCGACGGTGTCCCTGGTCCTGGCCCGGCTAGACGGCACCACGGCGGAGGTGGACACCGGGGGCGAGGCGTTCCCCTATCTGGTCACCGCGACCTGGGCGGACGGGCACGACCCGCTGGTCGTGATGCAGAGCCGGGACCAGCGCACGGTGCGGCTGCTTTCCGTCGATCCCGGCACCGGCCGGAGCACGGTGGTGCGCGAGGACACCGACCCGGTCTGGCTGGAGATCGTGCCCGGCGTCCCGGCCTGGACCGCCGACGGCGCCCTGGTGTGGACGGCGGACCGCGAGGACACCCGCCGCCTGCTCATCGGGCCATCCGAGCCGGTGACCCCGCCCGGCCTGCAGGTGCGCGGCGTGCTCGGCGTAGCCGGCGACACCGTGCTGTTCCAGGCGTCGGACGAGCCCACCGAGATCGGGCTGTGGGCCTGGGGCCCCGGCGGGCTGAGCCGGATCAGCGACGCGGCCGGCATCGAAGGGGGCACGATCGAGACCGGCGCCCACGGCGGCGGGACCACGGTCGTGGTCAGCCGCGGGCCCGACGACGACCGCGCGACGGTCCGGGTGCACCGCGACGGGCACGCGGTGGCCGAGATCGCGTCGCTGGCCGAGACCCCGGCGCTGCCCGCGCCCCGGCCGGTGATCTTCGGCGCCGGGAGCCGGGAGATCCGCACCGCCGTGCTGTTCCCGTCCTGGCATCAGCCCGGGCGCAAGCTGCCGGTGCTGGTCGACCCGTACGGCGGCCCGCACGCGCAGCGGGTGCTGAAGTCACGCGCCTCGTACCTGACCGCGCAGTGGTTCGCCGAGCACGGCTTCGCGGTGGTCATCGCGGACGGCCGGGGCACCCCGGCCCGCGGCCCGCGGTGGGAGCGCGCGGTGGCCGGCGACCTGGCCGGCCCGGTCCTGGAGGACCAGGTCGACGCGCTGCGCGCGGCCGCGGCCCGGCACCCCGACCTGGACACCGGGCGGGTCGCGATCCGCGGCTGGTCGTTCGGCGGCTTCCTGGCCGCGCTGGCCGTGCTGCGGCGTCCGGACGTGTTCGGCGCCGCGATCGCGGGCGCCCCGGTCACCGACTGGCGCCTCTACGACACCCACTACACCGAGCGCTACCTGGGAAACCCCGGACACGACCCAGGTCCGTACGAACGTTCCTCCCTAAAGATTGATAACGAACGAATGGGTGATCCGCGGCCCCTCATGCTCATCCACGGCCTCGCCGACGACAACGTGGTGGTGGCGCACACGCTGCGGCTGTCCAGCGCGCTGCTGGCCGCGGGCTACCCGCACACGGTGCTGCCGCTGACCGGGATCACCCACATGGCCTCGCAGGAGGAGGTGGCCGAGAACCTGCTCCTGCTCCAGCTCGACTTCCTGCGCCGGTCCCTGGGCCTGGTCAGGGGAACGTGAAGGTACCGTCCGGGCCGGGGACGAAGGGGCGGGTGCCGACCACGGCGTCGGTGTTGAGGGGGCCGTAGATGTGGGGATAAGGCAGGTCCTGGCCGGGCACGCGCTCGTACTTGATGGGTGAGCCCACGCGTTCGGTATCGATGATGAGCAGGACCAGATCGGGGACGCCCTGGCAGTACGTGTTCGCCACCCGGGCGACCTGGGTGGCTTGCGAGGCGTGGAGGTATCCCTCTTCGGCCAGGGTCCGGTCGAGGGTGGACTGGGTGTACTGGCCGTCGCGCTGGGCCTGGGCCTGGGCCCAGCCGGCCGCCGTGGCGATGTGGTAAATGAGGGTCACTTCACGGGAGTGTATCCAGGGTCACATGCCAAGATGAGGTCTCGGTCACTGCACGACCCGGCCGACTGGAATAAATTCAAGGTCAACACGCGACGGGGCCGGGTTGTTCCGGCGGGTAGCGCGTGGCGTTAACCTTGAAACGGCGAGGACGCTGAGAATGACACAAGCACCGGAAGCCCCGGACCGGTCCAGGGCCCAGATCTCCGAACGCACGTTCCGCAAGGATCCCTGGTACCAGGAACCGCGTATCACCGCGGCGCTGCTCACGATCTGGGTGCTCTACGCCACGGTCCGAGTGTTCACCGGTCATTGGTACTACGTGGCCAAGGATCACTACCTGACGCCGTTCTACTCGCCGTGCGTCAGCGGCGAGTGCGTGCCCGGCTCGAGCACCCTGGGCCACTGGTGGCCGGCCATCCCGCCGGTCATCCCGTACGCGACGGTGGCGCTGATCTTCGTGCTCGGCTTCCGTACCACCTGCTACTACTACCGGCGGGCTTACTACCGGGCATTCTGGCGGTCCCCGGCCGCGTGCGCGGTGCGCGAGCCGCACGCCAAGTACACCGGCGAGACCAGGTTCCCGCTGCTCGGGCAGAACCTGCACCGGTACTTCTTCTACGCCGCCTTGCTCATCGCGATCCTGCTCAGCTACGACGTGACGCAGGCGTTCCGCGGCCCGCACGGGAACTTCGGGTTCGGCCTCGGGTCGCTGATCCTGCTGGCCAACGCGGTCCTGCTGTGGGGTTACACGCTGGGCTGCCACTCGTGCCGGCACATTACCGCCGGCCGGCTCAAGAACTTCTCCACGCACCCGGTCCGGTACTGGATGTGGACGAAGTTCTCCTGGCTGAACGCGCGGCACAAGCAGTTCGCCTGGATCACGCTGGGCACGCTGATGCTGAGTGACCTGTACATCATGCTCGTGGCCAGCGGGGCCTTCCCCGATCCGCGGATCTTCAACTGAACGGGCAAGTGGAATGAGCGACGCAGAAACTACCAGCGCAGCTGGCCCTTCTCCGGCTGGGCCGCCGCCGATCGGCGAAATCGACCGCCTGGCCTACGACGTGATCGTCGTCGGCGCGGGCGGCTCGGGGCTGCGCGCGGCGATCGAGGCACGGGAGGCAGGCAAGAAGACCGCGATCATCTCCAAGTCCCTGTTCGGCAAGGCCCACACGGTCATGGCCGAGGGCGGCTGCGCGGCCGCCATGGGCAACGTCAATCCCCACGACAACTGGCAGGTCCACTACCGCGACACCATGCGCGGCGGCAAGTTCCTGAACAACTGGCGGATGGCCGAACTGCACGCCAAGGAGGCCCCGGACCGGGTCTGGGAGCTCGAGGCCTGGGGCGCGGTCTTCGACCGGACCAAGGACGGCAAGATCAGCCAGCGGAACTTCGGCGGGCACACCTACCCGCGGCTGGCCCACGTCGGCGACCGCACCGGCCTGGAGATGATCCGGGCGCTGCAGCAGAAGGTCGTCGCGCTGCAGCAGCAGGACGCGATCGACCTCGGCGACCCCGAGGCGATGATCAAGGTCTTTGCCGAGACCACGATCACCCGGCTGGTCAAGAACGGAGAGGCGATCGCCGGGGCGTTCGGCTACTTCCGCGACACCGGCCGGTTCGTGCTGTTCGAGGCGCCCGCCGTGGTCCTGGCCACCGGCGGCATCGGCAAGACGTTCAAGATCTCCTCCAACTCCTGGGAGTACACCGGCGACGGGCACGCGCTGGCCCTGCTGGCCGGGGCGCCGCTGCTGAACATGGAGTTCGTCCAGTTCCACCCCACGCACATGGTCTGGCCGATCTCGGTGGCCGGCCTGCTCGTCACCGAGTCGGTGCGCGGCGACGGCGGCATCCTGAAGAACTCCGAGGGCAAGCGGTACATGTTCAACTACGTGCCGGACGTGTTCCGGGCGCAGTACGCGGAGACCGAGGAGGAGGCGGACCGCTGGTACAGCGACCCGGACAACAACCGGCGCCCGCCCGAGCTGCTGCCCCGCGACGAAGTCGCCCGGGCTAACAACGCCGAGGTCAAGGCGGGCCGCGGGTCACCGCACGGCGGGGTGTTCCTGGACATCGCGTCCCGGCTCCCGGCCGAGGAGATCCTGCGCCGCCTGCCGTCCATGTACCACCAGTTCAAGGAGCTGGCCGACGTGGACATCACCAAGGAGCCGATGGAGGTCGGCCCGGCCCAGCACTACGTGATGGGCGGCGTCGAGGTGGACCCGGACAGCGCCGCCGTCCCCGGCGTGCCCGGCCTGTTCGCGGCGGGCGAGGTGTCCGGCGGCATGCACGGCTCGAACCGGCTCGGCGGCAACTCGCTGTCCGACCTGCTGGTCTTCGGCCGCCGGGCCGGCGCGGGCGCGGCCGAGTACCTGAACGGGATCACCACCCGGCCGGTGCCGACCGACGCCGAGCTCGAGGCGGCCCGCAGCGAGATCCTGGCCCCGCTCGAGCGGGAGGGCGGCGAGAACCCGTACACGGTCCACCACGAGATCCAGCAGACGATGAGCGACCTGGTCGGCATCATCCGCAAGGAGAACGAGATCAAGACCGCGCTCAGCGAGCTGGAGAAGCTGCGCGAGCGGGCCGAGAAGATCAGCGCGGCCGGCGGCCGGGCCTACAACCCGGGCTGGCACCTGGCCCTGGACCTGCGCAACATCTTGCTGATCGCGCAGTGCGTGGCCCAGGCGGCCCTGGAGCGGCAGGAAAGCCGGGGCGGGCACACCAGGGACGACTACCCCGGCATGTCGCCGGAGTGGCGCAAGGTGAACCTGATCTGCACGCTGGACGCGGCCGGCGACGTGACGCTGCGGCAGCAGCCGATGGCGCCGATGCGGGCGGACCTGCTCGAGCTGTTCGAGTTGTCCGAGCTGAAGAAGTACATGACCGACGAGGAACTGACCGGCCTGCCTGGATACGCCGAAGCGGCTAAGGCTGAGGCTGAGGAGAAGCACTGATGCCATACAAGGCTGCGTTTCGGGTCTGGCGCGGGGACGCGGGCGCCGGCGAGCTCGCCGACTACCAGGTCGAGGTCAACGAGGGCGAGGTCGTGCTGGACGTCCTGCACCGGCTGCAGGCCACCCAGGCCAACGACCTGGCCATCCGGTGGAACTGCAAGGCCGGCAAGTGCGGGTCGTGCTCGATGGAGATCAACGGGCGGCCGCGGCTGGCCTGCATGACCCGGATGTCGACCTTCACCGAGGACGAGACGCTGATCATCACGCCGATGCGGACCTTCCCGGTGATCAGGGACCTGGTCACCGACGTCTCGTTCAACTACGCCAAGGCGCGGGAGATCCCGTCGTTCACCCCGGACCCGTCGGTCAAGCCAGGCGAGTTCCGGATGCAGCAGGTCGACGTGAACCGGTCGCAGGAGTTCCGGAAGTGCATCGAGTGCTTCCTGTGCCAGAACACCTGCCACGCGATCCGCGACCACGCCGAGAACGAGCAGACCTTCGCCGGGCCGCGGTTCCTGATGCGGATCGCCGAGCTCGAGATGCACCCGGCCGACACCGCCGACCGGCGGGAGATCGCCCAGGACGACTTCGGCCTGGGCCTGTGCAACATCACCAAGTGCTGCACCGAGGTCTGCCCGGAGAACATCAAGATCACCGACAACGCGCTGATCCCGATGAAGGAGCGCATCGTCGGCCGCAAGTACGACCCGCTGGTCTGGCTGGGCGACAAGATCACCCGCCGCACCCACAAGGACACCCCCAAGGTCCCCGGTAAAACCAAGGCCTGAGCAATCCCGTCCGGACTCGAATGCATGAAGACAGGATGAAACCGGGCGGAGCGAGGGGAGCGCCCGGCTACCATGTCGGTGGCCGGGCTGAGGCCTACCCGCTGTACTCACCCGGACCGGCTGGACGTGCTCACGGTGCTCGCGTCGTCACTCGTTCGGGATAATGGGTTGTCTGCTGGCGGGGTCATGGCCTAGGGGAGCGAAGGACTGGCATGTCGCATCTGAACTATGCCGAGGCGGGGGTCGTCGGGCTCCTGCAAGGCATTACCGAGCTTTTCCCGATCTCCAGCCTGGGCCACGCCGTGCTCATCCCGGCGATCGTCGGCGGCCAGTGGGCTCAGGACCTGGACGTCTCCAAGCCGGAGTCGCCGTACCTGGCCTTCATCGTCGGGCTGCACGTGGCCACGGCGCTGGCCATGATCATCTACTTCTGGCGCGACTGGATCCGCATCATCCGGGCCTTCTTCGCCTCGCTCGGGCACGCCATCTCGCCCGAGCCCGGCACCCGGCGGTTCCAGCCGCAAGGAATCGACCAGACGCTGGCCTGGATGATCATCGTGGGCACGATCCCGGTCGGGCTGGCCGGGGTAGCGCTCGAGCACACGTTCCGCACCATCTTCAGCAAGCCGCTGCTCACCGCGACGTTCCTGTTCGTGAACGGGCTGATCCTGTTCGGCGGCGAGCTGCTGCGGCGGCGCGGAGCCGACGAGGCGGCCCGGCAGGTGGCGGCGGACCAGCAGATGGTCGCCGAGCGGCAGCGGGCCGGGGTCGCCACCGGGGGGTACGGCGGTGGCGGTGGCCGGCACTCCTCCGGGCAGCGGGCGGTCAAGCAGGAGCACGCCAACCTGGCGATGGCCGCCGACCAGCGGGTAACCAGGCTCGGCCTTCTCGGCGCCATCCTCCTGGGCGCGTCGCAGATCCTGGCGCTGCTGCCCGGCATCAGCCGGGACGGCATCGTCATGGTCAGCGGCATGGCCCGCGGGCTGAGCCGGCAGGACGCCGCGCGCTTCTCCTTCCTGCTGTCCGCCCCGGTCATCCTCGCGGCCGGCGTGCTGAAGATCAGCGACCTGACCGGGCCGCTGGGCAAAGGGATCCACGGCCAGGTGCTGTTCGGCAGCATCCTGTCCGGCATCGGCGCCTACTTCGCGCTGCGCTTCCTCGACCGCTACCTCAGCAACCCCGGGCGCACGCTGACGCCGTTCGCCATCTACTGCCTGGCGGCGGGGGCGGGCGCTTTTATTTACCTCGCCGTGAAGTAGCCGTCGCGGAGGGCGTGACCCCTGGCGTCGGGATGCCGCCGACCGGCGGGGCGGACGGGCTGACCTTGGCGTTCTCCGCGGGCCGGGTAAAGCCGATCGCGCCCCGGCCCGCGTAGCTGGCCACCCGGATCGGGAAACCGGTCGCGTACGCCTCGATCATCATGTGCGTGGCCGGGTCGATGACCAGGCCGACGTGCCCCGGGTCGGTGACGGTACCGTCCGCGCCGGCGAAGAACACCAGGTCCCCCGGCTCCACCTGGGCGGCGGGCACCTTGTCCTCGGTGGCCCACTGCGCCTCCGAGGTCCGGGCGATGTTGACCCCGGCGGTCCGGTAAGCCATCATCACCAGGCCCGAGCAGTCGAACGCGTCCGGCCCGGTGCCGCCCCACAGGTAGGGCTTGCCCAGCTGCTGTTCGGCGTAGGAGATCGCGGCGGCCACCACCTGGCTCGGCGCCTGGACCAGGGGCACGCCGCCCGCCGTCTGCGCGCAGCCGGCCACCGAGTTGCCCGCCGGGAGCTGCGCCGAGGCCACCGAGAACTTGCCGCCCGCGTACTGGCCCGCGTAGAACAGCACGCTCTGCACGTAGGACTGCAGGTGGTTGTAGGCGAAGATGGCCCCGGAGGGGTCGTTCTGCACGTTGAACTCCAGCAGGTACCTGGCCGCGCCCGCGATCGCGTCGGCCGGGTCGTACACGCTCGCGGTCCCGTCGCCGTCCTCGTCGGTGGCCACGCCGTTGACCACCTGGCTGGCCGAGTGGATGGCGGCGCCGCCCCAGACGTCGCCGGCCGCGCCGCCGATGCCGATCTGCATCGGCCCGGCCGCGCCGAACGCGTTCGCGCCGCTGTGCACGCCGGGCAGGGTGGTGGTGCCGTTGGCGCTCTCCACCGTGCCGATGCCGGCCAGGATCGTCCACGGCACGCCGTACTGCTGGCCGACCTTCTTGTACCAGTACAGGTAGTTGGACGGGATCGACTTGGCCTTGGCCCCGGCGGGCGGCTGCCCGGCCGTGCCGGTCTGCTGGCCGGAGCAGCCCGCGTTCGTCGCGAAGAAGGAGTCCGCGCCGATCAGGACGGGGATGGCGAGCAGGCCGAGGCCTACCACGCCGATGAGCCCGATGATGCCGAGCACCAGGATCCGCGGGGCGCGCTGCTCCCGGGTGGTGCCTGGCCGCGTTGGTTCGTTGCGCGTCAGGAGCCGGTTCGCCATGGCTGGTTCCCCGTCAGAACTGACCGGTGGTGGACAACTCGATGTTGTCCACCTGCCAGCTGGTACCGGACCCGGTCACGGTGATCGCGTACTGCGCGGTGCCGTTGCTGCTGCCCTTGGCCGTGACCAGGTGCTGGTTACCGGTGACGACGAACGTCAGGCTGGACGGCCCGAACGAGCGCAGCGAGTCGATCTGCGCCGTCCCGGTGGAGGTCTGCCGCTGGCCGTTCCTGACCTTGGCCACGCCGGCCGAGGCGTACAGCGCCTGCAAACTGGTGGACAGCTGCGCGGTGACCAGGCCGCCCATCTTGCCCACGTAGTCCTGAGCGCTCTCGGTGTAGGAGTACGTGTCGTAGTCGACGAGGAACTGCTGGGTCACCGCGGCGGCGGCCTGCAGACCCGCCTGGGTGAACGGCAGCAGCGAGTAGATGTTCACGCTGCCGGTCGCGGCCGGCGTCGCGGTCACGGTGGGCGTGACCGAAACCGCCGGGGACGGCACCGACTGGGTCGGCGACGGGGTGGGGGTGGGCTTCGCCTGTGCGTTCGGGTGGCTCATCTTGGGTACGACGAGCCAGTAACCGAGCGCGGCCAGGACCACGACGACCAAGGCGAACACGGCCTTCTGCTGGCCGGGGCTGAGATCCATCGGGCCCGCCCGTTACTTGTCCCGCCGGATCGGGCGGAGCCAGAACGGCGTGGACGGCGGCTGCTCCTCGGCGCCGTTACCGCTGTGCTCCGCAGGTGGCGGGGTGCTCGCGGGGGCCGGGTTCGGCCGGGTCCGGCCGGTGGAGCCGCCGGAACGCTGCCGGGCGCCTGCCGCCGGCCAGCCGCTGGCCGGCCAGGCGGGACCTGAGCCCGAAGAGCCCGAAGAGCCCGAGCCTGCAGATCCCGACGTTCTGGCCGGGCCGGAGGATCCGCCCGATCGGCCTCTGACCGGCGCCGCCGGGCCCGACAGGGGTCCCGGGGACGCGGCCGTGGGCCGCGAGCTCGAGGGCGCCGACCGCCCGGCTCCGCGGGACCAGCCGGAGGCCGACGCGCCCGCACCGGACAGGCGGGAACCGTTCGAGCCGCCTGAGGCTGGGGCGGCTGGTGCTGGGGCGGCTGGTGCTGGGCCGGCCGGTGCGGTACCGGCCGACCGCGGGGACGCGGTCCGGCCGCCGCCGCTCCGGGTCGTACCCGGTCTCGTCGGCAAGTCGAGCGGCGGGGCGACCCGGCCGCTGCCATCGACCTCGGCCGCGTTCCTGAGCCGGGCCGAGCCGGCGCCGCCGGCCGTGCCGGCCAGCCGGCGCGAACCCGAGCCGCTCTCGCCGTCCGTCTCTACCGGGGGCGGCGCGTCGGGGCGCAGCCGCGACGAGTAGCCACCGCCGGCTCCGCCCTGGGCGGCCTCGGCCGTGGCGGCACCCGCCGCCCCGCCGGCCGCCACTCCCGCGGCCACGCCGGCCGCCTGGCCCGGGTTGCGGCGCGCCCACCGGGCGGCCCGGTAGCTGGCCACCCCGGGCACCGCGGCGGTCGCGGCGTCGAGCGTGGACCGCCGGAAGGTGTGGCCGGCTTCGCGCAGGCTGTACTCGGCCCGTTCGGTCGACCCGATGGTGCCGTAGCCGACGGCGGAGAACAGGTGGCTGAACGGCTTGCGGTAGATGAATACGGCCACCGTGACCAGGGCGATCATCAAGATCTTGAGCGCCCATGGCAGCACCGCGTCAGCTGTCCCCATGATTAGCGAGTAACAGTAGAGCAGCACGGACAGGACGATCGCGATGGCCGCCTGTTTCATCAGGACTCCGACCAGCATCTCGAACCAGCGGATGGCGATGACCCGGCCGAACCCGGGATGCGTCCCGACGATCAGGAAGAAAGGACCGGCCACAAGCAGCAGCAGGAAGCCCAGCTTGAGCACGATCAAGGTCAGCGCGATCAGCAAGATGAGCAGCCCCGCTACCAGGGCGGCGAACATCGCGGCGAACGCGATCTCCAGCCGGGTCGTCCACTGGTTACCCTGGAACAGGGCGTAGACGGCCGGGTCGTTCTGCTGCATCGAGGTCGCGATGCCCGTGTAGGTGGCCTGCTTGGCGTTGTCCAGCGCGGTGCTCGGCGTCTCGTTGGCCGCGATGGCCTGAGCCCACAGCAGCTGCCGGCCGTAGGTGTTCACCACGGTCTGCGGCTGGCCGGGCGCGGTCGCGTAGGCGGTCGAGCCGAGCTCGCCGTACAGCCAGGGCTTGCAGACCAGCACCGACCACAGCTCGTTGGCGTTCTCGTCCACCAGCGCGTTGCCCGAGGTGTAGGCGAAGTTGCCGGGCACGCTCTGCGGGTCACCGGCCTGCACCGGCAGGCAGTTAGAGCTGCCCGGGGCGGGCAGCTTGGAGAACGCGGTGTTGAGCACCTCGGTGACGCCGTTGGAGACGGTGGTGCCGACCCCGGTGAAATCGGCCGGCCGGCCGATCAGCGCGATCGCGGCCACGCAGGCCACCACCATCCACAGCGTGCCCTCGATGGTCCGGGTGGCGCGCTTGCGGATCAGGCCCTGCCAGGCCAGCCAGATCGCGCCGGCGATGACCACTACCGACAGGTAGGGGAAGTAGATCGCCTTGCCCAGCTGGGTGATCAGCCGGTTCACGGCGTCCTGGAGCCAGGTCAAGATGTTGTTGCCCGCCGCCGACTGGTAGACGGTGATCGTCACCCGGTCCAGCGACTTGGCCGCGTCGAAGACCATGCCGGCCACGTTGTTGCCGATCAGCGACGTCATGTCCGAGCACTGCAGGCCGTGCGCGGCCCAGAACTGGCCGGCCACCCCGTAGTTGTCGTACAGCGTCTTGCCGCCGGCCGCCGCGGCCGGCGGCTCGACCATCGCGTCGATGCCGCTGGTGGCCTGCTCGGGCACGGGCAGCGAGGGCGTGCAGATGTTGTTGAAGTCGCCGACGATCCCGCTCGAGCCCGAGTTGCACAGGCCGATCAGGCCGCCGATGTCCCCGATGCCCGGCACCTGGCACACCCCGCCGGGCGCCGCGGGCCGGGCCGGGAGGACGCTGGCGGTCAGCGTGGCCGGGGTGACGGCGGACCGGCTAGCGGTCGTGCTGGTCGTGCTGGCCGCGTGCGTCGCGGCCAGCGCGGGGGTGGCGATCCCGAACGCGGTCGCCGCGATCAGCAGGACCAGGACCCAGCGCGAGACGCGCCGGCCCGGTCGCCGGGATAGGGGCCGCCGGGATTCAGCGCGGTCTCGCCCCGAAGCCCCCGGGGAACCGGCGGGTTCGGGCGAGGCGGGCGAGTTAGCCATCTTTAGGGAGCTCCTGAGTTTTGCGGGTACGACGACGCTTCCGGCGCTCGCGTGCTGGCCGCGGTCGAGCCGTTCGCCGGGTGGTCATCACCCGGCTGATCCGGCGCATCCGCGCTGGGTTCCCTGCGTGCAAACGGGTCAGGCTGGCTGAGCCTGGCCCGGGTGGGGTTGGTATCGATCCAATCCCTCAACTCGTCCGAGACCAGGTCGACCCCAATGCGCCCGGCTCGGTCATCTAGATCACGGAAAATGCACTCGCCGTTGCCGAGCGAGCGGAGCACGGCCTTGTGCTCGTCGGACGGCGCGACCCCGAGCAGCGCCATGACGTTCGCCACCTCGGCCCGCTCGGTCGAGCGGAACGCGAACACCCCGGACAGGCAGTTGGTCACCTGTTCGTTCAGCAGGTCCCCGGCGTTCTGCGACACCAGGACCAGCGCGGTGTTCCTCGACCGGCCCATCCTCGACACCTCGGGCACCAGCTTGGCGCCCTCGGGGGTAGACGTGATCGCCCAGGCCTCGTCCAGGAAGATCGCCTTCGGCAAGGTGCGGTCGATGCCGTTCAGCAGCTTGCGGGCGAACTGGGAGACCAGGTACAGCAGCGCCACCGACAGCCGCTGCTCGTAGGAGTAGTCGTCCCGGCTGGTGTTGGAGTCCGGCAGCGTCAGGCCCGCCAGCGTGAAGACCGTGGTCCAGCCCTCCGCGTCGATCTGCTGGCCCACCGACGGCGCGAAGCACAGCCGTGCCAGCCGCATCTCCGACACCGCCCGCATCACCGCGCCGGTGTTCTTCCAGGCCGGGTCGTCTGACTGCTCCAGGTGCGTGATCACCTTGCCCAGGCTGGGCCGGTCCGTCCCGGCGACCGCGCCGACCGCCTGGATCATCGCGCTCTCGCGCTCCTCGCTCATCCGGGGCAGCAGCAGCCGCAGCGTCTCGGTCGCCATCGTCCGCTTCTCGGACAGATCCATGCCGAACGAGAACGGATCCAGCAGCCCAGGCGCGGCCGAGTTCAGCGGCAGCACCCGCGCCTTGCGGCCCTGCCTGCTGAGGTACTCCACCAGGGACTCGGCGTCGCCCTTGGGGTCGATCACCGCGACCGTCGCGCCGCGCAGCGCCAGCTGGTAGATCAGCAGCATGGCCAGCGTGGTCTTACCGCCGCCGGGCTCGCCGGTGATGGCCACCGCGGTCGGCCGGTTCCGCGCCGCCGCCAGCAGCGGATCGAAATGCACGATGGACCGGGCCCGGCCCAGCGTCTCCCCGATGTACGGCCCGACCCAGCCGGACCCGGAGGCGGCGTCGACCCGGTCGCCGAGTTCCACCGTCGCCGTCGGCATTCCGCCGGCGATCGTGTAAAGCGGCTGCCGCTGGACATAGGAATTCAGCCGGATACGCTCGCCGGGCAGCGCCTCGCACAGCAGTGAGAACTGGTCCCCGGTGGAGTTGACCGCGTCGATGCCGATATCCCGGTAATGCTCGATGACCGCTTCCACCCGGCGGACGCATAGCTCCCTGGTCGGGGCCGCGATGATCAGCCGATGCCAGCCGTATACGAAAGGCAGCCGTTCCTTGGTGATGCCGTGCTCGAGCATTCTGGCCGCGGCGATCTGCTCGGCCAGCGCAATTGGCGCCTCCGCGCCCGCCTCCCGGATATGCGCGTCCATGTCGCGCGCGTGCGCGAGCCGGCGGCTGACGTCCTTGCTCGCCTTGGCCGGCGGAATGAGCTTCATCCGCGAGCTGATCTCCACCGGAAACGGCAGCGAATCAGCGAAATGCAGCCACGGCTCACCGTCCGGGAAGGCCATCACGTCGGGGAAACGGGCAAACGACAGGAAAGCGGTATACGACTCACCGGAAACGTGCTCCAGGCACAGCAGGGTGCGCCCGTTGTGGACCTGCCCCTCGAAGAGGGCGTCGATCTCGCCCGCGCCCCACCGCCTGCGCTTGGTCGCGGACGGCAGCGGCTCGCCCGCGGTCTGCATCAGCGTGTGCTGGACGAGCCAGGCGATCTCGCTGGCGGTGGCGTGCCTGGCCACCAGCGCGCTGGCGTTCAGCGCCCGGCCGAGCCGCTCGGCGTTGTCTGTCCACTTGGCGATCTCCGGCGGGCCTACGGACTCGTCCTCGATCCCGAGCGCGCTCTCACCCCGGTTGTAGACGCCGCGAAACTGCGAGAACACGCCGCCCGAGAGCTGGGCCCGGACGCCGCGCTGGCCGAGCCTCACCCCGAGGTAGATCTCCTTGCCCCAGAAATCCTTGGCCCAGACGTGCTGGTAGGTCTGCTCCAGGTACTCCCGCCAGCCCGGGCCGCCGTCCGAGGTCGCGTCCAAGCCGGTCGCCCAGGCGTGCGCCGGGTAGGCGCGGTGCGCGATGCGCAGGTGCACCTCGGCGTCCGGCATCCTGATCGCGGCCAGCGCGACCGTGATGTTGGTGGCCAGCGCCTCCCGCTCCTCGGGCGTGGTGAACTCGTACGACACCGACGGGATGCGGTAATACGCCCACGCGTGCGTGTCGGTGAGCAGGATCCGGTCGTCGAAGTACCGGATGGCCAGCCGGGCGCGCCCCCGGGAGTTCCTGGAGCCCTTAGTCCGAGTGCTCACCGGGATTCCTTCCGGGAACGGGACTCGCCGCGGGCGCGGACAGCGCCGCTACCAGCACCCCGGCCAGCGCCGTGTAGGCCAGCCTGGCCTGTGCCTGCAGGGTGACCTGCGGATACGCGGTGGCCTGCGGGTACCCGGCCGACGGCGAGCTGGGCCGTACGGCCAGGCCGTCATCCCACGGCACCCGCACGATGGCGCGGCAGCGCCCCCGGGCCACGGATTCGGCCTGGAGCACGTCCGGCATCGTCCGCCGGCTCACCCCGTTGACGACGGTGATCGCGCGGGCGGCGAGGTCGCCGTGGCCGTGCGCGCCCAGCCACTGCTGGGTGTTGGCCAGCGCGGTCGCCGCGTCCGGGCTGGCCGGGGCGACCAGGATCAGCTGGTCCGCGGCGGCGAGCACCCGGGGCAAGCCGGCTGGTGACGGGTCGATCATGGTCAGCGGGTACCGTTCGGTCAGCAGTTCGGCGAGCCGCTCCACGTCGGCTCCTTCCAGGGGGCCATGCCCCGGCATGCTGGCGATCACGTCGAGCCGGGCGCCCGGACCCGGCCCGGCCACCAGCGCCGGCGGGTGCGGCGGCCGCGGCTCGCGCCCGGCCAGCAGCGCCTGCAGCGTGACGGCCGGCGCACGACGGGCGGCCAGCGAGGTCGGCCCGGGGTTCAGGTCGAGCGTGGCCACTTCGATCCCGCGCAGCGCAGCCAGGATATGCCCAGTCATCAGCGCGGTCACGGTCTGGCCCGCGCCCCTGGTGCAGCCGAGCACCGCGACCAGGGACGGCGCGGCCAGCGGCAGCCGGGCGCGGTCGCGATCCAGCGTCTCCTGGTCCCGCTTGCCCGGCCCCTGGCCGCCGGCCACCACCTTCACCTGGCGGCGCCAGCTGCTGGCGTCACCGCAGCTGCCAGGACCGCTGAGCGCTCGCTCGATGGACGGCAGCGGCCGCTCACGCTCCACGCCGACGAACCGCGCCGCGACCGGTTCCGGCGAGGTAGGCGGCTCCGGCGATGCCGGCGGCGCGGTGCTGGGTGCGGGCGGCGGCGAAACGGGCTCGGCGTGCTCAGCATCGGCGCCCTCAGTCTCGGCGAGCTCAGTGCCGGCGAGCTCATCCTGGACGGGCTCAGCGTCGGGCTCGTGCTCGGGCTCGGCTGGTGGTGCTGCCGGTTCCGCCTCGGCCTGGGGCGCTGGCGCTTCGGCGGGACGGATCTCGGGGACATCCGCCTCGAGAGCGACCTCGGGCGCCTGAGCTTCGGGGACCTGCGTTTCGCGCGCCTGGGTTTCTGGGGCCGGCTCGGGCGGGGTCTGGGCCGGATGCGGCTGGGCGCGGAGCATCCAGCGGGCCCGGGCCTTGGGCGGTGCCGCGAGCGGCTGCGGCCAGGCCGACGTGGCCCGCGGAGCGTCCTGTGCCGAGGACGAAACGTCCTGTGCCAAGGCCGGAGGGTCCTGCGCCGGCAATGGTTCCCCGGATTCCCCGGCGGAGGGCGGAAGCTCGGTAGCGGGCTGGCCGGTCTTGCGCCCCAGCCCGTGCCCCAGCCCGTGCCCCAGCCCGTGCCTCAGCCCGGCGAGATGCCGGCGGGCCGAGCCGGGCTCGGAACGGGATCCGGCGTGGTCCTCGCGGTCAGCCGCGGGCTCCCCGGCGGCGGGCTCCCCGGCGGCGGGCTCCCCGGCGGGCGCCGCACCGGGTTCGCGGCTGGCGTCAGCATCTGGTTCGAAGCTGACCTCAGGTTCGAAGCTGACCTCAGGGAACGCTCCGACCTCGGGGAACGGCGCCGGCTCGGGAAGCGGGCGGACCAGCGGGAGCAGGTTGGCTCCAGGGGACGGCCAGGCCGTCGGCCCGGATGATTCGCTCAGGACACGGCGGGCGGGATCGGAGTCGTGGGCGACCTCGAGCGTCCGGCCCTCAGGCCTTTCCGGCGGCGGGCTCAGCCACACGGCCGGCTGTTCCGCCGCGGTACCCGGGTCCGGGCCGTTCACGTCGGGCCGGGAGATCTGCGGCCAGGACGACCACGAGGGCTGCGGGCTCGGCTCGGCCGCGGGCTGGCGGGGAGGCCGCTGCGGCGTACGACGGGACGGCGAGCGCTCCGGCATCGGCACCTGGACCGGCGCCAGCGCGGCGACCGCTTCGGACGCCGGGGTCATGACGGGCGGCGGCCCGACCTGCTGGGCTGCCACCCGGGGCGAGGGAGCCGCCAGTGGCTTGGCCGCGGTCCGCTGCGGGCGCGGCACGCGCGCTCCGGCCCGGGCCGCCGCTGTCCGGGCTGCCGCCGTCCGCGCCGCCGCCGTCCGGACCGCGGATGTCCTGGCCGCGGATGTCCTGGCCGCGGCCGGACCGGCCGCCTGGCGGGCGGGGGCACCCGACCGGGCCTTGGCCGGAGACTTGTTCGCCTTCTTGGTCTGGGGCTTGGGCGGGTGCCGGTGCCAGACCCGGGCCGACACCATGACCTCGTCTTTCTCGGCGAACGGGGCCATACGGCACCACGTCCGCGGTTCCGACATATACCGCAGCTGGGAGCTCACCAGTTCGGGGAGCCGCTTATTCTCAATGACCGGCCTCGTCGTCAGCCAGGTAAGGACACCGGGCGGAAGCACATAAAGCCAGACCAAATTGTGATTAAAGGGCAGCCCGACAGCAATCAAGAAGAATACGTAAGGAACCGTAATTCCCGCGAAAACTCCGATCCAGGTGATCGGCAAAGGTGCCGGCAAACGAAAATCGTAAAGCTTGTAAAGTCGTTTTTCGATTCGCCAGATATTGGTATAAGTGGGAAGATCCACTAGTGGCGCGCCCCTTCTTCCTGATTCGGGATCAGTGGACTCCGAGCGCGTTCGCTATACCAGTGGCAAGCGTGTGCACGATGCCGGGCGTATAGAAGATGACCGCAATGGCCACGGCAAGCACGATGAACTGCACGAACCGGGTGATCTCACGAGTGAAGAGGAAGAAGATCGCTACGATCCCGACGATACCCAGGAACAATGGCCCGAACAGACCCTGCAGGTAGGTGACGAGCCCCTGCGTACTCAAGGCCACTGGAGCCATCGCGGCGGTGAGGTGAGTATGCATAACATGCCCCTTCCGGGAGCAGACGGACGTCCAGATAGTGCTACGGCGGGCCGCTTGAGCAGGTACAAGTAAAGCGGATGGCCAGGCGGGCCAGAGCACGGCGCGATCGGCACCCCGGCGCGCCGGGATCGCGGTCGCGAGGCGGCCGGGTGGGATCCGCGGAGCCGGGCCGACGTCCGGCCCGGGGCAGGTTTGAAGGATTCGGCTTCGGGGAACACAGCCCGGGCGACGGTCGGCACGCGAGCGGCGGGCCGGACGGAGGCCAGCTCACGGGAGCCAAGCCGGGCCACGACCGGGTGGCGCGATGCGGAACGCCAGCAGGCGGACATGCTGGGATCAGCTGGCCCTGTCCTGGTCATCGGGCTCCCACCGCCTCGGTCGACGCTCCAATCTCTTTTACATACCATTTGCCGCTTTGAAGGTCGACAACCGACATACCATATGTCATCTCGAGTTTCGATGCCATCCCTAGATTTCCAGTGGCCGGTTGTGGCTGTTCAGGGAGCTGCCATATCACGGTTACCGTTATCTGCCGGGTCCGCCCGCCGGGCGGCACGTGAAGCGCGCTGACCGAGTCGAACGTCACTCCGCCGCCGAGCCCGGCCAGTGTGGTGCCGGGGGCGAGGAACCGGCCCAGCGCGGCGCTATCGCCGCTAGCGTAGGCCTGGAAAAAGGCCGGCAGCTCATTCATCAGCTGGCTTTGCGCCACCTGGTCCGAGCCGCCCGGCGTGGCGGTGGCCGGCGGCAGGATCTTGCCGGGCGCGGGCAGCCAGGCGGGCTCGCCGGTGACGACCAGGCCACCGCCGGACGAGGCCACCGGCACGCCGAGCTCGGTGAGCTGGCCGCCGATCAGGGCGAGCAGCGTCACCACGGCGTGCTGCGGGTCCTGGACCTTGATCCCGGCGACCTGCAAGGCCTGCAAGTCGACCTGGCCGACGCCGTTCCAGCCCAGGTTGGGGTCCGCGGCCGAGACGCTCGGCGGCACGAACGCCGCCAGGGCCTGTTCCCGCTGAACTTGACTCTGCGGGCTGAACCCGAAATAGACCCGGCCGAACTCGGCCGCGTACGCCTCGGCCGCGGCGACAGGAAACTGCCCGGCCGCCGCGTTCCCCGCCGCCGTGCTTCCCGGCACTGGCCCGGCGGCCGGAGCCGACGTGTGGTTGAAGACGATCGCGGTGAGACCGCGGAACGCGATCACCAGCAACGCCGCCCAGAGCACGATCCGCAGCGGCCACAGCAGCCACCGGCCGCCCCCTCCGCGCCAGCCGGGGCTGGCGGCGGCCACCGAGCCGGCTGCCACCATCCCGTCAGCCTGGATACCCGCGAGGAAGGAATCCGTCTCGCCGTACGGCGCCGCCTCGCGGGACCAGTCCCGATCGCCGTACTGGGCTTCATCGCCGTAACGGGCCTGGTCACTGTACAGAGCCCGAGCCTGAGGCCGCGACGGATCCAGGTCCGCCGACACGGGATAGTACACACCAGACCGCTCTCCGTTACCGGATGCCGGCCCGCGAACCATGACACCTCCGCACGTTTCCGCACCGGGGAACCCCGGAGCGGCCGTCCCTTTCGTGCTGGCCTCGCGCTCCATTGTGCGCCAAGAAGTCACGGTGCGGAACCGGATACAGCCGAACACCGGAACATCTGCACGGACAAAACGACCAGCAACCCTGATACGGATCATGTACGGAGAGGGTTCACATGAGTTCGGACTGTATTTAGCCAGGCTGGCGGCGTGCATTTTCGCGCCGATGCCGCCAGCATGGCGTCGCGCACGACGTCCGCCGGCAGCGTATGGCCAGGTCAGCAGCGTTCTGCTCGGCCGTGGCCAGCCAAGCCGGAGCCCGGCCGTTTCGCCTGCCCGCGGAACGGCCGCCGTGCGGCCCGAGGCCTCCATCACATCAGAAATCACGCCGTGGTTACCCCCTTGAGCTGCGATAACTTGCCATCTGCCGCCGAGGGAACGGCCGGATCTTAAGGGCTCCTTACGTCAGCCCGGTCCGCGCTTCGTACGGCAGGGGAGAGCGCCCGGCCAGCGAGCGCACCTTCGCCGCGACCCGCAGGCCACTCCACATCGGCCACACCGGCAGACGGCTCGATTAGCACGCTTGCCTGAGACTATATCACGACGATGAATATTGTCGAACATAGATACGATTGATGCCCAGGGGCAAGGAACCCGGCAAGCCAAGATACGGCAGGCACATGCCGCGGGCGTGTCCTGTCGAGCACACCTCCCGAAATAGCCGCATTCGCTGCCGGTCGCCCCCGGGGGACCTGAGAGTGCGGATCTGTAGTGGATCGAGGGCGGGTTGCGAAGGTTCCAGAAGCGTTTGCCTGGCGGGGACAGGGTGCCGGGGCGCCGGGCCGCCTTGCGGGCGGTGTTCTTGGTGCTGACGGTGCACGGGTCATCTCACGAGGGGCGTGTCGCGCCGGGCGCCTCGCGGCAGGACGTAGTGAAACCGCGGTTCCAGTGCGTCCTGGCGCGGTGAAAGCGCCGTTCCATAGCGTTCCGGCCGGTGCTGCCGCCCGGGCCGCGCCGGTGCTGCCGCCCGGGCCGCGCCCGGGCCGCGGCCCCGCCAGCTTTGCAACACGCCCTAGAACCAGCAGAGATCCGCATTCTCGGGCTCGCGGTGGAGCGCTGCGGCGCAGCAGCTGGTGCGGACGGGGTGACGGGGGCGGATGTGGTTGCACGCTGCAGGGGTCGGAGACGAGGGTCACGACCACTGAGTCGGCATGGGCGGGGTGACCTGGGGTTTTGCTTGCCGTTTCAGCGTCGTTCCAGCCGTGGACGGCACAGTACGCGTGAGGGCTCAGGTCAGGTGTTGGGGGTGTGATCAGAGTGAAGCAAGTGTTACGATGCGGCATATTATGGTTACTATCTGGAATTGATCCTGGTTACGGGGATAGTGGCCAGAGGGTTAGACGTTGCCGAAGGGGTACGAAGCACGGGGGAGGTAGAGACATGGGTCTTTGGTGGGTGCCAGTAGGGATAGCCGCCTGGTTCGTAGTCTCGGTCGTGGTCGCGCTGGGTATCGGCCAGGGCCTCAGACACTGCTCCCAGGTCCGGAAAGCCATAGACCAGCAGTGGGTGAAGGCGCCAGGTCCGCGCGAGCCGTCCTGGGACGAGCGTCAGGTCTCGCCGGAGCGGACGCGCGCTGGTATTGCCAAGTGAAAACAGAATGTTACTCTGTGAGATAGGACGTGGCTGCAGGGGAGGTAGCCGCGGGGAGGAAACGTGGACCCATGGTGGTGGGTGCCGATAGGCCTGGCCGCCTGGTTTCTGGTAGCGATCGTGGCCGCGCTGATCATCGGCCCGATTCTCAGGGGCTCTTCGCAAGCCCGGGAATCGGACAGCCAGGAATCTGAGGATACGCCGGGCGAGCGCGAGCCGCCCGAGGATGAGCGACAGGCCTCGTAGTGACGGCATTAGTCCCTACCCGTTGAAGCGGGCTAGGTGGGGCCGATTCCGCGGAGCACGAGGTCGCCCGCCCGTCTTCGTGACTGCAACCCGGTCTCGTGGCCTGGTCGTCTTCTGGCCGCCCATGGCCGGCTTTCTCCCGCCGGACCGATGAATCCGGGCCGCTCGCCCGGTCTGATCGGTCATGCCCACCGCGACAACCGCTCGCCGCATGTTCGAGCTCCTCGAGCCGATCTGCCTGGTCACCTTCTTCGCCGACGAGTGCAACGAGGAGATGGCCGCGCTTGGCCACCGCACCTACTGGGACGGCTACTTCGCCAGCCGCGCCGCGCCGCTGGGGCGGGTGCCGGCCTACGTCGTGCACGCGGCGTTCTACAGCTTCGCCGACGGCGAGGCCGCGCGGCACATCCCGAGCGCATGGGAGACGATCCCGCCCGAGGCATCCATCGCCGCACGGATGCGGGGCAGCACGGCCTCGCTACGACGGATCCTCGGCGACGACCTGGCCGGCTCCCCCGGCCTGGCGCGCGCCGCCGACCTGACCACCAAGGCCGCGACGAGCGCGCCCACGGAAGGCCGGGTGATGTACGCCGGGATGCGCTCCCTTCCGGTGCCCAGCGACCCGGTCGCCCGGCTGTGGCACTCCGCGACCATGCTGCGCGAGCACCGCGGTGACGGGCACGTCGCCGCTCTCGTCGGCGCGCGCATCGGCGGCACCGAGGCCCACGTGCTCTCCGCGCTGGACCTGGGCATCCACCCGCCGGAGTCGTTCGGACGCATCCACCACCTGCCGAAAAAGCGGCTGGCCGAGGTCATGGACGGGCTACGCGAGCGCGGGCTGGTCGACCCGGACGGCTGTTTCACCGACGCCGGCCGCGAGGTCAAGCGACGCATCGAAGCCCTCACCGACGAGCTCGCCGCCCCGCCGTACGGCGGGCTCTCCCCGGCCGAGCTCGACGAGCTGATCGCCGAGCTCGAACCCATCACCGCGACGCTGGTGGCCACGGGATCACAATGACGGACTACACGTTAAATCTGAACTCGACGACGTCGCCGTCGCGCAGTCGTTGCCGATCTCCCTGGTCATAGGAGGGCGAGCAACTCTTCAGTGGTCATGCCGATTATCGCGAGAATGTTCCGCAGCGTGCCCTTCGGTATGTCTCGGTTGTGGACTGGCACCGAGACTGTCCGGCCATCAGGGTGTCTCATCACGTGATGGCTACCGCTGATCCTCGCGACCGCGAATCCGGCTCGTTCAAGTGCCTTGACTACTTGTGCTCCCCGGACAGCCGGGATCGCGGCAGGGGGGCATCCGGCAACGTTATCAGGCAACCTCAAGGTTGAGCGTCAGCTCGTCTGGGATGCCGACCTCGCCAATCAACGCCTGTAGCGCCTCGCGCAGATCATCGAGCGCCGCTTCGCGGGTCGTACCGTCGCCTACGGCTCCGACACCTGGCCTGAGCTGAGCAGATGCACACCAAACGCCATCTTCGTCTTGTTCGAGGTTGTACGGTACGTGCACGGTCCTGAACCGGACGCTCATCGCTGCTGTCTCCTGGTCATGGTGCGGAGGTTGACACCGGTCAACCTCCTGACTCAAGTAAAGCACGTCACGGTATAGCACGGTCAGAGCACGGTATACCCCGCTGCCAAGATGCGGAGGCGTTCAGTCACCTCCGCATTCGCCTGGGCGACCGCGACGAGAACACTCATGTCGAGTACGTACGGGGTCGGAGTAGCCCCGCTGTCCTCGGTCACCGCTCAGGTAGCGCGGCGGCCTGGGCGTCGATGTGCGCGAGCATCCGATCCACCCTCTCCGGATCGGCCTGCGCGGCCGCCTCCCGGAGACGGTTCAAACATCGCGGCCGACCTTTTCGGAGAAGGCACCATACGTCGGCGATGTCTTTCCTACGGGACGACGTGCCGACAGGGAATCGCGCTGTCGCCAGATGCCGGTTCGGCTTCCTGGTCAAGTCTGACCTCTGGCCGATCTGGATCGCGGAACACGAGACTCCCTTACTAACCGAAGACCGCACGGGGGACTCGCCGGGACGGCTACGGCACGATCACACTCGTCATGTGGCTTGTCCCTGCCCGCTCCGCCCGACGCAGACGTGAAGCCCGGCGCGGAAGGCGTCTGAGACCGTGCCGCTTGCCGAGCGCCGCCGCCCTAGCCTGATAGACTTAACGTTCGATAAACCACAAACACGCTCGAAGGATACGTGTGCGTAATTACACTAATTTGTGGGAAAGACCCCGGCCTGCTCATGACATCTCGCAGTTCCCCGGGCCGATCCGCGTACCAGGCATTCGGCATCTGCTGGATGAGCCCGACGGTACGGTCGCGATTGACGGCTACGAGAAGGCCGCGCTCGACATCGTGGACTCGCCGCCGGGCACCTATGAGGATCTGAACGGCCTGGACTGCCCGCACTGCAAGCGGATCGCAGCCGAGCACGAAGCCGCGCCGGCCTCGTCATAACACAACACCACGACGGCCCGCTTCCCCGGCGACAGGGCGGCGGGCCGTCTGCTTCACCGTCCCAAGCCTCCGGTCCACAAAAGCCACAAATCGGCGGCGACGGCCCGATACGACTCCACCGGACGAACTCTTCGTGAACGACCTTCAGCACCGAACGCTCGTCGGTTGCGCCATCCAGCCGAAGGACGATCGTCTGCGCCTCCGCCCGGTACTCGTCGGTGTTCGTCCCGAAGTCAAGGCCGATGGGGTCGTGGTGGAACAGGAGCACCTCGACCCTGGACACCAGATCCTCTCGGCCGATGAGCGCGCGCTCTCGCTCCGCCCGGGCAGCCTCGATACGAGGCACTTCCCGCCAGTAACGATCCGCGTCAGCCCGCTTGGCCGACTCTGCCTCCACGCGCGCTCCGCTTGGTGATGTTTAACTGTGGCGGAACTCGACGACGTCGCCGTCGCGCATGACGTAGTCCTTGCCTTCGATGCGGGCCTTGCCCGCGGCCCGGGCCGCGGGCAGGGAGCCGGCTTCGATCAGGTCGTCGTAGGAGACCACCTCGGCCTTGATGAAGCCGCGCTGGAAGTCGGTGTGGATGACGCCAGCCGCTTCTGGGGCGGTCGCCCCGGCCTTGATCTCCCAGGCCCGGGTCTCCTTCGGGCCCGCGGTCAGGAAGGTCGCCAAGCCCAGCGCGCGGAACCCGGCCCGGGCCAGCTGGGCCAGGCCCGGCTCGCCCATCCCGGCCTCGGCCAGCAGCTCGGCCGCCTCGTCCGCGGGCAGCTCGGCCAGGTCGGCCTCGGTCTTGGCGTCCAGGAAGATCGCCTCGGCCGGCCCATCTTTGGCTAGCACTGGCAGCTCGGTCAGCCGCTTGCGCAGGTCCTCGTCGGCCAGCTCGGCCACGTCCACGTTGAACGCGTAAAGGAACGGCTTGGCCGTCAGCAGGTGCAGCTCCCGCAGCGCGCGCAAGTCGATGCCAGCGACCGCCGACAGCGCGGTGCCGCCGTCGAGCAGCCGCTGGGCCGCCTCGGCCGCCGCCAGCGCCTGCGCCTTCTCCGGGTCCTTGGCGAACTTGGTTTCCTTGACCAGCCGCGGCAGCGCCTTCTCCAGCGTCTGCAGGTCGGCCAGGATCAGCTCGGTGATGACCGTCTCGATGTCGCGTTCCGGGGACACGTCGCCGTCCACGTGGGTCACGTCGGGGTCGGCGAAGACCCGCACCACCTGGCAGATCGCGTCGGTCTCGCGGATGTGGGCGAGGAACTGGTTGCCCAGGCCCTGGCCCTGCGAGGCGCCCCGGACCAGGCCGGCGATGTCGGTGAAGCGCACGCTGGCCGGCACGATCCGGGCCGAATCGTACAGCTTGGCCAGCTCGGCCAGCCGCGGATCGGGTACGCCGACCACGCCGACGTTCGGCTCGATCGTGGCGAACGGGTAGTTCGACGCCAGCGCGCTGGCCCGGGTCAGCGCGTTGAACAGCGTGGACTTGCCGACGTTAGGCAGGCCGACGATACCGATAGACAGGCTCACCTGGGTGAGTTTAAGTGGTCGCGGGGCATCGTATCGCCGCCGCCGGCGTCCTCGACGTCGACCACGATGACGGTGATATTGTCCCGCCCGCCCGCGTCGTCGGCCGCGGCGACCAGCGCGGCGGCGACCTGATGCGGATCATCGCCGGCCAGCAGCGGCAGCATCTGCTCCTCGGTCAGTTCGCCGAACAAGCCGTCGGAGCACAGCAGGTACCGGTCGCCGGCGATGGCGGGCAGCAGCCAGTGGTCCGCGCGCAAGGGCCGGCCGCTGCCGAGGGCCCGGGTGATCACGTTCCGGCGCGGGTAGACCCGCGCCTGGTCGCGGGTGAGCCGGCCAGCCTGGACGAGTTCCTGGACCTCCGAATGGTCCACCGTGACCTGGTCCAGGCGCCCGCCGGCGAGCCGGTAGACGCGCGAGTCACCCACGTTGAACACCATCAGCTGGTGGCCCTCCGCGGTCTCGAGCGAGGCCAGGCCGGTGATCGTGGTGCCCATGCCCTCCGGCTCGTGCCGGGCGATGACCTGGTTGGCGGCCTCCAGCGTGGCCAGCACCACGGGTACCGACAGCTGGCCGGCCCGGGCGCACCCGGTGAGCACTTCGATGGCCAGCGCGCTGGCCAGATCGCCGGCCCCGTGACCGCCCATCCCGTCGGCGATGGCGTAGACCGGCGGCAGGGCCAAGTAGCTGTCCTCGTTGACCTGGCGGACATGACCGGTCGAGGTGGCCACGCCGTGCCTGAAACCGGTCACGGATCCCCCCATCGACCGTCTGGGGCCTTGCTGACCGCAGTATGCCAGAGCGGCGCTCCCCGTGGGGAAAAATGGCGGCTAGAACTGGGCCTGGTACTGGGCGGGGTCGATGCGGGCCTCGACGATCAGGGGGCGGGTGCGGGCGGTCAGGCCGGCCAGCGCCTTCTCCAAGGCGGCCGGGGTGTCCGCCCGGATGCCGTCGCAGCCGGTGGCCTCGGCCAGGGCGACCAGGTCCATGCCGTCCATCCGGGTCGCGGTGGGCGGGTAGCCGACCGACTGCTGGCGCAGCTCGATCCGGTTCAGGCTGTTGTCGGCGAACACCACCACGGTCACCGGCAGGCCCAGGGACGACGCGATCCGCATCTCGGTCGCGGCCATGGCGAAGCCGCCGTCGCCGGTCAGGGCGAGCACCGGCCGGTCCGGGCGGGTGAGCCGGGCCGCGATCGCCGCCGGGACGCCGAAGCCCATGGCCGACAGGCCGTTGGGAATCAGCACCGAGCGGGGTTCGCCCGTCCGCCACGCCTGACCCGCCATGATCTTGTGCGAGCCGACGTCGGTCACCAAGATGGTGCCGGCCGGCGCGGCCTCCCGGGCGATCGTCACCACGTCGGAGGGGTTGAGCCTGCCCTCGGTCCGGCCGGCCAGCCAGGCCGCGCGCAGCCGGTCCCGGTGCGCCGCCACCGCGGCCTCGTCCCAGCGCGGCTCCCCCGTCCATTGCGCGGACAGCCAGCCGAGCAGCGCCCCGACAGGGCCGACGAGTTCGTGCGCGGACGCGTACACCTGGTCGGTGTTCGGCACCGTGTCCAGGTGCAGCACCGGGGTGCTGACCGACCACGGGCTGATCAGCTCGACCGGGTCGAAGCCCGCGGCCAGGATCAGGTCGGCTCCGGCCAGCAGGTCCCATACGACCCGGTAGCCCGCCATGTCGAGGACGCCGGCGAAGTACGGGTGATCCTCGGGAAACACCCCCTTGGCCATCGGCGAGACCACGACCGGGATCCCGGCCTGCTCGGCCAGCCGCACCAGGTCGGAGCCCGCGGCGCAGCGCAGCGCGGCGATGCCCGCCAGCAGCACCGGGCGGCGCGCGGCGGCCAGCGCCCGCAGCGGGTCACCCTCGCCGTAGACGTCCACCGAGCCCGCCGCCGGGGCCAGCGGGGGCAGCCGGACCTCGCCCGCCGCGGGCATGGCCCAGGCGTCCGCGGTCACGGTGAGGTGCACCGCGCCGGGCCGTTCGGCCACGGCGGTGCGCAGCGCCTTGCGGATGACGGTGTCCGCGGAAGCCGGGTCCAGACGCAGAGCCAGCTTGCTGACCGGCGCGAACATCCGGCCGTGGTCCACCACCTGGTGGGTGAAGAACTGCTCGCGGGAACTCTCGATCTGCCCCGAGACCGCCAGCACCGGCACCCGGTCCAGGGTGGCCGCGGCGACGCCGTTCAGCACCGCGGTCGACCCGGGCCCCAGCGTGGACAGGCAGACGCCGAGGCCGCCGCCGGTCATCGCCGCCGCCTCGGCCATGAACGCGGCCGAGGCCTCCCGGACCGCGGCCACCATCTCGAGCCCGGCGTGGGTGACCGCTTCCATGAAGTCGATCACGGACTCGCCGGGATAGCCGAACACGTGCCGGACCCCGGCCGCCTGCAGGTACCCGGCCAGCAAGGCGGCGGCGGACCCCGGTACCGGGGCGGACTCGGGCAGCTGTGCCATCGCCCCATTCTGCACGCAGCGGGACCGGGGCGAGCGACCTGGCCCGTTCGGTATAAGGATCGTGACGGGCGTGTCTACGGCGGGTTCGGCCCCTACGGTGAGATCATCGCTGCATATGGGTGCAGGCTTGTTGCTGGTCGGGCTGCTGCTCGGGATGGTCATCGGGGCAGCGATCGGATACCTGTTCGCCCGCGGCCGGCTGGCCGCCGCCGCCGCGTCGGCGGACGAGCGAGCGCGGGCGGCCGACGAGAGATCCCAGCTGGTGGAGAGCCAGCTGGCGGAGCGCTTCCAGGCGCTGTCCGCGCAGGCGCTCGACGCCAGCACCGCGCGCTTCCTCCAGGTCGCCGAGGGGCGCCTGCAAGCGGCCAACGCGTCCGCGGCCGGCGAGCTCGAGGTCCGCCGGGCCGCGGTCGAGCACCTGGTCGAGCCGCTGCGCGAGACCCTGGCCCGGGTCGAGGAGCAGCTCCGGGAGTCCGACGCGGCCAGGAACCGGTCGCACGCCGCGCTGGCCGAGCAGGTGAACATCGCCCGGCACACCTCGGAGCAGCTCCGTACGCAGACGCAGGCCCTGGTCACGGCGCTGCGGCGCCCTGAGGCGCGGGGACGCTGGGGCGAAATGCAGCTGCGCCGGGTGGTCGAGCTGGCCGGGATGTCCCCGCGCTGCGACTTCGACGAGCAGGCCACGGTGGCCACGCCGGACGGCACGCTGCGGCCCGACCTCGTGGTCCGGCTGGCGGGCGGCAAGAACATCGTGGTGGACTCCAAGGTCTCGCTGGCCGCGTACCTGGAGGCCGCCGAGACCGACGACGACGACGTGCGTTCGGCCCGGCTGGACGCGCACGCCCGGCATATCCGCGAGCACGTGGACCGGCTGGCGGCCAAGGCCTACTGGACCGCGCTGAGCCCCTCCCCCGAGTTCGTCATCTTGTTCATCCCGGGCGAGGCCTTCCTGGCCCCGGCGCTGGAGCGCGACCCCGCGCTGCTGGAGCACGCGCTCGGCCGCAAGGTGCACATCGCCACCCCCACCACGCTGGTCACCATGCTGCGCACCGCGCAGTACGCCTGGCAGCAGGCGGCGCTGGCCGATAACGCCCGCGCCGTGTTCGACCTCGGCCGGCAGCTCTACGACCGGATCTCCGGCCTCGGCGGGCACGTGGACCGGCTGGGCCGCACGCTGGCCAAGGCGGTGACCGCCTACAACCAGGCGGTCGGCTCGCTGGAGACCCGGGTACTGCCCAGTGCCCGGCGGCTGAGCGAGCTCGGCGTGGTGGACGGCGAACTCACCACGCCGGCCCTGGTCGAGGAGGCGCCCCGCCCGCTGTCCGCTCCCGAGCTCATCGCCGAGCCCGCCGGGCTGGACGCGTCCGACCTGGTGCGTGCCGTTCGATGACGCGCATCCCGGGCCAGAAGGCACGGACGCAGGAACCGCCACGCCGCGCATCCGGAGGCTCCCGGGATTCGGTCCGGCTGACCGGGCGCGGCGGGGTGGTGGTGCTGCTCGCGAGCTGCTTTCTCAGCCTGCTGCTGGCGGCGTGGACCGGCTGGTCCAGGTTGGCCGACGTGGTGTTCGTCATGACCTGCGGGCTCGTCGCCTGCTACACCAAGCGCGCCGGGCTGCGCAGCGTGGTGGTCTGCCCGCCGCTGGCCTTCTGTACCGGGAGCGTGCTGGCCCAGCTGATCGCCGCGCCGGGCACCTTCTCGGCCCTGACCGGGGTCTTCGTCACGCTCGGCACGTCGACGCTGTGGCTGTTCACCGGCACCGTGCTCACCCTGGCGATCGCGCTCGGCCGGGGCTGGCGGCCCGGGGCGGGATCAAAATTAAAGCGCCGACCACCACGGCCGCCGTCCCCGAGGAAACAGGCCGCCGTCCCTCCCGGTGACCGACGCTGAGGGTTCAGCTTAGGCAAGACCGGCCGGGTCCGGCAGTCGGGAAAACTCCCCATCGGGGACGCTCACCATCGCGGGCCCTATCGCGGGCCTTACTGGCCCGGGTCGATGAGCCCGTGCTCGAGCGCGAACAAGGTGGCGCCGGCCCGGGTGGACAGGCCCGTCTCGCGGTACAGCGGAACTCGGCCATGCCGCCGACGGCCGCCCGGGCCATCCTGGCAGCGCGCGTCAGCGGCGGCCGGTCCTGGTGGGCGGTGCGCATCATGGTGCTCATGAGCTCGAACCGGGACCCGCGCGCCACCGTCAGCATCCGCGGCCGTGACACCATCTCGTCGCCGAAGAACCGCGCGTCGAGCTCGCTCTCGGCGGTGCACCCGGCGAAGTGCAGCAGGCCGGTGTAGAACACGGTGACCTGGTCGTCTTCCGGCAGCCCCATCGCCCGCGCCAGCCGCAAGGCGAGCATCGCGGTCCGCAGCCCATGCTCCAGCGGCTGGCCCATCGACAGGTCTGTGGCCAGCGACAGCACCCCGGCGGCTTCGGCTAGCCGCAACGGGGGAGCGAGCGGGTACATGCTCGCGCCAGTATGTCACCGAGCCGGGAAGCTCCGGCCGCAGTCGACAGAGTTGGCAGGTCAGCGCCTAGCTTCGCCGGGTCGCCTGGCGCAGTTCACGCGGGAGCGCGAACGTCATGTGCTCCTCGACCGCCTCGACCTCCTCCACGTCGCCGAACCCGTGGCTGGCGAGCTTGCCGAGCACCGCGGCCACCAGTTCCTCGGGCACCGAGGCTCCGCTGGTGACGCCGACCGTGGTCACGCCGTCCAGCCACCGCTCGTCGACCTCGCCGGCGTCGTCCACCAGGTAGGCGGCCCGGGCGCCGTAGTCCTTGGCCACCTCGACCAGCCGCACGGAGTTCGAGGAGTTGGGCGAGCCGACCACGAGCAGCAGGTCGGCCTGGCCGGCGATGACCTTGACCGCGGCCTGGCGGTTCTGGGTGGCGTAGCAGATGTCGTCGCTCGGCGGGTCGAGCAGGGCCGGGAAGCGCTCGCGCAGGGCGTTGACGGTCTCGATGGTCTCGTCGACCGACAGCGTGGTCTGCGACAGCCAGACCACCTTCGACGGGTCGGAGACCTCGACGTCCGCGGCGCCGGCGGCGCCGTCGATCAGGCGGACCCGGGTCGGAGCCTCGCCGGCGGTGCCCTCGACCTCCTCGTGGCCCGCGTGACCGACCAGGAGGATGTCGTAGTCCTTGGCCGCGAACCGGCGCGCCTCGTTGTGCACCTTGGTTACCAGCGGGCAGGTAGCGTCGATGGCGCGCAGGCCACGACGTTCGGCGTCGAGGCGGACCTCGGGCGCGATACCGTGCGCCGAGAACACCACGACCGACCCGGGCGGCACTTCGCTGACCTCCGTCACGAACACCGCGCCGCGCTTCTCCAGCGTGCTCACCACGTGCGTGTTGTGTACGATCTGCCTGCGCACGTAGACCGGCGGCCCGAATTTCTCCAGCGCCATCTCGACCGCTTGCACGGCGCGGTCGACGCCGGCGCAGTAGCCGCGCGGCTTGGCGAGCAGGACCCGTCGAGACGTTGGCCTCGAGACAGTCACATCGGTGGTCGTCACTACTCCAGAGTACGTACGGTTCGTCCTTGTCCGTCAGAAGGGGATACCTCCAGTTGGGAGACATCCCCTTCTACCCTGACCACACTGTCAGGCTGGCTCTTCAACTGTTTGACCAGCTCCGCGAAGGTCTAGTTGGCCTGACGATCTTCAATAGCCAGGGGTATCGCCGCTGCACCGCGCCGTCACCGAGCTTGGAGTGCCCCTGCATACGCTGGTTCTTGCGCGTTCTTGGGCGTTCTTGCGCGTTCTTGCGTGCCCGGTGCGCCATCGGTGCTGTTCTGTAAGCGTTCCGCAATTAGGTGTGACTGCGGTGTGTCGCCTGTGCCAGGTGTGGCGTGATCCCGGTCCGGTGGCCGGGCGGGGCGGTCATGCTGTTCCATGATCTCAGTGTCAGAAACGGTCGAAATATGACCGGAACTGGCCACGATCATGATCTACGCCCGGAATGTCTCAAGCTTAAATTGAGGCATGAAGGGATATAGCGGGCATGCTGTGGCGTGGCCGGGATGCCGCGGCCGTTCTGCCACAGCCGGCGTGCCCGCGCTGCTCCCGGTGCCGCCCCGCCCGCTGTGAACGGCCCCGGCCAGCAGAAACTCCCTGGAAAGGGGCACACAGAGCTTCCTTAAATTCCTGGCAGTGGGTTGTAATCGGGTCACCTTCACATTGTCCCGGTTCCGGGGACGGCAGGACCGGCGCTATCAGGTGCCCGGGCTCCCCCGCCGCCGCGCCGGTCCCTGCGACACTATTGCGACACACCGGGTGGAAGCGCGAAGATAGCCCGTCAGGGAACGTGCGCTGACTATCAGCGATGCACCGGCGTCCAGACCCGCACCGGAACGGCCCGGCGTCACGTGGTATCCCGACCTCGAGGGAGAGTATGACATGCGTGTACCGCAGGTCAGCGAACGTATCAAGGAAGCCCCGGCACAGGCGCTGCGGGGCGTGTTCGCCGGCATCGGGCAGCTGCTGCTGATCACCGACAAGCTCAGGCACAAGACCCTGGGGGACCAGGACGTGCCGCGAGCCCGCGCGCCCGAGGCGGCCGAAACGGTCACTGACGCGCGCGTCACCAGCCCGGCCGGATCGCCCGGGGAGACAGCGGCGGAGCCGGTCGCGGCCGAGCCGGCCGTCGCTGAACCGGCCGCTGCGGCTGAGCCGGTCGTGGAGCCGACTACGGCGGAAGCACCCAAGCCGCCCAGGCGGCAGAGCACCAGGAACTTCGACAAGACCGGCAACGTGCGGCTCCTCGCCGACGAGGCGGCCAGCGCCCCCGCGCCGGAAACCGCCGGGCCGGAGCCCGTCGCGATCGCCGAGCCGACCGTGGTGGCGGGGCCGGCCCTGGTGGCTGAGCCCACCGTGGTGGACGAGCCCGCCTTGGTCGCTGAGCCGACCGTGGGAGCCGAGCCGGGCGCGGGATCCGAGCCGGGCGCGGGAGCCGAGCCGGGCGCGGTGCCGCTGCCCAACTACGACACGCTGACCGTGGCCTCGCTCCGGGCTAGGCTGCGCAACCTCGACGTGGCGCAGGTCAGGCAGCTCGCCGCGTACGAGCGGACGCACGCCGGCCGGGAAGACGTGCTGGGCATGTACGAGCGCCGGATCGCCAAGCTGGAGGCCGAAGCCTAGGTGGCACTTGATACCTCAGCCGAGTCACCCGTCCCCGTCCGGACCGTCCTGCAGCTGGTCGGCGGGTGGATCGGCAAGCTCGGGCGGGTCTGGGTCGAGGGGCAGATCGCCGAGCTCGCGGTGCGCGGCAGCACGGTGTTCCTGACCCTGCGCGACCCGGTCGCGGCGGTATCGGTGCGGGTCATCTGCTCCCGGCAGGTGTTCGACGCGGCCGCGCCGCCGCCCGCCGACGGGGCCAGGGTGGTCGTCTTCGCCCGGCCGGACTTCAACGCCAACCGGGGCTCGTTCGCGCTCACCGCGCTCGAGATCCGGGCCGTCGGCGTGGGCGAGCTGCTGGCCCGGCTGGAACGGCTGCGTCGCCAGCTGGCCTCGGAAGGGCTTTTTTCGGCCGAACGTAAGCGGCCTATCCCCTTCCTACCCGGTGTCATCGGCCTCATCTGCGGGCGCGATTCCGCGGCGCAACGCGACGTCCAGCGCAACGCCGGGCGGCGCTGGCCGGCCGTGCGGTTCCGCGTCGAGCAGGTGGCGGTGCAAGGTTCCTACGCGGCCGCCGAGGTCACCGACGCGCTACGGCGCCTCGACGCGGATCCCGAGGTCGACGTGATCGTGATCACGCGGGGCGGCGGCTCGCTCGAGGACCTGCTGCCGTTCTCCGACGAGGACCTGGTCCGGGCGGTGGCGGCGTGCCGGACGCCGGTGGTGAGCGCGATCGGGCACGAGCAGGACACGCCGCTGCTCGACTACGTGGCCGACGTGCGCGCGTCCACGCCGACGGACGCGGCCAAGCGGGTGGTGCCCGACGTGGCCGAACAGGTCGCGCTCATCAGCCAGCTGCGCGGCCGGGCCCGCCGGTGCGTGACCGGCTGGCTGGACCGGGAGACCGCGTGGCTGGCGGGCATGCGGTCCCGGCCCGCGCTGGCCGACCCGGTGCGCGAGATCGAGCGCCAGGCCGAGCGGGTGGACGCGCTGCTGCAGCGGGCCAGGATGTCGCTGTCGGGGAGCCTGACCCGGGCCGGCGACGACGTGGCGCACACCCAGGCCCGCCTGCTCGCCCTGTCGCCCGCGTCCACGCTGCGCCGCGGCTACGCGATCGTGCAGCACCACGACGACGGCGTGGTCCGCGCCGCGGCCGAGGTGAAGCCGGGCGAGGTCCTGACCGTCCGGTTCGCCGAGGATCAGCTCAGCGTGCGGGCCGGCGTCGATGACGGTGGCGACGGATAGGGTTGGCGGCGTGGCAGACGGTGGCAAGGACCCGGACCCGAAGGCCCCCAAGGAGACGATCACCTACGAGCAGGCCCGGGACAAGCTGGCCGCGGTGGTGAAACGCCTCGAGGCGGGCGGCCTGACCCTGGAGCAGTCGCTCGAGCTGTGGGAACGCGGCGAGCGGCTGGCCACGATCTGCGGGGAATGGCTGGACGGGGCGCGGGCCAGGCTGGCCGCGGCCATGGCCACCCGGGAACCGGGCGAGGACGGGACCGGAGAAGCAGCGCCGTTCTGACGGCCTGTTCGCGGCCGGGCCCCCTTCTGACCGGCACGTTTGCGTGCCTTCGCACGGGGCAGCCGCTAGGTATGAACCCGGTGGAGAAGGTGATCAGGAAGGTCGACGCCGGCCAGAAGCGGTTCACGCCCACCGCGTTCGTCTTCGGGGTGATCAAGAAATACGGCGATGACAACGGCGGCGTGCTGGCCTCAAACCTGGCCTACTCGGCGTTCGTGTCGATCTTCCCGCTGCTGCTCATCCTGACCACGATTCTGGGCCTGGTCGCCTCGGTCAACCCGTCGGTGCGGACCCAGGTCCTGCACGCGGTGTCGGGCCAGGTGCCGGCCATCGGGGACACTCTGACCGGCAGCGTGAAGGTGCTCAAGCGGTCGAGCATCATCGGGCTGATCATCGGCTTCGTCGGCTTGGTCTGGGGCGCGACCGGCCTGGCCCAGGCCGGTCTTTTCACCATGGAGCAGGTGTGGAACCTGCCCGGGCCCGCCCGGCCCGGGTTCGTCCCGCGGCTGGGGCGGGCCATGCTGTTCATCGGCCTGCTCGGCGGCGGCTTGATCGTCACGACCGCGCTCGCCAGCCTGAACACCTACCTGCTCAAGGGCTTCTGGTCCGTGGTCGGAGCCGAGGTGTCCGCTGCGGCCTTCAACGCCGGGATGTACATCGGCGCGTTCCGTACGCTGACCCCCAAGGGGGTGCCGACCCGCCGGCTGCTGCCCGGCGCGATCACCGGTGGGATCTTGTGGACGGTCCTGCAGGTCCTCGGCACCTGGCTGGTGCATCACTACCTGCACAGCGATTCGGTGTACGGCGTGTTCGGCATCGTGCTCGGGCTGCTGGCCTGGATCTACCTGGCCGTGCAGGTCACCGTGTACGCCGCCGAGATCAACGTGGTGCTGGCCCGGCGGCTGTGGCCGCGCAGCATCGTCCAGCCGCCGCTGACCGAGGCCGACCGGGCCAGCATGGCCCTGCAGGCGCTGCAGAACCAGCGGCGGCCCGAGCAGCACATCGAGGTGACCTTCGACGACCGCGAGCCGTCCGTCTCCGAGCCAGATCGGCCCCAGTCAGATCGGCCCGACCCCCATCTACCGGCCGGGCGGGACCGGGCGCAGTGAGGCGGCCAGCTCACGCAGCTCGGCCCACGTGGCGCTGCCGGTAACCACGACGGTGAAGCCGGCCGGGCTGGTGGCGTACAGCGACCGCTGTCCCCGGGCCGGGGTGGCGCTGAAAATCCACCCCCGCCCGCCCAGCCGGGGAGGGGACGGCTGAGCTGGAAGGAGCACCGTCCCGCCGTTGGTCATCCGGCGGACGAACGAGGTGGCCTTCGCGTTGGTCTCCTCCAGCGACGCCAGCATGCCGTCGGGCGTCGTGAAGTCGAGTGCCCAGGTGACGGTGCCCGCGCCTGCGGCGCCGCCGCTGGTCAGGGTCGAGCCGATCGCCGTCCAATCGGCCGGCAGCCCGACCGGGGCGACCGCCGGGTACGGCGCCAGCCGGGCCAGTTTCGCCTGGTCACCGCGGTAGCTGACGGCGAAGGGATAGGCGGCGTGCGGGGCCGGGATCGCCACCACCAGGACCGCGGCGCCCAGCGCGCAGCCCAGGGCGGCCAGGCCGCCGCGCAGCACCCGGTTCAGCACAGCTCAGGTTAGCCCGGCGTGCGGGGTGGACAAGGTGGCCTCGGTGTAGCTGCATAGGATCAAAAGACGCCAGCGGAAGGACTCAAGCCATGACCGCGGAGCAGCAAGCCCACGAGCCAGATAGTCACGCCCCCGACCGTAACCTGGCCCTCGAGCTAGCCCGGGTGACCGAGGCGGCGGCCATGGCCGCCGCCCGATGGGTCGGCCGGGGCGACAAGATCGGGGCCGACGCAGCCGCCGTGAACGCGATGCGGCTGTTGATCAACTCGGTGTCGATGCGCGGCGTGGTGGTCATCGGCGAGGGCGAGAAGGACAACGCGCCGATGCTGTTCAACGGCGAGGAGGTCGGCGACGGCAGCGGGCCGGCCTGCGACGTCGCGGTCGACCCGATCGACGGCACCCGGCTGTGCGCCAACGGGATGCCGAACGCGATCTCGGTGCTGGCGGTGGCCCAGCGCGGCACGATGTACGACCCGTCCGCCGTGTTCTACATGAACAAGCTGGCCACCGGCCCGGAGGCGGCCGGCATGGTGGACGTCACCGCGCCCCCGGCGGCCAACATCCTCGCCGTGGCCCGGGCCAAGGCGTGCTCGCCGCAGGACGTCACCGTGGTCATCCTGGACCGGCCCCGGCACGAGAAGCTGATCGCCCAGGTCCGGGAGACCGGGGCCAGGATCCACCTGATCACCGACGGCGACGTGGCCGGGGCGATCATGGCCGCGCGCTACGGTACCGGCATCGACCTGCTCCTCGGCACCGGCGGCACGCCCGAGGCGATCATCGCCGCCTGCGCCCTCAAGTGCCTGGGCGGGGTCATCCAGGGCCAGCTCGCGCCGCGCGACGACGCGGAAAGGCGCAAGGCGCTCGACGCCGGGCACGACCTGGACCGCGTGCTCACCACCGACGACCTGGTGTCCTCGGACGACGTGTTCTTCGCCGCCAGCGGCATCACCGACGGCGAGCTGATGGCCGGGGTCAGGTACAAGTCCGGCGGCGCGACGACCCACTCGCTGGTGATGCGGTCGCGGTCGGGCACCATCCGCCGTATCGAGAGCGAGCACCAGCTCTGGAAGCTGCGCGCCTACTCCTCGGTCAACTTCGGCTGAAGAGGCGGAACCGGCGGCTCTTGGGCGGAGTGCGGACGGCCAGCTCGCCCCCGAGCACCAGGGCCTTGACCTCGATCACCGGGGTGCCCGGGCTGGCCGGCGGCGCCGTGCCGCCGCGCTTGCGACCGAGCACCATGTGCCCGCTGACGATCACGGACACCCCGTCGGGAACGATCAGCCGGAGCCGCCCGCCGAACACCGTGGCGTACACCTGGACCCGGCTGGACTGCAAGATGGCCTGGGTGAAGTCGACCTCGACCTCGCCGAACATGGCCGTCACGGTGAGGTTCTCCGGCACCACCCAGCGGCCGTCGCGCCGGGCCGGGCCGAAGATCCCGGAGACCGTCCGGCCGCCGTCCAGGCGCACTGGCTGCGCGGACGGCACGGCCAGGTCGGTCGTCAGCTCGGCCAGCTCGCCGAGGGTACGGGCGGCGAAGGCCTTCTGCACCCGTTCGGCATGTTCATCCGCGGTGATCCGGCCGTCGCTGTGCGCCTCGGCCAATAGTGCCACCACGCGATCCCGGTCAGTGTCAGAAGCGCGCAGGTCACGAGGCGACGGACGCGAGGGCATGCTCCATTATCCCCCGCGAGCCAAAGGGGCGCGCTCCCGTCTGGACTGACGAGCGAGGAGCTTGCGACGAACGACGAGGGAAGGAGCCGACTGAGGGGCGCCGGAGGCGAGCGGGACTAGCAGGGCGCCCCGGAGGCGAGCGGGAAAACACAGTCGGGTGTGCGTGACCGGCTCGGACGTGCTACCCATGAGGGCATGACAGACGGAGCGATCGAAACGGTGCTGGAGCGGACCCGTCAGGAGGAGATTCGCCTGGTCCGCTTCCTGTATGCCGATCACGGCGGGATCATCCGCGGGAAGGCTGCGGGCACCACACGGCTGCGGGAGCGCGTCTCCAGCGGCATCGGGCATACGGTGGCGATGATGGCCATGTCGATGCTGGACCAGCTGCAGCCGGTGGCCGGGATGGGCCCCGTCGGTGAGGTCCGGATCGTGCCGGACCCGGAGACCTTCGTCACGCTCCCCTACGCGCCGGGGGCCGGCGCGATGCTCGCGGACCTGGTCAAGCTGGACGGCTCGCCGTGGGAGGCCTGCCCGCGGACGTTCCTCAAGCAGGCCATCGTGGAACTGGCGGGCGAGGGCTACGCCATGCAGGCCGCGTTCGAGCCCGAGTTCACCGTGGGCCACCGCGAGACCTCTCCGGCCGCGCCCACCATCCCGGACCGGCTCATCCCGATCGACGACAGCTTGTGCTACTCCTCTACCGGCTTCCATCAGGGCCACAACTTCACCATGGAGCTGGTCGCGGCGATGGAGGCGCAGGGCCTGGAGGTCGAGCACTACTACCCCGAGCTGGGCCACGGCCAGCACGAGCTGTCCATCCGGCACGCGGACGCGCTGCGCGCGGCCGACAACCACGTGCTGTACCGGGAGACCGTCCGGGGGGTGGCGTTCCGCCACGGCCTGTGGGCCAGCCTGGCCCCCAAGCCCATCCCCGACCAGGCGGGCAACGGCACCCACCTGCACGGCTCGCTCGTCGAACTGGGCACCGACGGCATGCCGGGCGGGCGCAACGCGTTCTCCGACCCGGCCGACCGCAACGGCCTGTCCCCGGTGGGCTACCACTTCATCGGCGGCCTGCTCGCCCACCTGCCCGCCCTGATCGCGCTGACCTGCGCCAGCGTGAACAGCTACCGCCGCCTCGCGCCGCAGATGTGGGCCAGCGCGTACACCTGTTACGGGATGGACAACCGGGAAGCCGCGATCAGGATCTGCTCGCCGCTGCGCGGTGACCCGGGGAGTTCGGTCAACCTGGAGCTGAAGCCGTCCGACTCCAGCGCCAACCCGTACCTGGCCCTGGGCGCGTTCATCTACGCGGGCCTGGACGGCATCCGCGGCAAGCTCGACCCGGGTGAGGCGGTCAACGTCGACCCGGCCACCCTGTCGGAAGCCGAGCGGGCCGCGGGCGGCACCCACCGGCTGCCCGCCTCGCTCAACGCGGCCCTGGACGCGCTGGAAGCCGACGAGCTGCTGATGGACCTGCTCGGCCCGCTCCGCAGCCGCGCCTACCTGGCCGTCAAGCGCTCGGAGGCGGCCCACTTCTCCCACTCCACCGACCCCTACTACGAGTGCTTCCAGCACTTCACCAAGCTCTAGCCGGGAGGGCGCCCTCCGTGGCATGAAAACCGGGATTCAGCGCGTCAGAACGCACTCGAATCCCGGTTTCATGTCGTGGGTGACGGGCCGCGGGAGGTGCGACGGGCCGCGGGTGGTGCGGCGTGCCGTCATGGACCCGGCGTGCCCCGGCATACGTTCTCGGGAGCCTGGCGTGCCGCTTCCAGGTGACCCTATGTGCCACCAGTGCTGTTCTAGGTGACCCCATGTGCCACCGGTGCTGTTCTTGCGTATCCCTGGGGATACCCGCCTCCTGCGCGGTCCGGAATCCCGGGTGGCCGGGAGCGCGCGGTGTGCTGGTGGGCGGGGCGGCCTGGCGGCGGTGGTGGCACACTGATGCGATGACGCCGTGGCGGGTCCGGGACTTCCACGCCGATGATCTTGATGCCGCCGCCCGGTTGTGGGACAACCCGGCGGCCAGCAGCGAGGCGCCGGCGTTCAGCTTGTCTGACCTCATCGCGGCTGTCCGGTCGCATGAGCCCGCAGTGGTCGCGGTGGCCGGCGAGGAGCTGGTGGGAGTCGCCGTCGCGACGGTCAGCGGTGACCGGGCGTGGGTGATGCGGATCAGCCTGGCGGCCGCGTGGCGGCAACGGGGAATCGGCAGCGCGATGCTCGGCGAGCTGGAGCGGCGGCTGGTGGCGGCCGGGGTGCACCGGATCCATTGCCTGCTGGGAGGCGGAAGTGAGATCGGCGCCCTGGCGCTGGAGCACGCGGGGTACATCGCGCGTCAGGGGATGGTGTTCTACGAGCGGCTGGAGCCGGTCGATCCGGGCAGCGCCGGGGTGCTGGGCGAGCTCGGCGGCCGGATGATACGGGCCGGCGCCTGGGAGCAGCTCGGCGGCATGGTCAAGGAGAAGGAGCTGATCGAGCGGCGGGTCATCTTGCCGCTGGCGCAGCCGCAGTTGGCCGAGCGGCTGGGGCTGGTGCCGCCGCGGGCCATTGTGCTGTTCGGCCCGCCGGGAACGGGCAAGACAACCTTCGCCAAGGGTGCCGCGTCCCGGCTGGGCTGGCCGTTCGTGGAGCTGTTCCCCTCGCGGCTGGCCGGGGACTCCCCGGCCGGCCTGGCGGCCGCGCTGCGGGAGGCGTTCTCCCTGGTCGCCGAGCTGGACAAGGTGGTGCTTTTCATCGACGAGGTGGAAGAGATCGCCGGGGCGCGCCAGCCGCGCACCGTGTCCGCGACCCAGGGGGTCACCAACGAGATGCTCAAGCTCATCCCGCCGTTCCGGGAACAAGATGAGCGGCTGCTGATCTGCGCCACCAACTCGGTCCGCGCCCTGGACAGCGCGTTCTTGCGGCACGGCCGGTTCGACTACGTCATCCCGGTCGGGCCGCCCGACCCGGCCGCGCGGGCGGCGATCTGGGACCGGTACCTGGTCGCGATCCCGCACGGCGAGCTGGACATGACCGCCATCGTGGAGGAGTCGCGGCTGTTCACCCCGGCCGACATCGAGTTCGCCGCACGCAGGACCGCGCAGCATGTCTTCGAGCGCGTCATGTTCGAGCGCGGCGCCGAAGAAGCGACCACGGCCGACATCGTGCACGCCATCGGCCAGACCCGGCGCACCCTCACCCCGGAACTCGTGGCCGAGTTCGAGCAGGACATCCGGGACCACGCCCGGGTGTGACCGACGACAGAGGTGGCCTGGCCGCCGGCGGCTAGCCGCCGGCGGCCAGGCCGCCCTGGCGGGGGCCGCCACCGGCGCGGAAGATGGCTTCGGAGGGCTTGGCGATGACGCCGAGGGGCTTGGCGACGTCCTCGAGGGACTTGCCTTCGGCGTCGACGGCGAGGAACGCCGCGACGATGCCGCCGAGGATCATGGCGCCCGCGCCGAGGATGTAGCCCCAGTACAGCGAGTTGGGATCCTTGCCGGTGCCGATCAGGTGACCGTACAGGTGCGAGCCGAGCGAGCCGAAGCACTGGGCGATGGCGAAGAACACCGCGATGGCCTTGGCCCGCACTTCCAGCGGGAAGATCTCGGAGACGGTCAGGTACCCGGCGCTGGCGCCGGCCGAGGCGAAGAAGAAGATGACGGTCCAGGCCAGGGTCTGGGTGACCGCGTTGAGCACGCCCGCCTTGAACAGCTGGGCGGTGATGATCAGCAGGATGCCGGAGATCAGGTAGGTGCCGGCGATCATCTTGCGGCGGCCGATCGTGTCGAACAGCCGCCCGATGGTCAGCGGGCCGAGCAGGTTCCCGGCGGCGAAGGCCATGAAGTAGTAGGGGGTGTTGCCCGTCTTGACGTGGAAGAAGAACTCCAGGACCAGCCCGTAGGTGAAGAAGATCGCGTTGTACAGGAACGACTGGGTGATCATCAGCGTGCCGCCGTAGATCGCCCGGGCCGGGTAGTGCTTGAACAGCGATCTCAGCAGGGCCACGTAGCCGATCTGCTCGGTCGGCCGGATCTCGATCGCCCGGTCGTCAGCCACGTCGGGCAGGCTGCCCTTGGTCGCCCTGACCTCGCCCTCGATCTCCGCGATGGAGGCCTCGGCCGCCTCCTCCCGGCCGTGCATAATCTGCCAGCGGGGGCTTTCCGGCAGGTTCCGCCGGACGAAGATGATCACCAGCGCGAGCACCGGGCCGACCACGTAGGCGATCCGCCAGCCCAGGCTGGCCGAGATGTGGTTCAGCGCGACGAGGGTGATGATGGTGCCGAGGAAGGCGCCGGCCCAGTAGGTGCCGTTGACCGCGATGTCCACCCGGCCGCGGAACCGGGCCGGGATCATCTCGTCGATGGCGGAGTTGATCGCGGCGTACTCGCCGCCGATGCCCATCCCGGCGATCACCCGGGTGAGGTACAAGAAGACGAACCACTCGCCGCCCTTCGGCGTCGCGGCCGTCAGGCCGGAACCGATCAGGTAGACCCCGAGGGTGACCAGGAACAGGTTCTTGCGGCCCAGCTTGTCCGACAGCTGGCCGAAGAACAGCGCCCCGATGACCTCGCCGATCAGGTACCAGGTGGCGATGTCGGCGACGCCGCTGGCGGACATGTGCAGCGTGTTCGACTGGGTCAGGTCGGGCCCGACGTTGCTGGCGATGGTGATCTCCAGGCCGTCCAGGACCCAGGCCACACCCAGCGCCACCACCATCCGGGTGTGGAACTTGGACCAGGGCAGCCGGTCGATCCGGGCCGGGATCAGGCTCCGGATGCCTGGTTTGCCCGCCGTTTCGGGCGTTGCTGTCATCGCGTTGTTCTCCTTCAGGCGCTGACCGCGGGCCCCGATGCCCGCTGCCCGCCCGACTACCCAGCAAGCGAGCCTGAAACCGGTCAGGCGAAGGAGGCGTTCTCAGAAGGAGAGAAGAAGAATGGGGGAAGAATACAGCGGCGGCACCGCAGCCAAGCCGGACGCGGACGGGGGCACCGCGTGCTTAGCGTACATCGCGCGGACGGGGGCACCGCGCGGCGCGGCGCCGCCGCATAGCGTCACGATACAAGCTTGACGTTTCATGCACAAGTCGTGATCAGCAGGACACAGCGTTAGTTTCTGCAGTTTCCGGCCCTATTTTCGCCCATTACCTACGGAATCAGTGGGGCGCAGGGGTCCGCCGAGGCTGATGATCACCAGCTGCCCAGGCGGCGCCTGGGCCGGCCTAAGCTGGGAAACCGGGGTCTGCGGGACAGTGCCGCCCCAGGTTAACGAGTAACGAGGAGAGACATGCCGGAGTTCAGCTATAGCGACCTGTTGCCGATCGGGCAGGACGGGACCAGCTACCGGCGGCTGGCCAGTGACGGCGTGGCAAGCAGGAACTCGTTCGGTAGAAACTTCCTGGAGATCGAGCCGCAGGTGCTTACGGACCTCACCGCCGCGGCCATGCATGATATCGCCCACCTGCTGCGGCCCGCCCACCTGCGCCAGCTACGGTCCATCCTCGATGACCCCGAAGCGTCCCCGAACGACCGCTACGTGGCCCGCGACCTGCTCAAGAACGCGTGCATCGCGGCCGGCGGCGTGCTGCCCATGTGCCAGGACACCGGGACCGCGATCGTGATGGGCAAGCGCGGCCAGCACGTGCTGACCGACGGCCGGGACGAGGAGCACATCTCGCGCGGCGTCTACGACGCCTACACCACCCTGAACCTGCGGTACTCCCAGCTCGCGCCGCTGAGCATGTTCCAGGAGAAGAACACCGGCAGCAACCTGCCGGCCCAGGTGGAGATCTACGCCACCGGCGGCGAGGAGTACAAGTTCCTGTTCATGGCCAAGGGCGGCGGCTCGGCCAACAAGTCGTTCCTGTTCCAGGAGACCAAGGCGGTGCTGAACCCGAAGCGGATGGCGTCGTTCCTGGAGGAGAAGATCCGGGGCCTGGGTACGGCCGCGTGCCCGCCCTACCACCTGGCCATCGTGGTCGGCGGGACCAGCGCCGAGTTCGCGCTCAAGACGGCCAAGTACGCGTCGGCCAAGTACCTGGACGGGCTGCCCACGTCCGGGTCGGCCGCCGGGCACGGGTTCCGCGACCTCGAACTCGAGGAGCAGGTGCTCGGCATCACCCGCAACATCGGGATCGGGGCGCAGTTCGGCGGCAAGTACTTCTGCCACGACGTGCGGGTGGTCCGGCTGCCCCGGCACGGGGCCTCGTGCCCGGTCGCGATCGCGGTGTCCTGCTCGGCCGACCGGCAGGCGCTCGGCAAGATCACCCGCGACGGGGTGTTCCTGGAGCAGCTCGAGGCCGACCCGGCGCAGTACCTGCCGGACCTCGCGACCTCCGACGAGGACGGCGAGGTCGTGGCCATCGACCTGAACCGGCCGATGGACGAGATCCGGGCCGAGCTGACCAGGTACCCGGTGCGCACCCGGGTGGCGCTGACCGGGCCGCTGGTGGTGGCGCGGGACATCGCGCACGCCAAGATCGCCGAGCTGCTTGACCGCGGCGAGCCGATGCCTTCGTACTTGCGGGACCATCCGGTCTACTACGCGGGGCCGGCCAAGACGCCGGAAGGGTACGCGTCCGGGTCGTTCGGGCCGACCACGGCGGGGCGGATGGACTCCTACGTGGACCGCTTCCAGGCGGCCGGCGGGTCGCTGGTCATGCTGGCCAAGGGAAACCGTTCGGCGGCGGTGACGGCGGCGTGCAAGCAGCACGGCGGGTTCTACCTGGGCTCGATCGGCGGGGCGGCGGCGCGGCTGGCCCAGGACTGCATCACCCGCGTGGACGTGCTGGAGTATCCCGAGCTGGGCATGGAAGCGGTGTGGAAGATCGAGGTCCGCGACTTCCCCGCGTTCATCGTGGTGGACGACAAGGGCAACGACTTCTTCGCCGACCCGTCAGGCCCGGTGCTGCAGATCTCGGCGCACCCATGACGGCTGCGGGTACTCGCGTCGAGCACGACTCGATGGGAGAAGTCGAGGTGCCTGCCGACGCGCTGTGGGGGGCGCAGACGCAGCGAGCGGTGGACAACTTCCCGATCTCCGGGGAGCGCCTCTGCCGGGACCTGATCGGCGCGCTGGGCTGCATCAAGGGCGTGGCGGCCCGGGTCAACGGGGAGCTCGGCGTGATCGACGCCGAGATGGCCGAGGCGATCCACGCGGCGGCGGCCGCGGTGGCCCGCGGCGAGCACGACGACGCGTTCCCGCTCGACGTGTTCCAGACCGGCTCGGGGACCTCGAGCAACATGAACGCCAACGAGGTCATCGCGACGCTGGCCGCGCGGGCACTGGGCCGTCCGGTACACCCGAACGATCACGTCAACGCGTCCCAGTCGTCCAACGACGTGTTCCCGTCCGCGATCGCCCTGGCCGCCGTGCGGCTGTTCGTGCTGGAGCTGATCCCGGCCCTCGACCACCTCGCCTCGGCCCTGTCGGCCAAGGCCGGGGAGTTCGCCGGCGTGGTCAAGGTCGGCCGGACGCACCTGATGGACGCGGTGCCGGTGACCCTCGGACAAGAGTTCGGCGGGTACGCGGCCCAGGTCCGTTACGGGGCCGAACGAGTGCGGGATTGCCTCCCCCGCCTCGGCGAGCTGCCGCTGGGCGGGACCGCGACGGGAACGGGCCTGAACGCGCCACCGGGATTCGCCGCGCGGGTGAACGAACGGCTGGCCGCTTCGATGAAGCTGCCGCTGCGGGAGGCGCGGAACCACTTCGAGGCCCAGGGCAGCCGGGACGCGCTGGTCGAGGCCAGCGGCGTGCTCCGGGTGGTGGCGGTGAGCCTGTACAAGATCTGCAACGACCTGCGCTGGATGGGATCGGGGCCGCGGGCCGGGCTGGGCGAGGTCGGCCTCCCCGACCTGCAGCCGGGCTCCTCGATCATGCCGGGCAAGGTGAACCCGGTCATCTGCGAGGCGACCGCCCAGGTGTGCACGCAGGTGATCGGGAACGACGCGGCGGTGGCGTTCGGCGGGGCGGCGGGCAACTTCGAGCTGAACGTGATGATGCCGGTGATCGCGCGCAACCTGCTCGCGTCGGGCCGCCTGCTGGCGTCGGTGGTACCGCTGCTGGCCGACCGGTGCGTGGCCGGGATCACCGCTTTTCCCGATCGCACGCGGCGCCTGGTGGAGTCATCCCCGGTCATCGTGACCGCGCTGAATCGTTACATCGGTTACGAGGCCGCCGCCCAGGTAGCGCACGAGGCGCTGGAGAGCGGAGAACCCATTCGTTCGGTAGTCATCTCCCGCGGCTACATAGACCAGGGCAAGATCACCCTAGAGCAGCTGGATGCGGCCCTCGACGTCCTAGCCATGACCCGCGGTGAGTAGCCCCGCTCGCGAGCCAAAGGGCCGCGTCGGCGTCTGGACTGACGAGCGAGGAGCCTGCGACGAGCGAGGAGGGAAGACGCCGACTTGAGGCGGCCCGGAGGCGAGCGAGGCTAGCAGAGTGTATGGTCCGGCTATGCACCCATCGGCGGACACCGGGCGCGTGATCGCTGGGCGTTACCGTCTGCTAGCCCCCCTTGGCCGTGGTGCCATGGGTGTCGTTTGGCGTGCCCGCGATCAGCTCCTCGACCGCGACGTGGCGCTCAAGGAAGTCCAGATCGCCGAGACCCTCACCGAGGAGGAGCGGGCCACCGCGTTCCAGCGGGTGCTGCGCGAGGCCAAGACCGCGGCCCGGCTCAACCACCCGGCCGTGGTCACCGTCTACGACGTGGCCGAGGACGGGGGCCGCCCGTGGATCGTGATGCAGCTGGTCGACGCGCAGTCCCTGGACCAGGTGCTGGCCACCTCGGGCCCGCTGTCGCCGCGGCGGGCGGCGGAGATGGCCCGCCAGCTGCTCTCGGCGCTGAGCGTGGCGCACGCCGCCGGGGTGATGCACCGCGACGTCAAGCCGAGCAACGTGCTGATCGGCGCCAACGACCAGGCCGTGCTGACCGACTTCGGCATCGCCACCTTCGCCGACGACCCCAAGCTCACCCAGACCGGCATGGTGATGGGCTCCCCCGGCTTCACCGCCCCGGAGCGGATCCGCGGCGAGGACGCCTCGCCCGCCTCCGACCTGTGGTCGCTCGGCGCGACGATCTACGCCGCGGTCGAGGGGCACGGCCCCTTCGAGCGGCGCGGCGGGGCGATGACCACGATGTCCGCCATCATCAACGAGAACGCGCCCGACGCGCCGACCGCCGGCGCGCTCGGCCCGGTCATCGCCGCGCTGCTCCGCCGCGAGCCCGCGGACAGGCCGGACGCGAGCGCGGCCGCGCGCATGATCACGAACGTGCTGCCGCAACTGGAAGACCAGGCTCCGGACGCGCCCCCGGGATACGCGCCGACGGCCCTGTCGGCGTCGTCCCGGTCGCCTTCGCCGCCGGGCGGCGCGGTGTCGCCGGCTGGCCAGCCGCGGACGCCGGTACCGGGCGAGACGTCGCTGGATTACCCTTCGGCCCCGGCCGAGCGCACCGGCCCGCCCGCTGGCGCTCCGGCGGCGGCCGCGCAGACCACGCCGAGCGCGGCCCAGCCCGGCCAGGGCTATACGCCCGGGTACGCGCCGGGCGGTTCGGCGGGGTCCGCCGGCCGGCCGGAGAGCACGCCAGCCGACTTTTCCTCCTGGTACGACCCGGCGGCCCGATCGGGGCAGGCGGCCGGGTACAGCCAGGGAGGCTGGGCGGGCCAGTCGTCGCCGCAGGCCCCCGGCGCACCGCCGTGGTCGGGCGGCGAACACCCGCCTCACCGGCACCGACGTTCCGGCCTGGGCTGGAAGGCCGCCGTCGCGGTGCTCGCCATCATCGGCGCCGGCGCCGGCGCCGCCACCGTGATCCTGCTGCACAAGGATAATTCCGGTTCGTCGCAGGGCGGGAGTTCCACCTCCCCGCCGGCCGCGGGGAACACCGGGAGCACGGGCGGCACCGGAAGCACGCTGCCGCCCGCGCAGTTGGTCACGGCGATCAACCAGCCGCTGACCGGGCCGCCGCCGGCCGGCTACAAGAACCTCACGATGGCGGCCAGCGGCACGGAGAGCGCCGGCTTCACCATCGACTACCCGACGAACTGGACCGTGACCCCGAAGCAGCCCTACCAGACCTGGCTGTACGCGCCGCAGTCCGGCGTCAACATGCTGGTGGACCTGACCCCGCACACCTACCCGAACAACATGGTCCAGGAGGCCGAGTACATCGAGACTCGGTCGATCCCGCAGTTTCCTGGGTACAGCCGGAAGAGCCTGCAGGCGCTCACCATCCGCGGCACCCCAGGGGCGTTCTGGAAGTTCACCTGGCTGGACAACGGCGTCGAGCAGGAGGCGCTCGACTTCCTGTTCATCCAGGACAACCAGTCGTACGCGCTGTACGCGACCGCCCCGGCCAGCCAGTGGAACCAGCTGCAGGCGACCTTCGACGAAGAGGTCCGCAGCTTCGCGTCCCAGCCCAAGTAGCCTAGTACCAGCCGCTGGCTTCCTCGTGAGCCCAGGCGGCGCAGGGTGAGCCGTAGGTGCCCTCGATGTACTGCAGGCCCCACTTGATCTGCGTGGCCGCGCTGTTCTGCCAGTCCGGCCCGACGCTGGCCATCCGCGAACCGGGCAGCGCCTGCGGGATGCCGTCAGCTACCCACATGCCTGACGAAATTGGTCTCGCTGGCCAATAGCGACGTGAGCTAAATCACCATGATCACGACCGAGCCTGATAACCGGCCGGAATTGGCTTGTCTACCTACGTGTTCGCCGTTCGGCGAACGGCCCTATGAAGAAGCTCACACCAATCCTTAAACTACTCATCAGGGCCGACAACGGACACCATCGGCATGTCTATCCGCTAACCACCGGACCTGCGCATAGTGAATTCTTCGCCATTTGCTGACCATATGCAGCAAAGCCAGCACAGAATGTTAGTAGTAGCCGTTGGCTTCTTCGAAGGCCCAGGCCTTGCAGGGGTCACCGTAGATGGCCTTGATATACCCGAGACCCCACTTGATCTGGGTGGCCGGGTCGGTCTGCCAGTCGGAGCCCGCGCTCGCCATCTTGCTACCCGGCAGCGCCTGCGGGATGCCAAAGGCGCCGCTGGCGTTCTCCGCGTCGTAGCGCCAGCCGCTCTCCCGGTTCCAGATGTCCTTCAGGCAGCCGAAGAAGGTGACCGGGTCGAAGCCGAAGCTGGCCATCATGTTGTACGCGATGGACTGCGCGGAGCCCGGGTCAGGCGGCGCGGACGTGACGTACACGATGCCGCCGCTGCCGCCGGTGGCCGTGCCGCCGCTATTCGGGTTAGCCGCGGCGACCTCGGCCGGCGAGGCGAGCTTGGGCTTGTCCACCACGGTGAGCGTCCGCGCCGCGGTCGTCATCGCGATCAGCTGCTGGCGCTCGGCCTCGAGCTCGGTCATGGTGTGACTGCCGGGCACTACCCCGATCGCCTGGACGGCGCCGAAGGCGCTCGATCCGGGGGCGAACAGCTTGCCGCCCACCGCCACTCCGATGATGGCTACCAAGGCGAAAACCGCGACCGGGAAGACGATGCCGAAACGCCGGAACAAGCCCCGCTTACGCCTACTGCTGCGGGCTCCAGTCCGGTGTCGCGACAAAGCAATCCCTTCGTCTGGCCATGCCCGCGGGACGCTACCGTCGTTTAGCTGAAATCCGGCGTCCGGCCACGGGCCGTGTGCGGTTATTACCGTCGCGCCGCTGGTTCGCCGCACCTGACCTGGTGCGTCGCCGCCTAGCCCGCCGCGCGCAAGTACCGCTGGCGGACAACGATGCCAGAAAGACCCCGTATACGCGGGGCACTTCGCGAAGAAATCTCCTTACGGATTTACCGGCACTACTGTGACGATGATCACAAGTCGATAAAACTCTTAGTAACCAATACAGACCAGACAGTCATTTCATGGGTGCGCAACGCGCCGATCATGGAACAGCATGGCGCGAGGGTGCCACCTTTCCTGGTGCCCCGGGCCACGCTCTAGCGTGGCCCGGGCGCCACGCACCGATCACCGACACTGTCACAGCAGCTACGCGTGGTGCGATCCCCCGACGGGAACCTCAGGGTCCGGCGGTTCTCTCGGCCGGGTGAATCTCTTTGTGAAAAAGCCATGAGGCAATCGATTTCACTTGTCCGAGAGCGCGCGAAGCTGTCGACTTAGAACCCACAGTCGTGTCGGTTCGAAGGGGAATCTGATGAAACGACCTAAAGATGGCATAGACCGAACGAGTCCGGTTGCCGCCTCCGCTCACCCGCCGAGCTCATCCCGGCTGGCCGGATACCTGGGTCGGAGGCGGCGGGCGGCGCTGGCCGCTGGTGCGGTGCTGGTGGCGGTGCCGCTCGCGATCGTCGCCGCGACCGGGCCAGCGGCACAGGCTCGCCCGAGCGCGGGGACCGGCCTGGCGTCGGCGCCTACGGTGAACTGGGCGCTAGGCGGGACGGCGACGGCGACGACGGCGGAGTCAGGTAAGGGGGCGGCGGACGCGATCGACGGCGACGCGGGTACCGACTGGTGCACCTCGGGCTGGACCGGGACGCTGACCGTGGACCTCGGGCAGGTCAGGTCGCTGGACGACCTCGGGCTCACGCTGGACGCGGCCAGCCCGTCGGCCTCGGCCACGATCGAGCTGGCCAGCACGGCCGGGGCGTGGCAGCAGGTGCGCGCGCTGCGCGACGTCGCGCTCGACCCGGGGAACCCGCTGTACTTCCCGCTCCCGGCCGGCACCCAGGCCAGGTACGCCGAGCTGACCGTGTACAGCGACACCGGGGCGGACGTGTGCGTGGGTGAGTTCCGGGCTTACGGACCCGACGCGGCCGCGGCCGGGATGGACTTCGGCACCGACCTGTCGTTCACCCCGCAGGAGCTCGCCGCGGGCGCCACGTTCAGCTACGACGGCAGGCCGGGCACCCCGGTCACGATCACCCGCGAGGCGGGCGCCAACTACGTCCGGATGCGCATCTGGGTCAGCCCGCCGGCCGGCTATAGCGACCTGGCCAGCGACCTCGCGCTGGCCCGGCAGGTGCACGCGGCCGGGATGAAGATCTACCTAGACATCATGTACTCGGACTTCTGGGCCGACCCGACCCAGCAGAACATCCCGGCGGCCTGGGCCGGGCAGGACCTCGCCCAGCTCACCGCTACCGTCAGGTCCTACAGTCAGCAGGTCATCTCGGCGTTCGCGAAACAGGGGACGCCGGTCGACCTGGTGTCGATCGGGAACGAGATCAGGAACGGCATCCTGTGGCCGGTCGGCGAGATCAACTGCACGGACTGCGGCGGCTGGGACAACCTGGCTGAACTGCTCAAGGCCGGGGTGGCGGGCGCCCAGGCGGGCAACCCGCCCGGGCACAAGCTGCTTGTCCTCATGCACTACGACCAGGGCGGCGACAACACGCTGAGCTCGGCCTTCTACTCTGCGCTGATCGCGCACGGGGTGCCGTTCGACGTGATCGGGTTGTCCTATTACCCGTTCTTCCACGGGGCGATCTCGGCGATGCGCGCCAACGTCGACGCGCTCGCCACCCAGTTTCACAAGCCGATCGTGATCTCGGAGACTCAGTATCCGTGGACGCTGGCCAACGGCAACTCGCCACTCGGCGACAGCACCGGCGATTTCGTCTGGGAGACCAGCCAGCTCTCGCCTGGCTACCCGGCCAGCCCGGGCGGCCAGCTCTCGTTCGTCACCGACGAGCTGTCCATCCTGGCCCAGGTGCCTGGCGGCCTCGGGGCCGGGCTGTTCTACTGGGCGCCGGACTGGATTCCCGGCGTGCCGTGGGAGCCGGGCTCGGGCATCGGCTCGCCGAACGTCAACCTCACCCTGTTCAACTTCGAGGGCGCGGCACTCCCCTCGATCGGCATCTTCCAGAACCCGGCGGCCGTCTGCGAGCGGTCCGCGCCGGGCAGTTCCCCCTGCATAGTGGGCTGAGCGTTTAGCTGGCCGCGAGATGCGGCGGGCGGCCAGGGGATACTGCACAATCGGATCATGGAAACACCGCTGTCCCCGCTGGAGTTCGCCCGCCGCACCCGCAGGCTGCACGCCGACCGCGAGGCGGTCGTCGACGGCGGCCTCCGGCTGACCTACCGGCAGTTCTTCGACCGCTGCGACCGGTGGTCAGCGGCGCTGCAGGGGCTCGGCGTGGCCCAGGGCGACCGGGTGGCCACCATCTCGCCGAACACGCACGCCCAGCTGGAGTCCTTCTACGCCGGGCCGCAGCTCGGCGCCGTGCTGGTGCCGATCAACTACCGGCTGACCCCGGAGGACTTCGTCTATATCGTGAACCACTCCGGCTCGACCGTGCTCTGCGTGGCCGAGGAGTACCTGGCGGCGGTGGACGGGATCCGCGACCGGATGCCCGGGGTCAAGCACTTCGTCGCCTTCGAGGGCGCGAAAGACGGCTGGCTGGATTACGAAGCGGCGATCGCGGCCGCGGATACCCACTTCGTTCGGCCCGAAATAAATGAGCGGGACCTGATCTCGATCAACTACACCAGCGGGACTACGGCGCGGCCGAAGGGCGTCATGATCACGCACCGCAACGCCGCCATGAACACCATCGGCACCCTGCTGCACCTGCCGATGCCGGTCGGCGCCAGGTACCTGTGGACGCTGCCGATGTTCCACGCCAACGGCTGGACCTACACCTGGACGGTGACGGCGGCCGCCGCCACCCACGTCTGCCTGCGCAAGGTCGACCCGGCCACCATCTTCTCTCTGATCAGGGACGAACAGGTGAGCTGGCTGTGCGCCGCCCCGACCGTGCTGATCTCGCTGGCCAGCGCGCCGGCCGCGGTACGGGGCTCAGGGCCGGCCGGGGTGCACGTGGTGACGGCGGGCGCGGCGCCGGCCGCGGCCACCATCGAGCGGATGGAGGGCGAGTTCGGCTGGGAGGTCACGCAGGTATACGGGCTGACCGAGACCGCGCCGTTCATCACGATCTGCGCGCCGCTGCCCGAGCACGATCACCTGCCGCCGGCGGACCGGGCCGTCATCAAGGCCCGGACCGGCGTCGAGCTGCTGACCTCGGGTGAGCTGCGGGTGGTGGATCACGACGGCGCCGAGGTGCCCGCCGACGGGCAGACCGTGGGCGAGATCGTGGTCCGCGGCAACGTGGTCATGGAGGGCTACTACCAGGACGCCGAGGCGACCGAGCGGGCGATGGGCGACGGCTGGTTCCACACCGGGGACGCGGCGGTGGTGCACCCCGACGGGTACGCCGAGATCAGGGACCGGCTCAAGGACGTCATCATCAGCGGCGGCGAGAACATCTCCTCGGTCGAGGTGGAGGGGGTGCTGCTCCGTCACCCCGCGGTGCAGGAGGTGGCGATCGTCGGCCTGCCGGACGAGAAGTGGGGCGAGACGCCGCACGCCTTCGTGGTGCTCCGGGACGGTCAGAGCGCGGACGGGGCGGAGCTCGTCGCGTTCGCGCGCGAGCGACTGGCGCACTTCAAGGCGCCGCGCGGGGTGACCTTCGTCGGCGAGCTGCCGAAGACCGCGACCGGCAAGATCCAGAAGTTCGTGCTGCGCAAGGGCGCGCCCAACCTGGCCCGCCAGTAGAGAGAGCCCGGTAAAGCGCGCGTGGCCGCTCCCCGCCAGCGCGGGGAGCGGCCACCGGGAAACCCGCCGGGGCTACCAGTCGAGGGTCTCGGCCAGGTTCTTGTACTCGAACAACTCGGTCTTGTCGAACCAGAGGTTCACCTCGTACTGCGCCTCGTCCCGGTTGCCCGAGGCGTGCACGAGGTTGGCGACGGCTTTCCCGGTAGCGGCGGCGACGGCCTTGGACTGGTGAGCGAAGTCGCCGCGGATCGACCCGGGCTGGGCCTCGTTCGGGTACGTGGTGCCCACGATCTTGCGCACGGTGGCCACGGCGTCCTCGCCCTCGAGCACGAACGCGATGACCGGTCCGCGCTGCATGAACGTCGCGGTGGCGTTGTAGACGTCGGCGCCGAGGCGCTCTTCGAGGTCGAAGTAGTGCTTACGGGCGAAGTCAGCGTCCATCTCGCGCATCTTCACGCCGATGATCTTCAGCGACGCGTCCTCGAACCGCTGGACGATTCGTCCGGCCAAGCCGCGGACCACGGCATCCGGCTTCAGCACGACCAGCGTGCGCTCCCGCAACTGCTGAGAGTCGGTCACGGTAATCCTTTCCCCTGTGTGAATGGACACAGGGTAGCGGCCCGGATGTACCGCTGGCCGGCATACACGGCCCGCGTGTATCACGCTCTGGTAGCGAAACGCCCGGCCGGCTCGCTCTCGGTGATCATCACCGAAAATTCATCCGAATCAGGGAAACCTCAGGGGACGCCTAGCCGTTTGACAGCATGTGCACCAGATCCGAGACTATGCCGTGGCCTGGCGACGTTCTCTGCGGATCGCGGTAGCCGCCGCCATCGCGTGCGGAGCCGCACTGCCATCCCTTCCGGCTCTGGCGTCCATCCGCCCGGTGCCAGGGCCCGCATCGGCCTACATCCACGTTCCGCCGCTTCCTTTCCCGCGCGGCCGCCACGTGTCCGCCGCTGAGCTGAGCGCGCGGCTAGCCGCCTGCGAGCAGCGGCTGGAGCGGGCCCGGTCGGGGGCCGGGCAGCACGTGCCCACCGTCGTCATCGTCGGCGCCTCGTTCACCGCCGGGGTCGGGCCCGGCAATCCGGACGGGTCCTGGGCCTCGCTGCTGACGCGCCGGCTGGGCTGGAACGCCGTCGTCTACGGCGACCCGGGCGCGGGCTACGTCCGTCCGGGCATCCACCGCGAGGGTCCGGTCGCCCGCGAGATCACCGCGGTCGACCTGCGCAAGCTCAACCCGGCGCTGGTCATCGTGCAGGCCGGGCACAACGACATGGGGGTACCCGCGGCCCTGGAGGCGCTGCGGGTGAAGCAGGCGATCGCGCAGATCCGGGCGGCGGCGCCGGACGCCGGGATCGCCCTGATCACCGTGTTCGTCGGGCGCCTGCACTTGCCGGCGCTGGCCCAGACCGACCGCACCATCGTCACGGCGGCCGAGGCCGCCGACCCGGCCGTGATCATCATGGACCCGCTGACCGGGAAGTGGAAGTTCGCCCGGATACGGGACGGCCTGCACCCGACGGCGGCGGGCAGTCAGTGGATCGCCGGGCGGGTCGGGCAGACCCTGGTATCGCGCGGCGTGCACCCGATGCCGATCGCGCGCGGCGCCGGCGCGGCTCCGGGCGGCCGGCCAGCCGGCACGATCTGCGACTACGGCATCCAGGCGCCTCCGGCGGTCCAGCCTCCTCCGGCTACCCTGGCTGCCTCCGAGCCGCGGTAGCGACCACGGGCAGCTCGGACACGGGCAGCTCGGACACGGGCAGCTCGGACACGGGCAGCTCGGACACGGGCAGCTCGGACACGGGCAGGCGGAGCCGGATCAGCGTCCCGCCGTCCGGGGCGGCCCCGGCCTCGACGGATCCGCCGTGCCGCTCGACCACCTGGCGGACGATGGAGAGCCCGAGCCCGGAGCCGGGCACGGCCCGGGCCGCGGGCGCGCGGTAGAAGCGGTCGAACACCTGGGGCAGGTCGTCGGGCGCGATGCCGGGCCCGCGGTCCCGCACGGTGAGCTCGCCGGCCCGCAGCCGGACCTCGACCGCCCCGTCCGGCGCGCCGAACTTGGCCGCGTTGTCCAGCAGGTTCCTGACCGCGATGCCCAGCCGGTCGGCCTGGCCGGCCACCACGCAGGGCTCGAGCTCGGCGGTGAACGCGGTCCGCGGCCAGTCCCGGCGGGCGCCCTCCAGGCTGGCGGCGACCACTTCGTGCAGCGGCACGTCGTCGCACCGGCCGGGCGGGAACTGGCCCGGCTCGGACTGGGCTTCGCCGCGGGCCAGCTCGGTGACGCTGGCCACCAGCTGGCTCAGCTCGGCGACCTGGGCGACGATCCGGCCCAGCACCTCCTGGCGCTCGGGCTCCGGCAGCTGGGGCGCAGATACCAGCAGCTCGCAGTTGACCCGCAGGCTGGTCATCGGGGTGCGCAGCTCGTGGCTGGCGTCACTGATCAGCTGCCGCTGGGCGGCCAGCGAGCGCTGCAGGGCCTGGAGCATGGTGTTGAACGAGGTGGCGAGCCGTCCCAGCTCGTCGTCCCGGCCGACCTCGACCCGGCCAGCCGGATCCCCGGTCTCCGTCACCCGTTCGGCCAGCGCGGCCAGACGGGCCACCGGCGCGAGCCCGGTCCTGGTCACCGCCCAGCCCGCCAGCGCCGCCAGCGCGACCCCGATGACGCTGAGCAGCGCCAGGGTCGCCCCGACGCTGGCCACCTCGCCCTGGACCGCGTTGAGCGGCATGGCCACCTGCACGGCCAGGCCCGGCGCGAGCGGCGCGGTGAGCACCATGGCGCGGACCCCGTCGAGCTTGTCCTCGGCGTAGTAAGCGCCGCGCTTCCCGGCTGCGACCTGGACCGCGGCCTGCTTCCCGGCCAGCGGGCCGGCGTCGGCGGCCGACGCCCAGACGGCTCCGCCGGCCGTTACCACCTGCGTGTAGGGGCTGGTCACGCCGAAGCGATTCGAGTGCGGCGGTACCCAGCCCGCCGGGATGTGCCCGTGGAAGTGCCTGGCCACCCGGAACACCACGGCGGCCTGCTGTCCTAGCTCGTGCTGCACCTCGTCCTGCAGGTCGGCGCGGACCACGACGAAGGCCACGGCCGTGATGCCCAGCGTCACCAGGGCGACCGCGGCCGCCACCGCGACGGTGAAGCGGGTCCGCAGCATGAGCGGCCGCAGTAGCTTCCCGCTCGCCTCGCTCATGGCACGGCCCGGATGACGTAGCCGACGCCGCGCACGTTGTGCAGCAGTCGCGGGCGGCCGCCGGCCTCGAGCTTGCGCCGCAGGAAGCCGACGAAGACGGTGAGGGCGTTGGACGCGGGCGCCTCGCCGTACCCCCACACCCGCTCCCGGATCACGTCGTAGCTGAGCACCTGCTCGGCGTTGCGCATCAGCAATTCGAGCAGGCCGAACTCCATCCGGGTCAGCACGATCTCCTGACCGTCGCGCATCACCCGGCGGGCATTGGCGTCCAGGGTCAGGTCGGCGTAGCCGAGCACGTCCCGCCGCGCCTGGGAGCGCCGCAGCAGCGCCCGCACCCGCGCCTGCAACTCACCCAGCGCGAACGGCTTGACCAGGTAATCGTCCGCGCCGACGTCCAGGCCGGTCACCCGGTCGTCGACGGCGTCCTTGGCCGTGAGCACCAGCACCGGGGTGGCGTCGCCGCGTTCCCTGAGGCGGCGGCACGCCTCGAACCCGTCCATGATGGGCATCAGGATGTCCAGCACGATCAGGTCTACCGGCGAGCGGGCCACCACGTCGAGCGCGTCACCGCCGTGCACGGCCGTCATGACCTGGTAGCCCGCGTACCGTAGAGCCCGGCTGAGCGAGTCCCGGACGTCAGGATCGTCGTCCACCACGAGCAGCCGACTAGAAGTCATGCGGTAATCGAATCAGTCCAGGCTTAGAAGTTCCTGGAAGCTTGCTGATCCCACCCCAATTTTCACCGCCCCTTCACAAACCGCCAGCACTCTTTGCTGCCATGCGCAACAGCACGATGACCAGGGACGAACCGGGCTCTGGGCAGGCTCGCGAGGGTGAGGAGAATCACGTGGTCCGTGACGGTCAGGGGACCGGGTCCCTGTGGCTGATCAGGCACGGACAAAGCACGTGGAACGTCCGCGGCCTGGCCCAGGGGCACGACGACGAGGCCCGGCTGACCGACCGTGGCCAGCAGCAAGCCCGTCAACTCGCGGCGGAACTGCGCACTCAGAACATTCGCACGCTGTACGCTAGCGACCTACGCCGGGCGTTGGAAACGGCAGCTCCGCTCGCGGAAGAACTGGAGCTGACCGTCATCCGTGACGCCCGGTTGCGTGAGCGCTCCCTCGGCTTGCTCGAGGGAACCGCGAGCGCCGCGATCAGCCCCAAGGTCACCGGGCTGGGCGCGAATCGGGTAGCCGACCCCGACGCACGGCCTGACGGCGGGGAGTCTGTCCGGGACTTGTACCAGCGGGCCGCTAGCTTCGCCGACGATCTGGCGGCCCGGGATCATCCCGGGGACGTTGCCGTCGTCGCGCATGGCGGCACCCTCCGGGTGCTTTACGCCTATTTGCACGGAATCGCGGTCGAGCGGATGGCCTGGGAACCGCTCGAGAACGGCCGTATCCTCCGCTGCCCCGCTCAGCGGCTGGATCGCGGCCTCAGCCCACGAGAGAGGAACGACGACAAATGAATCCGCTGGCACCGCGCCTGCCCAGCCGGGCGACGAAGCCGCGCAGCACCGGGTTGACCATGGCCATCGACGGCGGGATCCCGCTCAAGCTGTTCGCCGACATCATCTCGTCCACGCCCGAGCTCATTGACTACGTCAAATTCGGCTGGGGCACGATGGTCGTGACCGACGGCATCCAGCAGAAGATCGACGTGCTGCGGGAGTACGGTATTGGGTTCTATTTTGGCGGGACGCTATTTGAGAAGTACGTGATGCAGGAGCGGTTTGACGACTTCAAGCGGCTCTGCGTGGAATTCGGCTGCGCTCACGTGGAGGTGTCGAACGGCACCATAACGATGTCCAACGCCGAGAAGGCGAGCTACATCCGCAAGCTCGCGGGCGACTTCACCGTGGTGTCCGAGGTCGGCTTCAAGGACCCCGACCGCTCGGAGCAATTGCCGCCGAGCAAATGGGTGGAGTACATCAACGAGGACCTCGCCGCCGGAGCCTCGCTGGTCACCCTGGAGGCCAGGGAGAGCGGCAAGTCCGGCATCTGCCGGCCCGACGGGGCGCTGCGCTTCGGGCTGATCGAGGACGTGCTCTCGGCCGGCATCGCTCAGGACAACCTGCTGTTCGAGGCGCCCAGCACCGCGCTGCAGGCGTACTTCGTCACCCGGATCGGCCCGGACGTGAACCTGGGGAACGTCCCGGCCAGCGGGATCATCGGCCTTGAGACCCTGCGCCTTGGCCTGCGGGCCGACACGCTGACCACGTTCGAGTAGGGGATACCGATGCGGACGACGACCGACGTCTTCCACCTGGCCATCCCGGTCCACGACCTGGACGAGGCCCAGCGCTTCTACGTGACCCTGCTCGGCTGCAAGCTGGCCCGGCGCTACGACGACCGGATCACCGTGGACTTCTTCGGCGACCAGCTGGTCTGCCACCTCACCGAGGACATGCCGACGGGACGTCCGGAGAGCCTGTACCCGCGGCACTTCGGCGTGACGTTCCGCGCGGAAGCCGACTTCGAGGCGCTGCACCACTGCGCGGTCACCCGCAAGATCCCGTTCTACCAGGAGGCGTCGACCCGGTTCGAGGGCCTAGTCGAGGAGCACAGCACGTTCGTGCTGCTCGACCCGTCGGGCAACCTGCTGGAGTTCAAGCATTACCGCGATCCGCGGATGATGTACTAATGGCGGGCCGTCAGCGGCTCGACCACATCGACGCCATGCGGCCGCTCAAGCAGGCCGGCGTGGTCAGCACGCACACGATCATCGCGTTTACCCCGGTGAGCGCCCTGGTGTTCTCCAACGCCGCGCTGCTGCTGCTGCACGTGTCGCGGGAGGCGTTCTTCGCCATCTCGGCGTGCATGCTGACCTACGCCTACTCCGGCTTGAAGCGCGACTCGATGAAGAAGTTCTACTGGCGCCGGTTCGTCGCGGTCGGGATCCCGTACCTGGTCTGGAACGCCATCTACTTCGTGTGGTTCATCTACGCGGTGCGCGAGAACACCTACTCCAACGCGTGGGTGGCCCTGCGGTACTTCGGCCGGCAGCTGGAGATCGGCTACGACCAGCTGTACTTCCTGATCGTGATCGCCGAGTTCTACGTGGCCTTCCCGATCGTCCTGTGGGTGCTGCGGAAGACCAGGGGACACCACGCCCTGCTGGTCGGCGTGGCGGCGGTGCTGCAGGTCTTCTTCGCGATCGGGGTGCACTGGGGCCTGTTCGGATACCGCGCGGGCGAGTACGCCCAGGAGTTCGCGCCGTTCTACGTGCTCTACCTGGTCGGCGGCGCGGTCGTGGCCTGTCACCTGAGTGAGGTGCACGACTGGCTGATGAGCCACAAGCTGCTGATCGTGTCCCTGACCGTGGTCACGGCGCTCTTCGCCGAGGGCGTGTACTTCCTGACCAAGGGCGCCGGCGCCACGGCCCTCGGCGACGCCGCCGACCCGTTTGAGCCCACCGTGATCCCGTTCAACGTGTGCGTGATCGCCCTCGGCTACCTGGCCGGGATGTGGCTGGTAGAGCCCCGCCGGCACCGGTGGATCAGGAAGGCGACACGGGTCGGCTCGGACGACTCGTACGGCATCTTCCTCGCCCAGATGCTCTTCATCACCGCGCTGGCCCTGTGGGGCGGGCGGAACTTCGCCGAGGCGATGCCGTTCTACGTGTGGGTCCCGCTGAGCATCGCGTTCGCCTACCTCGGCAGCATCGCGCTGACCGAGTTGATCGCCCGCACGCCGCTGGCGGTGGCGCTGACCGGCCGCAAGCAGGTGCCGTGGTGGTCCCCGGGCGCCCCGGCCGCGGCAATGCGCGCGGGCATTATTGCTCCCGAATCGTCCCTGGCGCCGGCTCCCGCCGCGGCCGCCCGGGACCGGGAATCCACCACGCTGGCCTCGGCCTGCGACCAGAACGGAGCCTGACGTTGCTGAGGGAATGGATTGACGAGCATGCGGCCAGCCGGGGTGACGCCACCTACCTCGAGGACGCGGCCGGGAGCGGCACGCTGACGTACGCCGGGCTGGCTCGTTCGGTCCGGGCTTGGTGCCGGTTGCTCGATGAGGCGGGGATCGCGCCGGGACAGAGCGTGGCCATCCGCTGGCCGGAGCAGTTCGGGTACGCGATGGCGCTGGCCGGCATTCTGGGCGCGGGCCGGGTGGCGGTCCCGCTCGACCCGGGTGCCCCCGCGGCCGACGTGGCCCGGGTGCTGGCCGTAGCCAAGCCCCGGGCGGTGGTGGGCGACCAAGCTGACGGCCCGCTCCTCGACCTGCCCGTACTAAATGTGCCGAACGTGGATTCCCCCAGCGATCCTGCCGTCATCCCGCCCCGCGGCGGCGGCATCTACCTGTGCACGAGCGGAACTACCGGCACCCCCAAGGGCATCCTGCTCGGCGAGGAGCAGCTGTGCCACGTGGCCGCCGCGGTGGCCAGCCACCACCGGCTGACCCCGGCCGACCGCGGTTACTGCTGCCTGCCCCTGTTCCACGTGAACGCCGAGGTGGTGGGCGTGCTCTCGGCCCTGGCGGCCGGTGCGGGCCTGATCGTCGACCGCAAGTTCCGCCGCCGCGGCTTCTGGGAGCTGATCGAGGCGTGCCGGGCCACCTGGATCAACGCGGTCCCGGCCATCATCACGATCCTGGGCATGGACCCGCCCGCGGCGCCGCTGGCCGGGCGGATCCGGTTCATCCGTTCGGCCTCGGCGCCGCTGGCGCCGGCGGCGCTGCGGCGGTTCGAGGAGTCGTTCGGCATTCCCGTGGTGGAGACCTACGGGATGACCGAAGCGGCCAGCATGATCACGGCGAACCCGCTGGACGGGCCGCGTAAGGCCGGTTCGGCCGGCCTCCCGGCCGGCTCCGAGCTGCGGGTGGTCGAGTGCCCCGAGGGCGCTCCGGGTCCTTGCCTCCCGTGCCCGGCCGGGATCGTGGGCCGGGTGCAGATCAGGGGCGGCGGCGTGATCAGCCAGTACGCGGCGAACGGCCGGCCCGGCGCCATCGACGCCGACGGCTGGCTGGACACCGGCGACCTCGGTCACCTCGACGAGGACGGCTACCTGTTCCTGGCCGGGCGGTCCGACGACGTGATCAACCGGGGCGGCGAGAAGATCCACCCGCGGGAGATCGAGGACTTCCTGCTCGCCCAGCCCGGGGTCCGGTCGGCCGCGCTGATCGGCGTCCGCGACGAGGTGCTGGGCGAGCGCCCGGTCGCCTACGTGGTCCCGTCCGGGGCGCCGGCTCTGGACGGCCTCGAACTGGCGGACGCGCTGCGCGAGGCGTGCGAGACGGAATTGCCCAAGCCCAAGCGGCCGGTCGAGTTCTGCCTGCTGGACGAGCTGCCGCTCGGCCCCACCGGCAAGATCGCCCGCCGCCGCCTGCGCGAGCTAGCCGCCGTCGGCAGCTAGCCGTCCCCGGCAGCTAGCTGTCCCCGGCCAGCTAGCCCGGCCGCGCCAAGGTCGCGACCGCCACTCCTGTTCGCATCCGCTTTGTCGGCAGTTTCGGGGGTTATAGCACCCACAACTGCCGGCAAAGCCGGGGGCCGCAAACCGGACCTGAGTCACAGCAATAACTCCGCCACCGGCTTCCCGGTGCTTCGCACCCAGGCGCGTCCGTCGCTGGCTCCCGATGCGCTATCCCGGCCGTAGTGGCATGGAACCCGGAGTTCCAGTGGGCTGGAGAGCAGTGGAACCCGGGGTTCAGCGCGTCAGAACGCACTGGAAGTCCGGTTTCATGCCATGCTCGGTACGGGCGCATCCCCGGACAGCGCTCGTCAGCCACCTCAGGAAGCACCCTCGTCACAGCAACTCCAACCGCACCACTTTGGGTTCATGTGGTTGGTTGGTCTAGCGGGTGGCGGCGCCGCACGGCGTTTTCCGGTCCTGGCGGGCGGTACCGTGGAAGCGGAGCGTCTGCGGGAGATTACTGATGGTGGCCGATATTGCCTCTGGCAGGCATCAGGACCAGCCCGGGTATGGCGCCGAGGCCAGTCCCGACGGGCAGGGGAGGCGACCAGGCGACGCCAACCCCGTTCGTTCCCATGGGGTTGAAGGTTGTGACCGCGCCGCCTACGCCGCGGCCGTGCGGGCGGCGGCCAGCCCGCACCCGGATGGCCAGCTTGCCCCCGATTCGATCAGGCTGCCGCCCGAGCGGGCCCGGCACATCCTCGACGGGGACAGCTGGGGCGGCGGGCACCGGCACGGGACCGGCCGGCCGGGCAAGGCGGAGTTCCCGGCCAGCTGGGACGACGAACGGACCATCGGGCACATCATGGACGTGGCCCGTCATCCCGACACCCGGCCGGTCTGGCAGCCGAACCACCGGTGGCGGCTGCACGGCGAGCGGGACGCCGTCGACGTCACCGTCATCGTGAAACCGGACGGCGGGATCTGGGCGGCGTGGCCGGAAGAAGGCAGCCCGGGCGTGACCAGGAACCCGATCGAGGGGCAGCGGTGAACGAGTCCGAGGTCATCGAGCGCGCGCAGGCCCTGCCTGCCCTGTTCGCCGGCCGGGTCCGGCCGGCCGACCTCGACGGCCTGCGGTCGATGGCCCGGGCCGGCGAATGGCGGGAACTGGTCGACCTGCTGGTGGCCAGCCTCGGTGCGACCGGGGCCCCGGTGACCGCCGGCGAGCGCGGCGAGTTGCGGTCCCTGCTGGCCGCGATGGACCTGGCCGAAGCCCCGCTGGCCGGCCTCAACGTCGCCGGCTAACGCGGACCCGGCCCCTGGGCGAGGCCGAACAGGGTCGCCGGGCCGTAGGCGGCGACCGCGATCGAACGGAGATGGAACTCTTCGCTCACATCAGCAGCACATCTCGCACGATACCGCCCGGTCGCCGCCGGCCGGGAAGGGCGGGAAGATACACCCGTGGGAGAACACATAGACAGTGACCGCCCCCGGCGGGTGCTGGCGGAGCTGGAGTCGTTTCTCACGGCCGATGCCGCGCCGCCGCAGGATCCGCGCGAGCGGGTGGTCGAGCTGTTTCACCAGGTCGCCGCGTCGGTACCCGCGTACCGCGCGTTCCTGCGCGATCACGGGGTCGAACCTGATGCGGTTCGCACGTTCGCGGACTTCCAGCGGCTGCCGTTGCTGACCAAGGAGAACTACCACCGTCGCTACCCGCTGCCCTCCCGGTGCCGTGACGGGCGGCTCGACGGCTGCGACATGATCGCGGTGTCGTCCGGCTCGACCGGACAGCCGACGATCTGGCCGCGCTCGGTGACCGACGAACTGGCCATCGCGGCACGGTTCGAGCAGGTCTTCGCCGGCAGCTTCGCGGCCGGCCAGCGCACCACCCTGGCCGTGGTCTGCTTCCCGCTCGGCACCTGGGTGGGCGGGCTCTTCACGCTGGCCTGCGTGCGGCACCTGGCCGCGAAGGGCTACCCGATCACGGCGGTGGCCCCGGGCAACAACAAGGCGGAGATCCTCCGGGTGATCCCGGAGCTCGCCCCGCACTGCGACCAGACCGTACTGCTCGGCTACCCGCCGTTCGTCAAGGACGTGATCGACACCGGGATCGCCGCGGGCCTGGACTGGACGCGGTACGCGGTCAAGCTGGTGCTGGCCGGGGAGGTGTCTGCTCTGGGCCGGGCTGCGCGCCGCGAACCACGCCTGGTCAACTCCGACCGCCGGTAAGTCCGTCCTCAATTTCTTCTTCGGCTCTGGGGTGCCGTTCGCGATCTATACGGCCTGGATGCTCCTCTTGGTGTGGATCTGGGCCATCACCGTGGTGAGCCAGCACCGGACGCCTTCCCGCTAGCGCTGCTGCAGCGGCGCCATCCGGAACACCCGCTTACCGGTCAGCTTGTAGGAGCCCACCTGGATCACCACCGACAGCAGGCGTTCGGTCGTGGTGCGGCGTTTCAGGTTACGAGGATCACCTTGACTCCGACCGCGTCATAGGTGCCGCGGGCACGTGCGTCTCTGGTCGCTAGGGCCACCCCATGCTCTTTGGCAGCGAGGGCCACTAGTCCGTCGTACACGGCGCCCCCGGCGATGCCCAGGCGGCTCAAGGTGGAGTGAACCTTTCGGGCAGTCGGGCCGCTCAGCGTCAGCGGCGCCGCGAACCGCGCATCAAGCAGGCGCGCAGCGTCCTCCGCGGCCAGCCTGGCGTCACCCGGCAATCTGGTGAGTACGGAGTAGGTCTCCGCGAGAGCATGCCCGCTCAGTGTGAGCTCCTGCCCGTCCCACCAGCGCACCGCGTCCGCGTGATGCTGATGCGAGCGGACCAGCAGGGGGATCGCGACGCTCGTATCGATCGCGACGGTCATCTGCGGCCCGCGTCGATAAGGCCGAAGAGGACGTCGTCATCGACTGGCGTGTCGCCAGCCGACACCAGTACGCCATCCTCCTCGACCAGGCGTGCGGTTCGGCCAGCGGGGACGACTTGCACGCCAGCACCGTAAGGCGAGATGTCCACCTTTGTCCCGGGGAGCAGGCCTAGGGCGTCGCGGATGAACTTGGGTAGCACGATCCGGCCTGCCTGATCCACAATAGCTTCCATGGGAATATAATACCAGTCAGATCCCATATGAAGCGGTTAGCGCGGTCGCCGAGCGGCTGCCGGGGCTGGCTCCACCGGATCTGGCGGCGGCACTGGCCGATCGGGAGGCGGCCTAGGCGGTCCGTCACGTCGACTCGTGACCCCACCCGCCATCAGCGCCAGGGCACCGAGCGCGCGCGCGATCACGTCCGCGCCGTAGGCCGGCTGGGCCGGGCCAAGACGAGCAAGCTGCCCGGCGCAAAATCTCATATTCATCCGAACGAGGTGGCCGCCGCGCCCCGGCCAGCTGTCCTGCCCCCGTCGACGGGGGCCCAGCGGGTCCGGATGCCACGGCGATGCCGAGGCCAGCTAGGGACACGCGGGAGCGCATCCTCGTGCTGGCCAGCGAGCAGCGCTGGGCTACCACCGGGAGAAGTGGCTGGCTACCTGGTCAAGGGCGGCCCGCGCCTGCTCCCAGAGGTCACGGACGAGGTCCGCGGCGGGAACCGCGGCCGTCAGCGGGTAGGCCTGCCCGGCCCACAAGTTCACGTAGTCGGGCAGGCCAGCCTGGCGGGCCGCCTTCCGCATCGGCGAGGTGAGGTAGTGCACCTCGGGGTAGGCCGCCGGGGCGGAGGCCGAGTGGGCACGCAGGAAGTCGTTCTCGATCCCGCGCGCGGTCCGGCCGCTGAACGCGCGGGTGAGCCTGGTCGGGGCATCATCGTGCAGCGCGGACCGGTGCACCGGTGCGGTCCCCGCCTCCGGGCAGTCGAGGAACGCCGTGCCGAGGGCGGCAGCCCGGGCGCCCAGGCACAGCACCGCGGCGATCGCCTGGCCGGTCGCGATGCCGCCAGTAGCGACCACGGGCGTGGTCACGCGCGCGGTGATGAGCTGCAGCAGCGCGATGAGCCCCGACGCCTCTTCGGGGGCGTCGCTCGTCCCGCCCCGGTGCCCGCCCGCCTCGTACCCCTGGGCGACCAGCAGGTCCGCGCCTGCCGCGGTCGCCCGGCGGGCGTCGTCCAGGCTGGTGACCGTCACCCAGACCTCGGTTCCCCGGGCGCGCAGCCCGGCGATGACATCCTCACCCGGGATTCCGAACGTGAACGAGACCACGTCCACCGGGGCACCCATCAGGTACTCGATCTTGGCGTCCCAGTCGTCATCGTCGTGCCGGGACTCCCCCAGCCGCGCGCCGACGCCGGTTACGTCGGCCTCCACTTCCGCCGCGAACTGGCGTACCCGGGCCGCGTCCCCCGCTGGCCCGGGAACGAACAGGTTCACGCCGAACGGCCGGCCGGTGAGCTCGTCCGTCCGGCGGCGCCGGTCCGCCAGCTCGGCCGCGGACAGGTAGCCGGAAGCGAGGAAGCCCAGGCCGCCCGCGTTGCTCACCGCGGCGGCCAGCTCCGGCGTGGACGGCCCGCCCGCCAGCGGGGCCAGCACGATCGGCGGGTCGCACCTGTCGAGGATCATGCTCCCATCCTCCCAGGCCTTTAATCGCGTTGCTTCGCGGCGGAGCTGGCCGCTGCTGGCTTCGCCTTTCTCGACTCTCGCATCCGTGGCGGCGGCACCGGTCCGGTTGGCCTTAGTGATCTCTCCGGGTGGGAGGTCGATGTACTTCAGGTTCAGCCGGCCGGCGGCGAGCAGGTCCCATAGCTCGGTGCGGCGCTGGGTGACCAGATCGGGCCGGGTTCGGCCGACCAGGCCGATGGAGAAACCGATGACTCCGCTCGAGTGCTGCGGGTCAGGGCTGGTCGCCCACGAGAGCGATTGCGCGCGTCTCGGGAACTCCCAGCATCAGCAGGCTCGTGATCGTCGCTGCCCGGGCGCCGAGGGTCCCGTTCGA
>JBEKJP010000009.1:0-92250 GCA_050011155.1 Streptosporangiaceae bacterium
CTGGTCAACGACGCGTGCGTGCTGCTCGGCAAGCCGTACGTGTGGGGCTCGATCTACCGGTTCGACGGCCAGGCCAGCGTGTTCTGGGCCGAGTACGGCCCGTGCTACCGCTGCCTGTACCCGGAGCCGCCGCCGCCCGGCATGGTGCCCTCCTGCGCCGAGGGCGGCGTCCTGGGCGTGCTCTGCGCCTCGATCGGCTCGATCCAGGTGAACGAGGCCATCAAGCTCATCACCGGGATCGGCGAGTCGCTGGCCGGCCGGCTGATGATCTACGACGCGCTGGAGATGAACTACCGGACCGTCCGGGTGCGCAAGGATCCGGACTGCGCGGTCTGCGGCAAGAACCCGACGGTCACCGAGCTGATCGACTACGAGGAGTTCTGCGGGGCGGTGTCCGAGGAGGCGGCCGAGGCCGTCCAGGGCTCGACCATCAGCGCCAAGGACCTGGCCGCCATGCTGGACGCGGGCGAGGCCATCTTCCTGGTCGACGTGCGCGAGCCGAACGAGTACGAGATCGTCTCCATCCCCGGCGCCACGCTCATCCCCAAGGGCGAGTTCATCAACGGCAACGCCCTGGAGAAGCTGCCGCAGGACAAGCGGATCGTGCTGCACTGCAAGAGCGGCGCCCGTTCGGCCGAGGCCCTGGCCGTGGTCAAGGACGCCGGTTTCACCGACGCCGTGCACGTCGGCGGCGGGGTCCTGGCATGGGTCAGCCAGGTCGATCCATCGCTACCAACCTATTAATTAACAAACGGGTCGGGGTCCCCGCCCCGGTCCGCCGCTTCGCCTCGTGGGGAGGACGCCCGTGAAGGGGGATCGCGTCGAGATCGTGATCGACTCCGGTGAGGGCGGCACCATGACCTACGAGGTGACGGCGACCCGGGCCGGACGCCGCGTGGACATCGCCAACCGGCGCGGCATCATCGAGGTCAGCGAGGTGACCAGGACCGGCACCCCGGTCAGGACGGCCCGCTTCATGGCCAGCCGGGTGGTCGCCCTGGTCGAGCACCCGGCGGACACGTCCGGCCCCGATTAGTTATACAGACTAGCTACCATGCCCGGATGGACCTGCTGAGCCCGAAGGTCAAGCCTTACCCGTGGGGTACCAGGGACGCCATCGCGGACCTGCAGGGACGGCCCGTCCCGGCGCCGGGCCCGGAGGCCGAGTTGTGGCTGGGCGCGCACCCAAGCGCGCCCTCCGGCGTGGCCTGGACCACGCTGGACGAGGTGATCGGGGCCGCGCCCGAGCGGGCACTCGGAGTGGAGTGCGCGGCGCGGTTCGGGGACCGGCTGCCGTTCCTGCTCAAGGTGCTGTCGGCCGCCAAGGCGCTGTCGATCCAGCTCCACCCCTCGCGCGCGCAAGCCCAGCGCGGCTACGCGGCCGAGAACGCCCGGGGCCTGCCCCCGGGCGACCCGGGCCGGAACTACGTGGACGACTGGCCCAAACCCGAACTGCTGTACGCGCTGACCCCGTTCGAGGTGGCGGCGGGCCTGCGGACCCCGCAAGACGCCGCCGCCCTGCTCCGGGCCCTGAACGTGCCCGCCCTCGAGCCGCTGGCGGCCGGCCTGTCCGACGCGGCCGACGACGACGTCCTGGCCACCGCCCTGGCGTCGGTCCTGCGCTGGCCGTCGGCGGACCGCGCCGGCCTGATCGCCGCCGTGATCGCCGCGTGCGAGCGGCTGGCCGCGGACGGCGGCCCCTACGCGGACGCCTGCGCCGCGGTGGTGCGGGCCGCCGCCGACTTCCCTGACGATCTCGGCCTGGTGGCGCTGCTGCTGATGCGGCACGCGATCCTGCAGCCGGGCCAGGCCGTGTTCATGCCGGCCGGCGGCCTGCACGCCTACCTGCGCGGCACCGGGATCGAACTGCTCGCCAACTCCGATAACGTGATCCGCTCCGGGCTGACCGGCAAGCACATCGACGTGCCCGAGCTGCTGAAGCTGCTCGATCCCTCGGTAGCGGTGCCGGTGCTGGCCCCCCGGATCCTCCCGGACGGCATCACCTGGTTCGACACTCCGGCGCCGGAGTTCCGCCTGCACGTGATCGAGCTCTCTACCCCTGAGCTGGGGGGCCCCGAACTGGCGCTGCCCGGCGCCGGCCCGCGCATCCTGCTCTGCCTGGACGGCTCCTGCGCCCTGCGCGCCGCCTCCGCCGCCACCCTCGACCTGATCCGCGGCGATGCCTGCTTCATCCCGTTCGCCGACGGCCCCGTCGCCGCCTCCGGCCACGCCCGCCTAATCCTAGCCACCCCCGGCCCCACCCCCGCCCGCGCTGGTGAACGTGTGCCCCCGGCTGCTATTCCATGATCGTGGCCAGTTCCGGTCGATTTTCGACCGTTTCTGGCCATGATCATGAAACCAAGGCCTCGCGTGCGGGTTAGGGTGGGAGACGTCTCTGTTGTCGGTGGTGGGAGAGTTCGTTGAGGCTGTGAGGTCAGCGATACTGCGCTAGTCGCGCGTGACCTTTGCGTCAAGCAACGCAGCCAGAGCCCACGCGGCGTGGTGTCGCCACACGTACCGGAAATCATTCCTACGTGCTGGGAGCCGCGTCTCATGACCGCAGCAATCCTCTGTTCAGATCTCAGTTTCAGCTGGCCCGACGGAGCTTGCGCGCTCTCCGGCCTGACCGCGTCGTTCGGCCCGGGGCGCACCGGGCTGATCGGGGTGAACGGCTCGGGCAAGTCCACCCTGCTCAAGCTCATCGCGGGCGAGCTGAGCCCAGTCAAAGGCGCGATCAAGACCCGCGGCGAGGTGGGCTACCTGCCCCAGGCGATCACCCTCGGCACCCGCCGGAGCGTCTGCGACCTGCTCGGCATCACCGAGGCCAGGACGGCGCTGCACGCCATCGAGGCGGGTGAGACGGATGAGGAGCTCTACCTGACCATCGGCGACGACTGGGACGTGGAGGAGCGAGCCCGCGCCTGGCTGGACCGGCTCGGCCTCGAGCACCTGGCTCTCGGCGACCGGGTGGAACGGCTGTCTGGCGGCGAGACCATCTTGGTCGCGCTGGCTGCGCTGTTCCTGCGCCAGCCGGACATCTTGCTGCTGGACGAGCCGACCAACAACCTGGACCTGGACGCGCGCCAGCGGCGCGCACGCCCGCAAGCGCACCGCCCAGGAGAGCGCGGGCCGGTCCCGGGACCTGCACTCCGATCGGCTCGAGGCGGCTCGCGGCCGGCTGGACGAAGCCGAGCAGGCGGTGCGGGACGACGCCGAGATCCGGGTGGACCTGCCCGCCACCGCCGTCCCGGCCGGGCGCACCGTGCTGACCATGACCGGCCTGGACGGCGCGCACTGGCACCCCGCTGCCTCCGCCCCGGCTGCCACCCCAGCCCCAGAGACAGCCCCGGAAACGGCCTCAGAGAAGGCACCCGCCCTGGAATCCGAGGCGCCCCCGGCAGCCGTGCTCGCGGACCTCATCGTCCGCGGCCCGGAGCGCATCGCCCTGACCGGACCGAACGGCGCGGGCAAGACGACCCTGCTCCGCGCGATCGCCGGCCTGGCGGACCGCCCCGGCGTCGCCGTGCGGCTGGGAGCGGTGACCGGCTACCTGCCGCAGCGCCTCGATCTCCTCGACGACACGCTGAGCGTGGTGGACAACGTACGGGCGGCGGCCCCGGCCGCGTCGGTGAACGAAGTCCGGGCCAGCCTGGCCCGGTTCCTGTTCCGCGGCGACCGGGCCGACCGGCTGGCCAGCACGCTGTCCGGCGGTGAGCGATTCCGCGCCGTCCTCGCCGCCCTGCTGCTCGCGCAGCCCGCGCCGCAGCTGCTCTTGCTCGACGAACCGACCAACAGCCTGGACATGGCCTCGGTCAGGCAGCTGTCCCAGGCGCTCGAGGGCTACCGCGGCGCGCTCGTCATCGCCAGCCATGACGTGCCGTTCCTGGGTTCGGCCGGTATTACCCGCTGGCTGCGGCTGGACCGGGAGGCCGGCCTGACCGAGATCGACGCCCGTTGATCAAACATCATGAGTATCCGATTCGCTGGCACGCGCGGAGTCCGCTAGACTGCGTGAGCGGATCCGGGGCACCGGGTCCGATGCCATTGGGGTATGGGGTAATTGGCAGCCCGACAGGTTCTGGCCCTGTTAGTCTAGGTTCGAGTCCTGGTACCCCAGCAGCTCAGCATGACAGCGCGGACGTGCGATGCGTCCGCGCTCGTTCATGCTGAGCAGTATGACCGCCTGACCCGCCGGTTGGCCTGACCGGTGGCGAAGCGGTAGTCTGTACCGCGCTGGCCCAGCCAGCAACATGCACGACCAAATAGCACGGCCCCGTCGTCTAGAGGCCTAGGACGCCGCCCTCTCAAGGCGGTAACGCCGGTTCGAATCCGGTCGGGGCTACACAGGTGAGCTCGTAAGACAGTAAGACATCGGAACAACCCCGAATCCTCGTCAGGGTTCGGGGTTTTCGCTTTGGCGGGCCTGACTTCTTCCCGCAGCTAGCGTCCTGGGCCAGCTAGAACTCCCTGCGTGCTCGTCAGGCGACCGGCTGCATCTGCGGTGCTACCCGGGAACCTGCCAGTTCGAGAGCGGGCACCCGGGCGGTCTCTAGGCCGGGCCAGGCGGCGTCGGGCGCGGCACCGGCCGTACCGGATGTTGCCGCTGCCCCGTCGTAGCCGTGGGCCAGCTGGACGGTGAGGCTATTGACGGATAGCGGCTCAGGCTTGAGGAGTCCGCCGACTATCCGGATCGCCAGGGTAAGTCCGAAGAACAAGATGAGTCTCAATGCCAAGATCGTCATCTTGCTGATGCGGCTCTTCCTGGTTTGTGTCGAGGGCAGCAGGAGAGAGAATGCAGAAAGTGCAAGTATGGCTACGGAAAGTGCTAGTACGGCGCCCAAAATCTTGTATCGTTGAATCACCAGCCCGCCTAGAACTGGACCGACTGCGCATGCCCCGAAAGAAATCAGGCGGCCAATGCTTGTTATCCGGGCGAGCATTTCTTCTGGTGCCTTCTGGATGAGATAGGTGCCGATTTCCACATTCCCCAGCGCTCCAGTAAATCCAAGGAAGATCATCACGACTGCGAAGCGTTCAAACAGAAACTCTCCCGGCGCGATAAGTCGCAGCCCGCTTGGTACTACGAGCACGGCGACGGCTATGATCCACGCGGCTATGCGGATCAAGGTCCATTGATGGCTGACCGGAGCAGGCAAACGGGATGCCAGCACCGAACCGATCGCACCGCCAAAGCCCGATGCGGCCAAGGCTATGCCGATCATGAAAGATGGCAGATGCTGATCGCTGGCATAGGCGAGGAAAATCATTATCAGAGCTTGGCAGATGAGAGTTGTTCCGGCCGACAGTATTATGCTTACGCAGGTGAAAAGGTCGCCGCGAAGCCAGTGAAGGCCTCCGCGGATATCCGTCCACAAGCCTTCCCGCGAAGCTCTGGGGCGCGCCTTGACAGCTGGCGTGCCGCACTGCTGCCCGGCAGGTGGGGCGGGCTGCCTGCGCGAGAAAATTTTTTCCGGGGACGAGGTGATAAGTTTGACTGCCTGCTCGCCCTTAATTGCAACGAGGGCACTTACCGAGATAACAAAAGATAGCATATCGGCGACGAAAGGAAGCAGTGGCTGGGCGGCAAAAAGGATACCGCCGAGTGGTCGGCCCACCAGCACCATGACATGAGTCCGGGCTTCCATCTGCACGAGTGCGGACGAAGCCTGATCATGTTGGACAAGCGAACCTACATAACGTCTTTCTGCTAGCGTCGAGAAAACTTCGAGGATCTCTTCCACGATCGCCGCCCCGATCAGCAGCGGCAAGAACGCTTTCCCGTGCAGCAGGGCGATGACTACGGCGAACAGGGCCACGCCGCGGCCGAACTCGCTGATCAGCATCACCCGCCGTGGTGGCCAGACGTCAACGAGGGCGCCAGCCGGCACGTAAACCAGGACGCTGGGTGCGGTGGCGGCGAAGGCGGTCCAGCCCGCGGCGACCGGCGAATGCGTCATCCACAAGACCAGCATCGGGAACGCGATAGTACTTATTCGCGTGCCCAGTAGTGACACCGATGACCCCGCCAGAAGCAACCGGAAGGGTCGCCCGTTAACCGCAGAGTGGCGATCACTCTGAGTAGCTGGCGGATCAGGGACTTGTTCGGACATTTGTTGCTAAATTTCTCCTCGACAAGGGCAAATAAAGCTAGCATGCTTAAATATAGTCCCCGTACGATTGCAGATCGTAGCGACACCCACCGTACGCCACGCCACACTGCACCCTATCGTCCCCCGAGAGGGTCGTGCTCGCGCATCGTCCCGATTGGGGACACCCCGGTCGGCGAGCGACTTTGTGTGCCTTACGATAGCGGCGGCCTGTTTGGCCAGCCCGCTGGTAACTTCGCCCTGTTTGGACAGTTTTCAGTAAGTTAGCTGCTTTTGTCGGTTTAACGTTTGCCCTATGCGGCCGAGGACCGGACTTACTAACACTTGTAGCAGACGACGATTAATTGTTGCTAATTGCCGGTTGATTCTTGCCCAGAACTATTTCCAAACGTGTGAGGTGGGATAGGAGTGATGGTTACGACCTTCCCTGATGTGTGCGCCGCGTGTCGCGGTCGGGCGGCGATGTCATCTGTGATTTACGTGATCTTCTGGCTGACAGATGAGAAACCGGTGAGTGCCGTGACGGGTGCTGCCAGACGTGTGCCCAGCAATCTTTACTAACTGGCCCTGTGTGGTTTAATCATATTATGGGGCCCAAGCTTGAATGGCCGTTGACCCTTGATGTTCCAGCTCTGGTGGCCAGCGGCTGGCGGCCCATTCCCTTCCGCGAATTCGTGGTTAAGATCCACAGCAGATGCGATCTGGCCTGCGACTACTGCTATATGTATGAGATGGCCGACCAGTCCTGGCGTAGCCGGCCCCGGCGTATGTCCTCGGAGATTGCCGAGTACACGGCCCAGCGGATAGGGGAGCATACCCGGGCGCACGGACTCGCGAACGTGGCGTTGATACTCCACGGCGGGGAACCCCTCCTGGCCGGCCGTGACCTGATTTCCCACATTGTGGAAGTCACCAGGAAGGCGGCGGGTCCGGATGTGCAAGTGGACGCGCGTATCCAGACTAATGCCGTCGGCCTTGACGAATCATTCCTACGACTTTTCTGCGAACTTGGGATTCGAGTAGGTGTCAGCCTTGACGGCGACGTCGCGGCTCACAACCGTCACCGTCGGTTTCCTAGCGGCCGGGGGAGCCATGCCGCAGTATCGGCGGGAGTACACAGATTAATGCAGGAATCATTCCGGCACCTGTTCGCGGGGTTGCTCTGCACGATCGACCTCCGCAACGATCCCATAGCAACGTATGAGGCGCTTGCGTCCTATGATCCGCCGAAAATCGACTTCCTGTTGCCGCACGGAACATGGGAATCCCCGCCGCCGGGCCGGATCCCCGATGCCGTCGAGACGCCTTACGCCGATTGGCTGATCACGATCTTCGATCACTGGTATAGGGCACCTGTTCCCGGTATCCGGCTATTTGAGGACATCATGCGCCTGATTCTGGGTGGTACGTCCTCCGCCGAGGTGGTAGGACTTGCGCCGTCGCAGATGATCGTCATCGAGACGGATGGTGCCATTGAGCAGGCCGACACCCTGAAGATCACTTTTTCGGGAGCGGCTCATACCGACCTCCACGTCGCGCATGACGAGTTCGACGACGCGATGCTCCTTCCCGGGATGGTGGCCAGGCAGCTCGGACTGCGGGCCCTGTCTGCTGAATGCCAGGATTGCGCTATCAAGAACGTATGCGGTGGCGGTCTCTATGCGCACCGATATCGTCCTGGTAATGGGTTTGCCAATCCTTCGGTCTATTGTCCAGACCTGATGCGCCTCATCCGTCATGTCCATCAGGTCGTGCAGGCTGATATCAGTAACATTCTGAGAAAGCGGGCAACTGATTGAAGGCGGATTATCACTCGATCCCGCGATCGTCATTCGATGCTCTCGCGGCGGGCGGAGGTGGCCCCGGCGCCATCCGTGACCTAGCCAGAGCGCGATACAGCAAGCACGTCACCATGCTGGCCGGAGTGGTCGGTCATGCCGAAGACGCGGGCCCCAGGCAGAAACGTCTCGCTCGCCAGGGTTTTTCTCTCCTGGCAGAGGTAAAGCGGCAGCATCCGGCCATTGCTGACCAGGTGATCATGCATCCTTCGGTGGGAGCATGGGCGCTACGCGCCATGGGGCCACCTCAGGGACGAACAGAACTCGCTGGAGCGGACCCAGGTTGGCTGAGCGCGATCGCCGCCGCGGCGGCGATCCGGGCTGGAGTGCCAGCCGAGATCGAGGTCGAAGCGGTAGGCGGAGCCGTCATGCTGCCGTCGCTGGGCCAGGCGACGGTACCTGGGGGCGCCGCAATCGCTCGAAACGGCCAGCCGCACACGGAAGTCTTCTCCGCGCAAGGGCGAGTGGTAATCCCGGCTGACGTGCACAGCGACGCACCGGGATGGCTGGGACTGCGTCGCGTCCAGGTCGGCGCGCTGGACGTGATTATCGATGACCTCGACTCGTTCCGTATGCCTTCGTCGACCGACCTGGCCCCCCGGCTGAGTCCCGCCGACATGACCAGGTTCGGTGGTGCCCTGAAACAGGCGTGGCCGCTGTTGGAATCGGATCACCCCGACGTTGCCGCCGAAGTTCTCCAGGCGGTGACGGTCGTCGTCCCGCTCGTACCCGTACCGGGCGGACACATCAGTTCGAGTTCGTCGGCCACATTCGGCGCGGTCGCCCTGTCGGAGCCGCCGGACCCGTACACCTGCGCGGAGACGTTCGCGCACGAGATGCAGCATCTGAAGCTATCCGCGCTGCTAGACGTCGTAGCGCTGACCTTGCCCGACGACGGCAAGCGTTACTACGCGCCGTGGCGTGACGACCCGCGGCCGGTTGGCGGCCTGCTCCAAGGGGCTTACGCTTTCCTTGGTGTCAGTGGATTCTGGCGACGACAGCGCCAGTTCGCTCCCGGCAAGGTCGGGTTGCGGGCGGAGACCGAGTTCCTCCGGTGGCGCGAGGCTGCCGGACGGGTGGTCGATACGCTCCAGTCGAGCGGGCGGCTCACTCCCACCGGCGTGGACTTCGCCGACGGCATGACCAAGACCCTGGACTCCTGGCGCGAAGAACGCGTCTCGCCCGAGGCGGAGTTCCTGGCCCGGCGCCGGGCGGAGAAGCACCTAGCCGACTGGGAGGCGGCGAACGGCCCTGTTTCTGACGGCGAGCGCGGCTGACCGATCAGAAGAACGGCGGATCGAAGTCGATGTTGATCCGCTGGCCGGCTGCTGCCGCCACCGCATCGGGGTGGTCCGAGCCGAGCGTGTCTGCGTACCGGCTGGTCACTTCGGCCGCGAGCTTGTCGGCTTCCTCCTCGGCTCCTGCCCGGCGGAGGTCGATAGCCAGGTTCGTCGCACACGCGATGGTGATCGGGTGATCGTCACCGAGCACCCGGCGCAGCCGGCCTAGCGTATCCTCGCCCAGCGCGGTGGCTTTCGCGGTCTCGCCCAGCTCGGCCAGGTCGCTGGCGAGGTTCATCGCCACGGTGAGGGTGTAGTCGTGGTCGCGCGTGAGCCTGTCGTCCAGGCCTGCTAGCGCCCGTTCGTTCAGTCGGCGTGCTTCGCTGGAGCGCCTTTTCAGGCGCAGCAGCAGGGCGTGGTTCCCGATGCAGCCGTAGACATACGGGTGATCCGGGCCGAAGACCTGAGGGTAGCGAGCCGCCATTTGCTCGCTCAGCGCGAGCGCTTCGTCGATCCGGTCTACGTTCCGCAGGATATTCGTCAGGTTGACGGCGGCGGCAAGCGTATCCGGATGTCTATCCCCGCGTGCCTGCTGGCAGAGAAGATAGGTTTCTTCGGCTATCTCCAGCGCTTGGTCATTTGCGGCCCCAGTGAGCCGGAGGGCAATGGAGAGACTTATAGAAGATCGCAAGGTCGCATAATGCTCAGGTCGCAGCTTTTCGATTCCGTATTCTCTGGCATCTTCGCTGACATCGCGCGCCTCGGCATAGCTGCCCGAGCAGCGCACGACCCAGGCCAGGCCGGTCCACGTCGAGAGCATTTCGGGGGCTGACACTCCACTCCGTGCCTTGCTCATGGCGTTGTAGAGGTTCTGAAAGAGCCTTCTTGCCTTGTCGTACTGGCACGTACGACCGTAGTCGCTAGCCAGGTTGTTCAGTACCCGGAATAGCTGCGGGCTCTCTTCCCCGAAGACCGTTGCCTGAAGCTGCTGACTCTCCTCGTCGTGCTCGAGCGCCTCGAAGAAGTCCCCCCGCGCTCGCATATCCCCGCCGAAGGCGTTACGCAGCACCAGAGTCAGGGGATTTTCCTCGCCGAGTATGCGCTGGCTTTGCCCGAGTGTCTCCTCGGTCAGGTCGTAGACCTCGCGATATCGGCCTAGCTGCCTGAGCGCGTTACCGAGATGGCGCTTGGCGTCGAGCACGGTCGGGTGCTCCGGTCCGGAATCCTCGCTCCACTGGGTGATGAATTGATCGGCGAAGGCCCGGCTGGAGGCGAGGTCGCCGGAGAGGAAGAGATAGCGCACGACATCAAGGGCGAAGGCTCGGACCGCGGGCTCCCGGCACTGGGCGAGTTGGGTCTCCGGGTTGGATACGTGGGCGACGAGCTCAGCGTAGAGCGGCCACAAGTTGCTGTCATCCGGTGTGGCCGGCGCGGCCGCGGCGAGGATCATGTGAACCTCGTGCCGGTAGTCGGCTTGCTCGCCCGAATCAAGCTCGTCCCGGAGCAGCGCCTGGATGAGGCGGTGGACCGAGAGCGTCCGCTTGTCGATCTTCACCAGAGCGAACCGTCCGAGTTCACGGACGGCCCGGGCCAGCTGGATGGGGTCTTCGATTAGTTCCCCGATCCGGGTCTTGGTGGCCTTGGTGCCGCGGCGGAACACATCGCGCGGTATCGGGTCCGGGCCGAAGAACGCGCAGCAGCGCAGAAGCTTCAGGGCTTCCGGCAGCCGGTCGTTCAGAGTAGCCACGGTGACCTGCCAGGCGGCCGTCATGGACATCGGGTACTCAACCGACTTACCCTCGGCCATGATCTGAGTCACGTGCTCGTCGATCAGGCGGAGGTACTCGTCGACGGGCATGCCTGCCTCGGCCTGGACAGCGGCGGCCTGTTCCAGCGCCAGCGGCAGGTCGCCGAGCTTGTGCGCCACCCGGTCCGCATCGGATTCGCTCAGCTCCTTCGGAGCCCGCTTCATCAGGAATTCCTGGCTTTCGGCGCGGGCGAACACGTCCAGCTGCACGGTGTCGAAGCGAGACCGCCAGCGGTTGTTTCGCGACGTTATCAGCACATCGCCCGGACCTTGCGGGATGATGCCGAGAAGCTCATCAGGCTCGTCCGCGTTGTCGAAGATCAGCAGCCAGCGGCTGTAAGGCTCGCCGCGGCGGAGCGCCTCCAGAACCGCAGCGGCCGCCGCCTCGATTCCGCTGGCTCCCGCCGCCTCGAGCCCGAGTCGCTCGGCCAGGGCCGCCAGCGAGGAGCGGATGAGCGGGAGCTGATCGGCGCGGATCCACCAGACCAGGTCGTAGTCGGCCTGATGCCGGTGGGCGTATTCGATGGCGACGGCCGTCTTGCCGACACCGCCAAGTCCTTGCAGAGCTCGCGGCAACGGATCGCTCGGCACCACCGCCGTGACGCGGTTTCCGGTCGGCTGCTCCTGCCCCAGCCAGAGCTCGGCCAGGATCTCTTCCCGGCCGGTAAAGTTCCTATTGCGCTGCGGGACTTGTCCCCAGACCTTAGGCACCTGCCTGCGGCTTGATGGCGAATCCGGAACCGTCATGAACCCATCGTAAGCTCGCGGCTGCAATTCCGGCAGCTATGATCTTGCGTCATTCGAGCTGAGCCTGATGTCACGTCGAGTGCCTTATGTTACTGATGTTTCCAGACTTAAAACATTTCACTGAACAGATCTCGACATGCGGCCTCAAAGCGGGTAATTGTCAAGTAATGAATCCACGGAGTACCTGGCCCCGCCGAGCGCGCCTCGGCGACTTCGCGGATTGATCATGTCGGCCCGCCGAGGAGCATCATGAAACACGACCCTGTTAGCGACGGTCGCTTGATCGACTTCAGTGGCCTCGATCTTGAGGCGCTGCTGCAAAAAGATCTTGCGCCGGCCCTCGGCAAGGCGATCAAGCATGTTCTGGCTTCCGCCCACGACAGCGCCTACGCTAGTTTTAACGCTAATGTGGATTAAGGCGGGCAGGGCGGCGTGCGCTCGGACGGCGCTCGCCTGATTTTACGTTGTCATCAGGCGCTCCATGCCTTCAAACGCGTGCAGGAAGCGTCAGCAGCGTGGGATGAGGCGGTTGAGACGAGGACCGGCACGATAAGCAACAGCGCGGGAAAGCCATATCCTGGCCCCCGTCCCTTTCGGCCTGCCGAGCATAGCCGGTTCTTCGGGCGGATGGCTCAAGCGGCCAGCCTGGCGGAGTTGTGGCGGGAAAATCGTCTTACCGTGGCCGTCGGCGGTGTGGCCAGCGGTAAGACGTCCTTGGTGAATGCCGGCGTTTTTCCATTGGTGACCGGCACAGGTGCGGATGTTCTCCCGCTCGGTCATCTCTCCTCCGGAGAGACGTTCCCGTTCGCCGCGCTTCCGTACCACAACCCGTATACGCTCGCCGTCTTGCGCTCATGGTCTCCCGGCGAGGTGGTTACCCGGTTGGTCGGCCAGACCATCCTTGACCACGTACGCTCCCGGACCGACCACCGTGACGGCCCTGTCCTTGCGGCGATAGACCAGGTAGAAGAACTGGGCGTCGGCTCAGGCTCACGCCGGTTCTACAGCAGGCAATTCCTCGCCGAACTCGCGGAGGCGATAGGGGCAGAGTCCCGGCTGCACTTGTTGCTCGTGGTGCGCGAGGAGTCCGCGGACATGATCGCCAAGATACTCGGACCGGGGGCCAGGCAGTATGTCAAGCCCTTGAACAGGCAGGAAGCCATCGAGGCAGTGACCGGCCCGGTCCGCGGGACCACCAGGGTGTATGACGAGGGCGTGGCCGAGGCGCTCGTGACGGATTTGCAGACCAGCCGGATCCTCCCGTCCGGGGGTGGCGAGCACTACGTCGCTTGCGACTATGTCGAGCCTTTCCTCCTTCAGGTGGCCTGTGCGCGGCTGTGGGACTTGCTGCCGCCGGGCACCAGCCTCATCACCCGGCGGGAGGTCCACCGGTACGGTGATGTCGACGCCGCCCTGGCCAGCTATTGTGGCCGGACTATCGCGGCGGTGGCTGAAGACCACGAGGTGCCGGTGACGCGGCTGCGAACCTGGCTGCAGCGAACCTTCATCACCGAGCTGGGCACCAGGAACGATGCATACGAGGGCGCGACCCACACCGCGGGCATGCCCAACGCCGTGGCGCGAGCTTTCGAGGACTGGCATCTCCTCGCGACCGAGCGGCGAAAGGGAGCGCGCTGGTACGAGTTGCTCAGCGACCGCCTCATCGAGCCGGCCGGGCAGGCCGCCGACGAGGCTCCGCCGCCGACCGGGTCGGCGGAGTATCTGCGGGCGGCCGGGCGGGCCTTGGTCCTCGGCGACCTCGATCTGGCCGAGCGGTATGCCCGCGAGGCTGTGCGAGCATCGCCTGACACCGACCTGAGGATGCGAGCCGAGGCCGATTCGCTGCTTGGCAACCTCGCCTATGAGCGGGAGAAACCCAAGGACGCGGAGGAACTGTACCGGGAAGCTGCCAACCTCTACGAGGCGTTGCGTGACAACGACGCGGTCGCCCGTCAGCTCGCCGCCGTGGGGCAGACCCTGATCATCCAGGGCGAGCTGATAGCGGCGGTCAGCCAATTGCGCTCAGCCCTTGACCGCATGCCGAACGATCGTGTCCTGCAGACAGAACTGGCCATGGCGCTGTGGCAGCTCGGCGAGGGACGCGGTGCGGTGGCGGTGCTGACCACAGTGCTGGAAAGGGACGGAGGAGATGTCACCGCGCTGCGGGCGCGGGGTGAGGTTCTCGCCGATCTCGGTGAGGCTCGGGCTGCCATGCTCGATCTCGACCGGGTAGCGGCGCATCCCCCTCCGACTACGTTGGCGGCGCGCGGACTGGCTCATGCGGAACTCGGTGACCTGGTGCAGGCGCGCCGTGAGATCGAGGAAGCACTCGAGGTGACTCCGCGACGAGGTCTGGTCCTGTGGTACGCGGCCCGCGTGTCCTGGCTGGACGGCGACAAGGCCAGGGCCTGGGAACGCGCGAGCCGAGCGATCGAGGCCGTCGACCCCCCGCTGTCGTCCCCGCAGCGCGAGGCCGCCAGGCAGTTCGTCCGCGGGCTCAAATCCGAGGAGCAGTCAACCTAGCTCTCTGCGTTCCGTGGCGTTCTGCGTTGCCACCGCCCGGAAGGCAGCGACGCGCGCATCGAGGTTGCTGAGGTCTGGGAGCTTGGCCGAAGCTCCCCGCTGCAGGTCGGTCCAGATTTCCGCCGCTTCGGCCAGCTGGGTGGCGGCGTTCGCGAGTTCCTGCGCGGACTGACTCAACTCGGCTGGGGCCGCCAGGGAAAGGCGGACCGCCTGAATCCTGGCCCGGGCCGCGAAGGCTCGCACCTGCGCCAGCCGCGCTGCCATCTCATCTCCGTGGTAGTCGTGGTTGTTCGCCACCTGGGTCCGCAGGTCCTCGGCCGCCTGCACCAGTTCCACGCACGCCTGACGCCGGTCCGCCTCATGCCGATCCCGGCGATCGCGCCGGGCGGTCAGGATGTTCTGAATGGTGCTGGCGGCCGTCGGAATCGCGGCGCCGGCCACGGCGGCCAGCCCCGAGATCACCGCCGTGTAGAGGGGCACATCAGGCATATGCGCATTGTCACTCTAATGCTGCGTATTGCAACTAGAGGTCATGCTGACGAGATTTGCCCGGCTCCCGCTTAGGTGTCGATGTTCGGATTGCCGGCCGGCAGCGGCACCAGGTGCGCCGGCGGCTCCGGTACCGCGATCCGCGACTCCACCGACAGGTCCGGCCGGACGTGCACGAGCTCACCTGGTGACAGCATCCGCCAGCCGCTCTCCCCGTCCATCGCCTCCGACGCCACCACCACCGAGGCCACATCCGCCAGTTCGGGCGCGTGCACCGAAGACGTCGAGCTCCGCACGTGCAACTCCCCGCCGGCCGGGCGCTCCAGGATATGCAGGGCGTGCGCGCCCGGATAGCGCAGCGCCCACAGCTCACCTGGCGCCGCGACGACGACGTTCAGGGACGAGACCGGCAGCCGCGCGCCGATCCAGGACGCCGCGGCCGCGATCCCCGCCGCCACGTCACCGCCGCGCGCGTCGGTCTCCTTGGTGATCAGCGCGAAATACCGCTCGGAATCGGTCTCACCGAGCACCAGCCGGCCATAGGAACCGAGCTCCGCGTCCAGCTGGGCCAGCGAACCCAGGCCTCCGTTGTGGGCCATCACGCGCCCATTCATGCCGAACGGGTGGGTGTTACGCTCCGTCCGCCCTCCCGTCGTCGCCCACCGTACGTGCGCCACGAACGCGGACGACTCGGCCTGCCGGGCGGCCCGTGCGAACTCCGCGTCGCGGAAGGCGGCGGCCGGCTGCTTGTCGAGCACTACCGCGCGGTCGGGAGCGAAGTAGCCCAGGCCCGCCCCGTCGGCGTTGCGGTGACTCTGGACCTGCAGCGAGTCGGGCGCGTCGAGCAGCCAGAACGTCGCCCTGACCCGTTCCGCGCCCGCGGTAAGACCGAACAGCCGGCACACGAGACGAACCTACCCCAACCCGTGCCCGGCCGACATGACCCCGTCCCGCCTGGGTAGGTAACCCTGATGACCGAGCCACAGACCGAGAACGCCAACCCGGCCCTGGCGGAGGCGTCGCGCGAGCTCCAGGTCGCAGCCGACGCCGCGGTGACCGCGCTGGCCGCCGCGCTCAGTGAAAACGGCGACTGATACTCATACGTTCATGGAACACGCGGTCATCCCGGCTCCGGCGCGATTCGACGTAACCGGCGGCCGCGGGTTCGCCTTCCGGCCGGGCACGGTGATCGCATACGCCGACGCCCGTATCGCCCCGATCGTCGGGCGGTTCTGCGCGCAGGTCGCCCGGCGCACGAGCCTGAGCCTGACTCCAGTCCAGGACCGGGTGGCGCCGGATAACCCGTTCGTCATCATTGAGCTCTTGGCCGGGGACGACCTGGACGGGCCGCCCGCCCCGGCCGGCCTCTCGCCGGCTGGCGGCGACCCGGCCGACGAACGGTACTCGCTGCTGATCGACGCCGACCGGATCCTCCTGCGCGCGCCGGAACCGGCCGGCGTCGCCCGCGGCCTGACCACGCTCATCCAGCTGGTGGCCACCCATACCGGGGAGACCGGAGTGCCGGCCGCGCGGATCGCGGACGGGCCGCGTTACGCCTGGCGCGGCCTGTCGCTCGACGTGGCCCGTACCTTCTTCACCGTCGAGGAGATCCGGCGGGTGATCGACCTGCTGGAGTTCTACAAGCTCAACGTGCTGCACTTGCACCTGACCGACGACCAGGCCTGGCGGCTCCCGATGGGGCGCCCGGGCGGCGAACCGGAGCCCGGCACCGGCTCTTACCACACCGAAGACCTGCGGACGCTGGCCGCGTACGCCGCCGACCGCTTCGTCACGATCGTCCCGGAGATCGACACGCCCGGGCACGTGACCGCGCTGCTGCGGCTGCACCCGGAGCTGAATACCGGCCGCAACGAGGTGGACTACGAGGTCGCGCCCGGCCACCGGCGGCACGCGGTGTGGCTCGACCCCGAGCTGCCCGCGACGTTCGGCCTGATGGAGCAGGTGCTGGCCGGGGTGGCCGGCATTTTCCCCGGCCCGTACCTGCACATCGGCGCGGACGAGCCCCGCGGCATGCCGGACGACGTCTACGTCGCGTACGTCCAGCGGCTGCGCCGCCTGGTCCGCTCGCTGGGGCGGCGCCCGCTGGGCTGGCAGGAGTCGGCCCGGGCGGGCCTGGGCCCGGACGACGTCATCCAGTTCTGGCTGACCGGCTTCGATCTCGCGCCGCAGGTGACCCCGCGGGTGCGGGCGCAGCTGGACGCGGAGCTGGCGCTGGCGCGCCGCGACGTCGAGGCGTCGGTGGCGGCGTCGGTGCCGGTCATCGTCTCGCCGCTGCCCTACTGCTACCTCGACGTCCCCTACGCCGAGCCGTCAGGCGACCCCGCCCAGGCCGGCCGGCACGGACGGCTCGGCCTGCGTGTCTACGCGGCCAGGACAATCGTCGAGTCGTTCGGGTGGGACCCGGCCGAGGCGCTCGGGCCGGGCCGGGCCGGGCAGGTCGCCGGCGTCGAGGCGGCGATCTGGGCCGAGACCATCACCGGCTTCGGCGACCTGTCCTTCCTGCTGCTGCCCCGGCTGCCCGGCGTCGCCCAGAAGGCGTGGAGCACCGCGGACCGGGGCGGCTGGCCCGCCCACCGTGACCGGCTGGCCCGGCACGGCCGGCTGTGGGCGCAGGACGACCTGGAGTACTTCCGGTCGTCCGCCGTGGACTGGGCCTAGGCCGGCTCTGGGCCCAGGTCGAGCAGTTCCTCGAAGAAGCCGCCGATCTGGCGTTCCCGCACCACCAGGTGAACCTCGAGGATCCAGTGGCAGATCTGGCCGTTCGCGTCGAGCCGGCGCATCGGCTGGTCGCTGCCGGGCGCGATGTAGGACTCGACCGCCTCGCCCGCGATGTTCTCGTGCGGGAACTGGCCGACCAGGTGCCCGGCGATCGTGCCGCCGAACTCCCAGCCCGCCGCCTCCGCCTGACTGACCATGAACGCGAACAACTGCTCGCCGGTGATGTCCGGCCGTTCCGCGAAGAACCGCCGGCCCGCGTCGAACGTGACCGGCAGGTCATCCCGCAGCCGGAGCTTGACCGGGTCGCTGCCGAGCACGTAGGTCCGGCCGAAGTCGGCCTCCCATTCCTCGAAGATCGGCCCGAAGTCGCAGAACACGATGTCGTCGTCGCCGATCACCCGGTCCGGCGGGTTCTCGGCGTACGGCTGGAGCGTGTTCGGCCCGGCCCGGACGATCCGCTTGTGCCAGTGCCGGTCCACCCCGAACATCTCGGCGGCCAGGTCCCGGATGGCCTTGCTCGCCTCGACCTCGCGTACGCCGGGCACGATGATGCCGCGCGGCTCGATGGCGGCGAACAGGGCGGCCGCCTTGTCCTGCGCGTCCAGCAGCCGGGAGGCGCGCGCGTCCTCGTCCTCGACCAGCCCGGCCGGGCGTCCCTTGGCCACCTTTCGCCCCCTTCGCCGTGCGCGTCCTATGCGACCGAACATACCCCCGTGAACGGTGATGATCCCCGCACAGCGCGGCGGCCTGCCGGTACCGGTGCCGCCAGGCCGGCCGGCGGGTGTACCGGTGGTGGACCTAGGTACACCCCTGGTGTCCGGGGCTCAGCGTCACTGACAACCCGTGCGGCCGGGCGGCAGACTAGCGGTGACATAAGGAGGCGTCCGATGACGACGACCGCAACCTCGCTTCCGCGCCGCCCGCTGAAGTTCGGCCTCGGCCCGGGCCTGGCCGCCGCGGCGCGCGGGCTCGCCCTGGCCGCGGTGGCCCTGGCCGGACTGGTGCCGCTGCTGGTGATCCCGGTCGCGCCGACGCTGATCGTGTTCGGGTTCAAGATCCTGATCGTCTGGCGCGGCGATGCCCAGGCGCGCGTGCTCTACTTCGTGCTGACGTCCGGGGCCGGCGTTGGCCTGGCCTGGTTCGGGATCCCCGGGATCTTCTCCGGGCTGCGCCGGCTGGCCACGCTGACCAGGCGGCTGGCCGGGCGGTGGTGCGGCGTGCCGATCGCCGATCCGTACCGCCCGCTGCCCGCGAGCCGGTCCGAGCTCAGCTTCACCCGGCTGCTCCGGGGCCTGCTGGAGGACCCGGCGACCGAGCGGGACGTGGCGTGGGCCTTCGTCAGCCTGGTCGCGGCCCCGGTGGTGGCCGCCTCGTCCGCCGTGATCATCGGGATCGGCCTGATCGTGTTCATCGGGCCCGAGTTCGTCAAGACCATCCCGCGGCCCGCCTTCCCCGGCAACAGCGCCGGCACCCTGATCGTGCTGGGCCTGGGGATCATCGCGGCGGGGGTGCTGGCGGCTCCGCCGCTGCTGCGCGGCTACGGCCTGCTGGCCCGCTCGCTGCTGGCCCCGGCCGGTCACGCCGACCTGACCCGGCGGCTCAGGCACCTGGCCAAGACCCGGGACGAGGCGCTCGACACCAGCGCGGCCGAGATCCGCCGGATCGAGCGGGACCTGCACGACGGCGCGCAGGCGCGGCTGGTCGCGATGGGCATGACCCTGGACGCGGCCGGGCAGGTCATCGAGACCAGCCCCGACGCGGCCCGGGCCCTGCTCTACGAGGCCCGCGACGCCTCGGTCAAGGCCCTGGCCGAGCTGCGCGACCTGGTCCGCGGCATCCACCCGCCGGTGCTGGCCGACCGCGGCCTGGCCGACGCGATCCGGGCCCTGGCGCTCGACGCCCCGGTGCGGATCGACCTGGCCAGCGATTTGCGGGGCCGCTTGCCTGCCCCGGTCGAGTCGGCCGCCTACTTCGCGGTCAGCGAGCTGCTGGCCAACGTGTCCAAGCACGCCGGTGCCCGGCAGGCCTGGGTCGACATCAGGCACACGGACGGGATGCTGCGGATCGGCGTCACCGACAACGGCCACGGCGGCGCCGAGCCGGCCCGCGGGACCGGGCTGCGCGGCATCGAGCGGCGGCTGGCCGCGTTCGACGGCGTGCTCGCGATCAGCAGCCCGCCCGGCGGGCCCACCGCCGTCACCATGGAGATCCCGTGCGCGTTGTCATCGCCGAAGACCTCTTCCTGCTGAGGGACGGCCTGACGCGCATGCTGCAGGCCCACGGCCTGCAGATCGCCGCTGCCGTCGACAACGGGGCCGACCTACTCGCCGCGGTCACCGCGGACCCGCCGGACGTGGCCATCGTGGACGTGCGGCTGCCGCCCACGTTCTCCGACGAGGGCATCCGGGCGGCGCTGGCCGCCCGGCGCGACGTGCCCGGCCTGCCGGTGCTTGTCCTGTCCCAGTACGTCGAGCAGCTGTACGCCCGCGAGCTGCTGGCCGACGGCAGCGGGGGCATCGGGTACCTGCTCAAGGACCGCGTGTTCGACAGCGGTCAGTTCGTCGACGCGGTCCGCCGGGTGGCGGCCGGCGGCACCGCCATGGATCCCGAGGTGATCGCGCGCCTGCTCGCCCGCAATACCGGCGACGGCACCCTGGCCGCGCTGAGCCCGCGCGAGCGCGAGGTGCTCGCCCTGATGGCCGAGGGCCGGTCCAACGCCGCCATCGCCCAGCGGATGGTGATCACCGAACGGGCGGTGGCCAAGCACACCGCCTCCATCTTCGGAAAGCTGGACCTGCAGCCCTCCGACGACGACAACCGCCGCGTCCTCGCCGTCCTCGCCTACCTCAAGTAGGCCGACGTGGGCGGTTGCATGATGCATAACATCTCCTGAGCTGGGCAGGTAGCGGCCATTCAGAACAAGGGGATGCCTCATGGCCATAGAACCGCAGTCCGCTCCGCTGCCGCGGCAGTCGCCGGGGGTCGACGCGCCGCCCGGCGAGACGCCTATCCTGCCCGGGGCGGTATACCCGGCCGACGACATGATCCCGCCCGGCGAGCCGTCCTCGCCCGGCGCGCCGGCCCCGCCCCAAGGCGCGGTCCCGCCCGGAGGCGCGGTCCCGCCTGGGGCCGCCGAGTCGACGGTGCTGGAGCCGCCCGCTGAGCCCCCGCCCGCTGAGCCCCCACCCGCGGCGCCCCCGCTCACGAGCAAGCGCACCAGGACCAGCGGGCTCTGGGTGGCCGTGGGCTTCTTCGCCGTGGTCCTGCTGCTCCTGCTGATCTTCATCCTGCAGAACGGCACCCAGGTCAGCGTCTCTTACCTGGGCGCCCACGGGCATCTGCCGCTCGGCGTGGCCCTGCTGCTCTCGGCGGTCTGCGGCGTCCTGCTGGTCGTGCTGGCCGGCGCGGCCCGGATCAGCCAGCTCCGGACGGTGGCCCGCCGCCACCGCCGCGCCGACGCCCGGCGGACGAAGGCCGCCGCGCGGTAGGCCGTCAAGCCAGGGCCCGCGCGATGCGCCGCGCCGCCTCGTGCAGCCGCCCGGGGGTGTGCGCGGCGTAGCCCAGCACGATTCCGGGCACGCCGGGCCGCTGGCGGTGCCAGGACAGCGGGTGCACGAGCACCCCAGTCTCCAGGATCGTCTCGGCCAGGTCCGCGTCGGAGCCGTCCCACCAGGGAAACGTGATGAGCAGGTGCAGCCCCGCCGCGACGCCCTGCACCCGGGCGGCCGGCAGGTGCTCGCGCAGCGTCCGCAGCAGGGCATCCCGTCGGCTTCGCTGTCGCTTGCGCACCATCCGGATGTGCTGTTCGAGCTCGCCGCTGGCGATCAGCCGGGCCAGCACGAGCTGAGGCAGCGCCGGGCTGCCCAGGTCGCTGGCGTACTTGGCCTCGACCAGGTCGGCGTGCAGCCGGGGCGGCGGGATCAGCCAGCCCAGGCGCATGCCGGGGGCCAGCGTCTTGGAGGTGCTGCCCGCGTAGGCGACCAGGCCGGCCGCCGAGGCGTGCAGGGCCGGGACCGGCGCCCGGTCGTAGCGGTACTCCGCGTCGTAGTCGTCCTCCACGATCAGGGCGTCCGCCCGGGCCGCCCAGTCCAGCAGGTCGCGGCGCCGCTGCGGGGCCAGCACGACCCCGGTCGGGAACTGGTGCGCCGGGGTGAGCAGCACCGCCCGGGCGTCGCCGCGGGCCAGGTCGCCGACCCGCAGCCCGTGCTCGTCCACCGGGACCGGCACCGGCCGCAGGCCCCAGTAGGCCAGGTCGTCACGGGCCCCGCGCGAGCCCGGGTCCTCGACCGCGATCTCGCTGTGCCCCCCTTTCCGCAGCACCCGGGCCAGCAGGGCCAGGGCCTGCGCGACCCCGGTGACGACGATGATGTCGCCGGGCCCGGCGCGCAGCCCGCGCGTCCGCGCCAGCCAGCCCGCCAGTTCGGAGCGCAGCGCCCCGGTGCCGCGCGGGTCGCCGTAGCCGAGGTCGGCCACGCTGGCCCGCTCGAGTACCAGCCGTTCGGCCCGCAGCCAGGCGGCGCGGGGAAACCCGGACAGATCGGGCACACCGGGGGACAGGTCGATCTCCGCCCGCTCCCGCCACCCCGCCGGCACCAGCGGCGCCCCCGGCAAAGGTGCCCCAGAGACCCGGCCGATCCCGGAGACCTTGCCGATCCCGGAGACCGGGCGGGACACGCCGAGCACTCGCGTCCCGGTTCCCGGCCGGGCGCTGACCAGGCCCTCGTCGGCCAGCCGCTGGTACACCTCGACGATCACGCCGCGCGATACGCCCAGGTCGCTCGCCAGCAGCCGGGTCGCGGGCAGCGGCGCCCCGGCTCCCAGCCGCCCGTCCATGATGGCGGTCCTGATGGCGTCGGCCAGCCAGCCGGTCAGCCCGCGGGACGGCGCGTCCTCCGCCCGGAGCTGAAGGAAGTCGGCTCCCGCTACGTCGGTACGAGCCATTGGTCCACTATAAATACCAGCCGATGGTCCTGTTCGGTGGACCATAGCCTTCGTACCGTGACGTCATGCCTCGTCTGCAAGCTCGCGACCGTCTCAGTTCATGGGTACCCGATGCGTGGGCGACGAATGGGCGCCCTGAGGCCGATGTGACCGGTTTTCGGTCCGTACGATACGAAATCAAAGGCGAATTTTCATGATCACGAAGGGTTTTATACCAGAAAACGTAGTAAATCCTTCGCGATCACGGAAAACCGCCGCCATCCGCGGCCCGCGCCTCGACACCATCTTGGGGCAGGGCGCCGTCCTGCCCCGGGCCGCTTCCCTACGGCGATGCTCCGGCGCCGCGACCGGGGCCACGGCCATGGTCTGCGTGGGCGGCAGCGTGGCGGTTTCCTCGGTACTGGCCGGGGCGCCGGTGTTCACCGCCGAGGCGGTCCGGTACGGCCTGGCCTGCCTGCTGCTGGTCACCTTGGCCCGCGCCACCGGCCGCACGCTCACCAGACCGCGCGGGACCGAGTGGCTGTGGCTGGCCGGCATCGCCGTGACCGGCCTGGTGGTGTTCAACCTGGCCCTAGTCGAAGGGGCCGGGCACGCCGAGCCCGCCGTCCTGGGCGTGGCCGTGGCCTGCGTCCCCGCCGTGCTCGCTATCGTCGGCCCGCTCCTGGAGGGCAGCCGGCCCCAAGGCAAAGCCATCGCCGCCGCCCTGGTGGTGACGGGCGGCGCCGGCCTGGTCCAGGGGCTCGGCCGGGCCGACGCCGCCGGCATCGCCTGGGCGGCCGTGGTCTTCGGCTGCGAGGCCGCGTTCACCCTGCTCGCCATACCCGTCCTCAACAGGCACGGCCCGTGGGGCGTGTCGGTGCACACGACCTGGCTCGCCACCGCCATGTTCGCGCTCATCGGCGAAATCAAGGAAGGACCCGCCGCCATCACCGAACTCACCCGGTCCGACTGGCTCGCCATCGGCTACCTCGCGGTCGCGGTCACCGCGGTGGCCTTCGTGCTGTGGTATTCCAGTGTCAGCCGCCTGGGCGCGAGCCGGGCCGGCCTGCTCACCGGGATCGCCCCGGTCGCCGCGGCGGCCAGCGGGGTGCTGCTCGGCGGCCCGGCCCCCCGGCCGCTGGTCTGGGCGGGCATGGCGGTCGTGGCGGCCGGCCTGGCCCTGGGCTTGCGTAAGGGGACACGCTAAATGCCACTTCCAGCACTCCGCCGAGCTCGGGCGCGGCTTCCCGGCCCTGGCCGACCCAGGCCCACGCCCGCCGCTGGACGAACCGGCAGAGCGGCCGCTTCGCGGTCGCCGACACGACCAGCACCGTGCTCATCGTGGCCGAAGCCCTGCACGAGCACCCCCTAGAGCGAAAACTCTCACGCGAGCGCCTCCACCGGCAACGAACCGGACGAGGCCAGCCGGGCGTGGTCGGCCTCCTGCCCCGGCCTGGGCGTGCCGGCCCGGCCCCGGTAGCGGTCCAGCGCCACCGCGCCCCGCTGGTAGGCGCCGATCGCGGCACTGGCCGCCTCGAGCCCGACCGGGCCGTAGTACAGGCCGTGCGGCAGGATCACCAGGTTAGCGGCGAACCGGTGGCCGCCCACGTGCGTGGTCTCCCAGACCTGGCCGGGATGCCGGACGGCCAGGGCCCGCGCCAGTGGTATCCCGTACCGCGAGCAGCACACGCTGCGCTTGGCGTGCGTGCAGACCAGGAACACCGGCTCCCCGGCGGGCGCCCCGAACGACGGAGAAGCCCCCGCGGCCAGGTCCTTCAGCGCCCGCTCGGTCAGCTTCGGGGCCGAGGCCGACACCACCGCCCGCCGCAGCCACGGCTCACTGCCCGCGGTCCAGCCCAGGAACACGGTCCGCGCGTCGCCCACGCGCCGTCGCCCCGGCTTGCGGATCAGCTGCACCCGGACGCCGGAGTTCTCGGCCGTGGTCAGCAACTCCGCCAGCGGCGCGGGCATGGCCGCGTCGACCGCCTCGTGCGGCCACGGCCCGGGATGCTCGGCCAGCAGCCAGGCCCGCGACGCCTCCGGCGCCGAAGCCATGGACCCGATGTTCCCGTTGTGGCATTCCGCGCCGTGCTCGCAAGAAAAGCTCACGCGGGTTCCCCCGATCTCGTCGTCGCTGTTCATGTTAGGTAATGAAAGGCTGGTGGCGGGTGCATGAGAAAGCCGTGGTGCGAGATGTTCCAGGCGTAGGCGCCGGCCAGCCCGAAGGCCACCACGTCCCCGGCCCGGAGCCGCTTCACCGCGACCCGCCGGGCCAGCACGTCCTTGGGCGTGCACAGCTGGCCGGTGATCGTCACGGCCTGGGCGGACACCCCGGGCCGCGGCCACGGCGACGCCCAGTCCGGCACGCTGATCACCGCGCACGGCTGGTCGTGGCCCTTGGCCGCGGGCGTGCGCAGGTGGTGCGTCCCGCCCGCGACCACGGCGAACGCCTCGCCGTGGCTGCGCTTCACGTCCAGCACGCGGGTCAGGTACCAGCCGCAGTAGGCGGTGACGGCGCGACCGGGCTCGATCCGCAGCGTCTCCCCGCCGCGGGCCAGCCGGGCCAGGCCCCGCCCGTACGCGGCCCAGCCGAACGGCGCGTCGGGCCGCGCGTAGTCCACCGCCATGCCGCCGCCGAGATTGAACTCAGGCTCGGCCACGCCCTGGGCGGCACACCAGCCCCGGCCGAACTCGACCAGCCGCCTGGCCTGCGCCAGCAGGGCGTCGGCATCGAGCCCGCTGGCCAGGTGCGCGTGCAGCCCGCGGAGCCGGACCGCGTCCATGCGGCTGAGCAATTCGGTGCAGGCCCGCAACAACCCCATATCCATACCAAACGGGCTAGGCTGCCCGCCCATTACCAGCTGCGCCTGATCCCCCGCGGTGCGCCCCGGCGGGTTCACCCGCAGCAGCACGTCCGCCTGCTGGCCGGCTGCCCGGGCCGCGGCGTCCAGCATGGCCAGCTCGTGCGGGCTCTCCACGTGGAACCGGAACGTCCCGGCCTTCAGCGCGGTGGCCAGCTCGTCCGCGGTCTTGCCCGGCCCGCCGAACGCCAGCGGGCGGTCGGGCGCGGCCGCGGCCGCGTGCTCGACCTCGCCGCCAGAGGAGACTTCGAACCCATCGGCGTGCGGAGCCAGCGCGCGCAGCACGGCGGTGTCGGGGTTGGCCTTGACCGCGTAGTAGAACTCGACCGCGCGGGGGAGCGCGGCCCGGATCGCGGCCGCGTGCGCGGCCAGCGCGCCCAGGTCGTACACGTAGGCGGGCAGGGTGTCCGGACCGACCCGGCGCACCAGGTCGAGCACCTGGGCTGGCACGATCATGCGGGCTCCAGCTCGGCAAGCTCCGGCGGCCGCGAACCGAGCCGCTCCCGATCCGGATAATCCAGCCCGCGCAGCGGGTTGGGCACCGGGATGTAGCCCGCCTTCCTGTCCGCGTCGCGGTACCAGCGCACCCGCAGGTTGGCCTTGCCCGGCAGCGGCACCCCGGCCAGCACCGCCCGGAGTTCCGGCGGCCAGCCGTGCTCGGCGGCCGCCTCCGTCAGCACCTGCCGGGCCTGGCGCCACAGTTCCCGCTCGCAGTCCGCCGCGGGCGCGCACCGGTCGGCGATCGCCGCCGCGACCTCGGCCAGGTGGTTGACGAGCAGGCAGTAGGCCACCCGGTCCCAGCCGCGCTGGGCGTCGTAGGCCAGGCCGCGGGCCACCCCCGGCACCAGCCCGTCCAGCAGCGCACCGTGCCGGGAGGAGACGAGCTTGGTGCCCTCCAGGTCGCGGAAGACCACCGACGCGGGCCGGCCGTCACCGTCCACGCACACCAGGACGTTCTGCAAATGCGGTTCGAGCACGACGCCGTGCCCGAAGAAGGCGTCCAGGACCGGCGGCGCGACCATCCGGACGTAGGCCTGCCACCAGGCCAGCAGCCAGTCGCTGGCCCGCCCGTCGAACAGGCTCCCCGCGGGTTCGGTCAGCGCCGCCGCGAGCAGCGGCGTCAGGCCCGGGGCGATCCGGCCCCGCACCCCCTCGCGGACGATCACGGCCAGACCCTCGTACGCGTCCCGGCTGGCCAGCGCCGCCGTCCGGTACCCGGGCTCGCCGAGCAGCACGGTGCCGGGGAACTTGCGGCCGAGTTCGGCGAAGACCGGGGCCAGCCGCCGGGTGAGCACGACCGCGCCGGGCAGCTCGTACCAGGCCAGCTTGCGCAGGCAGTTGGTGATCCGCACGCTGAGGCTGAACTTGCAGAACACGTCGGCGACCGGATCGTAGACGGTGCGCACCGACGCGGTGGGGACCACCTCGCGGGTTCCCTCGCCCAGGTCGGCCAGCAGCCCGCCGCGCATCGCCCGCCGCAGCCACGGCTGCGTGCCCAGCAGCCGGAACTGCCACGGGTGCACCGGCAGCAGCCGGCTGCCGGGCGGCGGCACCGGCCCGCCCAGCCGGTCCAGCGCCGAAGCATCGCCCTCGCCGGCCAGCGCCTCCTCCCGCACGGCCAGGAACCGCAGCGGGAACCGCGCCCCGGCCTCCGGCGCGTACCGCAGCCAGTCCCGCGGCGACCCCGGCCTGGTCTTGGGCGACGGATGGAACCGGTGCCCCGCCACCAGCGCCTGCTCACTAGCCAGATACGCCTCGACCCGATCAGCCCCGCCAGCCCCCGCCCCAACCCTTCCGGGAACGGTACCGTTCAGTACCAATCGGTCATCTCGGGCCGACTTCTCCGCCCGCGCCTGCAGGATCGCGGCGAACGCGGCGTGCCCGTCGCGGACCTGGCCGACGAACTCCGCGTTGACCGTGCCCGTGGCCAGCGTCAGCTCCGCCGCGATCAGGTCGGCCAGCCGCCGCCAGTCGATGCCCTGCCACGTTCGTTCCTGCCGGACCTGGACCTCCCGGGCGGTCCGCGGGCCGATCCCGGCCGACGGCCGGCGCAGCCTGGCCCGGAGCGTGACGGCGGACCTGGGCAGCCGGATGATCAGGTGCCCGTCGTCCTCCCAGGCCTGATCCTCGGGCGCCGCGACCTCGCGGATCAGGCAGTTCAGCAGGGCCTGGCAGGTCAGCTCGCCGGGGCTCACCGGGCGGTCCTGAGGTAGTTCGGGCCGCCGGGGCCGTAGAACTTGTTGATGTCGCGGGCGCCGCTGCGTGACTTCTCCGTGAGCGTGCCCGCGGTCACCATGGCCTTGCCGGTCAGCCGTTCGGCCTCGAGCACGCGGGCGCGCAGCCGCCGCGTGGCGGTCGCGTCGTCCTCCCGGTCCAGGGCGCCGGCCAGCGACTGCCGGACCATGGCCAGCAGGCCGGGCAGCGCGGCGTAGCCGCGGCGGGCCAGGCCGAAGGCCAGCGCCCCCGCGCACAGGTGCACGGTGATCGTGATGAAGACGTCCGCGAGCTCGTCCTCGGAGCCGGCGAGCAGCCGCTGGTCGCCGAACGCGGCCGGATCGGGCCCGGCGCCGCCCAGCGCGCCGGTCAGCCTGCCGTGGTGGATCAGCGCGCCGTCGAAGTCCTTGACCAGCAGCCGCAGCGTGGACGGCCCGACGACGGCGGCCGCGTTCTGCTGATGCGACTCCAGCGCGATCCCGTACCGGACGAACAATCGCACCTGCACGCCGAACAGCAGGTCCAGCCAGTCGCGGAAGAACGCGACCGGATCGCCGCCCCAGCCCAGCTCAGCCAGCTCGTCGATCACCAGCGGGCCCGCGGCCCGGTGCGTCCCCATCGTTGCCTCCGCTCCAGGTACCGGAGCGAGCAGGGCGGCCACAGATACCACCCGGCACGCGCCGAGCCCGTCCGGCAGCCGCCGCCGCAGGTACCCCAGGGCCGGGTGGCCGGCGTGGGCGAAGTCGCCGTCGTCGGTCAGCAGCAGCCCGCCGAGCGCGGGATCGCGGGCTGTCAGCCGGGCCAGGATCCGCCCGGTCAGGGCCCCGTCGGACAGCGTGCGCGGCACCAGCCCGCGCCGGTTGAGCAGGCCGAGGGTGCTCACCGGGAGCGGCAGCTTCAGCTGCACGCCCGGGTCCGCGGTCACCGCGACCGTCCGGGTGGACAGCGTAGGCCGGACCGCGAGCCGGCTCCTCGGCGCGACCACCGCCCCCGCCTGGCCGGCACCGTCCAGGCCGGCACTGTCCAGGCCAGCACTGTCCAGGCCAGCACTGTCCAGGCCGGCCTCGGCGAGCGCCTGGGGCAGCGCCAGCCGTGCGGTCAGCGGGTGGACCGGGAGCAGTTCGTGGCTGGCGGCCAGGTCCGCGGGCAGCCCCACCTCGGTCATCTCCGGCCACCAGGCTGGCCGGCCGGGCCGGGCCGTGACCAGCGCGGCCCGCGGGACCGCCACCCAGGCCAGCTCGAACTCGGGCCGGAATTCCGGAGCGTAGCGCAGCGAATCCTCGTCGGTGAAGCCGAGGCGGCAGGCCGCGGTGGGGTAGGCCGGATGCGGCCGCGCGGCGGCCAGCGCGTCGTACCAGACCGCGCCGCCCGGCCCCACCCAAGGCCCCGCCGGCCGGTCGCCCAGGTGCCGGTCGCCCAGGTGCCGGTCACGCAGGCGCAGGGTCGCCAGCGCCTGCCGGCACTCCGCGCCGAAGGCGGCCACGCCGCCGGCGTCCGCCGCCGGGGCGACGGCGGCGAGCAGCGAGCCGACATCGGAGAGCGTGAGCGGTACCGGCCGGCTGACGGCGAAGTCGGCCAGGAAGCCGTCGGCCCGCAGCGGTAGCACCGGGCCGCCGGGCCAGTCGAGCACGGTCCCGGCCCCGGTCACCCGCACCCGCCCGGCGAGCCCGGCGTAATCCTCCCGGAGCAAGGTATCGACGACCGCGGCGGCCAGCTCAGCCTCGGTCGCCACGTCCCGGTCCACGAGCAGCGTCCCGCTCACGCGGCGACCTCCCAGCGGTTCATGATCCGGGCGGCACTGACCGAACGCTCCACCAGTTCCCTGTCGGGCCCGGTCGCGGTGATGATGCCGAGGTAGTCGCGGTTGGAGTGGGTCACGCCGACCCGCTCGCCCGGCTGGCGCACCGGCCAGTAGCCGAGCCTGACGCCGGGCGCCGCGCCCGGCAGCGGACCGCCCGGCGGGGCGCTGCGCAGCAGGCCGGACCGTTCGGCGAGAACGGAGTCCGCCACCGCGTGCCCGGCCCGGACCGGGGGCGGCCCCGCGGGCAGGCGCTCGCCGAGGTGCACCCGCAGGACCCGCTCGAACAGGTCGTCGTCGAGCAGGCCATCCAGGAGGAACTCGTCGTGGTCGCCGATCAGGCGGTCGTTCACCTCGATCAGCCGGGCGCCGCCGGAGCCGTCGCAGCTGAACTCGGTATGGCACGGACCGAACGAGGTGCCCAGATCCTCCAGGGCCCGCCGGACGTGGTCGAGTTCGCCCCCGGGCGGCAGCGGCTCCCAGGTCAGCCGTTCCTCGATGAAGTAGGGCAGCGGCGACAGCGTGGTCCGGAAACCGCCGAACACCCACAGCCGGTCGCCGTCGCCGAGCGTCTCCAGCGTGCGCAGCGTACCCGGCAGGTACTCCTCGGCCAGCAGCCGTCCGCCTGGGTGGCGGCCGAAGTACTCGGCACACCGCTGCGCCAGTTCCCTCGGGGTCTGCGCCAGCGCGACGTCCTCGCTGGCCACGCCCTCGGCCGGCTTGAGCACCACCGGGTAGGGCAGTCCCGGCGGCGGCCATTCGCCGTCGGCCGTGATCTCGGCCATGGCGACCTTCTCGGTCCCGGTCAGGGCCAGGCGGTGCCGCATCAGCGGCTTGTTCTTGGCCCGCAGGGCCGAGCGCCAGTCCTTGCCCGGCCGGCCGAAGTAGTCGGCCGCCAGGGCCGCCTGCATCTGCAGATGATCGGAGTTGGTGAACACCGCGTCCATCGCCGGGAGCCCGGCGATCCGCCCGATCAGCGCCCGCGTATCGTGCACGTCGCACGGCACGATCCCGGGTAGTTGGCCGGCCAGGCCCTGCTGGGCGATCCCGGGTGCGGGGCCCGTCAGGGCCCGTTCGCCGGCCGGTCCCGTCCCGGCGGGCCACGCCGCGGTCATCGCCGCCGCCTGGGCCAGCGCGCCCACGTGGGCCTCCGGTCGGTCGGTCAGCAGGAAAACCTCCAGGCCGAGCCGCTCAGCGGCCGGCAGGAAACCGTACGTCACCGCATCGGTCGGCTTCGACGCGATAAGACAGAGCCGCACATGTCCTCCACTTAGGTTAGCCTAACCTAACAAAGAGGACTATAGACCATGTGCTCGCGGTGCGTACGGAACCAAGCGCAAAGCGCTGTCGCCGATTACTCGAAGTAATCGTCCCTGCTACCGGGGTAGTGACCCCCCCGCGATCACGCGAGGCGTCGGCCCGACCGGGGCCCGTGACACCCTTGAGACGCATCAGATCCCTCATCGTGATAAACGGCCGCAAAAGCATCCTGGTTCTGCCCGCGATCATGAAATTCGCGCGGCCCACCTCGCCAGGAGAAGCTCATCCCGGCTTTGTCCGCGCTTTTGGTTGTCACAGCACCCGAAAGCGCGGACAAATCGGGGATCTCATCCGTGCAAACCGGACTTGAGTCACAGCGGCAACCTCGATAACAGCGATAACAGCGTCCCTCTGCCCCCTCCCCACCGCTACGCCAACACACCGCCGCCACGGCATGAAACCGGGGGTTCAGCGCGCCAGAACGCACTGGAAGCCCAGTTTCATGGCCGTTCTCGGAGGCGGTCCCCGGGGCGGCGCCCGGGGCCACCCGGCGCCCGGGCTGTGACCAGGGCCACCCCAGCCCGGGACTGCTGCGTCGTCAAACGCGGCGACCCCAGCGTGTAATATCGGTCGCGTGTCACGGTGGTATCCGCGCTTTACCCTGGCTCCGGGCGGAGCCAGGCGTTCGCGCCTGCGCTTATTACCGCCTGGAGCCAGCTAAGACCAAGGGGTGTGCTGGCTCCCGTGCCCCGGGTAGCGGCTCGCCCGGGAGGAGACTCGCTCGATGTCGAGCACCAGGGATACCCGGATCACCGGCTACGAGCCGCTGCTGTCGCCTGCGGCCCTGCTTGATGAATTTCCGCTGACCGACGAGGCCACGACCACCGTGCAGCGCACCCGCGGCGAGGTCCGCGCCGTGCTCGACGGCGAGGACGACCGCCTGCTCGTGATCGCCGGGCCATGCTCGGTCCACGACCCCCGGGCGGCGCTCGAGTACGCGGGCCAGCTCAGCCAGATCCGCGACCGCTGCCAGGACGACCTGCTGATCGTGATGCGGGTGTACTTCGAGAAGCCGCGCACCGTGACCGGCTGGAAGGGCCTGATCAACGACCCCGGCATGGACGGCGGCCACGACGTGCACCGCGGCCTGCGGACCGCGCGGCGGCTCCTGCTTGACATCGTCGAGCTCGGCCTGCCGGTGGGCTGCGAATGGCTCGACCCGATCACGCCGCAGTACATCGCGGACACGGTGACCTGGGGCGCGATCGGTGCCCGGACCACCGAGAGCCAGGTCCACCGCCAGCTCGCCTCGGGCCTGTCGATGCCGATCGGGTTCAAGAACGGCACCGACGGTGACGTCCAGGTAGCGGTGGACGCCTGCCGCGCCTCGTCCGCCGGGCACACGTTCTTCGGCGTCACCGACCACGGCGCCGCCGCCGTGGTGACCACGGCCGGCAACCCGGACACCCACGTGATCCTGCGCGGCGGCCGGTCCGGCCCGAACTACGAGGCCAGCCACGTGACCAAGGCGCTTGACCTGATCACCGGGGCAGGCGTGCCACGCCGGCTGATGGTGGACGCGAGCCACGGCAACAGCGGCAAAGACCACCGCCGTCAGCCGGCCGTGGCGGCGGCGATCGCCGAGCAGGTGGCCGCGGGCGAGCACGGCCTGACCGGCATGATGCTGGAGAGCTTCCTGGTCGAGGGCAAGCAGGAGCCCGGCCGGCCGGAGACGCTCACCTACGGCCAGAGCGTCACCGACGCGTGCATGGACTTCGGGACGACGGCCGAGGTCCTCGAAGGCCTGGCCGCCGCCGTCCGATCCCGCCGTAACTTTTTATACCGAACGAGCCCGCTCCCCGCCCCGCCTACCCCACCTGCGGTAGCTGGGTAAGGGCCGCGTCGATGCGCTCCTGGGAGAGCTCGAAGTCCTCCATCTCGCCCGACAGGTAGCGCTCGTAGGCGGCCATGTCGAAGTGGCCGTGGCCGCACAGCGCGGTCAGGATCACCTTCGGCTCGCCGGATTCGGCGCAGCGCTTGGCCTCCTCGATCACGGAGGCGAGCGCGTGCGTCGGCTCCGGCGCCGGGATGATCCCCTCGGCCCGGGCGAAGGTGACCGCGGCCGCGAAGCACTCCCGCTGCTGCCTGGCCTCCGCCTCGAACAGGCCGAGCTCGTACATGTGCGAGAGCAGCGGGGACATGCCGTGGTAGCGCAGCCCGCCCGCATGCACCGGGTCGGGGATGAAGCCGTGGCCGAGGGTGTGCATCTTCAGCAGCGGGGTGAACCCGGCCGTGTCGCCGAAGTCGTAGGCGTACCGCCCGCGGGTGAACGACGGGCAGGCGGCCGGCTCGACCGCGCGGATCACCGGGTCGCACCGCCCGGCCAGCTTCTCCCGCAGGAACGGGAAGAACAGCCCGGCGAAGTTGGAACCGCCGCCGGTGCAGCCCACGATCAGGTCAGGGGCCGACTCCCCAGCCGCGGCGAACTGCTTGAGCGCCTCCTCGCCGATCACGGTCTGGTGCATCAAGACGTGGTTGAGCACGCTGCCCAGCGCGTACCTGGTGTCGGCGCTGCCGCCGGCCGCCTCGACCGCCTCGCTGATCGCGATGCCCAGGCTGCCCGTCGAGTCCGGGTGGGCGGCGAGTATGTCCGCTCCCGCCTTGGTGGCACGGGACGGGCTGGCGTGCACGGTAGCGCCCCAGGTCTCCATCATCGTGCGCCGGTACGGCTTCTGGTCGTAGGAGGCGCGGACCATCCAGATCTCGCAGTCGATGCCGTACTGCGCGCAGGCGAAGGACAGCGCGCTGCCCCACTGGCCGGCGCCGGTCTCGGTGGTGAGCCGCTTGGTGCCCTCGGCCGCGTTGTAGTACGCCTGCGGGACGGCGGTGTTCGGCTTGTGCGACCCGGCCGGGGAGACGCCCTCGTACTTGTAGTAGATCCGCGCCGGGGTGTTCAGCGCCTTCTCCAGCCGGTGCGCCCGGTACAGCGGGGTCGGCCGCCACAGCCGGTAGACGTCGCGCACCACGTCCGGGATGTCCACGTAGGAGTCGGTGGACACTTCCTGGCGGATGAGCTCCATCGGGAACAGCGGCGCGAGATCCTCCGGCCCCACCGGCTGGCCCGTCCCCGGGTGCAGCGGCGGCGGCATCGGCGCGGGCAGGTCCGGCATGATGTTGTACCACTGGGTCGGGATCTCGGACTCATCCAGAACGATCTTGGTGCGCTCGGCCACGACAACCTCCCGATATCCAGTCAAAAGACCTTTGTCCGAACTCTACGCTCTGCTGTCCCACTCGCTCTGCTGGTCCCGCTCGCCTCCGGCGCCCCTCAGTCGGCTCCTTCGGCTCGCGGGTGGGTTCGTCGGCAGCCGGTCCCTGCGTGGTCTGTGTGCCCCAGCCCACGTTCTAGCGTGGGCTGGGGCACACAGACCTCTTCCTGGGCTCAGAGTTTTTTGCGCTCGTTTCCCTTGTGTCGCTTTCGCCTCACTCGTTGGCGTCCGGGTCGATGATCAACTGGAGGCAGTCGCGGAACAGGTCGTCGACGGTGCGGCCGGGCTGGAAGTACGCGGTGATGCCGGCGACGACGGTGGGGTAGGCGGCGAGGTCGAACCCGCTGGCCTCTGCGGAGTCCGGTGGCGGGGCCTGCTCCGCCAGGACGTGCCCGATGGTGAAGTGCTCCACGGTCAGCACCAGCAGGCGGGCCTGGTGCAGCGGCAGGCCGCGGGCGACCAGGGTGCTCATCGCGAGCTCGGAGATGGCGGCCATCTTGAGGGAGAGGTGGGAAGCCGAGACGACCCGGGCGCCGTCCGGGTGGGCGAGCATGGCGTGGCGCAGCCGCTGGGCCAGTCCGGCCAGCCAGTCCTGCCAGCGCTGCTCCGGCTCCGGGGGCACCAGGTGAGTCTCGGGGAACTGCTGCTCGAGTATTTCCTCGGCGATGGCGGTGACCAGGGCGGCCTTGTTCGGGAGGTGCCAGTAGAGGGTCGGGGCCTGGACGCCGAGGCGCCGGGCCAGCTTACGCAGCGTCACTCCGTCCAGGCCATCCGCATCGAGCAGCGCCACGCCTTCGGCGACGATCCGTTGCCGGTCCAGGGCCACGTCTAGCCTCCCTCGTTCGGCCTCATGGTTGTCCGTTGGCCCGATACCACCTCTAACACTGTTAGAGTAGCTCTCTAACAGTGTTAGAGAATCGGAGGCACGGTGAAGGCAGCAGTCTTGCACGAGGTCGGCGGGATTCCCCGGTACGAAGATTTCCCTGACCCGGTGGCCGGCGAGGGCGAGGTCATCCTCGACGTGAAGGCGGTCGCGGTCGAGAACGTTGACAAGCTGGTCGCGGCGGGCCAGCACTACGCGAGCGGGGCGTACACCGCCCAGCTCCCCGCGATCCCCGGTTTCGACGGCGTGGGGACGCTGCCGGACGGCACCCTGGTCGGGTTCGGCCAGCCCCGCGCGCCCTACGGCGCGCTGGCCGAGCAGGCGGTGGTGGCGGCTGACCACCTGGCTCCCATCCCGGCCGGACTGGATCCGGTCACCGCGGTCGTCCTGGCCACGGCCGTCACCGGCATGACGATCAAGACCGCGGCGGCCTTCGTCCCCGGCGAGACGGTGCTCATCCAGGGGGCGACCGGCGTGGCCGGGCGGCTGGCCGTCAAGGTGGCTCGCCTGCTGGGCGCCGGCCGGATCGTCGCCACCGGGCGCGACGACGGCGCCCTGCGCGAGGTGCGGGCCCTCGGCGCGGACGCGGTCATCAATACCGCGGTACCCGACGACGCCCTGGCCCGGGCGTACGACGAGGCCAGGGGAGAGGGCTATGACGTCGTGCTCGATTTCCTGTGGGGCCGGCCCACGGAGATCCTGCTGCGGACGCTGATCCCCGCGTCGTTCGGCTTCGGCCGTCCCACCCGGCTCGTTCAGGCCGGCGAGTCGGCCGGCCCGGACCTGACCGTCGCGGCGGCCAGCCTGCGCACCTCCGGCGTCGAGATCTACGGCGCGGCCAAGGGCCTGGACCCGGCCATGATGGCGGAGACCTACGGGCAGATCGTGCGCTGGGCGCAGGCCGGGACGCTCACCTTCGAGGCGCGGACGATCCCGCTCAGCGAGATCGAGGCCGCCTGGCAGGGGCCCAGCCCGCGGGGCCGCAGGCTGGTCGTGGTGCCGTGACCGCTAGCCCACCAGGGTCTTGACCGCGGCGGTCAGCTCGGTCATCGCCTTCTTCGCGTCGGCGAAGTACATGCTGGTCTTGGGGTTGAAGTACAGCTCGTTCTCCATCCCGGCGTAACCGGTACCCATCGAGCGCTTGACCACGATGATCGACTTGGCCTGGTCCACGTCCAGGATCGGCATGCCGGAGATGTCGTTGCCCGGCCGCCGGGCGGCCGGGTTGGTCACGTCGTTGGCCCCGATGACCAGCGCCACGTCGGCCCGGGCGAACTCCGGGTTGATCTCGTCCATCTCCTTGAGCTGCGGGTACGGCACGTTCGCCTCGGCCAGCAGCACGTTCATGTGGCCGGGCATCCGGCCCGCCACCGGGTGGATGGCGTAGCTGACCTCGATGCCGTGGTCCTCCAGGGTCTTGGCCAGGTCGGCCACGCCGTGCTGCGCCTGCGCGGCGGCCAGGCCGTAACCCGGCACGATGATCACCTTGGACGCGTAGGCCAGCTGGATGGCCGCGTCGTCGGCGGCGATCGCGCGAACCTGGGCGTCCGCGGCCACGGCGGCCGCGATCGCGCTGTCCCCGGTGCCGAACCCGCCCACGATGATGTTGGCCAGCGACCGGTTCATCGCGTCGGCCATGAGCTTGGTCAAGATGCTGCCGGACGCGCCCACCAGCGCGCCGGCCACGATCAGGGCCCAGTTGGCGATGACGAACCCGGCCATGGCCACCGCGGTTCCCGTGAACGCGTTCAGCAGCGAGATCACCACGGGCATGTCCGCGCCGCCGATCGGCAGCACCATCATCACGCCGAACGCCAGCGAGGCCAGCACCACGACGAGCAGGGCGGGCAGGCTGGCCGTGGTCAGCATGAACGCGGCCGCGCCGATGGCCACGGCGGCCAGGGCCACGTTGAGTATCCGGCCGCCCTTGAAGATGATCGGCTGGCCGCTGATCATGCCCTGCAGCTTGCCCGCGGCGACGATAGACCCGGAGAACGTGACCGCGCCGATGATGACGTCGAGCAGGGTGAACACCGTGGTGCTGCCGAGCACGCCGCCCGCGTTGGCCTCGGACTCGATGTAGCCGTAGATCGCGACCAGCGCGGCGGCCCCGCCGCCGACCGCGTTGAACGCCGACACCAGCTGCGGCATCGCGGTCATCTGCACCGTCCGCGCGGTGTACAGGCCGATCGCGGAGCCGATCAGGGCGCCGGAGATCAGCACGATCCAGCCGGCCGCGGTGACCGTGCCGTCGTGGATGAGCAGGACGAGCGTGACGATGCCCGCGATCACCATGCCCGCCATGGACACCTGGTTGCCCCGCCGGGCGGTGGCCGGGCTGTTCATCATGTGCAGGCCGATGACGAAGCACGCCGCCGCCAGCACGTAGACGAGCTGGATGCCGCCGGTGAACCCGCTCACGATCTCGGCTTCCCGTCCAGCTCGGCCTGCGGCCCGGTCTCGACCGGAGGCCCTGCTGCCTGAGGCTGGGCCTTGCGCCGGAACATCTTCAGCATCCGCTCGGTCACCACGTAGCCGCCGACCACGTTGGCGCTGGCGAAGACCGCGGCGATGAAGGCCAGGATGTAGCCCACCACGGTGTGCGCCGTCACCCCGATCAGCAGCGCGCCGGCCAGCACGATGCCGTGGATCGAGTTGGTCGCCGACATCAGCGGCGTGTGCAGCGTGGCCGGTACCTTCCCGATGACCTCGAAGCCGACCAGCAGGGCGAGTATGAAAATGGTCAGGTCAGTGACTAGGGCCGTCGACACCGTCGTCTCCCTCGCTCGTCTGGGGCTCAGCAGGCGCCGGCTGGGCCGGCCGCAAGAGGCTGGCCACGCCGGGGTGCACGACCGCGCCGTCGTGCGTGATCACCACGCCGGCCTGGATCTCGTCGCTGGTGTCGATGGCCAGCGCGCCGTTCCTGGTCAGGTGCAGCAGCAGCGCCGAGATGTTCCGCGAGTACGCGGCCGAGGCCGCGGCCGGCACGGTGGCGGGCAGGTTCTCGGCGCCCACGATCGTGACCCCGTTGCCGGTGACGACCGTCTCGCCGGGCTGCGAGCCGGACACGTTCCCGCCCAGCGCGCTGGCGCCCATGTCGACGATGACCGAGCCGGGGGACATGGCCTTGACCGCGTCCTCGGTCACCAGCAGCGGCGGCCGGCGCCCCGGCACCTGCGCGGTCGTGATCACCACGTCGTGCCGGGCGATATGGCCGGTCAGCTCGTCTTGCTGGGCCTGCCGCTCCTCGCCGGTCAGCTCGCGGGCGTAGCCGCCCTCGCCCGCCGCGGAGCCGACCGAGGCCAGCTCGAGGAACGTGGCCCCGAGCGAGGTGACCTCGTCTTTGGAGCTGGGCCTGATGTCGTAGCCGCTCACCAGCGCGCCGAGCCGCCGGGCGGTGCCGATGGCCTGCAGGCCGGCTACCCCGGTGCCGAGCACGAGCACCTTGGCCGGCCGGGCCGTGCCCGCCGCGGTGATCAGCATCGGGAAGAACCGGGCGTACTCCCCGGCCGCGACCAGGACGGCCTTGTAGCCGGCCACGTTGGACTGGGAGGTGAGCGCGTCCATCGGCTGAGCCCGGGACAGCGTGCGCGGCAGCCCGTCCAGGCTGATCGCGGTCACCCCGCGGGCGGCCAGCGTCGCGGCCAGCGCGGGGTCGGCCAGCGGGGCGAGCATGCCGATGACCGCCTGGCCCGGCCTGAGCTCGCTCATCGTCCCGGGCTCGGGGCGGGTGACGGTGAGGATCACGTCGGCGGTCCGGTAGATCTCGGCGGCACTGACGATCGAGGCCCCGGCGTCGGCGTAAGCGGCGTCGGGCAGCCAGGCGCCGTCTCCCGCGCCGCTTTCCACCAGCACGTCGATCCCGGCCGGCCGCAGCCGGCCGATCGCGTCAGGGACCAGGGCCACCCGGCGCTCGCCGGGCGAGGCCTCCCTGACGACAGCTGCCTTGAGACGCGCGTCCGTATCCATCTATCCCCGGACCTCCCGTTCTGCGGGGCCGCCGGAATCTGACCATGCCCATCATGGTCCAGCCCGGCGAGGGCCTTACGCCGCAGCCCGGTGGCCCGGAGGTCGTCCCGGTAGCCAGCCCGCGGCTAAAGGAACACTACCGGGGGCTACCGACCAGCCTGCGTCTCAGCACGCAGATGCAGACTCTGTTTCCCCCGCGAGCCAAAGGGCGCCGGCCCTGTCTGGACTGAGGAGCGCGGAGCCTGCGACGAGCGACGAGGGAAGACAGGGCCTGAAAGGCGCCCGGAGGCGAGCGGGGGATTATGTCTCGGCCCGGAGGAGCTGGGTTATCTTGTCGCCGGCGGCGACTACGGCGGCGGCGTGTATCCGGCCGGGGGAGCGGGTCAGGCGCTCGATCGGCCCGGATACCGAGATGGCGGCGAGCACCCGGCCGGCCGGACCGCGGACCGGGGCGGACACCGAGGCGACGCCGGGCTCGCGCTCGGCCGCGGTGGCGGCCCAGCCGCGCCGGCGGACCTGGGCCAGCGTGGTGACGGTGAACTTGGCGCCGCGCAGGCCGCGGGACATCCGGGCGCCTTCCTCCCAGGCCAGCAGGACCTGGGCCGCCGAGCCGGCCGTCATCGGCAGCGCGGCACCGACCGGGACGGTGTCGCGCAGCCCGCTGGCCCGCTCGGCCGCGGCCACGCAGATGCGCGCGTCCGCGTGCGCCCTGTACAGCTGCGCGCTTTCCCCGGTGACGTCCCTGAGCTGCGTCAAGATGGGCTGCGCGATGGCGAGCAGGCGGTCTTCCCCGGCCGCCGCGGCCAGTTCGCCGATCCTAGGGCCGAGCACGAACCGGCCCTGCGTGTCGCGAGCCAGCATGCGGTGGCTCTCCAGCGCGACGGCGATCCGGTGCGCCGTCGGGCGGGCCAGGCCGGTCGCCTTGACCAGCTGGGCCAGCGACGCCGGGCCGCTTTCCAGCGCCGACAGGACGGATATCGTCTTGTCGAGGACGCCGACTCCGCTAGAGTTGTTCATGTAATGAATACTGCCGTCTCGGAATGCGAGACGCAAGCTGAAGGGAGAGAGCGTGATGGCCGGGAACGCGCACCGTACGCTCGCCGAGAAAATCTGGGACGCCCACGTGGTGCGCAGCGCGGAGGGCGAGCCCGACCTGCTCTATATCGACCTTCACCTGCTGCACGAGGTGACCAGCCCGCAGGCGTTCGACGGGCTGCGGGCGGCCGACCGCAAGGTACGGCGCTCGGACCTGACCATCGCCACCGAGGATCACAATGTGCCGACCACCGGGATCACCGGCCCGGGCGTGCCGCTGTCCGGTCCCGGTAGCCCGGTTACCGACCCGATCTCCCGCACCCAGGTCGAGACGCTGCGGAAGAACTGCGCCGAGTTCGGCATCCGGCTGTACCCGATGGGCGACGCCGACCAGGGCATCGTGCACGTCATCGGCCCACAGCTCGGGCTGACCCAGCCGGGCCTGACGATCGTGTGCGGCGACAGCCACACCTCCACCCATGGCGCGCTCGGCGCGCTCGCCTTCGGCATCGGCACCAGCGAGGTCGAGCACGTGCTCGCCACCCAGACGCTGCCGCAGGCCAAGCCCAAGACGATGGCCATCACGGTGGATGGCACGCTGCCCGCGGGCGTATCGGCCAAGGACCTGATCCTGGCCATCATCGCGAAGATCGGCACCGGCGGCGGGCAGGGCTACGTGCTTGAGTACCGCGGCTCCGCCATCCGCGCGCTGTCCATGGCGGGCCGGCTGACCGTCTGCAATATGTCCATCGAGGCCGGCGCCCGGGCCGGGCTCGTGGCCCCGGACGACGTGACGTTCGAGTACCTGGAGGGCCGGGCGCACGCGCCGTCGGGGGCCGCCTGGGAGAGCGCGCTGGACTACTGGCGCAGCCTGCCTACCGACCCGGACGCCGCCTTCGACCGCGAGGTCGTCCTCGACGCGGCCACGCTGACACCGTACGTGACCTGGGGCACCAACCCCGGGCAGGCGCTGCCGCTGGCGTCGTCGGTGCCAGACCCCGACTCGTTCGCCGACCCGGGCGCCCGGGCCGCCGCGGAGCGCGCGCTGACCTACATGGACCTCAAGCCCGGCACCGCGCTGCGCGACGTCGCCGTGGACACGGTTTTCGTCGGCTCCTGCACTAACGGCCGGATCGAGGACTTGCGGGCCGCCGCCTCGGTGCTGCAGGGCCGCAAGATCGCGCCGTCGGTCCGGATGCTGGTCGTGCCCGGCTCGATGGCCGTGCGGGCCGAAGCCGAAGCCGAGGGACTGGACGCGGTGTTCGCCGCGGCGGGCGCCGAGTGGCGTTCGGCGGGCTGCTCGATGTGCCTCGGCATGAACCCGGACAAGCTGGCCGCGGGCGAGCGCAGCGCGTCCACCTCCAACCGCAACTTCGAGGGCCGCCAGGGCAAGGGCGGGCGCACCCACCTGGTCTCGCCCGAGGTCGCTGCCGCCACCGCCGTCACCGGCCACCTGGCCGCACCAGCTGACCTGTAACCCGGCCGATCCGTCAAGGGAGCCTGAACCATGGAACCGTTCGTCACCCACGCCGGCCGCGCGTTGCCGCTGCGCCGCAGCAACGTGGACACCGACCAGATCATCCCGGCCGAGTACCTCAAGCAGGTGAGCCGGACCGGCTTCGGCAAGGGCCTGTTCGCCGCCTGGCGTGAGGACCCCGCCTTCGTGCTCAACCAGCCGCAGTACGAGGGCGCGACCATCCTGGTGGCCGGCACCGACTTCGGCACCGGCTCGTCCCGCGAGCACGCGGTCTGGGCCCTGACCGACTACGGCTTCCGGGCCGTGATCGCCCCGCGCTTCGGCGACATTTTCCGCGGCAACTCCACCAAGGCCGGCCTGCTGCCGGTCATCCTGCCCGAAGCCACCGTGGCCGCGCTGCAGGACGCCATCGAGGCCGACCCGGCCATCGAGGTCGTGGTCGACTTGGACAACCGCGTCGTGCTGGCCGAGGCGGCCGGGATCAAGGCGCCGTTCGAGATCGACGACTACACCCGCTGGCGGCTCATGGAAGGCCTCGACGACATCGGCCTGACCCTCCGTCACGTCGACGACATCACCACCTTCGAGCGCTCACGCCCCAGCTTCCTCCCTGTCACTACCTGAAACACCAGCACCCGGTCGGCCCAGAACGCCAATGCGAGCAGGCGCACCACGGGTACCGTTCGTCCCGCGATCAGAACGCTCACTCGAGAAAAGTGGCACTCATGTGCCATCGAGTCGGCCCACAGCGGCGCGGCCGGTGATGGGGCGGCGCGATCCGGCGGTCGGCCCCCCGAGACCCCCGCCTCTGCCGCCCTGGCCCCGCCGACCCCCTCCCTGCCAACCCGGGGCCTGGCCCCCTGCGGCCCCCTGGCCCCCCAGCGCGGGGACTCGCGCTGTGGCGTCCGCCGGCGCCGCGGGGTGGAGCCCGTTGCCCGGCCGGCAAATCTCACGTTCGAGGCGCGGAAAGTGCTTCGGCGACGTTGATCACGCTTCTGACCTAGGGTGTAAGCGCAAGGTAATCGATAACCGGCATTTGATTACATTGCGTATAACCACTGGATGCAGGGGCGTGTGAGATTGGCCGACACGCCGGCCAATCTGGCCATGGTTATTGTGCAACGGCGTTTGATCGCCTACTTTCGGGCAGGTCAGAGGTCGCGAACCCTAATCGGAGCCCACGCGACCTGTGGGGGAAGCGCAGGAGTGAACCATGAACAAGCGTGATCTGATCGACGCGATCTCAGGACGGCTGGGGGACAAGAAATCCGCGGCCGAAGCTCTGAACGCGGTGCTCGAGACCATCCAGTCCGCCGTAGCGAGCGGTGACAAGGTAGCCATCACCGGGTTCGGCGTTTTCGAGAAGAGCGAGCGCCCGGCTCGTACGGCCCGTAACCCCGCCACCGGCGCGACCATCGAGGTGCCCAAGTCCTCGGTGCCCAAGTTCCGCCCCGGCGCGGACTTCAAGGCCCTCGTCAACGGTGACAAGCCGAAGAGCTAAGTAAGAAGAAATAAGAAGAAGTAAACGGCCGCGGGTGGCGTCCGGGACTACCCCGGCGGCCGCCCGCGGCCGTATCTGTAAACACGGAACCAAACACGGAACACGGCCAGCGTGACAGGCTCAGCGCAGGCCGGGGCGCTTGCGCAGCGCGGTCTGGATGATCCGGTCGACGAGTTGCGGCAGGGGCAGGCCGGTGGCGGCCCACATCATCGGGAAGCCAGAAGCGGGGGTCATGCCCGGCATCGTGTTGATCTCGTTGACCAGGATCTGCCCGGTCGTGGTGTAGAAGAAGTCGACCCGGGCCAGGCCCTCGCAGGAGATGGCGTCGAAGACCGCGCCGGCCAGCCGCCGGATCTCGGCCGCGGCCGCGGCCGGGACCGGCGCCGGGATCCGCATCGTGTCGGCCGAGGCCATGTACTTAGCCTCGAAATCGTAGAACTCCGAACCGGGATCCACCAGCACCTGGCCAGGGATGCTCGCCTCGGGCGGCCCGCCGTCGAGGCCCTCGAGCACCGCGCACTCGATCTCGATCCCGTCCACTGCGGCCTCGACCAGCACCTTGGGGTCGTGGGCGCGGGCGGCCTCGATGGCGTCTTCCAGCCCTTCGAAGCCGGTCACCCGGGTGATCCCGATGCTCGAGCCGCCACGGGCCGGCTTGACGAACACCGGCCAGCCGAGATCGGCGATTTCGTCCAGCACCCGCTTGCGTTCGTCAAGGGACTGCCACTCCCGGTCGCGCACCACCACGTACGGACCGACCGGCAGGCCCCGGGCCGTCAGGAGCACCTTCATGTACTCCTTATCCATGCCGGCCGCGCTGGCGAACACGCCGGCGCCCGCGTACCTGGTGCCGGTCATCTCCAGCAGGCCCTGGATGGTGCCGTCCTCGCCGTAGGCGCCGTGCAGCAGCGGCAGCACGACGTCGACCGCACCGAGGTCCCGCGGGACGGAGTCAGGGCTCGTCACCCGCAAGGCGGAACCGCTGACCGGGGTGATCTCAGAGCCGGGTATGGCCACCGACTCGACCGACGGCAGCGAGCCGGAAGACAACGCCAGCCGAGCGGGGTCACCCGACACCAGCACCCACCGCCCGTCGGTGGCGATGCCGATGGGCAGCACCTCGTAGCGGTCGCGGTCGATAACCGACAAGATCAAGCCCGCGCTCGCGCAGGAAATGGCGTGCTCGGTGCTGCGACCGCCGAATACTACGGCGACCCGGATTTTTCCCTGCCCCACGCGTCCTCCCGTCCGGCCCAACCCCACAAGGCACAACCCCACAAGGCACAACCCCACAAGGCACAACCCCACAAGGCGCAACCATCAAGCCCAAGCCCAAAGAGCTGAGCGACCAGGCTACGGCCTGCTGAGGGACTCCAGCGCCACATACGCGTCAGAGATCAGGTCTTCCGCGTCTTCCAGGCCGACGGAGAAACGTACCGCGCCCGGATCGATGCCGCCGGCCGCCAGCGCCCGGTCGTCGAGTTGCCGGTGCGTGGTCGAGGCGACGTGGCTGACCAGCGTGTGGGTCCCGCCCAGGGACGTGGCGAGTGAGGCGAGCCGCAGCTTGTCGGCGAACGCCATGCCCGCCTCGCGACCGCCGTGCGGCGTGACGGTGACGATCGCCCCGAACCGCACCCCCTCCGGGCCCGCGTCGAACAGCCGCCGGGCCACCTGGTGCCCGGCGTGCTCCGGCAGCCCGGGGTAGTCGATGCGCAGCACGGCCGGGTGCCGGGACAGCGCGGCCGCGAACACCGAGGCGGTCGAGCAGGCCCGGCGCACCCGCAGCGGCAGCGTCTCCAGGCCCCGGCGCAGCAGGAACGCCTCATCGGGCGCCAGCGACGCACCGGTGTCCACTCGGGTGCCGCGGATGTTGCTGATCAGCTCGATGCGCCCGGTGACCACGCCGCCGGTGACGTCGGAGTGGCCGCCGATGTACTTGGTGGCCGAGTGCACGACCAGATCGGCGCCGTGCTCGAGCGGCCGGCAGATGACCGGCGGGGCCAGCGTGGAGTCGACCACAAGCAGCGCCCCGGCGTCGTGCGCGATCTCGGCCAGCTTACGCAGGTCGGCGACGGCGGTGGTGGGGTTGGCGATGGTCTCCGCGTACACCACCCGCGTGGTCGGGCGGATGGCCGCCTGGACCGCGTCCAGGTCGGTGATGTCGACGAAGTCCGTCTCCACCCCGAACCGCGACAGGACGTTGCGCAGCAGCGAGTACGTGCCCCCGTAGACCGCGCCCGACGCCACCACGTGCGCGCCGGTCCGGGCGAAGGTCCAGAACACGCCGCTGATCGCGGCCATCCCCGAGGCGAACGCCTGGGCGGCCGGCCAGCGCGGCAGGTTCACCCCTTCCAGCGCCGCGACCGCGCGGGCGAACGCGTCCACGGTGGGGTTGTCGATCCGGCTGTAGGTGTAGCCGGGCATCTCGTCGTTCAGGACGGACCGGTACTCTTCGGACGAACCGAACGCGAACGACGCGGTGCGGAACACCGGCGTGCCGAGCGGCTGCTGCGCAGGCGTCGGCGGGGCCGGGAGGTGGACCGCCCTGGTGTTCTCGCCGGTCTGCTTGCGGACTATCTCCACTAAATCATTCCTGCCGTTCTAGGCACCAAGCGCAGGGACTTCGCCAACTATTCGCCAACCAAGAGTGCCAGTTCACGGACCGTACCACTCCGGCTTGGCCGAACGTGACGCAAGCATCGACGCAGCCTGCTCGACCGGCAGCCCGTCCCGCATGACGGCCTCGACCACCTCGGTGATCGGCATCTCGACCCCGTGCTCCCGGGCGAGTTCGAGCACCGGCCCGCAGGACGCGACGCCCTCCGCGGTCTGGTTCATCGCGGCCGACGCCGAAGCCACCGTCATGCCGCGGCCCAGGTACTCGCCGAACGTCCGGTTCCGCGACAGCGGCGAGCTGCACGTGGCCACCAGGTCGCCCATCCCGGCCAGCCCGGCGAACGTCTGCGCCTGGGCGCCCAGGGCCGAGCCGAGCCGGGCGATCTCGGCCAGCCCGCGGGTGATCAGCGTGGCCCGGGTGTTGTCGCCAAGACCCATGGCCACCGCGATGCCGACCGCGATCGCGATGACGTTCTTCACCGTCCCGCCGAGCTCGCAGCCGGTCACGTCGGTGTTGGTGTAGGGCCGGAAGTACGGCGTGTGGCACGCGCCTTGCAGGGCCTCCGCCCCCGGCAAGGAACCGCACGCCACCACCGCCGCGGTGAATTCCCGCCGGACGATCTCGCCCGCCAGGTTGGGCCCCGCCACCACGCCCACCCGGGACAGATCCGCGCCGGTCACCTCGGCGATCACCGAGCTCATCCGCAGCCGGGTGCCGTGCTCGATCCCCTTCATGAGGCTGACAAGCAGCGCCCGCGGCGGCAGCAGCGGCGCCCACTCGGCCAGGTTGGCCCGCAGCGTCTGGGCGGGCACCGCGAACGCCACCAGGTCGGCGCCGTCCAGCGCCTCAGCCGGGTCCGACGTCGCGTCCAGGGCCGGGTTCAGCGCGATCCCCGGCAGGTAGTCCGGGTTCTCGTGCTGCACGGCCAGCGCCTTCGCGAGCGCCGGCTTGCGGCTGTACAGCACGGTGCTTGTCCCCGCGTCGCAGAGCACCTGAGCGAACGTGGTACCCCAGGAACCCGCGCTCAGCACGGCGGCTTTCACGACGGCACCCTCACGCGCCGCCGGAGACCGCCTCGCCCGAGCCCGGGCGAGCATCCGGGAGCGGGGCGGGTTGATCCTTCGTTCGTTCCAATGGGACGCGGCCGCCCGCGTCGAGATCCCAGGGTGCGGTGGGGGGCGGCTCCTGCCTGATCTTGGCCAGCAGGCCGGTGATGTCGGCCATGATGTCGGCCGTCGCGGCCTGCAGCGTCGACGCGCCGAGGCGCTGGCCCTGGTAGGCGGACAGGTCGACCGGCGCCCCGGCCGCCATCCGGACCGTCTTGCGCGGGAACAGGTGCGGCTTCTTCGACCCGTACGGCAGGATCTCCTGCGCGCCCCACTGGGCGATCGGGATCACCGGCGCCCCGGTGATCAGGGCCAGCCGCGCCGCGCCGGTCTTGCCCGTCATCGGCCACAGGTCCGGGTCGCGGGACGCGGTCCCCTCCGGGTAGACGATCACGCAGGCCCCGGCCCGCAGCGCCTCCTCGGCCTTCTTGAGCACCAGGCCCGCGTCGCCCCGGCCGCGGAACACCGGCAGCTGGCCGAACTTGTACATCAGCGGCCCGATCACCTTCACCTCGAAGATCGCTGACTTGATCATGAAAACCGGGTACCGCTTGGCGTAGCCGTCGCTGAACAGGGCGATCGCGGGCCAGTCGGCGTAGGACAGGTGGTTCGGGGCCAGGATGATGCCGCCCGTCCGGGGGATGTTCTCCTTGCCTGACCAGCGGAACCTCATCAGCAGCCGCAGCCCCGGGTGCAGGATGATCCGCGAGAACAGCCGCCAGCCCGGCGAGTACGTGTAGGACGTAGGCTGGCCAGCGCCAGTACGCGTGGTCATGGAGCTAGTCTCCTGGTTCTTGCGGTCCGGTGTCGAGGCAGGGTCAAACGAGATGATCGAGGATGTGCCGATGACCTGGTCGGTGCTGATGCCCGTCAAGGTGCTCGAGCAGGCCAAGTCCAGGCTCGCGGCGCTCACCGGCCCGCGGCGGGCCGAGTTCGCGCTCGCGCTCGCCTGCGACACGGTGACCGCCGTGGCCGGTTCCGGCCCGGTGGCCCGCGTGATCGTGATCACAGACGACCAGGTCGCGTCGGTGGCGCTGGCCGCGCTGGGCGCGCTCGTCGTTCCCGACGAGCCGCGGGCCGGGCTGAACGCGGCGCTGCGGCACGGCGCCGGGTACGCCGCCGCCCGCTGGCCCCGCTCGGGGACGGCCGCGCTCTCCGCCGACCTGCCCGCGCTGCGCCCGGACGAGCTCGGCCGGACCCTGAACGCGGCCGCGGCCTGGCCGAACGCGTTCGTGGCGGACGCCGCCGGTGACGGCACGACGCTGTACACGGCGGCGCCGGGAGCGGTCTTCTCACCCGCGTTCGGCCTGGCCTCGCGGGCGCGGCACGCCGCGGGCGGCGCCGCCGAACTCGCCCTGGACGGCATTCCGGGCCTGCGCCGGGACGTGGACACGCCCGACGACCTGCGCGGCGCGGCCGGCCTGGGGCTGGGCCGGCACAGCGCGCCGCTCGCCGCGGAACTGCTCAGATGTGCACCACGGGGCAGGTAAGCGTCCTGGTGATCCCAGGTACGGACTGGATGTGCGCGGCGACAAGCCGGCCGAGCTCGTCGACGTTGTCCGCCTGGGCGCGCACGATGACGTCGTAGGGTCCGGTGACGTCTTCTGCTTGCGTGACGCCGCTGATCTTCGCGATGAGCGAGGCCACGTCGGCGGCCTTGCCGACTTCTGTCTGGACGAGGATGTAAGCCTCTACCATGAGGTCCTCCCAGGGGATTACGGGACAGGCGCCCCGCCCGCCCACGCTACCGTAGAGGTCCAGACCATGTAACACGCGTGCCCCCCCGTGAAAGAGGTGAGCCCGCCATCGGGAACGAGCCGCCGACGCTGGCCTCGCTGGGGGAGTTCGGCCTGATCAAGACGGTGTCGGCCGGCCTGCCGCCGAACGCGCGGACGCTCGTCGGCATCGGTGACGACGCCGCCGTGCTGGCCACGCCGGACGGCCGGGTGGTCGCCACCACGGATTTCCTGCTCGAGGGGCGGCATTTCCGCCGCGACTGGTCGTCCGCCGCCGACATCGGGCACAAGGCCGCGGCCCGCAGCCTGGCCGACTGCGCGGCCATGGGGGCCGAGCCGACCGCCCTGCTGGTCGCGCTGGCGGCGCCGCCCGACCTGGAGGCCCGCTGGGCCAGGGAACTGGCCGAGGGCCTGGCGCGGGAGTGCGCGCGCACCGGCGCCGCCGTGATCGGCGGGGACACCGCCCGGGCCGACAGCGTGCTGCTCGCCGTGACCGGCCTCGGCGACCTGGCCGGCCGCGACCCGGTGCTGCGCTCCGGGGCCAGGCCCGGCGATCTGGTCGCGGTGGCCGGCCCGCTGGGGCACGCCGCGGCCGGGTTCGCCCTGCTGACCGCGGGCCTGACCGACGATCGGCTGATCGCCCCCCTGATCGCCCCCCTGATCGCGCAGCACCTGCGGCCCGCGCCGCCGTACCCGGCCGGCCCGGAGGCGGCCGCCCTGGGCGCGACCGCGATGATCGACGTCAGCGACGGCCTGCTGGCCGACCTGGGCCACGTGGCGGAGGCCAGCGGCGTCCAGGTCCGCCTGGCCTCGGCCGGGCTGAGGCCGGAGGAAGAGTTGCTCGCCGCCGCCAGAAAATATTTGTACCGAACGGCCTCGGTGTCACGCCCCGGTCCTGATGCCACGCCAGCCGCGCAGGCCCAGGAGTGGGTGCTCACCGGCGGCGAGGACCATTCACTGGTCGCGACGTTCCCCGCGGGCACGCCGCTGCCGCCTCGCTGGCGGGTGATAGGCGAGGTCAGCGGGCCCGAACCCGGCCCCAGAACGCAGCAGCGGGGCGTCGTCGTCGATGGCCAGCCGGGCTCACAGCGCCCCGGCTGGGATCACTTCGCTAGCGGCTGATCTTGCCGGCCTTGATGCAGGAGGTGCACACGTTCACGTGCTTGGCCGTGCCGTTGACGGTGACGCGGCGGCGCTGGATGTTCGGGTTCCAGCGACGGCGGGTACGGCGGTGCGAGAAGGAGACGTTGTTGCCGAAGATCGGCCCCTTACCGCATACGTCGCAGACGGAAGCCACGGTTCGCTCCTGAGAATTGATGGTGTGACGTCTAGGTGGCGTGCCCGGCTCTACGCGAAACTTCTCCACGCGTACTAGGCAGCCGTCGAAGCCTACCCGAAGGGTTGCCCCGACGCGAACCGCGCTCAATGTCGTGGTCCGCTTCTATGCTGCCACATGTGACTACGCTCGACGAACCGCTGAACCGGGTGCTGGGGCCGAAGACGGCCAAGGCGCTGGAAGCGGCCTTCGGCATGCGATGCGTCGGCGAACTGCTCCGGCACTACCCGCGCCGCTACTACACCCGCGGCGAGCTGACCGACCTGTCCTCGCTGCGTGAGGGCGACCACGTCACCGTGCTGGCCCGGGTCGACCACGTGAGCACGCACCCGATGCCGCAGCGGGGCGGCGCCGTGCGGGGCGAGGTGGTCATCACCGACGACCGGGCCAAGCTGGTGCTGACGTTCTTCTTCAAGGGCCGCGGCGGCCAGTACGTCCTGCGGCAGCTGGTGCCGGGCACGCTCGGCATGTTCGCCGGCACCGTGTCCAGCTTCCGCAACCGCCTGCAGCTGGTCCACCCGGAGTACGAGATGCTGCCCGGGGCGCCGCCCAACGCCGACCTCACGCCCGAGCTGGCGGCCGAGTTCGCCACCGAGATGATCCCGGTCTACCCGGCGAGCGCCAAGGCCAGCTCGTGGACGATCGCCCGTTCGGTCAAGACCGTGCTCGATCCGCTGGACGCGGGCGAGGACCCGATCCCGGCCGAGGTCAGGGAGCGGCACGGGCTGGCCGGGCGGGCCGAGGCCATCCGGGCCATTCACCGGCCGCTGGACCAGGGCGACCTGAGACGGGCCCGGCACCGGCTCAAGTGGGACGAGGCGTTCATGCTGCAGTCCGCGCTGGCGCAGCGGCGGCTGGCCGCCGCGGCCATGCCGGCCATGCCGCGGCCGCGGACCGCGGGCGGCATCGCCGACGAGTTCGACACCAGGCTGCCGTTTTCCCTGACGGCCGGCCAGGTCGCGGTGGGCGAGACGATCGCGGCCGACCTGGCCTGCGCCTACCCGATGCACCGGCTGCTGCAGGGCGAGGTCGGCTCGGGCAAGACGGTGATCGCGATCCGGGCCATGCTGCAGGTGGTGGACGCGGGCGGCCAGGCCGCCCTGCTGGCGCCGACCGAGGTGCTCGCCCAGCAGCACTACCGCTCGATCACCGGCATGCTCGGCCCGCTGGCCGAGGGGGGCCAGCTCGGCGCGGGCGAGCACGCGACCGGCGTGACCCTGCTCACCGGTTCGGTCACCGCGGGCGCCCGGCGCGCCGCGCTGGCCGACGTGTTCACCGGCGACGCCGGGATCGTGATCGGCACCCACGCCCTCCTCGAGGACCAGGTCCAGTTCGCCGACCTGGGCCTGGTGGTGATCGACGAGCAGCACCGGTTCGGCGTGGAGCAGCGCGACGCGCTGCGGGCCAAGGCGGCCGGCAACCGGCCGCATGTCCTGGTCATGACGGCCACCCCGATCCCGCGCACGGTGGCCATGACCGTGTACGGCGACCTGGAGACCTCCACGCTGACCGAGCTGCCCGCCGGGCGCTCGGCCATCGCCACCCACGTGGTGCCCGCGGCGGACAAGCCGCACTTCCTGGAGCGGGCCTGGGAGCGGGTCAAGGAGGAGGTGGCCCGGGGACGGCAGGCCTACGTGGTGTGCCCGCGGGTGGGTGACTCGAGCGCGGGCCCCGGCGACGTGGACTCCGAGGACGTCGATGCCAATGCCGATGTCGATGCCGAGGACGACTTCGGCGACGTGGACATGACCGGCGGCGTCCCGCGCGGCGTCGTGGGCAGCAGGCGCCAGCCGCTGTCGGTGCTCGACGTGGCCGGGACGCTGTCCGCGGGCCCGCTGGCCGGGCTGCGGCTCGGCATCCTGCACGGCAAGCTGCACCCGGACGAGAAGGACCGGGTGATGCGGGAGTTCAGCGCGGGCGAGATCAACGTCCTGGTCGCGACCACCGTGATCGAGGTCGGCGTCGACGTGCCGAACGCGACCGTGATGGTGATCATGGACGCGGAGCGCTTCGGCGTCTCCCAGCTGCACCAGCTCCGCGGCCGGGTCGGCCGGGGCGCCCACCCGGGCCTGTGCCTGCTGGTCACCGAGGCGCCCCCGGACAGTCCGCAGCGCGAGCGGCTCACCGCGGTGGCCGCCACGCTGGACGGCTTCCAGCTGTCCCGGCTCGACCTCGAGCAGCGTCGCGAGGGCGACGTCCTCGGCGCGGCCCAGGCCGGCCGCCACTCGAGCCTGCGCCTGCTGCAGCTGCTATCCGACGAGGACCTCATCGGGCAGGCCCGCGAGGACGCGACCGAGCTGGTCACGGCCGATCCTCAGCTGGCCGCGCACCCCGCCCTGCGTACCGCCATCGACGACCTGTTCGGCTTCAGGGCCGAGTACCTCGACAAGACCTGAGTGTGGCCCTCCTCACGGTCATGACCTGAGGGGCCTGTAGGCGGATGGGGCCCGGGCGTGCACACTTAAGGGGTGGCACGCGTTATCGCTGGCGAGGCGGGTGGCCGCCGTCTGGCGGTCCCGGACGGCCGGGATACCCGGCCGACCAGCGACCGCGCCCGCGAAGGGCTGTTCGCCACGATCACCTCGGTCGCGGGCCCGCTGGACGGCGCCCGGGTCCTGGACCTGTACGCGGGCTCAGGCGCGGTCGGCCTCGAGGCCCTGTCCCGCGGCGCCGGCCGCGTGCTGCTGGTCGAGCAGGGCGCCCGGGCCGTCCGCGTGATCAGGGAGAACATCGAGGCGATCGGCCTGCCGGGGGCCGTGCTGGTGGCCGACCGGGTGGAGCGGGTGCTGGCCCGCGGGCCGGACGGGGAGTGCTACGACGTCGTGTTCGCCGATCCGCCGTACGCGCTGGCGGACGCGGCGGTGCAGCGCGTCCTCGCGCTGCTCGCCGACGGCGGCTGGCTGGCGCCCGGGGCGCTGGTGATCGTGGAGCGCGCCACCCGCTCAGGACCGGTGCGCTGGCCGGGCGGGTTCACGCCCGACCGGGAGCGCCGTTACGGGGAAGCGACCTTCTGGTACGGACTCGCTCCGGATAATCCCGCGCCCGCGGGGGAGCGAGGGTCATGATCGACTACTCGCCGATGAGCAGAAGGGGTGCCGCCGCGTGCAACGCGTAGTCTGCCCAGGTTCTTTCGATCCGGTCACCAACGGTCACCTCGACATCATCAGCCGGGCCGCCGGCCTGTACGACGAGGTCATCGTGGCGGTGCTGATCAACGTGACCAAGAAGAGCTTGTTCACCGTCGACGAGCGCGTCGAGATGCTGGGCCAGACCACCGCCCGCTACGGCAACGTGCGGATCGAGCGGTTCTACGGCCTGCTGGTTGACTTCTGCGCGGCCAACGGGATCACCGCCGTGATCAAGGGGCTGCGGGCCGTCACCGACTTCGAGTACGAGATGCAGATGGCGCAGATGAACTACCGGATGGCCAAGGTCGAGACGCTGTTCATGACCACCAACCCGCTCTACTCGTTCCTGTCCTCCAGCCTGGTCAAGGAGATCGCCAGGTACGGCGGGGACGTCAGCGGGCTGGTCCCCGAGCTGGTCCTTTCCCGGCTGCGCGAGCGCCTGGCCGAGGAATAAGGCCGAGGAATAATGCCAGCATCTGGCCGGGGCGGAATATCTGCCGCCCGTGGTCAAGTTGGGAATACCACGCACCGCCGGTAGGCTGTGCCCTCGGTTTCCCTTTCACTCGACACGAGTACACTGTCATGCCCAGCACACGCACACATGCACCCCGAGGGGCGCTTGTCTTTGACATGCGCCTGCTCGGCCGTCAGGCCGGCTCCGCGCTGACCCAGACCCGGACCGTCCCCGCGCCCGAGGACTTGCGCCTCGAGCTCATCGGCGTGCCGGTCGGGGCGGACGTGGTGCTTGAGGTCAGGTTCGAGGCGGTTTCCGAGGGCGTACTCGCCACCGGGACCGTGGTCGCGCCGCTCGCGGGCGAGTGCGCTCGCTGCCTGACCCCGATGACCTCGTCCGTTACCGCCAGCTTCCAGGAGCTTTACCTGTACGCTGACGGCCGCCACGACAAGCACGACAGACACGACAGACACGACAAGTACGACGACTCCGACGAGCAGGGCGACGAGGAGCTTTACCACCTCAACGGTGACCTGCTCGACCTGGAGCCGGCCTTCCGTGACGCGGTAGTGCTCGCGCTGCCGATGTCACCGCTGTGCCGGGAGGACTGTCCCGGGCTGTGCGCCGAATGCGGCCTGCCGCTCGCCGACGCCGGCCCCGGCCACCAGCACGGGTCGGCGACCGATCCGAGGTGGGCCGCCCTGGGGCAGCTGAGCGATACCGAAGACAAAGATCAGGACCGGCGCGCCGGCGCCATCGACCTACAGGAGGGCTGACGTGGCGGTTCCCAAGCGGAGGATGTCCCGCAGTAACACCCGATCCCGACGTTCGAACTGGAAGGCCACCGCGGCTTCGCTGGTGAGCTGCCCGCAGTGCCACGAGCCGAAGCTGTCGCACGTGGCCTGCCCGACCTGCGGCACCTACCGGCGGCGCCAGGTCATCAAGCCATCATCTTGAGGATGCTGCGTGTGCCTGGCCGCTGCGGGGCGTTATATCTCGCGTCCGGCCGGGCATCATCAGCGAGTGCTTGGAGGAGGGACGCGTTGGGCGTCGTGAGCCGGTCCTGGGATGGCGGCGTGAACGCCGGAAAAGATCCCGCTGAGCTCAGGCACGCCCTCGGCGTGCCCATCATGCCCAAGTCGCTCGAGCGCGCGCTGACGCACCGTTCCTACGCGTACGAGAACGACAACCCGCCCACCAACGAGCGGCTGGAGTTCCTCGGCGACTCGGTCCTCGGCGTGGTCGTGACCGACACGCTGTACCGCGGCTACCCCAGCCTGCCCGAGGGCCAGCTGGCCAAGCTGCGCGCCGCGGTCGTCCAGATGGGCGCGCTGGCCGAGGTGGCCCGCGAGCTGAACCTGGGCGACTACGTGCGGCTGGGCCGGGGCGAGCAGGTCACCGGCGGCCGGAACAAGCCCTCGATCCTGGCCGACACGCTGGAAGCGGTGATCGGCGCGGTGTACATCGACTGCGGGCTGCCCGAGGCGAGCGCGCTCGTCCACCGGCTGTTCGACCCGGTGATCGCCCGGTCGGCGCGGCTCGGCGCGGGCCTGGACTGGAAGACCTCGCTGCAGGAGCTCACCGCGGTCAAGATGCTGGGCGTGCCCGACTACCAGGTCGAGGAGAGCGGCCCGGATCACCAGAAGTCGTTCCGGGCCACGGTCAAGGTCGGCGGCCGTGAGTACGGCTCCGGCGTGGGGCGAACCAAGAAGGCGGCCGAGCAGCAGGCCGCCGAGGCGGCCTGGCGGGCCATCACCGCGGAATCGGCCGGAGACGATCTGCCTCCCGCCGACCCGCACGACGGGTAAGACCCGAACAGAAAGAGCTGACTGCGGGTGCCTGAGCTGCCCGAGGTCGAGACGGTCCGTCGCGGCCTCGAAGATCACGTCGTGGGCCGGACCGTCGAGACCGTCCGCGTCCTGCACCCGCGCGCCGTGCGCAGGCAGCCGGCGGGCGCGGCCGAGTTCGAGACCGCGCTGGCCGGCCGGAGCCTGGACCGGGCCCGGCGGCGCGGCAAGTACCTGTGGCTGTCGGTCGGCGAGGACGCCCTGCTCGCCCACCTCGGGATGAGCGGCCAGCTGCTCGTCGGCCAGACCGGCCCACCCTCGTCGCATGTCAGGATCTGGTTCACTTTCACTGACGGCGGCCCCGACCTGCGCTTCACCGACCAGCGGACGTTCGGCTACATGTGGGTGGTGCGGGACGGCGCGGAGCTGCCCGGCCCGATCGCGCACATCGCCCCCGACCCGTTCGAGGCCGCCTTCGACCCGGCCGCCCTGTCCGTGCGGCTGCGCACTCGCCACACCGGCGTCAAGCGCGCCCTGCTGGACCAGTCACTGATCAGCGGCGTCGGCAACATCTACGCCGACGAGGCGCTGTGGCGGGCCCGGCTGCACTGGGCCCGCCCCACCGAGACGCTGAACGGTCCCGAGGTGAGCCGCCTGCTGTCCGCGGTCCGCGAGGTCCTCGGCGAGGCCCTGGCCGTCGGCGGCACCTCGTTCGACGACCTCTACGTCAACGTCAACGGCGAGAGCGGCTACTTCGAGCGCTCGCTGGCCGTCTACGGCCGGGAGGGCCTCCCCTGCCCGCGCTGCGGCACCCCCGTCCGCCGCGACTCCTTCATGAACCGCTCTTCCTACACCTGCCCCCGCTGCCAGCCCCGCCCCCGCCGCCCCCGCCTCTGATCACGTTCCGCATCCGGCTGGTATCACTAAGCCCAGGTAGGCGTCTGGCGGCCAGGCAGGCTTGTCACGCCCCGTGAGTAACGTTACGGTGAAACAGGTTGTTGCGGTCTATACCGTCCATAACGGGCATCTGGCGCCCCTCAACTTGACCAGCCCAGGCTTGGATGCGACACTAGTTGCTGTTGGTTGCGCGCGCGGATCCGCGCGTGTTAAGTAATGTGCCCACTCTGGTCACTCAGCGTGGAGGACCTTTTACAATGGCGAAGGCTCTATTCGGCCACGTCGGCGGTCCCGATCCCCGCATGATTTCCGAGATGCGCCGCCTCCAGCAGCGAGTACGCGACCTCGAAGCCGAGCTTGTCCGGCTTCAGGAAGAGAATGACGCACTCAATGTTGAGGCTGGTCACGAGGACATGTTGGTGGCGGATCGCGAGCCTGCTTACGTCTAACGGACGCAGGCGGACGCGGCAAAAAAGACAGAGAACGGATCAGGGGCGCCTTTTGGCGGCGCCCCTCTTCGTTTTATATCTGCCCGTTATATGTCGTATGTCATTAATCACACGGGCGGCAACGGCACATCATGATCAGGTCGTAGCCTTGATCAGTTCACGGTGCTGAGCTGGCCTTGGCCGCATCATGCTGCCGGTTACGAGCATACCGTGACACGGCTGTCACCGGGTGTCCCCGCCGGGGCTTCCGGTGGTTTGTCATGCTTTCCGGGGAACGGCGCGCGATGTCAGCCGCAGTTCGCTGTTTCTGTCGGTGCCGGGCGGTAAGGTGCGGGGAAGCCAGGCGGGGGAGGAGGGGCGTTCGTGTACCTGAAGAACCTCACCCTGCGCGGCTTCAAATCCTTCGCCTCCGCGACCACGCTGCGCCTCGAACCCGGCATCACCTGCGTCGTCGGGCCGAACGGTTCGGGTAAGTCCAACATCGTCGACGCCCTCTCCTGGGTCATGGGCGAGCAGGGCGCCAAGTCGCTGCGCGGCGGCAAGATGGAGGACGTCGTCTTCGCGGGCACCACCTCACGGCCGCCGCTCGGCCGGGCCGAGGTGACGCTGACCATCGACAACAGCGACGGCGCGCTGCCAATCGACTACACCGAGGTGACGATCAGCCGCCTCATGTTCCGGTCCGGGCAGAGCGAGTACGCCATCAACGGCGACCACTGCCGCCTGCTCGACGTCCAGGACCTGCTGTCCGACTCGGGCCTGGGCCGGGAGATGCACGTGATCGTCGGGCAGGGCCAGCTCGACGAGATCCTGCACTCGGGCCCGGAGGCCAGGCGCGCCCTGATCGAGGAAGCGGCCGGCGTGCTCAAGCACCGCAAGCGCAAGGAGAAGGCGCTGCGGAAGCTGGAGGCCATGCAGGTCAACCTGACCCGGCTGGTCGACCTCACCGCCGAGCTGAGCCGCCGGCTCAAGCCGCTGGGCCGCCAGGCCGAGGTGGCCAGGAAGGCCGCCGTCATCCAGGCCGAGCTGCGCGACGCCCGGCTCCGGCTGCTGGCCGACGACTACGTGACGCTCGCCGCCGACCTGGCCAGGGACGAAGCCGACGAAGCGGCCGTGCTGACCCGGCGGGCCGCCCTGGAGACCGAGGTCGGCCAGGCCCGGGCTCGCGAGGCCGAGCTGGACCAGGCCGCCCAGCAGGCCTCGGCCGTGCTGGGCCGGGCCCAGGAGACCTGGTTCGCGCTGTCCTCGCTGACCGAGCGGCTCCGCTCCACCCAGCACCTGGCCGCGCAGCGGCATACCTTGCTGACCGAGGCGACCGCCGAGCCGGACCGTCCCGGCCGCGACCCCGACGAGCTGGACCGGCAGGCCGACGAGCTGCGCGAGGAAGAGGAAGGCCTGCACGAGCGGCTGGCCGCCGGCCGCCAGGTCCTGGCCGCCGCCGCGGCCGAGCGCGCCGCCGCCGAAGCCCAGCTGGCCGCGGCCGAGCGCCGTCAGGCCGAGGGGGCCAAGGCCGCCGCCGCCCGGGCGAACCGGGTGGCCCGGCTGCGCGAGCAGGTCGGCGCGGCCGACAGCCGCAGCGCGGCCGCGCGCGAGGAGATGGACCGGCTCGAGGTCTCCGCGGCCGAGGCGCGCGAGCGCGCCACCGGAGCTCAGGACCAGTACGAGGACGTCCAGGAGCTGTCCGGCGGGGGAGACGAGGACCGTAGCGAGCTGATCGCCGCGCACGAGCAGGCCGCCGCGACCTTGACCCAATCGGCCGAACGGGTCAAGGTTCTCCGCACCGCCGAACGCGAGAGCGCTCGTGACCTGGCCGCCCGGCGGGCGCGCGCGGAGACGCTAGCGGAAGCCGCGCGGCGTGGCGTGGACGCCTCGGGCGCCCTGCTCGCCGATCCGGGCCGGTTCAGCGGGGTGATCGGCTCGTTCGCGGCCCGGCTGCGGGTGGCCAAGGGGTTCGAGGTGGCGATCACCGCCGCCCTGGGCGCCGCCGCCGAGGCGGTGGCGGTGGCGGGCCTGGACGCGGCCGCGGGCATCCTGGCCATCCTGCGCGACGCCGACGCGGGCAGCGCCGCCCTCGTAGTCGCCGAGCCTCCCGCAACATCCGATCCCTTCGCCCCATTCGACTCCGCAATCCCGAGCGCCCCGCCAGTCCCGGCAGGTACCGCGATCCCCGCCACCGAACTCGTGCGGGCACCCGACGCCCTGGCCGAGGCCACGTCCGAGCTTCTGCACGACGTTGTCGTGGTGGCGGACCTAACCGAAGCACGCCGCTTCGTTCGGGAAAATCCTGATCGGCGGGCCGTGACGCGGGACGGTGACCTGCTCGGGGCCCACTGGGCCCAAGGCGGCGGCGCGCGGCCGCAGAGCCTGTTCGAGATGCGGGCGGCGGCGGACGAGGCGGCGGCCGGGCTGGCCGAGGCCGAGCGGCGGTGCGAGGAAGCGGCCGAGGCGCTGGCGATCGCGGCCGAGGCCGAGGAAACCGCCCGCCAGGCGGTGGCGCAGGCGCTGGCCCGCAGGCACGAGGCCGACGCGGCCGCGTCGGAGGTCTCCGGGCGGCTCGGCCGGCTGGCGGGCGCGGCCCGGGCCGCGCGGGACGAGGCCGACCGGGTGGAGGCGGCCATCACCTCGGCCCGGCTGGCGGCCGAGAAGGACCTGACCCGGCTCGAGCAGCTCCGGCAGGAGCTGACCGAGGCGGAGGCCGCGGCCGAGGAGCCGGACGAGCCGCTCCGGGACGACGAGGCCCGCACGGACCTGGCCGAGCGGTGCGTCGCCGCGCGCAACGCCGAGATGGAGGCCAGGCTCGAGGTCAGGACGGCGGAGGAGCGGCTGCGGGCGATCGGCGGCCGCGCCGATTCCCTGGCCGCCACCGCGGCCGCCGAACGGGCCACCAGGCAGCGCGCGGCCGAGCGGCGCCGCCGTCAGGTCGAGCAGGCCGCCGTGGCCCGGGCCGTCGCGCTCGGCGCCCGGTACGCGGTCGAGGCGGCCGAGCATTCGGTGAACCAGGCGCTGGCCCGGCGGGCCGACGCCGAGACGGCCAGCGCGGCCGGCGCGGCCGAGCTCAAGGTGGTCCGGGCCCGGGTCCGCGAGCTGGCGGCCGACCTGGACACCGTGGTGAACACCGCGCACGGCACCGAGATCGCCCGGGCCGAGCACCGGCTGCGGCTGCAGCAGCTGGCCGAGCACGCGCTGGAGGAGTTCGGCGTCGAGGGTGACGTGCTGGTGGCCGAGTACGGGCCCGAGGTGCCCGTCCCGGTGATCGGCGATGAGGACGCCTTGCCCTCCCGCTTCGAGCGGGTCGCGGCCGAGAAGCGAGCCGCCGAGGCACAGCGCCAGCTTGACCGGCTCGGCAAGGTCAACCCGCTGGCCCTGGAGGAGTACGAGGCGCTCACCGAGCGGCACAACTTCCTGGCCACCCAGCTCGAGGACCTCCGCAAGACCCGGCGTGACCTGCTCACCGTGGTCAAGGAGGTAGACGACCGGGTGCAGGAGGTGTTCGCCTCCGCCTACGCCGACACCGCCCGCGAGTTCGAGCACCTCTTCGGCCGCTTGTTCCCCGGCGGCCAGGGCAACCTGGTGCTCACCGAGCCCGACGACATGCTGGCCACCGGCATCGAGATCGAGGCCCGGCCGCCCGGCAAGAAGGTCAAGCGGCTGTCCCTGCTGTCCGGCGGCGAGCGGTCGCTGACCGCGATCGCCTACCTGTTCGCCATCTTCAAGGCCCGCCCGTCGCCGTTCTACGTGCTCGACGAGGTGGAAGCCGCGCTGGACGACACCAACCTGCAGCGGCTGCTGCTGGTCTTCGAGGAACTGCGGGAGAGCTCGCAGCTCATCGTCATCACCCACCAGCGCCGGACGATGGAAGCCGCGGACGCCCTCTACGGCATCACCATGCGCGGCGACGGCGTCTCCGCCGTCATCAGCCAGCAGCTGGCCACCCGCCAGCCGGCCTAGGCGGCAGTCGTGCTGGCGACCGGTTCCCGGATGTGGCTGGCGGGTAACCCGGGGCCGCCCCCCTCGCTGGCGACGATCGTGTTCATCCCGGTCGCCTTCGTGCTGGCTCTGGTAGTGATCGTGATCATCGCGCAGCCCCGGCGGCGCCGGGAGGAACCGCTGCGCGAAGAGCTCGCCGCACAGCCGGCGGTGACCTTCCGGGCTCCTGTCCGTGTCCTGGGCGGCGCCGGCGGCCTGCCGGTGGCCCAGCGCGGTTCGTTCTACCTGGTCGTCCGTGGTGACGTCTTCGAGGTCGCGAATCCCTTCCGGCCGGCCCGGCTGTTCGGCCAGCAGTACTGCTACCGGGCCCCGGACACGACCGTCAAGGTCATGGCCGGGTTCCGGCACCACTGGATCGAGATCGAAGGGCAGCCGCCCGGGACGGCCGCCCTCATCTGGATCAGGCAGCCGGGCCTGACCCGCCAGCTCTGGTACGCCCTCACCAGCGCCGGCGCCCACCCGATCGGCCCCGCCCCGCCACCGTGACCGGCACCGCTCAGTGGGCGTCGGCGCCGTAGATAGCCGACCGCGTAACCGGTATCTCTAGTTCACCTACGCCCCACATGCCACAGCCCGGGCGCTTGGCTCTGGAATAGCGCGGTGGATCCGGGTTGTGCGGTTGATCCGGGGTACTGGGTAAGTGTTCCGGACAACCTGGGTTTGCGGCGTAGTCGCGGTCAGGGCGGCCCGTCGTGACGAAATGCCCGCCTTGCCCCGGTTCGCGGCAGCCCGGGCACCCGGTACCGCCGGTCACGCCTTCCCCCAGAGCCGGGACACTGTGAGGGTGCCCCGGCCAGAACCCGCTGCCAGGAATTCAAGGAAGCTCTGCGCATCCCATTCCAGTGCGTTTCTGCTGGCCAGGCCCGTTCGCCGAGAGCGCGGCACCCCAGCCATGCCGCAGTAAGACCCCTCTATCCGTTCATGTCCTAACTTCAGGTTAAGACATTCCGGGCGCAGATCATGATCGCGGGCAGTTATGGCCGCATAGGGGCCAGAACTGCCCGCGATCATGAAACAGCACGGCGCGAGGGTGCCGACTTGGGGTCCTGGCGGGGGCAGGAGATGTCTTGCCCGCCCCGCCCGGCTACGGACCGGGGTCCATGCCACACCCGGCACAGGCGACACGCCGCAGTCACACCTTATTTTCGAACGCTCACGGAATGCGCCGGATCAACCGCGTAACCCGAAACAACCACATTTGTCTGCGGCTGGTGATACTGGCGAGCTGGGTGGTGCAGGTGATGAGTGACTAGGCGGACGACGGGCTAGCCGTAGAGGCGGTCGAGACCGGATTCCAGCATCTCGAAGGCGGCGGTGGTCTCGGCCCGGCTCTGTCGCCGGAGCGGATCGGCCGGGCCCGGTTCCATGATTCCTCGGCGGGCTGGCCGCGCTGGCCCTGGGCGGCCTCGCCCTGACCGGGACCGCCACCCCGCTACCGGTGCTGCTGGCCCTCGCGACGCTGGTCGGCCTGCGGCTCCCGTCCGGACCTGACGCATCTCAGCCGTCCCGCTAGCCGGCCGGCGGGGTGCGGGCATCGCGCCCGGTCTGAAAGACTGGAGACCTGATGGAATACGTAATCCTGATCATCGTCATCGCCGTCCTGGCCCTCGGTACCGGCGGTTACCTGCTGTTCATGCGACCCGGCCGGGGACGCTCCGTGGCGGCGCCGCCCGCCAAGCCCACGGTGACCCCGCCCGCCGCTGCCTCGACCGAGGGCGGCGGCGCGGCCCAGACGGCGCCCGAGGCCGGGACCGTGCCGGATACGCCCGAGGCCGCGACGGGAGTGCTCGAGATCGAGCGCCCGCCGCCGTCGGCGGGCCGCCTGGTACGGCTGCGCGCCCGGCTGGCCCGGTCGCAGAGCTCGATGGGCTCGGCGCTGCTGAACCTGCTGTCCCGGGACCGGCTCGACGACGACACCTGGGACGAGATCGAAGAGGTGCTGATCACCGCCGACGTGGGCGTGGCGGTCTCCCGGGTGATGGTCGACGACCTGCGCACCAAGGTCAAGGTGCTCGGCACCCGGACCCCCGACGACGTCCGCGAGCTGCTCAGGACCGAGTTGCTCGCCCAGCTCGGCGAGGACATCGACCGGTCGCTGCGTACCGCGCCCCACGGCGGCCAGCCCGCGGTGATCCTCATGGTCGGCGTGAACGGCACCGGCAAGACCACCACCTGCGGCAAGCTCGCGCGGTCGCTGATCGGGGACGGGCAGACCGTGCTGCTCGGGGCGGCCGACACGTTCCGCGCCGCGGCGGCCGACCAGCTCCAGACGTGGGGGCAGCGGGTGGGGGCCGAGACGGTACGGGCCGACCGGGACGGCGCCGACCCGGCCAGCGTGGCCTTCGAGGCGGTTGCCCAGGGCATCGAGACCGGGGTGGACACGGTGCTCATCGACACCGCCGGCCGGCTGCACACCAAGGTCGGGCTGATGGACGAGCTCGGCAAGGTCAAGCGGGTAGTGGAGAAGAAGGCCACGGTCGACGAGGTGCTGCTGGTGATCGACGCCGTTACCGGCCAGAACGGCCTGCGCCAGGCGCGGGTGTTCGCCGAGGTGGTCGACATCACCGGCATCGTCCTGACCAAGCTGGACGGCACGGCCAAGGGCGGCATCGTCATCTCCGTCCAGCGCGAGCTGGGCGTCCCGGTCAAGCTGGTCGGCCTCGGCGAGGGCCCGGACGACCTGGCCCCGTTCGATCCCGCCGTCTTCGTGGACGCCATCCTCAGCTGAGATCCCGGCCGGAAACACGGCTGTAACAAGGGCCCTGAGTGTTTCACGCGGCCGACACACGCCGACGCTTCCGGTGAAACGTCGGCACCGGAAGGTCGGTAGCAGGACTCCGAAGGGACATCAGATGAAGCTTATTACTGCTGTCATCAAGCCGTTCAAGCTGGACGACGTAAAGGCCGCGCTACAGGCGTTCGGCGTCCACGGCCTGACGATCACCGAAGCGAGCGGATACGGCAGGCAGCGCGGGCACACCGAGGTATATCGCGGGGCTGAGTACCAGGTCGACCTGGTGCCGAAGGTCCGCGTCGAGGTCTTGTGCGAGGACGAGGACGCCGACGACCTGATCGGAGTCGTGGTCAAGGCGGCGCAGACCGGCCGGATCGGCGACGGGAAGGTCTGGTCGGTCCCGGTCGAGACGGTCGTCAGAGTCCGCACCGGCGAACGCGGACCTGACGCCATCTGAGCCGAGTCACATGAGGCCCAACGGGGGACACGTGGAGGCCATGACTACGTTCGCGGCGGATCGTGCCCGCCGGACCACGCAGGTCGACCGGTGGCTCGCCGAGCTTCTCGGGGCCGAGGCCGACGTGGCCCTGGTGGCGGTGGGCGGGTACGGCCGCCGCGAACTGCTGCCGCGCAGCGACCTGGATGTCCTGCTGCTGCACGGCGGCCGGGGCGACATCGCCAGCATCGCGGACCGGATCTGGTACCCGGTCTGGGACTCCGGCGCCGAGCTCGACCACGCGGTGCGCACCGTGCCGCAGGCCCGGCGGGTGGCCCGGTCCGATCTCAAGGTCGCGCTCGGGCTGCTGTCCGCCCGGCACGTGGCCGGCGACCCTGATCTGACCGAACGCCTTCGCGCCGGAGCCCTGGAAGACTGGCGTGCGGCCGCGCCCGCGCGCCTGGCCGAGCTGCACGCCGCGCACGACGAGCGGGCCAGGACCAGCGGGGAGCTCGCCTTCCTGCTCGAGCCCGACCTGAAGGAGGCCCGCGGCGGGCTGCGGGACGTGCACGCGATCCAGGCGGTGGCCGCCGCCTGGGTGGCACCGGCCCCCGGCCCCCGGGTCCGCACCGCGTACGAGCAGATCCTCGACGCCCGGCACGCTCTGCACGAGGTCACCGGGCGGCGGCTGGACCGGCTGGTGCTCGAAGAGCAGGACGAGGTGGCCCGGGCGCTCGGGCTGCTCGACGGGGACGTGCTGCTGCGGATGCTGGCCGGGGCCGCGCGGACCGTCGCCTACGCGGTCGACCACGCCTTCCGCCAGGCCGACCGGCTGCGCGGCCGCCGGCTGCGCCGGCGTCAGGCCGAGCGCCGCCCGCTCGCGGACGGGATCGTGGAACAGGACGGCGAGGTGGTGCTGGCCCGGGCGGCCGACCCGGCCAGCGACCCGCCGCTGGTGCTGCGCGCGGCGGCCGCCGCCGCCCAGGCCGGGCTGCCGCTGGCGCCGCGCACCCTGGACCGCCTGACCGAATGCCCGCCGCTACCCGTGCCCTGGCCCGCGGCCGCCCGGGACTCGCTGCTGGCGCTGCTCGGGGCCGGCCCGGCCGCGGTCAGCGTGTGGGAGGCGCTCGACACCGAGGGCCTGGTGACCGCGCTGATCCCGGACTGGGAGCGGGTCAGGAACCGGCCGCAGCGCAACCCGCTGCACACCTACACGGTCGACCGGCACCTGGCCGAGGCGGCCGCCCATGCCGCCGCGCTGACCCGCGAGGTGGCCCGGCCCGACCTGCTGCTGCTGGCCGCGCTGCTGCACGACGTGGGCAAGGGCTGGCCGGGAGACCACAGCGTCACCGGCGAGGTGGTGGCCAGGGACGTCGGGCGCCGGATGGGCCTGCCCGCGCCGGATACCGAACTCGTCGCCTCGGCCGTCCGGCTGCATCTGCTGCTGCCCATGGTCGCGACGCGCCGCGACCTGGACGACCCGGTCACCGTCAAGCAGGTCGCGACGACCGTGCGCAGCCGCGTGCTGCTCGAGTTGCTGCACGCGCTGGCCATCGCGGACGGGCTGGCGACTGGGCCCGCTGCGTGGAACGACTGGAAGGCGACCCTGGTCGCGGACCTGGTCCGGCGGGTGCGGGCCGTGCTTGACGGCGAGCCGATGCCGCAGCCCGCGCCGCTGCGCGATGACCAGCTTGCCCTCGCGGCCGAGGGCGACCCGGCCGCGACGGTGAACGGTTCCGAGGTGACCGTGGTCGCGCCCGACCGGCCCGGCCTGCTGTGGCGGGCCGCCGGGGTGCTGGCCTCGCACCGGCTGGCGGTGCGCAGCGCGAACGCGACGTCGGTCGGCAGCATCGCCGTCAGCGTGTTCGACGTCGAGCCCGAGTTCGGTGACCCGCCGGACGCCACGCTGGTGGCCGCGGACCTGCGCCGGATGCTGCAGGGGCGGCTGGACGTGGAGGACCGGCTCGACCGCCGGGCCCGGGCGGTGCGGCCGCGGGCCGCGAACATCCCCGCGCCGAAGGTGAGCCTGATCGACGACGCGTCCGAGACCGCGACGGTGGTCGAGGTGCGCGCGCACGACGCGCCGGGCCTGCTGTGGCGGGTCGGCCGGGCTCTCGGCGAGTGCGGCCTCGACGTGCGGGCCGCGCGGGTGGAGACGCTGGGCGCCGAGGTGGTCGACGTGTTCTACGTGACCGACGGGGACGGCAAGCCGGTGGCCGGGGAGGACCTGCGCCGTACGATCGCGCACTCGGTCCTGGACGCGCTCGGCGACTAGCGCGCGAGATTAGGCGCCGAACACAGCAACTCACTTGCTCGCTGAGGACGCGGGTACCTTAACCCGTTCGGTAGCCTGGGTCTTGTGTTTGACACCCTTTCTGACCGGCTGACGCAGGTTTTTTCCTCACTGCGTGGGCGCGGCAAGCTGTCCGCGGCCGATATCGACGCGACGTGCCGTGAGATCCGTATCGCCCTGCTCGAGGCGGATGTCGCGCTGCCGGTCGTCAGGCAGTTCATCTCCCGGGTCAAGGAGCGGGCCAGTGGCGAGGAGGTTTCCGGCGCGCTGAACCCCGCCCAGCAGGTCATCAAGATCGTCAACGAGGAGCTCATCACCATCCTCGGCGGCGAGGAGCGGCGGCTGCGGTTCGCCAAGACGCCGCCCACCGTGATCATGCTGGCCGGCCTGCAGGGCGCCGGCAAGACCACGCTCGCGGCCAAGCTGGGGCTGTGGCTGAAGAACCAGGGCAACACGCCGATGCTGGTCGCGGCCGACCTGCAGCGCCCCAACGCGGTCCAGCAGCTGGAGGTGGTCGGCGAGCGAGCCGGCGTCCCGGTCTACGCGCCGGAGCCCGGCAGCGGCGTCGGCGACCCGGTGAAGGTGGCCAGGGACTCGCTGGACGAGGCCAGGCGCCGCCAGCAGAACATCGTCATCATCGACACCGCGGGCCGCCTGGGCGTGGACACGGAGATGATGGCGCAGGCCGTCGCGATCAGGGACGCCACCGAGCCGGACGAGATCTTGTTCGTGGTCGACGCGATGATCGGCCAGGACGCGGTGGCGACCGCGCAGGCGTTCCTGGACGGGGTCGGCTACGACGGCGTGGTGCTGACCAAGCTCGACGGTGACGCCCGCGGCGGTGCCGCGCTGTCCATCGTGGAGCTGACCGGGCGCCCGATCATGTTCGCCTCCTCGGGGGAGAAGCTCGAGGACTTCGACCTGTTCCACCCGGACCGGATGGCCTCCCGCATCCTCGACCTGGGTGACCTGCTCACCCTGATCGAGCAGGCGGAGAAGGCGTTCGACCGCGAGCAGACCGAGAACCTGGCCGGGCGGCTTGCCTCCGGCGAGGGCTTCACGCTCGAGGACTTCGTCGAGCAGCTGGCCATGGTGCGCAAGCTGGGGCCGATCGGGAACCTGCTCGGCATGCTGCCGGGCGCGGGCCGCTACCGCGAGCAGCTCGAGCAGGTCAACGACAAGGACCTAGACCGGGCCGAGGCCATCGTCCGGTCCATGACGCCCACCGAACGCCGCGACCCGAAGATCATCAACGGCTCCCGCCGGGCCCGCATCGCCAAGGGCTCCGGCGTCGCCATCGGCGAGGTCGCCCAGCTGGTCACGAACTTCTTCGAGGGCCAGAAGCAGATGAAGGCGGTGTTCGGCGGCGGCGGCCTGCCCGGGATGCCACCCGGCATGGGCGCGGTAGCCCGCCGGGCGACCAAGTCGGCGCGCAAGAAGGCCAACACCAAGAAGAAGGCACCGCGCAGCGGCGACCCGCGCCGGGCCGCCGAGCTCGCCCGCGGTGGCGGCCAGGACCAGGCGCCTGCCAACGGGCCGGGTCCGGCCGGCCTCGGCCAACTGGGCGGTCTCGGTGGCGGCCTGCCCGAAGGCCTGACCGCCGAGAACCTGGCCGAGCAGCTGTCCAAGATGCCCTCGGACCTGAACTTCCCGCCCCCCAGCCAGGGCCCGCAGGGCAACGTCCCGGCCGCCTTCCGCGGCGGCGCCAAGCGCAAGAAGAAGTAACGCCCGGCTATTCGGGGCTGAGGGCGCGGATGGTGTCGATGGTGTCGGACTCGGCGGCGGTCTTGTCTTCGCGGTAGCGGAGCACGCGGGCGAACCGCAGCGCGAGGCCGCCCGGGTAGCGCGGGCTGCGCTGGACGCCGTCGAAGGCGATCTCCACCACCAGTTCGGGGCGGACGTAGACGGTGTAGGAGTCCCGGTGGTCTTCCAGCTCGAGCAGGCGTGAGGTCTGCCAGGTCAGCAGCTCGTCGGTCAGGCCCTTGAACGTCTTGCCGAGCATGACGAAGCCGCCCGTGTCCGCGTCGCGGGCGCCCAGGTGCAGGTTGGACAGCCAGCCCCGGCGCCGGCCGTGGCCCCACTCGACGGCCAGCACCACCAGGTCCAGCGTGTGCCGCGGCTTGACCTTGATCCACCCCGCGCCGCGCCGCCCGGCTGCGTAGGGCGCTCCCAGCGACTTGACCACGACGCCTTCGTGGCCGTGCGCCAGCGCGTCGTCGAAGAACGCCGCCGCATCCTCGGCCGAGGAGGTGACCAGGCGGGGCATGAGCAGCTCGGCCGGCACCGCGCGAGCCAGGGCGGCGTGCCGGTCACTGTCCGGAGTGTCGATCAGGTCGGCGCCCTCCAGGTGCAGCACGTCGAACAGGAACAGCGACACCGGCACCGGCGGCCCTTTGACGTCCAGGCTGGCGGTCCTGGCCGCGGTGTCCTGGAACGGCAGCGGCCGCCCGTCTTCGCGCAGTGCGATCAGCTCGCCGTCGAGGACCGCGCTCGAGACTCCGAACCTGGCCAGGACCGCCACCACCTCGGGCAGCCGGGCCGTGATGTCGTCCAGGGTCCGGGTAAACAGCCGAACGTTCCCCTCGGACAGGTGCGCCTGAATCCTGATGCCGTCCAGCTTCCACTCCACGGCCGCCGGGATACCCGCCTTGGCCAGCGCGTCACCGATCGTCGGAGCGCTGGCGGCGAGCATCGGCCGGACCGGACGCCCCACCTCCAGGCCGAAGGCGGCCAGCGCGTCGCTACCGCCGGACACCGCGGCGGCCGCCACCGCGCCCAGCGAGCCGCGCAGCATCATGGCCCGGCGCACCTCGGCCACCGGCACCGAGGCCGCTCGCGCTACCGCCTCGGTCATCACCCCCTCCAGCGCGCCCTGGCGCAGCTCACCGGAGAGCAGGCCGACCAGGAACCGCTGCTCGTCCCGGGTGGCCCGGCCGAACAGCTCACCCACCAGCGCCTTGCGCGCGGCCGCCGAGCCCTTCCCGGACACCGCCCCGATCGCGGAGAAAGCCGTATCCACGTCGCTCAGCGTCAGCGCGGGAGCGTCCGCGGGCGTGAACCCGTCCCGCAGCGCCGCCCATCCGACGCCGATCTGCCGCTGCGGCAACTCGCCGGACAAGTACGCCACCGCCACCGGCACCTCGAGCGGCCCAGCCGCCCGCAGCGCCCCGGCCAGCGTCTCGATCTTCGCCAGCCGCGCGCTGGTCCCGGCCACGACCCGCGACACCTCAGCGATCTCACTAAGCAGCACGCACCCATTCTCCCCACCGCCGCCCTGCTACCCCACGCCACCGCCCGCTCCCGCGAGCCCTCAAGCTGGCCGCTCAGGTGAAGATCATCAGGTCGCGGAGCTCGTCGACGCGGGCCGGGGGCAGGTCGGTGTAGGCGCATAGTTCGTCGGCGCTGGTGAACCGGCCGAGCTTGTCCCGCGCGGCCAGCACGCCGGTCACCTCGCCCGGCGCCAGCCCGAGCCCGGTGGCGAGCACGGCGCCGGGCACGTGGTTGACGTCCACCAGCCCGCCGTCGTCGTACGCCCGGGTCAGGTCCGGTCGGCCGATCATCAGGTCCCTGGCCAGGGCGGGGTTGGTCGCGATCAGGTGCCGCGCTTCCTTCCTGCGCTCGATCCGGTCGCGAGCCTGGATCACGGCGGCCTGGTTGAGCTGCCGCACGCTCGCCGCCCGCCCCGCCAACGGAGCACCCGGAGCACCCGGAGCACCCGGCCCGGCTTCGGGCCGGAACAGGAAGAACGAGTGGACCGCCGCGCACCCGGCCAGCGCCACGATGAAGCCGCCGACCGCCGCGTTGCCGCCACTGCCGGAGGGGAAAGCGCCCAACGCGACGATCATCGCCACGGTCGCGGCCAGGTAACCGGCGAACCAGCCCCAGGCCCGCCGGGTTCGCTGGCCGACCGCGTAGAACAGGAAGGGCACCGGGGACAGGAAGCCGATCGACCAGATCGGTACCGAGGTCCACCAGACCTGGCGGACCAGCCGGCCGGTGCGCGGGCGCGTGGCAGGCAGGCGGCTATCCGGCCCGGCTGATGTCATGGATGCCCTCCCCTGATCGACTGGGCCTGAAAAAGGCTCAGCCGCCCTCGCTGGGTCGGCTCCGGCGGCCCCGGCCGCCAGTACCGCGCCGGCCAGGACCCTTCGAGCCGCGGCGGCCGGTGCTTTCCGGCCCCCAGAGCCAGTATCCGACGGGGAACAGCCGGATGTGCAAGTGTTCGTCGACCAGGCCCCACAGTCCGCGCCGCGCGAACAGCGCCACGGCGATCGCCACCAGTCCCAGGATGATCAGATACCAGGCGTTGTACGACTGCAGCGCCTGCTGCAGGACCATGTACACCAAGGTGCCGAGGATCGGCCCCTCGATCGTGCCGAGCCCGCCGATGATCACCGCGAACGCCATCTTGGCCGTCCACTGCACGCTGAAATCCGCGTCCGGCTGCACGCCGAGCAGGCTGACCGCGTTGAGCGCGCCGGCCGCGCCGCAGCCGACCGCGGCCACCACGAAGACGAGCATCCGGACGATCCCGACCCGCACGCCCGAGCTTCGCGCCGCCACCTCGTCGTCGCGGACGGCGGTGAGCGCGAGCCCCAGCCGGCCGCGCAGCATCAGCCAGACGGTGGCCAGCGAGAGGACCGTGACGGCGAGGCCGATCCAGTAGGTGTAGGCGGTGAGCAGCGTCGGGTCGATCCCGGACAGGCCGGGCATCGGCAGGCCGGTGCCGCCGCCGAGTGCGGAGAACCGCTCGATGACGAGCATCACCGTCGCCGCCAGCACCCAGGTGGCGATGGCGAAGTACCCGGTCCGCAGCCGGGAGACCAGCCACCACAGGGGCAGCGCGGCCACGCCGCAGCCGATCGCCGCCACCGGCAGCGCGGCGAACGGCGAGATCCCGTTGATGGCCAGGATGAGCACGAAGTACGCGCCGAGCCCCACGAACGCCTGCTGCCCGACCGACACCAGGCCGGCGTAGCCCGCCAGCAGGTTCCACATGCTGGCGAGCGTGAGGATCACGAAGCCCTGGACCATGATGGTCGTGGTGCCCGAGTACACGATGTACGGGAACAGGGCCAGCACGACCACGACGACGAGGGCACCGCCGCCGGTCCAGGTCATGTTCCGACGTGACCGAGTCACCCGGATTTTTTCGGCCGAACGGGCCGTGGTTTCAGTGGCCACGCTCATGATTGAGCCTTCCGCGAGGTGAGGCCCTGTGGCCGGATCACCAGCACGGCCAGGAAGACGAGGTACCCGGCCAGCACCTCGTACGAGATGTTGATCTGAGCGCCGACCTGCTGGGCCACCCCGAGCACCACGCCGCCGAGCAGCGTGCCCCACAGCGACCCGAGGCCGCCGATGACGACCGCGGCGAACGCGAACAGCAAGATGGTGTCCGTGCCGGTGGTGGGCGCGAACTGCGAGTACATGCCGTAGGCGATGCCCGCCAGCGCCACCGTGGCGAACGCGATCGCGGCCGCGATGCCGAATACGTGCCGGTAGTCGACCCCGGACAGCTGGGCGGCCTCCCGGTCGTCCGCCACCGCCCGGATCATCCGGCCGTACCGCGAGGCGGACAGGAAGTACTGCAGGCCGAGCAGGACCAGCACGGCCACCGCGAAGATCAGCAGCAGCAGGTAGGGGACCTGGATCTGCGAGCCGACCGAGAACGAGCCGGTGATGATGGAGCTGCCCACGCCGAGCGAGTGGCTGTCCGCGTTGATGAACTGCAGCAGCCCGGCCTCGATGACCACCGAGAGCCCGAACGTCACCAGCAGCGTGGTCAGCTCGCTCCGCTCCAGGGCCGCCTGGATCAGGGTTCGCTGCAGGCCGTAGCCGAGCACCGCCATGATCGGCACCACGATCAGGAACGACCACAGCACGGGGATATGGGTCACGGTGATGACCCCGAGCGCGATGTACCCGCCGATCACCGCGAGGTCGCCGTGTGCGAGGTTGACGACCTTCATGACCCCGAACATGAGCGAGAGCCCGCAGGCGAACAGCGCGTACAAGCCGCCGGTCAAGATGCCCTGGATGATGCCGTTGACGTAGGCCATTAAGGCTCGCTCCCCTCGTCGGCCCCGCCAAAGCCGAAGTACGCGGCCTCGACCTGCTCCGGAGTGACCTCCGACGGGCGGCCTTCCAGCGTGGTGTGCCCCTCGAGCAGGCACTGCAGGTGGGACGCCACCCGCAGGGCCTGGCTCACGTCCTGCTCGACCAGCAGCACGGTGAGGCCGCTCGCCAGGATCTGCGGCATCATCGCGTAGATGCGCTGGACCACGACCGGCGCCAGGCCGAGGGAGACCTCGTCCAGCAGCAGCACGCGCGGGTTGGCGACCAGCGCCCGCCCGATGGCGACCGACTGCTGCTCACCCCCGGACAGCTGCGCGGTCCGCTGGTTCCTGCGCTCCTTCATCCAGCCGAACATCTCGTAGACGCGCTCGATGGTCCACGGCCCCGGGCGCGCGTAGGTGGCGCCGACCCGGAGGTTCTCCTCCACGGTCAGCGAGCCGAACAGCCGCCGCCCCTCCGGCACCATGGCGATCCCACCGGTGGCCCGGCGTTCCGGCCTGACCCGGGTCATGTCCTTGCCGTCGTACAGGATCGAGCCGTCGGTCGGTGAGTGCAGGCCGACGATCGTGCGGAGCAGCGTGGACTTGCCCGCGCCGTTGGCGCCGATGATCGCGTACACCTCGCCCGGGAACACCCGCAGCGAGATGCCGTCCAGCGCCCGCAGCTGGCCGTGGTGCACCACCAGGTCCCTGACCTCGAGAATAGGCGTGCCGTTGTCCGGCCGGGGCTCGCTCATGGGGTGTCCTCGCCGAGGAGGTTTTCATCCAGCGTGCCGCCGGTCAGGGAGGCGGTGACGTCCGAGCCGAGGAAGACCTCCCGGACGGCCGGGGTGGCCAGCACCTCGGCCGGGGTGCCGTCGCCGATGAACGCGCCGCCGGTCAGGCACAGGAGCCGGCTCACCACCGCGGTGAGCGCGCGGACCACGTGCTCGATCCAGATCACCGCGATGCCCTCGGCGTTGACCACGCGGACGATCTCGACCAGCTGCGCGACCTCCGGGTCGGTCAGGCCGCCGGCCACCTCGTCGAGCAGCAGCAACTGAGGCCGGGAGGCGAGGGCGCGGGCTAGTTCCAGCCGCTTGCGCTGGAGCAGGCCGAGCCGGCCGGCGGGCAGGTTGGCCTGCTCGGCCATCCCGGCCCGGTCGAGGGCGTCGGCCGCCGCCGCGTAGCTGGCCCGGCGCCGCAGCCCCGCGCCCTGCTGCGCGGCGACGAGCAGGTTCTCGTACACGGTCATGTCGGTGAACGGGCGCGGGACCTGGTAGGTCCGCCCGATGCCCAGCTTGCACCGCGCCGCCGGGTCCAGCTTGGTGACCGGGCGGCCGGCGAACGAGATGCGCCCGGCGTCCGGCGCCAGGTTGCCGGAGATGAGGCCGAACAGGCTGGTCTTGCCCGCCCCGTTCGGCCCCACGATCCCCACGGTGTCGCCGGCGCCGACGCTCAGCGAGAGGTCGTCGGCGATGACGACCTGGCCGAACCGTTTGGTCACCCGGTCAAGTGAGAGGAGCGGACCGGTCATCGGGTCACTTGTTGGTCGGCTTGAGGTCGCCGGTGATCTTTGCCTGTGGCTGCAGCGTATTGTCGACCACCACGGCCTCGAGCGGGTACTTGGTGCCCGTCTGCCACTGGATGCCGACCGGCGGGGTGATGGCCACGCCCGGCGCGGGCGCCTTGCTCGAGGTGAAGTCGATCGGCCCGGCCACGCCGTTGACGTTCACCTGGTGGATGGCGTCGGCCACCTCGTTCTTGTCGTGCGGGTTGTTCACCGCGCTGAACGCGGCGTGCGCGATCTCGAAGAGGGTGTAGTTGCTGATGTTGGAGTTCCACTGGCCATGACCGGAGGACTCGTAGTCGTCGGCGAACTGCTGGCAGGTCTCGCCGGTGAACGAGGACGTCCACGGCAGCGAGGGAGCCCACCAGGCGTCGGTGGCGACGTTATTCACCAGCGAGCCGAGCGCGTAGGCGTCGGTCGGGAACAGCAGCACCTTGGCCACGGTGGCCAGCTTCGGCCTGAAGCCCTGCTGCACGGACTGCTTCCACATGGTGGCGAAGTCGGGCGGCAGCGGCACGTTGGTGAAGAAGTCGGCTTTGTCGCTCTTGAACTGGGAGATCATCGAAGAGTAGTTCGTCGTCCCGTCGGTGTAGGCCGAGGAGAGGTCGAAGGTGTAGCCGGCCGACTTGGCGATCACCGGGAACACCGCGCGGAACGCGTTGCCGTCGGAGTCGTTCGGGAACGCGGCGGCGACGACCTTGTCCGTCTTGAGCTGCGCGTGGATCCTGTTCCACATCGGGATAAAGGCCTCGACCAGGTGCTCCGCGCCGAGGAAATACATGACGACGTACTTCGCCTTCTCCGTCGCCTTCTGCGGGTTGCCCTTGGGGAACAGGTTCAGGTACCACGACTCCCACGGGATGTTCGAGCAGATCAGCGGCGTGCCCAGGGTCTCGGCGGTGCTGGCGACCGCGTTCACGGTCTCCGGCGTGCTCGAGGCCAGCAGCATGTCCACGTGATCGCCGTTGATGGCCTGCTGGGCCAGCTGGCCGGCCCGGGTCGGGCTGGACTGCGTGTCGTAGGAGTTGATCTGGACCTCGTAGGTCTTGCCGCCGATCTTGAACCCGTTCTTGTACGGCGACGTCGCCTTGATCTTCTGCAGCACGAAGCCGTCAGGCGCGCCGAACCCGGCCAGCGCGCCGGTCAGCGGGTGGATCCAGCCGATCGTGATCTTCCCGGAGGACGATCCCGCGCCCGTGCTTGACGTCGAGGTCGCACCCTTGATGCTCGTGCTGCAGGCTTCGAGCAGGCCGCCGCCGCCCACCACGGCCGCGCTGGCGCCGAACGCGCGGAGCGCACTGCGCCGGCTCAGCCATCCCGGCCCCTCGGGGTGCCCGTCGGTGGTCCCCTTTGCCCCCCGCAAAGGCTTATTACTGTCCGGTTGCGCAGTATGGTCACTCATTGCAATCGATCTCCTTTGAGGGACGCGCCATCGGCGCGGGACCGCATCTGAAGCGACACCAGCGAACCCCTGTGGCACCTGGGTCTGGGGTGGCTGCGGGCGTCATGAGGCTAATATCACGTAAATCACCAACGAGGGATAGCCATGGCCTCAGCAGCGTGGATTCTGCCTCATTGGTTCGCCAGCGGGCTGGCGAGGCCTCGGGGCGCGAGTACCTGATAGGGGCCTCCTATCACCTAATGAGAAATTGCGCCGTGTGCAGAGCCGAGGTCAATTGTGCGCTCTGCGAACGAACGTACATATATAGAACAGTATGGCAACGCTAGGATGCGCGTTCGGGGATAGTCAACGCACGTTATGTAACTGTTTCAAATTGTGATATGCCGAGGTCGCGGCGCTGAGCAGACCAACGTTCATGGCGATGGGCGTGCGCTCCCTCACCCTCGCTGTTATTTCCCCGGCCGCCCCGATCGAACGTCGCTGCCGCCGCAATGACCTGCGTCTTCCCGCCCAGTCGCGCCCCTCGGCGGCCGCGCGCGCCGCCACCTCCTCGGCCTCCCCGGATCCTGGTCAAGCCGGATCGGCTGCCCATCCTCGCGCGCGCTCACGCAGCGATCCTAGAAATCTGTTACAAAATTGTCAACAAATTACGCGAACACGGCTGTAGCCTTTCCCTGGCGCCTCCGCCACCCCCACCCCCGCAACCCTGATGCCTCATCCCTGGCGGCAAGCCATGACCTCTGCCTTCGCCTGCACTCCCGTGCGCAGTCGCTGGCCGCCCTCGCAACCGGGACGATGTCACAACGTCCCGGTCAGGACCGGGTCAGCGTCACATCGTGCCGGTCTGGTACGCCGATTACTAGTCAGGGCCGGTTGTCTGGCACAATGTGATGCTGACCGCTAGGCCATGGCGACGCCCTCTCCTCGTTCGTCCGGTCTGGCTCATCTGTGCGGTCCCGTCGGCTGTTCCCCGGTCGGCACGGGTCCGCCGCTTATCCAAAAGCTGGGAGAAGACCACAGTCGTGGCTGTCAAGATCAAGCTGAAGCGCCTGGGCAAGATCCGGGAGCCTTACTACCGGATCGTCGTCGCGGACGCGCGCACCAAGCGCGACGGGCGCGCCATCGAGGAGATCGGCAAGTATCACCCGAAGGCCGAGCCCTCGCTCATCGAAGTGAACTCTGAGCGGGTGCAGCACTGGCTGTCAGTGGGCGCGCAGCCCACCGACCCGGTTCGCGTCCTGCTCAAGATCACCGGGGACTGGCAGAAGTTCAACGGCGAGCCTGGTTCCGAGGGCACCCTGAGGACGGCCACGCCGAAGGCGGACAAGAAGGAAGCCTTCGATGTCGCCGCCAAGGCGAGCCAGGCCAGCAAGGAAGCCAAGGAAGACAAGGGCGCCCGGGGCTCGCGTGCGGCCAGGTCCGCCAAGGACACGGCGCCCAAGGACACCGCCGCCAAGGACACGGCGCCCAAGGACACCGCGCCCAAGGACGCTCCGGCCAAGGAGCCAGCGGACGCCAAGGCCGCGGACACCGCGACTCCGGACGCCAAGGCCGCGGACACCGCGACTGCGGACACCACAGCCGAAGCCGCCGAGTCGGGGAGCGGAGCCTGACGTGCTTGAGGAAGCCCTCGAGCACCTGGTCCGAGGCATCGTCCAGTATCCGGACGACGTCCAGGTAGCCAGCAGGTCGCTGCGCCGGGGTAACGTCCTCGAGGTGCGGGTGCACCCCGAGGATCTCGGCAAGGTCATCGGCAGGGGCGGGCGTACCGCCCGGGCGCTGCGCACCGTCATCGGTGCTCTGGCGTCGGGCCGTTACGTCCGTATCGACCTGCTGGACGCCAACGAGGTTCGCTGACCCGATGCGGGTCATCATCGGCCGCGCCGGCCGTCCGCACGGCATCCGCGGCGAGGTGGTCATCGGGGTCAGGACCGACGAGCCTGACCTCCGCTTCGCCGTGGGTGCCGCCATGGACGCCGTCTCGTCCCTGGACGAGACGGCCGGCCCGCCGGGCCGGCGGCTGACGGTCGCGTCGACGCGCTGGCATTCCGGGCAGCTTCTCGTCTTGTTCGCCGGGATCGCCGACCGGACCGCCGCCTCCGAGCTGACCGGCAGCTGGCTGAGCGTGGATTCGAGCCAGCTGCCGGACACCGGTGACCCCGACGAGTTCCGTGACCACGAGCTGATCGGCCTGAACGTCAGGACCGCGGGCGGTGAGCCGGTCGGCGTGGTCACCGACGTGCTCCACTACGGGCAGGACCTGCTCGTCGTGCGCCGCGCGGAGGGCGAGTTCATGGTGCCGTTCGTCAAGGCGATGGTGCCCGAGGTCGACGTCCAGGCGGGCCTGGTCGTCATCGACCCGCCGCCGGGACTGCTCGATCCCGCCGAAGCGCAATAAGGCCCGCCGAAGCGCAATAAGGAAGGACCGCGCGGTAGCGAAGGGGACCGGGCGAGCCTGGCCCGTTCGGTAAAAAAAGAGGTGAGGGCGTGGGGCTGCGGATCGACGTCGTGACCATCTTCCCGGCCTATTTCGGCAGCCCGCTCGGGGTCTCGCTGATCGGGAAGGCCGCGGTGCGCGGCGACATCGAATTCGGCCTGCATGACCTGCGCCGGTGGGCCGCCGATATCCATCACACCGTGGACGACGTGCCGTTCGGCGGCGGTCCGGGCATGGTGATGAAACCGGACGTCTGGGGCGCCGCGCTCGATGAGATCATCGGGGACGCGCGGCCGCGGCTGATCGTGCCGACGCCGAGTGGAGTGCCGTTCTCGCAGGACATGGCGGCTCGGTACGCCGCCGAGCCCTGGCTGGTGTTCGCCTGCGGGCGGTACGAGGGCATCGACGGCCGGGTCGTCGAGGCGATGCGGGCGCGGATGCCGGTGGACGAGGTCAGCATCGGCGACTACGTGCTGGCGGGCGGTGAGGCCGCCGCTCTGGTCATGATCGAAGCGGTGGGGCGGCTGCTGCCCGGCGTCCTGGGCAACGCGTCCTCGGCCGGGGACGACTCGTTCGGCGGCGACGGGAATCCCGAGGGTGCCATGCGCGGGCTGCTCGAGGGGCCCGTTTACACCCGGCCGCGGGCCTGGCGTGACCATGAAGTGCCCGAGGTCCTGCTGTCCGGCAACCACGCCGCGATCGCCCGCTGGCGCCGCGACATGGCGCTGCGCCGGACCGCCGCGCACCGGCCGGACCTGATCGCCGCCCTGCGCGACCTGGATCGCCGCGACCAGCAGGTGCTGGCCGAAGAAGGCAGGCCGTCGGCGGCTGGCTTTCCGGTTAGCGGCGAAGATGTGGCACACTGAAGTCCGCTGTCTTTTTTCGCCGCACCCGGCCCGGTACCCGCGAGCGGGTACTGTGGCACGAGCCCGCGCCGTCGGGCACCCGCCACGACCATCACCGAGGAAACCGCTGTCATGCATACCGCGATTGCCGAAATCGAGCAGGCCCAGACCAGGTCTGACATCCCGGACTTCCGGCCCGGGGACACGCTCAAGGTTCACGTCCGGGTCACGGAGGGCACCCGCTCTCGGATCCAGGTGTTCCAGGGCGTGGTGATCCGGCGCCAGGGCAGCGGTGCCCGGGAGACCTTCACCGTCCGCAAGGTCAGCTACGGCGTAGGCGTCGAGCGGACCTTCCCGGTGCACAGCCCGTCGATCGACAAGATCGAGCCGGTCACCCGAGGCCGGGTGCGCCGCGCCAAGCTGTACTACCTCAGGGACCTGCGCGGCAAGGCGGCGCGCATCAAGGAGCGCCGCGACAACACCGGCGGCTGACCGATGCGGGGGCCTGGCGAGGCGGGTGTGGGGTAGGCGATGGACGATCAGCAGGACCCGCGGTCGGTCACGTCGCCCCAGACCCCGGAGCCTGGCGCCACGCCCGGTGCGCCGGAGCCGGACACGAGCGATTCCCCGGCTAAAGCCGCGAAGCAGAAGAAGGCAAAGAGCTTCGCGCGCGAGCTGCTGACCATCGTGCTGGCGGCCGCCGTCCTCACCTTGCTGGTGAAGGGGTTCCTCGTCCAGGTGTACCGGATCCCGTCGGCGTCGATGGAGAACACGCTCGAGATCGGCGACCGGGTCCTGGTGAACAAGGTCATTTACCGCTTCCGCGATGTCGCCCGCGGCGACATCGTCGTCTTCAGCGGGCAGGACTCGTGGGGTCCCGACGCCCCGCCGCCGTCCAGCAACCCGGTGGTCAGGCTCTTCGACGATGTGCTGGCCGGGCTCGGGCTGCACAGCGACCAGACCTACTACATCAAGCGGGTCATCGGCCTGCCCGGGGACCACGTGGTCTGCTGTGACGCGCAGGGTCGGATCACCGTCAACGGGGTGGCGCTGAACGAGAGCCAGTACGTGTACCCCGGCGAGCAGCCATCGACGATCAAGTTCAGCGTCGTCGTCCCGTCCGGCCACCTGTGGGTCATGGGGGACCACCGGGGCGATTCCGAGGACTCGCGCTACCACCCGGATGACCCGGGCGGCGGCGCCATCCCGGAGAGCCAGGTCGTGGGCCGGGCGTTCTTCATCGTCTGGCCGCCGTCGCAGTTCCATGACCTGCCCATCCCCAACACGTTCCAGCAGGCCGAGTTGCACGCGGGCGCCGCGGGTGCCACCGTGCTCGAGGTCGGGGGGACGGCGCTCAGCGCCGTGGCCGCCACTCCGGTGGCGACGGGAGTGGCCGGGACCGCGGGTGTCATCGCGACACCCATCCTGCTGCGCCGCCGGCGCAAGCGCTCCGGTAACTAGCGCTCAGCGCACGCGCTCTGGGAGCCAGCGCTGAGCTCGACTCGATGTCGGAAGGGGCCGGAAATGAGCGGTGCTGGCCGTGGCACGACGCCCGGGGCCGAGCCGGGCGGCCAGGACGAGGCACCCGCCCCAGCGGAAGAGGCTGGCGCTGACGTAAGCCCGGACGAGGCGTCAGCGCAGGAACCCGCGGCGGCACCCGCCGCCGGCGGGCGTAAGGCGGCTCGCCGGCCGCGGCGTAAGCGTTCCTTCTGGCGCGAGTTTCCGGTCCTGGTCGTGGTCGCGCTGCTGCTCGCGGTGGTCATCAAGACGTACGCGATCCAGGCCTTCTTCATCCCGTCCGGATCGATGGAGAACACGCTCGAGATCAACGACCGGGTCCTGGTCAACAAGCTCGTCTACGACGTCCGCGGCATCCACCGCGGCGATATCGTGGTCTTCAACGGCGACGGCTCCTGGGACCCGGGTCCTGTCCCGGTGGATACGAACTTCGTGGTGAAGTTCGCCGACGGCTTTGCTAGCATGTTCGGCTTCGGGCACCCGGGGGACATCCTCATCAAGCGGGTCATCGGCCTGCCCGGGGACCACGTGGCCTGCTGTGACGCGCAGGGCCGGGTCACGGTCAACGGCGTCCCGCTGACCGAGCAGTCGTACCTGTATCCCGGCGACGCCCCGTCCGAGAGCCGGTTCAGCATCACCGTCCCGCCGGGCCGGCTGTGGGTCATGGGAGACCACCGGCTCATCTCCGACGACGCGCGCGACCACATGGGCGATCCCGGCGGCGGCACGATTCCTGAGAGCGCCGTGGTCGGCCGGGCGTTCGTCATTATCTGGCCGCCGAGCCGGTGGCGGTTCCTGCCGATTCCCGCCACCTTCCAGCAGCCGAAGCTCAACGCCGCGGCCGCCGCGCCCCCAGGAAACGCTGACGCTCAGGCGACCGCGAGCCTGCTCTCCGCCCGACTCGAGCCGTCCAACCCCGCCCTGCCCCTGACCCTGGGCTTCGCCGCCGCCATCCCGATCACCTGGCTTCAGCGCCGCATCCGAACCCGCCGCCCCCCACCCCCCTAACCAACGATCCAGATACCCACAGACCCAGCCATGAGGAACGTTCCCCCCTGCGAGCCAAAGGGCGCGTCGGTGTCTGGACCGAGGAGCGAGGAGCTTGCGACGAGCGACGAGGGAAGACACCGACTGCGAGCGCCCGGCGGCGAGCAGGACAGCAGGGTACCCTTCGCATTGTCATGACGCGTCAACCTGGTGCGCCGGTCATCGCCAACCCGGTCACCCCCGCCTCCCCGGCGTCGTTCCGGAACGCCTATCCCCGGTATCCGGGGTACACGCCCCGGCGCGACGGGGGTCTCGCGGCGTACGAGACCGTGCTCGGCCGGGCCGGGTTCGGTCCGGTGGCCGGCATCGACGAGGCCGGCCGGGGGGCGTGCGCCGGTCCGCTCGTGGTGGCGGCCGTGGTCCTCGACCCGGCCAGCATCCGGCGGATGCCCGGGCTGGCCGACTCCAAGCTGCTGAGCCCGCAGGCTCGGGAGGACGCCTACGCCGAGATACTCCGCCGGGCGGTGGACTGGCACGTTGTCGTCATCGGGGCCGACCAGATCGACGCCACTGGCCTGCACGTATGCAACATCTCGGGCATGCGCCGTGCCTTCGCGGGCCTGCGCTGCACACCGGGTTACGTGCTCACCGACGGCTTCCCTGTCCGCGGCCTCGGCGTCCCCGGGCTAGCGGTCTGGAAGGGGGACCGGGTCACGGCGTCGGTCGCCGCGGCTTCGGTCCTGGCCAAGGTCAGCCGGGACCGGATGATGAAGGACCTGCACGAGCGTTATCCCCTGTATGGCTTCGACCGGCACAAGGGATACGTCACCGACGATCACGTGCGCGCGCTGGCGGAGCACGGGCCCAGCCCGGTGCACCGCTATTCGTTCGTGAACGTGACCCGGGTGGCGGGCCCGGCCAAGCCCGCGAACCCGGTAATACCCCCGGAGCTCACCAGCCCCGCGGAACTCATAGGCACAGCCGATCCGGCTATGGCCGGCCCGGCTGGGGACCTGGTGACCTCGGGGATCGTCCCGGCGGGGGCATCGGGGGACAACGAGAGGAGAATGGACTCATGAGCGCGGAGGACCTTGAGAAGTACGAGGCGGAGATGGAGCTCCAGCTCTATCGCGAGTACCGCGACGTCGTCGGGTTGTTCACGCACGTGGTCGAGACCGAGCGTCGTTTCTATCTAACGAATGACGTCGAGCTTAACGTTCGGTCAAGCGACAACGGTGAGGTGTTCTTCGAGGTCACGATGCGGGATGCTTGGGTCTGGGACATGTACCGTCCGGCCCGGTTCGTCAAGAATGTGCGAGTGGTTACCTTCAAGGACGTCAACATCGAGGAACTGGCCAAGGCCGACCTAGAGGTCCCAGACGAGAAGCCGGATTTCCCGGCGTAGACTCCAAGCCGGATTTCCGGCGTAGCTGACGGCGGAGGAACAACGATGTTCGGGCTTCCCGAGGGTGTCGCGGCCTGCCTGTTCGACATGGACGGCGTGGTGACGAAGACCGCGATCGTGCACGCGGCGGCGTGGAAGCAGATGTTCGACGACTTCCTCCGCGAGCGGGCGAAGAGCGACGGGACCGAGTTCGTCCCGTTCGACTCGCACCGCGACTACGACGCGTACGTCGACGGCAAGCCGCGGCTGGACGGCACCAAGGCATTCCTGGAATCCCGCGGCATCGAGCTACCCGCGGGCAGCCCGGACGACCCGCCGGGCAAGGCCACCCTCAACGGGCTCGGCAACCGTAAGAACGACCTGGTCCTGGTCAAGATCAAAGAGGACGGCGTGCAGGTCTACGACGGCACGATCACGTACATCAAGGCCGTGCGCGACGCCGGGCTCGCCACCGCGATCGTCTCCTCGAGCGCGAACACCAAGCAGGTGCTCGACGTCACGAAGATCGCGGACCTGTTCGACGTCCGGGTGGACGCCCAGTTCGCCAAGGAACACAACCTGCACGGCAAGCCGGCGCCGGACACCTTCCTGGCCGCCGCCAAGGCGCTGAAGGTCCCCGCCGCGCACGCGGTGGTCTTCGAGGACGCGCTGGCCGGCGTCGAGGCCGGCCACGCCGGGCACTTCGCCCTGGTGGTCGGCGTCGACCGGGTCGGGCAGGCCGAGGCGCTGCACGAGCACGGCGCCGACGTCGTGGTCGAGAACGTCGCCGACCTGCTGAAGCAGGACGGCGACGCCCGATGATCAAGCAGTCCGCGTACGGCACGGAGCCCTGGCGACTGGTCGAGAACCGGCTCGACCTCGACCTGCTGGCGCAGAGCGAGTCGATCTTCGCCCTGTCCAACGGGCACATCGGGCTGCGCGGCAACCTCGACGAGGGGGATCCGCACGGGCTGCCCGGCAGCTACCTGAACTCGCTGTACGAGGTCAGGCCGCTGCCCTACGCCGAGGCGGGCTACGGCTTCCCCGACGACGGGCAGACCGTCATCAACGTCACCAACGGCAAGATCATCCGGCTGCTGGTGGACGACGAGCCGCTGGACATCAGGTACGGCACCCTGCACTCGCACGAGCGCGTCCTGGACCTGCGGGCGGGCACGCTGACCCGCACGGTCGAGTGGTCGTCGCCGGCCGGGGCCAGGGTCAAGGTGACGTCGGTGCGGCTGGTGTCGCTGACCCAGCGCGCGATCGCGGCGATCAGCTACACGGTCGAGCCAGTAGACGCCAAGCTGCGGCTCGTCCTGCAGTCCGAGATCGTCGCCAACGAGGAACTGCCGCAGCGCAGCAAGGATCCCCGGATGGCCGCGATCCTGGAGAACCCGCTGGTCAGCGAGGAACATCAGTGCTCCAACGACAACGGGCCGACCCGGGCCGTCCTGGTGCACAAGACCAAGGCCAGCGGCCTGCGGCTGGCGGCCGCCATGTCTCACGTGATCACCGGCCCGGAGAAGATGGCGAACCGGGTCGAGTCCTATAACGACCTGGGCCGGCTGACCATCGCGGCCGAGGTCGCCCCGGGCGAGAAGATCGAGCTGGTCAAGTTCATCGGCTACGGCTGGTCGAGCCAGCGCTCCAAGCCCGCGCTGGTCGACCAGGTCTCCGCCGCGCTCGCCGCCGCGCACCTGACCGGCTGGGACGGCATAATCGCCGAGCAGCGGGCGTACCTGGACGAGTTCTGGGAGGGCGCCGACGTCGAGGTGGACGGCGACGCCGAGATCCAGCAGGCGGTGCGGTTCGGCCTGTTCCACATCCTGCAGGCCGGCGCGCGAGCCGAGCACCGGCCGATCCCGGCGAAGGGCCTGACCGGGACCGGCTACGACGGCCACACGTTCTGGGACACCGAGTCGTTCGTGCTGCCGGTGCTGATGTACACCCACCCGTCGGCCGCGGCCGACGCGCTGCGCTGGCGCCACCTGACGCTGGACGTCGCCAGGCAGCACGCGATCGAGCTGGGCCTGGACGGGGCGGTATTCGCCTGGCGGACCATCCGCGGCCAGGAGTGCTCGGGTTACTGGCCGGCCGGGACCGCGGCGTTCCACATCAACGCCGACATCGCCGACGCGGCGCTGCGCTTCATGGACGCCACCGAGGACGCCGAGTTCGAGCAGGAGGTCGGGCTCGAACTGCTGGTCGAGACCGCCCGGCTGTGGCGCTCGCTCGGCCAGCACGACGCGGCCGGCCGCTTCAGGATCGAGGGCGTGACCGGCCCGGACGAGTACAGCGCGGTCAAGGACAACAACATCTACACCAACCTGATGGCGCAGCGGAACCTGACCGGCGCCGCCGACTTGGTGGTCAAACTGCCCGACCAGTCCGAACGGCTCGGCGTGACGACAGAAGAGCTCGCGTCCTGGCGGGACGCGGCGGCCGCGATGTACATCCCGTTCGACGACCGCCTCGGCGTGCACCCGCAGCACGAGGGCTTCACCGACTACGCCCGGTGGGACTTCAAGAACACCCCCGAGGACCACTACCCGCTGCTCCTGCACTACCCCTACTTCCAGCTATACCGCAAGCAGGTGGTCAAGCAGGCGGACCTGGTGCTGGCCATGTACATGCGGCCGGAGGCGTTCACGCCCGAGCAGAAGACCAGGAACTTCGCCTACTACGAGCCGCTCACCGTGCGCGACTCGTCCTTGTCGGCCTGCACCCAGGCGGTGGTGGCGGCCGAGGTCGGCCAGCTCGACCTGGCCCACGACTACCTGGCCGAGGCCGCGCTCATGGACCTGCGCGACGTCGAGCACAACACCTCCGACGGCGTGCACATGGCGTCGCTGGCCGGGGCATGGATAGCGCTGGTGGCCGGGTTCGGCGGGATGCGGGCCGGGGCCGGGTCGCTGGCTTTCACCCCCCACCTGCCCGGCGGCATCGCGATGATCAGGTTCCGGATGCGCTACCGCGGCCGCAAGCTGCGGGTCACCATCAGCCCCGAGCAGGCCACGTACGAACTGCTGGACGGCAAGCCGCTCGAAATCACGCACCACGGCAAGGGATTCAAGCTCGGGAATAAGGCCGTGGAGCGGGACATCTCGCCGATGACCGCGGGACCGCGCCCGGAACAGCCCCCCGGCCGCGCCCCGTACAGCCGCAGCAGCTAACAGTACTTTCCCGCTCGCTCTGCTGTCCCGCTCGCCTCCGGGCGCCCTTGAGTCGGCTCTGCTCTCCCGCTCGCCTCCGGGCGCCCTTGAGTCGGCTCCTTCCCTCGTCGTTCGTCGCAAGCTCCTCACTCCTCAGTCCAGTCGCCGACGGCGCCCTTTGGCTCGCGGGGGGATCGAGGGTGCCCCGCAGGATTAGACCACCGGGGGCCGACATTTTCGGCTGGTTTTCCACCGTCGCGTCTGCTCCTGTCTGGTTTTCCACAGGCCTTGCCGCTGCCGAGCGGCTGCCTCTGGTGACGGCGATTGTCGGAGCCGGAGGTGATGGCGATGCACGCCAAGGACGTACTGGGCCGGTCCGGTGAACAGGCGGCGGCCGAGTACCTGGAGTCGTGCGGGCTGCGGATCCTGGACCGCAACTGGCGCTGCGCCGTCGGCGAGATCGACATCGTGGCCGTCGACCGGCGCACGCTGGTGGTCGTCGAGGTGAAGTCCAGGACCGGGACGCGCTGCGGCAGCCCGCTCGAGGCCGTCAGCCGGGCCAAGCGGGCCCGGCTGCGGCGGCTCGCCGTGCAATGGCTGAACGCCCACGGGATCCGGTTCGATCAGGTCCGCGTCGACGTGGTCGGCCTGGTCTACGACGGCACCGGCGGGTTCACCGTCGAGCATGTCCCGGGGGTGGGGTAGCCGTGCCGCTGGCGCGAACGCACTCGGTGGCGCTGACCGGGGTGACCGGGTACCTGATCGAAGTCGAGGTGGATATCGCGAACGGGCTGGTCGGGATGATCCTGGTCGGCCTGCCCGATACCGCGCTGCGGGAAGCGCGGGACCGGATCCACGCCGCGATCGTCAACAGCCGCGAGGAATGGCCGCAGCGGAAGATCACCGTCGCGCTCTCCCCAGCCAGCCTGCCCAAGCGCGGCAGCTGGTTCGATCTCGCAATCGCGATCGCCATCCTGACCGCCAACGGGAAGATCCGGCAGGCGGCGAGCACCGGGGTGATGTTCTTCGGCGAACTGGGCCTCGACGGACGAGTCCGCCCGGTGCGCGGCGTGCTGCCCGCCGTGGCGGCCGCGGCGCGGCAAGGCTTCGGCCGGGTCATGGTGGCCAGCCAGAATGCCGAGGAAGCCCTGCTGGTGCCCGGCGTCCGGGTGATCGCGGCCGAAACCTTGACTCAGGCCGCGGACTGGCTGCGCGGCCTGCCGGGCCCTGACGGCGGCCCAGCCGCCGCCGAATACGGCAGCGCCGAAGAACTACCAAACCGCAATATGCCGAACGGGGCTGGCCCCGAGCCATCCTCACCCCTCGGCGCCCAGCCGGGCGGGGCGATGCCCCTCGATCTCGCCGAACTGCTCGGCCAGTCGATGGCGCGGCGCGCCGCCGAGGTCTGCGCCGCGGGCGGGCACCACCTGTCGCTGCTCGGGCCGCCCGGCGCGGGCAAGACGATGCTCGCCGAGCGGATCCCCACGATCTTGCCCGGGCTGGAGCGAGAAGCGGCGCTCGAGGTGACCTCCATCCACTCGGTGGCGGGGAACCTGCCCGCGCAGGCGTCGCTGCTGAAGCGCCCGCCGTTCCTCGCCCCGCACCACACCGCGACCAAGGCGGCCATCGTCGGCGGGGGCAGCGGTGTGATCCGTCCGGGGGCCGCGTCGCTGGCCCACCGGGGGGTGCTGTTCCTCGACGAGGCGCCCGAGTTCGCCCGGGACGTCCTCGACGCCCTGCGGCAGCCGCTGGAAGCCGGCGAGGTGACGATCGCCCGTTCGGGCGCCGCCACCAGCTTCCCGGCCAGGTTCACCCTGGTCCTGGCTTCGAACCCGTGCCCGTGCGCACGGGCGGCCGGCCCGGCCGAAGGCTGCCGGTGCAGCCCGGCCGCGCGCCGCCGGTACCTGGGACGGCTCTCGGGCCCGCTGCTCGACCGGGTCGACGTGAAGATCGAGCTCGAGCCGGTCAGCCGGCGGGAACTGCTGAGCGACCGGAGCTTCTCCGAGTCGAGCCAGACCGTGGCGCTGCGGGTGGCCCAGGCCAGGGAGCGAACCGCGCACCGATTGCGGGATACCCCGTGGCGGCTCAACGGCGAGGTTCCCGGCTCCGAGCTGCGCCGGACCTGGCCGCCCGCGCCGGGCTCGCTGGCCGTGCTCGAGCGTTCCCTGGAGCGTGGCCTGATTACCGCACGCGGCGTGGTCAAGGTCATCCGGGTGGCCTGGACCATCGCCGACCTGGCGGGCCGCCCGCGCCCGGCCCGTGACGACTGCCACGCCGCGCTCGGCCTGTGGCTCGGGGTACGCCGGTGACCGGCCCGGCCGCGATGCCTGCCCGGTCCGAGCCTGCCCGGTCCGAGCCCGCCCCGTCCGAGCCCGCCCCGTCCGAGCCCGCCCCGTCCGAGCCCGCCCCGTCCGATGAGGAAAGGCTCGCCCGGGCCGCGCTCACCTACCTGGCCGAGCCGGGTGACTCGGTCCTCGGTGCCCTGCTCGCGGTCTGCGAACCGGCCGAGGTGCTGGCCACGATCAAGGCGGACACGCTGCCCGGGGTGCTGGGGACGGCCAGCCGGGCGGTGCTCGAACGGGCGCTCGGCCGCTGGCGGACGCGGCTGCCCAGGCTGCCTGCGGACGGTGAGTTCGCGGATGCCTGCCGCGATGGCATCAGGCTGGTCTGCCCCGGGGACGCCGAGTGGCCCGGCGCGCTGGACCGGCTCGGCCCCGCCCGTCCGTACGCGCTGTGGCTGCGCGGGAACGCGGACCTGCGTTTCGCCTGCTCGCGTTCGGTGTCGGTGGTGGGGTCGCGAGCCGCCACCAGCTATGGCGGGCACGTGGCCGGCGAGCTATCCGCCGACCTGGCTGAACGAGGCTGGGCTGTCGTCTCGGGCGGAGCGTACGGCATCGATGCCGCCGCCCATCGCGGCGCGCTGGCCGCCGAGGGTGTCACGATCGCGATCCTGGCCTGCGGCGTCGACTATCCCTACCCGGCCGGGCACGCGGACCTATTCGCCGCGATCTGCGCCCAGGGCCTCGTAGCGAGCGAGTGGCCGCCGGGAAGCCGTCCGGCCCGCACCAGGTTCCTGATCCGCAACCGGGTCATCGCCGCCTTGTCCGGCGGCACCGTGATCGTGGAGGCGGGGGAGCGCAGCGGCGCCCTGAACACCGCGCGGCACGCCGCCGAACTGGGCCAGCCGCTGATGGCGGTCCCCGGCCCGGTGACCTCGGCCCAGTCCGCCGGGTGTCACCGGATCATCAGGGAATGGAGCGCCGCCTGCGTAACCCGTGCCACCGAGATCATCGAACTGCTGTCACCGCTCAGCGTCCCGGACGCGCTGGCTCCCGATGTTCACGGCCCCGGCGCTCAGGGCCTAGGTGCACTCTCCCCGAGCGACGATGGCCCCTGCCGCGACGACCTCGACATCGACAGCGCCCGCGTGCTGGACGCGCTGCCCGCCCGCGGCGGGGCCGGGACCTCCACCATCGCGGTCGAGGCCGGGGTGGATCTCGATACCGTGCTGCGCTGCCTGGGACAGCTGGCGGGCCTGGGGTTCATCGAACGCTGCGACCGCGGCTGGCGCCTGCGTAAGCACTAATCGCAGGCACCGGGCCTGTTAGCGTTCGTGCTCAGCTGGCCGTCTCCGCCCTGGCTTGCTCCGCTGCCGAGGCCGGCCGTGATACGGTCGGCCTCGGCAGCGGGCCCCGTCATGGGCAGGAGCCGTCACGGTCGCGAGCGTCACGCCACCTTGGCCTTGATATCGTCTTCGATCTCCGTCTCGTCTGCGAGACCGAACTCCAGTTCCATATTGCGTTCCCGGACGAGATCATGGAGATCGTAGCGCTCGACATGCTCGGGTTCGGTGAGGCTGATGGTCCTGAGGCCCTGCCCGGCCAGCCGCTCGTTGATCTCGTCCAGATGGTCGTGGACCAGTTGCTTCTCGGTGTCGGTGATCTTGCCCTTGTGCGGCTTGCCCGCGTGCTCGTGGGTGGCATAGTCCAACCGGTCCCCGCGGGAGCTGCCGGTCGATGCCTTGGTGCTGCGCCTGACCGGGCGGGCCGCGGTGAGCAGCTCGGCCATCGAACTCTGCGTGGCCAGCTTGTCGAAGGCGTCTGCCTCCATGACGACGCGGCGCGGCTCGACGTCATCGGGCAGGTAAATGTCGACGACCGCGACCCGCAGCGCGGCGTCCTCCACGGTCTCGGCTTCCTCGGTGAGTGCCTCGATCTCGACCGGCCCATCGCCGAGCTCGGGGTGCTCGTGCACCACGATGCGTGCGAGTGCGTCGTCATGCATGATGAGCTGGCCGCTCAGGTCGCTGAACCGGACAGTCTTCTGACCCATGCTCGATCCCTCTCTAAAAGCGCTGGTGCGAGCGCGTTCGGCGGTCTCATGACATGGCCGTCGCGATGCCGGAGACCTGTGCGATGAACGCATGAATTACCCTGCCGCAAGCCGCCCCTCATGTCAAACTTCAGTTCGACCGGCGTGTCCGTATACGAAATTACTCACGATTGCCGTGTCGCCTGGTCTTTCCCGGTTTCGCGGGCCGGGCTGAGGTGCACACTGGGCACATGAGGGACGCCAAGCCGCCTAGGCCACCGGCGGCGCCGAGTCGGCCGCCGTCAGCAGGTCTGCCACCGGTCCCGGAGCCCGCCGTGCCGGAGCCCGCCGTGCTGGCGCCGGAGATGACCTCGGCACTGGCCGCCTTCGAGCGCCACCTCAGATCCGAGCGCTCGCTCTCGGCGCACACCGTCCGCGCGTACCTGGGCGACATCAGGTCGCTGCTCGAGCACGTCAGCCGCCAGGGCGCCAGTGCCCCCCACGACCTCAGCCTGGCCGACCTGCGCGGCTGGCTCGCCGTTCAGCACGAGTCGGGCGCGGCGCGCGCGACGCTGGCGCGGCGCGGCGCCGCGGCCCGGGTGTTCACCGCCTTCGCCCACCGCAGTGGCTGGCTGGCGGCCGATCCGGGTCCCCGGCTCGGCACGCTGAAGACCCGCCGCGTCCTGCCGCACGTGCTGCACCAAGACGAGATGGCCGCCGTGCTGGCGGGCCTGGACCAGGCCACTCGCCCGGCCGGCCCGACGACGCAGGTGAAGGATGCCCCGCCAGCCGGCGCTGCAGCCGAAGGCAGCTCCGCCGAAAAAGGCCTCGTGGCCGAAGACGGACCCATAGCCGAAAGCGGCCCCGCGGCCGAAGCCGCCGTAATCCTGCGCGACTCCGCCGTGCTCGAGTTGCTCTACGCCACCGGGATCCGGGTCAGTGAGCTGTGCGCGCTGGATCCAGGCCACTTCGACCACGGCCGCCGCACCGTCCGGGTGAGAGGCAAGGGCGACAAGGAGCGCACGGTTCCGGTGGGCGTGCCCGCGCTCCGCGCGGTGACCCGCTGGCTGGACGAGGGTCGCCAGGTGCTCGCCACCGGGGCCAGCGGCCCGGCCCTGTTCCTCGGCGTCCGCGGCGGCCGCCTAGACCCGCGTACGGCCCGCCGGATCGTGCACGACCGGCTGCGCGAGGCGGGCACCAGCCGGGACACCGGACCGCACGGCCTGCGTCACAGCGCGGCGACCCACCTGCTCGAAGGTGGGGCTGACCTGCGCAGCGTGCAGGAGATCCTCGGTCATTCCTCGCCCGCGACCACCCAGATCTACACGCACGTCTCCATCGAGCGCCTCAAGTCCAGCTACCGCCAGGCCCACCCCCGCGCCTAGTCCGTGAGTTCTCCGCCCCAGCCGACGGCAACGTGCCCATACAACACCGAGGGGCCACCGGTACTGTTCTGTGAGTGTTCCGCAATTAGGTGTGGCTGCGGCGTGCCGGGCGTGCCATCGGTGCGGTCCCCGCGACGCCCGCAGCAGCCGCGACAGCACCACCCGCCACATGAGGCGCAAACTTGCCGGGCCAGTTGGAAGTTAACGGGGTTGATCCGGGTTACCGGTCCGATCCGGGACCCTGGGGGGTACCAGATCCACCCCGTAACCCCGATCCACCCCGTTCCGCGGCCAGGGACGGCGCATCACGTGACTCCCCGGGTACCGTGATGCCCGGGAGTCGCGCTGGCCGGGGCGGCCGCGCCCCCGCGAACGGACTCGGCGTGCCACCGGACGCTCCAGCGCCCCGGTGTGCCGCCGAGTCCGCATTCTGCGACAACCCGAAGAGCAGCACCGGTGTGCCACCGGTGCGGCCAGCCGGACCCGGCGAGGCCCGGACCCGGCGAGGCCCGGACCCGCCCAAGCCAGGATCCGGCGGGTCCGGGCGCACCACGGGCACCACCGGCCCCGCGGAACGGGCGCATCGCACAGGAACCGCACCTCATAAGCCACGGGCATCGGGTTACAGCCGCCAAGGCGGTCGGCAAAGCACAGGTCACCCAGGCAGCCGGACCGCCTCGCTGCAGGAGCAGCACGAGGGGGAGCGATGGCCCACGTTGACAAGATCGCTTCGCTGCTCGTGGTCACGCGTCTCCCTGGTAACAGTAAGTACCGGCGAAACCGTGACACGAGCCGCTTGCCGGCGACGCCCGTTAGCCTCGAAGGTCCGGAGAATGCGCGAAGGTCTGGCATGCGAAGGCTTCGGGAATGCGCGAAGGCCCGGGAGCGTCAAGTATCCTTGGTACCGGTCGCCGACGCCGCATCACGATGATGCGTGCCCGGTGGCCAAAATCGCGTGCTCGCTTGCTTAGGGATGGATGACGCAACGTCAGGCATCCCGGCGGGACGCGCCGCTCGGTCCGCTGGCCGTAAGGTCGGCCGCAGGCGCGTCATTCCACGGGCACCAGGAACCAACCGAGTAGCGCCGCGCAACCTCAAAGCATGCGGCGCACGTCAGGAAAGGGGCCGTGCCCCATGGCTCAGGTCGTCTCGATGAAGCAGCTCCTGGAGAGCGGTGTCCACTTCGGTCACCAGACCAGGCGCTGGAACCCGAAGATGAAGCGCTACATCTTCACCGAGCGCAACGGCATCTACATCATCGACCTCCAGCAGTCGCTGTCTTACATCGACCGTGCGTACGAGTTCATCAAGGAGACCGTCGCGCACGGCGGCACCATCCTCTACGTCGGCACCAAGAAGCAGGCGCAGGAGGCGATCGCCGAGCAGGCGCGCCGGGTGGGAATGCCGTTCGTGAACCAGCGCTGGCTGGGCGGCATGCTCACCAACTTCTCCACCGTGTACAAGCGGCTGCAGCGGCTCAAGGAGCTCGAGGAGATCGACTTCAACGACGTCGCCGCCTCCGG
>JBEKJP010000010.1:0-86176 GCA_050011155.1 Streptosporangiaceae bacterium
GTGCTGGCCGGCTGGGGCCCCTGGTTCCCCCTGGTCACCCGGACCAAGTTCTACTACTACGCCCTGGAGTTCGAGCCCTTCCTCATCCTGGCCATCGTCTTGTGCCTCGGGCTGATCCTCGGGCCGTCCACGGCGACCTTGCTGCGCCGGGCCACCGGGGCCCTCGTCGTCGGCACCTACGTGCTGTGCGTGGTCCTGATGTTCTGGTACTTCTACGCGATCCTGGCAGGCCAGGTCATCCCGTACGAAAGCTGGCTGAGCCACATGTGGTACCGCATCGGGCGCGGCTGGATCTGAGCCCGCGAGGGTCGTCGCTCGTTTGCGGTCCTGGAGGCGGCCTTCAGCTTCTCCTCAGCCAGCGTGTGCATAATTGTTTACGCCGTTAGCGGACGGGGAAGCAGAAATCGTCGACGGCGACGTGATTTAGGCAACAGGGGGTACGTTTCCGGGCCTGTTGTACGTCTATATACATGTAGTGAGATGACGAACGACCGGAGCGAACATGAGCCGAGCCGAACACTCTAGCGAGGACCGCGCGCGTTTCGAGCGCGACGTCATTCCGCAGCTTGGCCAGCTGTACCCGGCCGCGCTCCGGATGACGAGGAACCCGACGGACGCCGAGGACCTCGTCCAGGAGACGTCAGTCAAGGCCTACGCGGCGTTCCAGCAGTTCACTCCGGGTACCAACCTGCGGGCGTGGCTGAACCGCATCCTGACCACGACGTTCATCAACGTGTACCGCAAGCGGCGGCGGGAACCGCAGCAAGCGCTCGGCGGTGACCTGCAGGAATGGCAGATGTCGGCCGACCGGCTGACGCCGCCGGTGCCTTCGGCCGAGACCGAGGCGCTGGACCGCACCACCGACTCGGACCTGCTTCGGGCGCTGCGCGACCTGCCGGGCGAGTTCCGCACGGCGGTCTACCTGGCGGACATCGAGGGCTACCCCTACCGCGAAATCGCCGAGATGATGGGCACGCCGGTCGGGACCGTGATGTCCCGGCTGCACCGCGGGCGCAAGAAGATCAGGGAGCAGCTGCTGGCCGGCGGGTTCGGCGTGCCGCAGGCAGAGTCCTCCGGAGCCTGAGGGACGCGGAATCACGACCCGTACAGGGTGAGCATGACCTCGCCGGCCTGCCAGCGTCCGATGACGCGCAGCCCGGCCGCGGCCACCAGGGCCATCTTTTCCTTGTCCATCTTCGTGGCCGGCGTGGGGAACTTGTAGTTGCTGGCGCCGGTGACCACCCAGACGCGCCTGACGTCGGTGAACCGGCTCTTCAGCTCGCCCGGGCTGGTGATCTCGGTGCCGGTCAGGGTGGCCGAGGCGATCGCGGACTTGTTCAGTGCGATGTCGCGGAGCTTGTCGAACGGCGCCGGGTACCCGGTCCCGAGGACGTGCATGGTGAACGGGATGTAGAAGACCACGTCGCCCGGCTGCTCCTGGGCCGCCACGATGGCGGAGGCCCGCCGCAGGTTGTCCGGGCGGGCGGCGTTCTGCCTGATCGCCTGCTGCGGCCCGGCCAGCAGGACGGCGAGTACCGCGATGACCAGCGCGGCCGGCAGCCAGGGGCCGGCCCAAGCCCAATTCCGGCCAGCCCAATTCCGGCCAGCGGCCAGCCTGATCAGCCCGGTCAGCCCGGCGCCGGCCACGATGGCCAGGCCCGGCAGGCAGAACTCGACGTACCGCACGTAGTAGACCGGCTTGACGAACGACGCCGCGATCAGCAGGAACGGCGGCACCACGAGCCAGGGCAGCGCCACCGCGGCCGGGTTGAGCGGGCGCCAGCCGTCGGCCCGCCAGGCCGTCACCAGGCCGGCCAGCGCGAGCAGGGTGAACGGGAGCACCAGGTCCCGCGAGCCCGCCGTGGTGCTGAGCAGCCGCTCGATCGCCCTGACGTCCGGCCGGGCCAGCCAGGAGATCTGCTGCTGCTGGTGACCGGCCACGGCCAGCAGCGGGGACAGCACCGCCACCGCGGCCACCGCGGCCGCCAGCCAGCGCAACGGAATCCGGCCGATCCGCCGCCCTGCCCCCACCCCGCGGGCGGGCGCCAGCAGCAGCGTGACGCCGTGCGCGGCCAGGATCAGCAGCCCGAAGATGTTCAGCAGGCCGGTCAGCGCCACCGCCGCCGCGTACCCCAGCCACCACCGCCAGCGGCCGTCGGGCCAGGACCGGAGCAGCAGGTACGTGGCGATCGCGGCGAACATCGTCTCGAGCGCGTAGGACCGGGCCATCTGCGCGTAGTACGTCATGTAGGGCGCGGTCGCGAACAGCAGCCCGGCCAGCAACCCGGTCAGCGCGCTGCCCCCCGCGCGGCGGGCGATCGCCGCGATGAACCCGGTCGCGATCACCATGGCGCACAGCGAGGGGAACCGGAGCGCGGTGGCCGAGGTGCCGATCACGCCCGCGATGACGTGCATCAGCAGGTAATAGGCGCCGTGCACGGCGTCCTGGTGACCGAGCAGGGCGAAGATCTGGCTGGTCGACCGGCTGATCGCGTCCTTGGTGTACGCCTCGTCCCGCCACAGCGAGGGCGAGCCGATCTCGTACCCGCCGGTCACCGCCGAGACCGCCATGGGCACGGCGATGACCAGCCACCGGCTCCGGCGCCGACCGCCCTGCTCCAACTCCAGCTCCGACGGCTCCGGCTCGGACCGCGCGACCGGGCCGCGCGGCTCCGCCGCGACCGCCGCGGCGGGCTCCTCGGGCCCGAGGCCGGTCTCCGACACAGCTTTCCCTCCCGGGCGCCCCGCTCCAGGCCTGCGAACACCCCTCGCTCATCACACTATCCAAGGCGGCGCGGACGAGACGGTGGCTGTTCATCCTCTCTTAACGTTCGGCCCCGATAACCAGGTGCCGAACGGGCCACGCCACCCGCCCGGGTAACCGGCGGCGATGCTCCGCTGGAGCTGGTACGCCTTGCAGATCCCGGTCCAGTACCTGTCCTGGACGATCGCGCACCGGTCCACCCGCGACGCCGAAGCCGCCCTGGACCGGATCGAGCAAGCCTGGACAACCCGCCGTCCTGGCCCTCCACCAGCCCCAGCCAGAGCCTCGCCCCATTCAACCCGTGACCTACGCGCTCACGGGAGTCCGGCGGCCTGGCTAGGTGCACCAAGCACTAATACCGGGCACGAGGGGCGATCAGATGTTCATCGTGGCCTGGATAGTCAGTCGCCGGGCACGGCGGACGATTGCAGGGTTAGCGCGGGCCCTCTTGCGGAGCGTGGGTTCCGGGCCGAATTCTCTGGCTTGCCGTTTCCATGTGCGGTCATGCGGGAATCTGGTGCGGGCTAAGGCGTAGGGCGCGGCCTGGACAATCGGGGAGGCTCGATTCCGGTGCCGGATTCACCAGCGTCACGAGCGGGCGCCCTGTCCCTTACCGGATTCCGTGGCCTTGGCCCTGGGGCAGAGCTGCATCCTGCTTGCTCGCACAGTAGGTACCGGTGTTACAGCTGGCGGAGGATCAGAGTGGGTACGTCGCTGACCCTCAGCCGGTGCACCAGGTGGCCTGAACTGATGTGGGACTTAGACAACACCCCTCTTGCGTACCCGGTGTGCCACCGACCCGGTTCCGCGACACCCGCAGTAGCCGCGACAGCACCACCTGCCACATGAGACGCAAACTTGCCTACGTAGTTGTAAGTTAACGGGGTTGTTTCGGGTTACCGGTCCGATTCGGGATCCTGGGGGGTACCGAATCCACCCCATAACCCGGATCCACCCCGTTGATGCGCATCACGTGACACCCGGGCGCTGGTTGGGCTGCCCCGGCCTCTACGAACGAACGAACTCGGTGTGCCACCACGCACGTTCTTGCGTGCCCGGTGTGCCACCGGTGCTGTAAGAGCGCTGTCCTGTCGGCGGCGGAGGCCACGGTGGTGAGGGTGATGATGCGGGCGGGGATAGCTATGCGACTGGTGCCGGTGGTGCGTCTGATCGCTTTTGGGCTTCGGCGGCCGGGGCTGGTGACCACGACCGGGGCGGAGCCGGGAGGCGATCTAGTCCCGTGCCGGATCCAGGGTGCTCGCAGCTCCCCCCGGCAAGGCGGCGTTCTGCCAGGCGCTGTCGGGGCGGTGCAGGTCGGGGAAAAGGCGGTCGCAGACGCGGGCCCCCGCTTTGCCGTCGTCCAGGGACGCGAACCTGGCCTTGAAGCGCTCGTAGGCGTCCCGGTAAGAGGCGGCGACGGCATCGACGTCCCGGATCGCCGCGATCACCTCGTCCGAGGTGGGCAGCAGCGGGCCGGGGGCCTCGGCTTCGAAGTCGAAGTAGAAACCGCGCAGGTTGTCGCGGTAGTCGGCCAGGTCGTAGGTGAAGAACAGCATCGGCCGGCCCGTGACCGCATAGTCGAACATGGTCGAGGAATAGTCCGTGACGAGCACATCGGACACCAGGTAGAGCTCGGTGATGTCGGGGTAGGAGGTGACGTTGACGGCGAACCCCGGTCGCATCCCGGCCGGGACGTCGTCCGCCATGTGGTGGTGCCCGCGGATGAGGACCACGTGGTCCTGGCCGAGTTCGGACCAGGCCCGCTCCAGGTCCAGGCGCATGTCGAAGCGGTACCGGCGGCCGTTCGCGTAGACCTGGTTGTCCCGCCAGGTCGGCGCGTAGAGCACCACCCGCTTCCCGGCGGGCAGCCCGAGCCGGTCCCGGACCCGCGCCGCCACCTCGGCCGCGTCGGACCGGCCGAGCAGGTCGTTGCGCGGGTAACCGTACTCGCAGATCTCCCCCTCGTACCGGAACGCGCCGCGCATGACGGGCGTGCTGAACGGGTTCGGCGAGAGCAGCAGGTCCCACTGCGCAATGTCCTTCGCGAGGTGGTCGAAGTAGGCGGTGCCGCTGATGAACTGCGGGTTCGCGATGTCGAAGCCGATCTTCTTCAGCGGCGTGCCGTGCCAGGTCTGCAGGTAGGTCTGGTCGTCGCGCTTACGGAACGGGGCCTGCATGTCGTCGTTGGAGATGATGTACTTCGACCGGGCCAGCGCCTCGTAATACTCCTGGGTGCCGCGCAGCACCGCCGTACCGCCCTCGGGAACCGGCACCGACCAGTCGGTGACGGCCCACAGGTGCTCGCGGTCGTCGTCGCGGCGACGCAGTTCCTCCGCGATGCCGAGCGGGTTGTCGCCGCAGCTCTTGCCCTTCCAGCTGACGAAGAAGACCTGGTCGCGCAGCGTGGTGCCGCGCAGCATGGCCGGGTAGAACCCGCGGCGCAGCGCGCGGGCGCCGAAGTTCCCCTGCTCCACCCGGCGCAGTTGCGGCTCGGCGGTGATCATCGGGCTGTCGTGGCCGGTGACGACCAGCCGGTACCACTTGCGGCCGGCCGCCACCCGCTGGCCGGTCACGCTGTCCAGCCGGCCGTGGTCGTACTTCAGCTCGGCCAGCGCCTCCGCGCCGGCCCGGAGAGTGCCCGCCGGGCGTACGTACAGGTTCCACTCGCCGTCCCGCAGCGGGATGGCCGAGCCGAAGAACGGCATCCGGTTCAGGTCGGCCTCGATGGTGAAGCGCTCGTCCCGCACCTCGAAGCCGATGACGTGCGAGTCGGCCGACCCGATCCGGCGCAGCACGGTCTCGTAGCGGTCGTCAGCACTAGCCCCGAGGAAGCTGCCGCGCAGGACCAGGCGCCCGTCGGGCTGCCAGTCGTGCTCGTCGATCACGGGCCGGGCCGTGCGTTCTGCTATCACAAGGTCACCGTAGCGGCTCTGGCCGGCAACGGCCTCGTGGCCCTCGGACAGGTGCCTGGTCTCGGGCAGCTCCTCCGGCCAGGCCACCCTGACGCGGGGCCGTCCGGGTCGCTTGAGGTAGGCGTCCCAGGACATCCCGTCGTCGCCGGCCAGCCGGCCGACCCGGTCCACCACGTCCGTCGCGCCGGCCAATTCGCCCAGCGGCACGAGGGCACGGAACCGGCCAGGGACGTCGAGTGGCACCGCTGGGAAGGACCGGGTCGCCGCCCCGAGGCTGCGCACCAGCACCAGCTCGGCGCCGTCCGCGGCCGGGGCCGTGTCACCAGGGCCGTTCGGCACCTCGACCTCGATCTCGACTGACCGCGGATCCTGCCAGCGCACGGCGGTCACGGCCGCACCGAGCCGCCAGGCGGCCAGGTTGAGGCCGAGGCCGGCCCAGCGGGCGCCGAACCGCAGGCCGGGTGCGACCTGGCGGGGCCGCGGTCGCTCGGCCGGGCCGGGGACCGGGGTGTGCACCCGGGCCGGGCGCCACACGCCGTGGCCGCGGACGAGCATGTAGCACTGCCATTCCCCGGTGCCGCGGAACCATCGCGGGCTGACCGTGAACTCGAATCCGGACCAGTCGTAGTTGTACCGGTCCTGCTCGGACAGCGCCGTCGCCTCCGGGTGGAGGAACGAACGGGCGGGCCGCACCACCGGCAGCCGCCGGAATATGGGTCCGGGCGCGCGCAGCACCACGATCTTGCTGGTGTTCCGGTGCCGGGGGATGTCGACGGAGGGCACGTTGGCCCGGCCGGTCACCACCAGCCGGTCCTGCTTCCAGGCGATGTCGTCCACCTGCATGTACGGGTCCAGGTCGCGCCAGTGCGGGCGGAACACACTGGCGGGGATCCGCACCGGGGAATTCGTCCGGAACGGCAGGTCGGCGCGGAGCCGGCCCAGGTGCCTGACCATCGGTACCTGGCGTACCGGCTGCTCCACCAGCCACGCAGCCAGCTCGGCCAGCTCCGGCATGGCCCGGATCTGTACCAGGTAGTAGGCGAGCTTATGCGTCGCGGGCAGGCCGCGCAGCACCCGGCGGCCGACGTTGCTCAAGTAGACGTTCACCCGGTCGACGAACTCGGCCCGGTACGCGTCGGTCACCTTGTGCAGGTCCTGGACGTAGAGCCACAGGTCGTTCTTGAGCGCCTTGCGCTGGTGCGCCCGGAGCAGGGCAGCGGTGGAGTGCGCGGCGATGAACGAGTCGATGTCGTCCAGCGCGGTCATCCGGTCACGCAGGTTGGCGACGCTGGTACGGCTCTGCGTGATGGACAGCGTGCCCTGCGCGCGCTCGCGCCAGTAGTAGATGATGTCCGGGATCACGTCCACCGCCTGGGCCAGGACGTGAGCCTTGGTCATCAGCCGGAGGTCCTCCCAGACCACCCCTTCGGGGAAGGACAGCTGGTGCTGGTCCCAGAAGCTGCGCCGGAACAGCTTGTTCCACACTGACACGTCGTAGAGCAGCCGCGGCGTCTTGGTCACGTGCGTACCGGTCTGCCTGCCCTTGATGGCCAGCGTGTGCAGCGCCGACGGGTTGAGGCCCTTCGGGCCCACCCGCCACACGGCCCCGCTGACGAAGTCCGAGCCCGACCGCTCGAGCGCGTGCAGCAGCAGTTCGTACGCGTTGGCCGGCAGCACGTCGTCGCCGTCGACGAAGGCCAGGAACTCCCCGCGAGCCCGTTCGATGCCACGGTTGCGCGCCCCGCCGGGGCCGCCGTGCTCCGGCGGCTGGATCAGCGTGAACCGCGGGTCGGCGGCCGCCTTGGCCCGGGCGATCGCGGCGCTGTGGTCGGCGGAGCCGTCGTCGACCATGATCACTTCCAGGTCGGGGAACGACTGGGCCGCGATCGAGTCCAGGCAGTCACCGAGGTCGTCGGCGTTGTTGTAGAACGCCACGACGACGCTGATCCGGGGGGTGGTCACTGGGCTGGTTCCTTGAGTCGTCACCTGACGGCCGGGCCCCGGGAGGGTTCCCAGCCGAGGGCCACCGGGTCGTAGACGCGCTCCACGTAGATCTGGTGCCAGAGCGAGAACACGACCAGCAGCCATACCTGCCGCCAGGACACGTCGGGATCGTCGGCCCTGAACCGGCGCAGGATATCCAGCGCGGCGCCCTTGTCCAGCCACTGACCGGTCTGCGCCGAGCGGATCACCTGCTCCGCGAAACCATACATCCCGCCGCGCAGCCAGGGGCCGAGCGGGACCGGGAAGCCCAGCTTCTCCCGTTCGGCGGCGGCCTGGGGCAGCAGCTCGGTGATGGCTTCCCGCAGCGCGAACTTGGTGGTGCCGGCGGCGGTCTTCTCCACCCGGGCCAGCCGCGACGCCACCGCGAGGACCTCGCGGTCCAGGAACGGCGAACGCAGCTCCAGACCGTGGGCCATGGCCATCCGGTCGGCCTTGACCAAGATGTCGCCGGGCAGCCAGGTGTTGACGTCGATCAGCTGCATGGTGGCCACGTCGTCCAGGCCCGCGTCGGCCGCCTGCCGGTACACCGGGTCGGTCACGTCGAACTCGGTGCCGTGCCCCAGCCGGATCAGCGCTCTGGCCTCGTCACCGCGGAACACGTAGGCGTTCCCGATATACCGGCGCTGCAGCGGTGTCGAGGTCCGGTTGAGCAGGCCCTTGCCCCGGGCGCCGGCCGGCAGCTCGGAGGCGACCCGGCCGATGGTCGCGCGCCCCCAGCCGGGCAGCGCCCGGCCCGCCCGGACCAGGCCCGGCTGGCGGTAGACGCCGTAGCCGCCGAAGAGCTCGTCGGCGCCCTCGCCGGACAGCACCACCTTGACGTGCTTGCGGGCCTCCCGGGCGGCGAACCACAACGGGACCGCGGCCGCGTCCGCCATCGGGTCGTCCAGGTGCCAGATGATCCGGGGCAGCTCGGCCAGAAACTCCTCCGGGCCGATGACGTACGGGATCGACTTCACGCCCAGCGCGGTCGCCGTGGCCATCGCCTCGTCGATCTCGTTGTAGCCCTCGCGGTCGAACCCGACGGTGAAGGTGAGCAGGTCAGGCAGGATCTCGGCGGCGAGCGCGCACAGCGTGGCCGAGTCCACCCCGCCGGACAGGAACGCCCCGACCGGCACGTCGCTGCGCAGGTGGACGGCCACCGAGTCGCGCAGCGCGGCCAGGATCTTCTCCGGCGAGCTGGACGACGGGGACCGGGCTGGACGCAACTCGGGACGCCAGTAGCGGAACACGTCGACCTGGCCGCCCGGCCGGGCGATGAGCACGTGCCCGGGCGGCAGCGCCCGTGCGGGCGGCACCAGGGTGGCCGGCGCGGGCACGTACTGGAACGACAGGTACCGGCGCAGCGCGTCCGGGTCGAGGTCGGTGACCTCGCCGGAGTCGGCCAGCGCCTTGCGCTCGGAGGCGAACCTGAGCTGGGGCCCGGACCGGGGCCGCTGGCCGCCCGCGGTCAGCGCGTAGAAGAACGGCTTGATGCCGAACGGGTCCCGGGCGCAGAACAGCTCCCGGCTGCGGCGGTCCCAGATCGCGAACGCGTACATGCCGCGGAGATGGCGGACCACGTCCCGGCCGAGCCAGGCGAACATCTCCACCAGGACCTCGGCCGCCGACCTGGTGTGCAGCCGGACGCCGCGGGTGATCAGCCGCTGGGCCAGCTCCACGTAGTTGTAGATCTCACCGTCGAAGACCAGCACGAACCGGCCGTCCGCGGACTGGATGGGCTGGCGGCCGGCCGGCGAGGTGTCGATGACGGCCAGCCGCCGGAAACCCAGGGCCAGGTCGTGGTCGGCGAAGAAGTTCTCGTCGTCGGGACCCCGGTGGGCGAGGCGCATGGCGGCACGGCTGACCCACTCGGTGTCCGGTCCGGCCCCGTCGGCCAGGGCCAGGCAGCCGGTGATTCCGCCCATGCGTGCCGCCAAAGACTCGGGGTGCCTGCCCCGACCAGGTTACTTGGGCTGGAACCTGATGCCGCCGTCGAAGCGGATGACCTCGGCGTTCATGTAGTCGTTCTCGATCAGGCTCCGCACCAGATGGGCGAATTCGTCCGCCCGGCCCATCCGCTTGGGGAACACCACCGGGGCCACCAGCTTCGCCTTGAACTCCTCGGCCCCCTCGTGGAAGCCGTAGATGGGGGTGTCGATGATGCCGGGGCAGATGGTGTTGACCCGCACCCCGATGGCGCTCAGGTCGCGCGCGGCGGGCAGGGTCATGCCGATGATGCCGCCCTTGGAGGCGGAGTAGGCGATCTGGCCGGTCTGGCCCTCGAGGCCGGCCACCGAGGAGGTGTTGACGACCACGCCCCGCTGGCCGTCGGCGTCGGCGGGCTCGGTCCTGGCCATGGCCGCGGCGGCGATGCGCATCACGTTGAAGGTGCCGACCAGGTTGACCTGAATGACCTTCTGGTAGGCGCCGAGGTCGTGCGGCGTGCCGTCCCGGTTGACGGTGCGTGACGCCCAGCCGATGCCGGCGCAGCTGATCGCGGCCCGCAGCGGGGCCCCGGTCGCCACCGCGGCGTCCACCGCGGCCTGGACCGACGCCTCGTCGGACACGTCGGTGCGGGCGAAGTGGCCGCCGATCTCGTCCGCGAGCTGCTTGCCGCGCTCTTCGTTCAGGTCGGCGACCAGCACGGTGGCGCCGGCCGCGGCCAGGACGCGCGCGGTCGCCTCGCCGAGTCCGCTCGCGCCGCCGGAAACGATGGCAGAAGTACCGTTGAGCTCCATAATCGGGAGCATACCCGCGGCGGACCTGACGCTACCGGGCGGTAGGTGCTGAAGTGTCAGGGGCTGCCAACGCCTACGCGCTGGTGCTCGCCGTCCTGGTGATCACGGCGGGGCGGCTCGGGGACCTGCTGGGGCCGCGGACCATGTTCGTGGCCGGGATCGCGGTGTTCACGGTCGCCTCGCCGGCCTGCGGGTTCGCGCCCAACGCGGGCTGGCTGATCGCCTTCCGGGCCGTCCAGGGGCTCGGCCGGCTCGGTACCGAGGTCTTCGGCCAGGGCTACGTGCTCGCGATGCGGTGGACCATGGTCCTGCCGATCACCGTGGTGGCCCTGGCCGCGGCCAGCTGCCTGCTGCTGCCGAACAAGGCCAGCGGCCAGGGACCCGTCACGGTGACGGACGCGGAGCCTGGTCAGATGGCCGGGACCATCAGCTCGCCCGGCTCTTCCGGCTCGGCGGGCCAGAGCCCGGGCAGCTCGTCCGGGATGACCTCGTAACGGTCCGGCTCGAACGGGAACCGGTCCGCGAAGATCGGCTCCAGGTCGGTGAGCCAGCAGGCCGCCGGGTCGAATTTCGCGAAGAACGGCCTGCCGACGAGCCCTGGGTCACGGGCCTGGATCATGCGCAGGACGAAGACCTTGTGGCCCGCCACCTCGGTCACGCCGTCGACGCAGACCTTCCCCGGCGTGGCCGACATGGACGGTCCGCGGACGGTCCGGGCCAGCCCGGAGACGCCCTGGTAGGCGTCGCGGAAGATCTCGTGGGCCCGGGCCAGCGGCACCGCGAAGTAGTCCTGCGGGCCGGTGTCCCGCTCCACGAACATGTAGTAGGGCACCATGCCCATCCGGACCTGCGTCCGCCACATGGACTGCCACGTCCGGGGGTCGTCGTTGATCGACCGGATCAGCGGAGCCTGGGTGCGGATCACCGCGCCGGCGCCGGAGATCCGGCGCACCGCCTCGGCCAGCACCGGCGGCTCGAGCTCGCGCGGGTGCGAGAAGTGCGCCATCACCGCGAGGTTGCGGTCCGAGGCGACCACCTCTTCGAACAGCCGCAGGGTCGCGTCGGCGTCCGGGTCGGTGACGAACCGCTGCGGCCAGTAGGCCAGCGACTTGGTGCCGATCCTGATCGACTCGACGTGGTCCAGGCCGTTCCGCGGGTCGATGAGCGGCTCCAGGTACCGGCGGAGCACCGCCTCGCCCATGATCATGGGGTCGCCGCCGGTGATCAGGACGCTGGTCACCTCCGGATGCTCGCCGAGGTAGGCCACCAGCGTGCCGATGTCGTCGGTCGCCATCTTGAGCTCGGGCTCGTCCACGAACTGGGCCCAGCGGAAGCAGTAGCTGCAGTACGCGTGGCAGGTCTGTCCCTGCCGGGGGAAGAACAGCACTGTCTCCGGGTACTTGTGCTGCAGGCCGGGCAGCGGCCGGCCGTGCAGGCTGGGCGCGTTCAGCAGCAGCTGGCCGGCCGGATGCGGGTTCAGCCGCATCCGGATCTCGTGCGCGGCCGCGCGCAGGTCGCCCTCGGGCGCGCCGCCGCTGATCAGGTCCGCGAGCCGCCGCACGTCCGCCTCGGGCAGCATGTCCGGCTGCGGGAAGACGAGCCGGTAGATCGGGTCGTCCGGAGCCGCGTCCCAGTCGATCAGGTGCTCGACCACGTATGAGTTCGTCCGGAACGGGAGCACGGTCGCCACTGCCCGGACCGCCAGCCGCTCCTCGGGTGACAGGCCAGCCCGCTGGACGAGCGCGTCCAGGTGCTTGGCCGAGTAGGCGCGGAAGCCGCGGCCCCCCGGCCGCGCCTGCGGTATGACCTGCTGGATATCAGTCACGCCTTCTCCCTCCGTTGGCGTGTCCGCGGCGTCGATGCCGCCAAACACGCGAAATAGCCCCAAAACCCGCTCCCCAGCGGTTCCCCCACCAGCCTGCGTTACCCCGCCAAACGCGTAGCCAAAACTGCTCCCACGGTTATTACGCACCGGCTGCCTCGATGGTTCCGATTCCCGTTCCGCCTTTCTCCCGCTGCGAGAATCACCAAGTTTCGCAGGAAGTATTCGGCCAGATCACAGTGAATTCTAAGGCTTTAAATTTTGGATATGTGCCTCATTGCGCGCGTTTCTGGCCGTACAATGCCGGGCTCGTTCTGGCCCAGGCCAGGCGGCTCGGCCGACCGGGGCCAGCCCCGCCCTAACCGCTTGTCAAGGCCATAATGGGGCCATCAGGCCGGTACTTGAGGTGACTTTAGGTGAAGAGACGCAACGTATGAGGCATCATCCGCGGCCGCCCACCCGGGTGCCCCGCTGAGCACGGGACCGGACGGCCAGGAGCGGCGCTCCGCGCCCCGGGACGGGGAGACCGGCCCGGATCGCGGCCAGGAGCCCGGCGTCGCGGAGCGGCCGGGCGGCCCCGGATCAGGCGCGGCCCGCCCGGTGATAGCGGTGGACGCCATGGGCGGGGACCACGCCCCCGGCGAGATCGTGGCCGGGGCGCTCGCGGCTCAGCGTGAGCACGACATCCGCGTCCTGCTGACCGGGCCCGCGGCCCGGCTGCGGCAGGTGCTCGGCGGGCTCGGGGCTATCGACGAGGTCCAGATCGTGCCGGCCGAGGACAACCTGGCCATGGACGAGGGCGCGCTGGCCAGCCTGCGCCGCCCGCGCTCCAGCGTGGCCGTGGCCTGCCAGCTGGTCCGCCGCGGCGACGCGGCCGCCGTGGTCTCGGCCGGGTCCACCGGCGGGATCGTGGCCACCGCGCGGCTGCGGCTGCGCGCCCAGCCCGGCGTGCTGCGGCCGGGGCTCGCCGTCGTGCTGCCGACCCGGCCGGGCCGTACGGTGCTTATCGACGCGGGCGCGACCGCCGACCCCAAGCCGGAGATGCTCGTCCAGTTCGGCCAGCTCGGCGTGGCTTACGCGCAGACCGCGCTGGGCGTGGTCGCGCCCCGGGTGGGGCTGCTCACCATCGGGACCGAGCCGGGCAAGGGGAACAAGTTCACCCGGCGCGCGCACGAGCTGCTGGCCAGCGAGCCGCCGCACGGCGCGCTCCCGCTGAGCTTCGCGGGCAATGTCGAGGGCGGTGACCTGCTGGCCGGCCAGCTCGACGTGATCGTGACCGACGGCTTCACCGGGAACGTGGCGCTGAAGACGCTCGAAGGCTCGATCCGGTTCGCCGCGGGCGAGCTGCGCGCGGCGGTCACCGGCACCCGGACCGCCCGCGTCGGCGCGTTCCTGCAGCGCCGGGGGCTGCGCGAGCTCAGCGCCCGCCTCGACGCGGAGACCTACGGCGGAGCCGTCCTGCTCGGCCTGGGCGGCACCGTGGTGATCGCGCACGGCGCCAGCACCGCCCGCGCCGTCACCTCCGCCTGCCTGCTCGCCGCGGACCTGGCCCGCGGCCAGATCACGGAGAAGATCACGCAGCGGCTCGGCCCGGGCCGTTCTGGTACCCGCGGCGGCCACTTCCTGCGCCGCCCGTTATTCCGCCTGAGCGGGCGCCCGCCGCCGATAAACTCAAGTCATGGCCGATCCACAGCAGGTGCTCAGCGACCGGGTGCATGACGCCATCGTCGCGTCGTTCGGCCCGGACTACGGCGACGCGGACCCGCTGATCCGGCCGTCTTCGTTCGCGGACTTCCAGGCCAACGTGGCTCTGCCGCTCGGCAAGCGGCTGCGCCGCTCGCCGCGGGAGGTCGCCGCCGAGCTAGCCGCCCGGCTTGACGTGGCCGACATCTGCGCCGCGCCCGAGGTCAGCGGGCCCGGCTTCATCAACCTCACCCTGCGCGACGAGTGGATCGCTACCCAGGCCTCGGAGATGCTAGGCGACTCCCGGCTCGGCCTCGAACCGGCCGAGCACCCGCAGACGGTGGTGGTCGAGTACTCCTCCCCGAACGTGGCCAAGGAAATGCACGTCGGGCACCTGCGCACCACGATCGTCGGCGACGCCATCGCGCGCGTCCTGGAGTTCGCCGGGCACCACGTGATCAGGGACAACCACGTCGGCGACTGGGGCACCCCGTTCGGCATGCTCATCGAGCACCTGCTCGACGTGGGCGAGGACTCGCCGCAGGCCGCCCTGCTGACCACCGACCCGAACGCGTTCTATCAGGCCGCCCGGCGCAAGTTCGACAACGACCAGGCGTTCACCGAGCGGGCCCGGAGCCGGCTGGTGCGGCTGCAGGCCGGCGATCAGGACACGATGGTCATCTGGCAGCGCCTGGTCGACATCTCCCGTGGGTACCTGCATCAGGTCTACACCCGGCTCCAGGTGACCCTGAGCGACGCGGACATCCGCGGCGAGAGCTTCTATAACGACATGCTCGCGGACACGGTCGGCGAACTGGAGGCGCGCGGCCTGGCCACCGTGAGCGACGGGGCGCTGTGCGCGTTCCCGGCCGGCTTCACCGGCCGGGAGGGCAAGCCGCTGCCGCTGATCATCCGCAAGAGCGACGGCGGCTACAACTACGCCAGCACCGACCTGGCCGCGGTCCGCTACCGGGTCGACAAGCTCGACGTGGACCGCTCCATCTACGTGGTCGGCTCCGAGCAGGCCCTGCACTTCCAGATGGTCTTCGCGGTGGCACGGGAGGCCGGCTGGATCCCGGACGGCGTCCGCTTCGAGCACGCCCAGATCGGCATGGTGCTCGGCGAGGACGGCAACCGGATCAAGACCAGGGAAGGCGAGACCCCGAAGCTCAGCGGCCTGCTGCAGGAGGGCGTCGACCGGGCCCGCGGCATCCTGGACGAGCTCGACGCGGCGTCGCGGTTCGACCCGGCCGAGCTGGACGCGGTGGCCGAGGCGGTCGGCATCGGCGCGGTTAAGTACGCCGACCTGTCCACCGCCCGGGAGAGCGCCTACCTGTTCGACTGGGAGCGGATGATCTCGTTCCGCGGCAACACCGGCCCGTACCTGCAGTACGCGACCGCGCGGATCCGGTCGATCTTCCGCCGGGCCTCATCCGAAGACGGGGAGGCCGGAGCCGAGTCCGGCGCCCGGGCGGCCGGGGTGGCGATCACCGCGGCCCCCGAGCGGGCGCTCGCGCTGCGGCTGCTCGGCTTCGGCGCCACGGTGACCCAGCTGGCCGAGACCGCGGAACCGCACCGGCTGTGCGCGTACCTGTTCGAGGTGGCCAGCCTGTTCACCACGTTCTACGAGGAGTGCCCGGTGCTCAAGGCGGAGTCCGCGGCCCTGCGGGTCAGCCGGCTCGCGCTCTGCGCGCTCACGCTGGACGTGCTGGCCCTGGGCCTGAACCTGCTCGGCGTCCCGGTTCCCGAGCGGATGTAACTCGGGGGGGCGGCCATCCTCGAGGGCCGTTTTCGCCCCGTACGGCCGGCTTCCCGCGTCGCCCGGCCCGGCGTACCGGTTGTCCGGGCGGATGTAACCGAGAGCTGAACTCCCCTCTTCTCGCCGGGTCCTGCTCAGCGCTCCGCGCCATGAGCATGTGAAGTAACGAACGTACTGCTTACGCAAAGCCACGAATCCAGACCGGGTCGCGGCCAATCGGGCAATCTCAGACGCATGGACACGGACGGGCCGTCCATCGGCTATCACGCACACCTTTGGCCCGAACAGTGTTACCGGACGCGCGAAGCGGGCGCGACGTCCCCCGAACTAGGAGGCACTTATGACCCGCGCTCGACGTTACGGAAAGAGTTCGGTCAAGACCAGGGTCGGCATCGCTGCCGCGCTGCTGGCCGGCGGTGCCGTGGCGGCAGGAGCCGTCCTCGCCAGCAGCCACGGGGCGGTAACCACCGCCACCTCGGCCGCTTACTCGACCGGCTTCGGCAACGAGGGAACCACCCTCAGCTCGGCGATGGGTAACTGGAACAGCTCCCGGCAGAGTTCCTACGCCGCGCTGGCCGGGCTCACCCAGGCCAAGCAGTACAGCCAGACCACCAACAAGGGCAAGGTGCTCGCCGTCCAGCGCGGCATCGTGGTCCTGGCCACGAAGAAGTTCCTGATCCTGCAGTCGGCCAACGGCTCACTGCACCTGTGGCTGCTGTCCGGCAAGACGCAGTTCCAGAACGTCGCGGCCACGACCGCGGGTATGCGGGCCATGACCGGGAGCACCAGCGCGGCGCAGCAGGCGATGGTCTCGGGCAACATGATGCCGGCGACCACGCTGCTGGCCGGCAGCCCCACCACGGCGGCGGCCATGCTGACGCCGACCCCGGCGGCACAGACCGTCACCGTCCAGATCGCGAACACCGACCTCACCGTGACGGTCACGGTGACCAGGACCATGGCAACGGTGTCGCAGACGGCCACCACCCCGCTGAACACCATGCCGTCCTGGAGCCCGATCACGTTCACCCAGAGCGCGTGGATGGCGCAGAACATGGTGGCCCGCGGTGACCTGGCGCTGGTGGCCGGGACGCGGTCGCACTGGACGCTGAAGGCCCAGATCGTCCTGTTCGCCCCGCTGACCACCGCCGACGTCGGCGGCCGGGCGGCCGTCCCGGCCACGCCCACCACCCAGCCGACCGCGGTGGCGACCCACTGGTGAGACCAGCCGGCCACCCGGTGGCGGTGACCGCATCGCCGGCGCACCCGCGCTCTGCGCGGGTGCGCCGGCACCGGCCTGCCCATCCTTCCGATCCTTCGCTCACCATGCTCGAAGACCATGATGCCGGCACCGGGCCGCAGCTGCTGCGCTGCGGCGACCTCGTGCTCGACGAATCCCGGTGGACGGTGCACCGGGCCGGGACGCTGGTGGACCTGTCCCCGACCGAGTTCCGCCTGCTGGCCTGCCTGCTGCGGCACCAGGGCCACGTGCTGAGCCGGGCGCAGCTCCTGGAGCACGTGTGGGGCCGCGACTACACCGGCCAGTCCCAGGTGGTGGAGACCTACGTCAGCTACCTGCGGCGCAAGCTCCACCGGCTCGGCCCGTCTCTCATCCACACCCGCCGCGGCGCCGGCTACCTGCTCCATGCTCCTGATCCCGACCCTGACCTTGACCCTGACCACGGGGGGGCCCCTGATCACGGTAGACCGTGATCAGGGGCCGCTCGCCGGCGGCCGACAGCGAAACGTCACCGCCGGTCATCTCGCGTCCGGGAGCGGTATGACGTAGGCTCGGTACGGGTTCGCAACACCGCAGGGCTCAGGAGGCGGCTATGGACGGACTCATTTTGCTGGTGTTCATCTGCGCTATCGTGGCGTTCGGATGGACGCGAGTGCGCGGCAAGATGAAGCTAGGCATATCCGGGAAGCACTGGCTGGGACCGATCGTCATCGTCGGCGTGGTCTTGCTCCTGCTGTACTCGACGCACGTCAGCAGTCACTGACGTCGCTCGTACGCCTCAGCTTCACGCCTGAGTCCGAAGGCCCTCAGGGGTCTCGTCAGGATCCGCCGCCGCTGCGCGGCATCTCGAACCAGACCGCCTTGCCTTCTGGCGTCGGCCTGGATCCCCATCTGGTCGCTAGCTGCTCGACCAGGTAGAGGCCGCGGCCGCCCTCGTCCGTCTCCCCCGCGGTACGGATCCGGGGCAGCCTCAGGTCAGGGTCGAAGACCTCCACCCACACCGAGGTCGCGCCGCGCCGCAACCGCACCGCGAACTCCGGCGGGCTGGCCTCCGCCGGCGCGGCGTCGGACAACGCGTCCGGCCACGCCGCCGCACTCTCCTGAACCGGGGCCGCCGGCACGGGAACCGCCTGGGCCGGCACCGCCGCTTTCCTGACCGCCGGCCGCCCGGGCGAGCGGGACGCCGGCCGACCCGCCGCGGCGCCGACCTGCGCGGGTAGCATCAGCGACTCGAGGTCGAAACTCCGCTCCGGGCCGGGGCTGGGCGTGACCGAGGCGTGCAGGATCGCGTTGGTGGCCACCTCGGAGACCAGCAGGCAGGCTAGCTCGGTCTGCCCGGCGTCCATGCCCCAGGACCGGAACGTCTCGGCGGCCAGCCGCCTGGCTTCGGAGACCATGATCGGCTCGGCCGGGAAGGTGCGCTCGATCGAGGCAAGCTCGGACGAGGAGGACTGCACCACCAAGATGGCCATGTCGTCGTCGATGTCCCCCGGCACCGCGTACTCCGCCGCGGTGGCCACCGCGTCGGCGTCCCCGCTGGCCGCGGCCGCGCGCACGGCCTGCTGGAGCATCTCCAGCGCCTCGGCCTCCGAGTAGTGGCCCGAGCCGTCGGCGCGGGTCCGCCGGTCGGTCAGGCCGTCGGTGTAGAACACCACGATGGCCCCGGGCGGCAGGCCGATCGTCTCTTCCTTGTAGGTGGGCAGCCCCCGGATGCCCTTGCCGCGCACGCCGAGCAGCACGCCCTTGTACTGGAATTCGAGCTGCCGCACCTGCCCGGCGCTGATCAGCAGCGGCGCGTCGTGGCCCGCGTTCGCAAAGGTCAGTTCCCGGGACCAGGCGTCGTAGATCAGGTAGATGCAGCTGGAGGTGGGCGGGTCGCCGACGACGACCCCGTGCTCGTCCGCCGCGGCCAGCGCGCGACACCACTCGTCGAGCTTGCGCATGATGTCGGCGGGCGACTTCTCATCCTGGGCGAACGCCCGCAGCGCCGCGCGCAGCTGCCCCATGATCGCGGCCGCTCGCGCGCCCCGGCCCTCGACATCGCCGATGACGATGCCCACCCGGCCGGCCGCCAGCGGGATGATGTCGTACCAGTCGCCGCCGACCTGAGTCTGGATCCCCTGCCCCTGCGTCTCGAGCGGTTTGGCCGGCACGTACCTGCAGGCGACCTCCAGGCCGTCCAGCTCCGGGATCGCCTGCGGCAGCAGGCTCTTCTGGAACGCCAGCGCGGTCTGCCGCTCGGTCTCGAACAGCATCGCGTTGTCGATGGCGATGGCGACCCGGCTGGCGATGGCGCCGATGAGGTCCCGGTCCGGGGCGTCGTAGTGCTGATCGTCGCGCTCGGTGAGCCGGGACAGGGCCAGGCTCATCACCCCGAGCAGCTCGCCCCGGGCGCACAGCGGTGCCGCGATCACCGACGTCAGCCCGGCCTCGTGCGCCGCCGCCATGCTCTCCGGGCTGGGGGCCGGATAGTAGTCGCTGTCCAGGTCGTTGACGGCGATCGTGTCGTTCCGGGCTATCGCCTGCTGGCAGAAGTGACCGTCCGGGTAGTGGATCTGCTCGCCCACCTGAGCCCAGGTCCCCGGCGGCGGCACCCAGTCGCTGGCGTGCCGCATCGCACGGCGGATCAGCTGGTCACCCTGGAACAGGTCGATGAAGCAGTGGTCGGCGAACTGCGGGACCAGGATCTCCGCCACGTGCTTGAGCGTGGTGCCGATCTCCAGCGAGCCGGCCAGCCGCTCGCCCACCCGCTCGAGCAGGGCGATCCGGTCCTGCTGCCCCTGTCCGTCGCGCCTGCTGGCTTCCCGGACCAGGATGACCATCCCGTCGATGTCGCCGCCGGGATGCCGCAGCGGCACGGCCAGGGCCCGGATGAGCATGCGCGATCCGTCGCCGCGCATGCTTTGCACGGTGCCTTCCCAGGGCCGGCCGCGCAGCACCTGCCCGGCCAGGTCCCCGGTCCGGCGCTCGCCGCCGTCGGCGAACAGGCCCAGGGACTCCACCGGGCAGCCGGCCAGCCGGGCCGCGTCGCCGGAGACCCGGAAGAGCCTCGCCGCGAACCCGTTCAGGTAGAGGATATTGCTCAGCCGGTCGGTGACGACAACGGCGATATCGGCGTAGCCGAGGACCATTTCGGCGGGGAGGTAGGCGTCGAAACCCGCGTCACCCCAGCCGGTCACGCGCGCGCTCCCCCACCCGGGCCGCGTTGCCGGCTGACATGATCACGCTCCGGCCACCAGCTGACACCGGCTGCTTATGGAAACGAAAATGTGCCCCGCGATCTGACTGGGAAGTTCAGTCGAGATAGCGTCCATCGAGTCGCCAGCTGTCACCCGTACACCATCGTCGGCTGCCATGAGAATCACCTCGCGTCCGGGTTGTATCCCGACGCGCTTGAGTTTAAGCATCAAAACAAGATCACTCTGAATTTGCTCGCCAATTCGGCGGATGACTACTTGCGTGTCGTCCGGTGTCGCCACCTTTGTCATCGCCTCACCCGCCTCGTTCGTGGCCGTCCGCACCCGGTCGAGGGCTTCGGCGGGCAGCCCGAACTCGGCCAGCCCGGGTATGAGGTTGCCGTGCGGGCAGCACACCGGGTAACCGAGCAGCTCGAGCAGGCGAAGCTCCACGCTCTCCGAGATCACGTGCTCCCAGCGGCACGCCTCGATGTGTACCTCCTCCCAGGGCAGCTTGATGACGCCGACCAGCAGGCACTCGGCCAGCCGGTGCTTGCGCATGACCCGGGTGGCGAGCGTACGTCCGGTATCGCTGAGCGAGAGCTGCCTGTCCCCGGCCACATGCAGCAGGCCGTCCCGCTCCATCCTGGCCACGGTCTGGCTGACGGTCGGCCCGCTCTGCGTGAGCCGCTCGGCGATCCGCGCCCGCAGCGGGACGACGCCCTCTTCCTCGAGTTCGAATATGGTGCGGAGATACATCTCCGTCGTGTCTATGAGCCCCTGGGCTGTCAACTCCTCATCCTCCTGCTTGTGATGCTATGCGCAGGCGCTAAGGGGAAATGCGCTCCACGACCCAGCCGGTGTCGTGGCGCCGGTAGCGCAGCCGGTCATGCAGGCGGAACGCGCCTGCCTGCCAGAATTCCACCGTTTCCGGCACTAGTACATAGCCACCCCAGAAGCCGGGCATCGGGATTTCGCCCGGCGGCGGCCAGCGCCGCTCGAGTTCGGCGACGCGGTCGTCGAGTTCCGCGCGCGAGGAGATGACCTGCGACTGCCTGCTGGCCCAGGCCCCGAGCTGCGACTCGCGCGCCCTGGACCGGTAGTACGGCTCGCTGTCCGCCTGCGACATGATGCGCACGTCGCCCTCGGCGGTGACCTGGCGTCCCATGGCGAACCAGGGGAAGACCACGCCCGCACGCCCGTTGGCGGCCAGGTCCTGGCCCTTGCGCGAGGTCCGGTTGGTGTAGAACGTGAAGCCCGCCGGGCCGTGCGCCTTCAGCAGCACGGTGCGGGCCCGCGGACGGCCCGCGGCGGAAACGGTGGCGAGTACCATCGCCGTCGGCTCGGGCAGGCCCCGCGCCCCGGCGTCCGCCAGCCACCGGGCGAACTCCGTCATCGGGTCCCTGGCCAGTGTCTCCTCCGTGAGGCCGGGCAGGCCTTCGGCGGCGGCGCGCAGGCTGTCCGGCCTGGCGGGCGGCTCCGGGCCGGCCGGCGGCTCCGGGCCAGCCATGCCGGGATCGCCCTGCGTCGTGTCCATTCGTAATCATCCTCACACCTGTGACGGCTACCGCAACCCTGGTCAGGGCGGTTGAATGGTAGCGCTGGAAGCGTCCTTGGGACACCATGAGGACCAGGAGAGGAAACTCCGATGTCGGACTTCAAGCCCGGCCTTGAAGGCGTCATCGCCTTCGAGACGGAAATCGCCGAGCCGGACAAAGCGGGCGGCTCACTCCGGTACCGCGGCGTTGACATCGAGGAGCTTGTCGGTCATGTCTCCTACGGGCATGTCTGGGGCCTTCTCGTCGACAATGCCTTCGCGCCTGGGCTGCCGCCGGCCGAGCCCTACCCGATCCCGGTCCACTCCGGCGACATCCGGGTCGACGTGCAGAGCGCCCTGGCCATGCTCGCGCCGGCCTGGGGTCTCGAGCAGCTCCTGGACATCAGCGACGAGCAGGCCCGGGAGGATCTCGCCCGGGCCTCGGTGATGGCGCTGTCCTTCGTGGCCCAGTCCGCCCGTGGCGTCGGGCTGGCGATGGTACCGCAGCGCCAGGTGGACCAGGCCGCCACGATCACCGAGCGGTTCATGATCCGCTGGCGCGGCGAGCCGGACCCGCGGCACGTGAAAGCGGTCGACGCGTACTGGACGTCGGCGGCCGAGCACGGCATGAACGCCTCGACCTTCACCGCCCGGGTGATCGCCTCCACCGGCGCCGACGTGGCCGCCGCCCTGTCCGGGGCGGTCGGCGCGATGTCCGGCCCGCTGCACGGCGGCGCGCCCGCGCGCGTCCTGGGCATGATCGAGGAGGTCGAGCGAACCGGCGACGCCGCGGGCTACGTGACGTCGGTGCTGGATCGCGGCGAGCGGCTGATGGGCTTCGGGCACCGGGTGTACCGGGCCGAGGACCCGCGCGCCCGGGTGCTCCGCCGCACCGCCAAGGAACTGGGCGCGCCGCGGTACGAGGTGGCGCTGGCCCTGGAGAAGGCGGCCCTGGCCGAGCTCAGGGCGCGGCGCCCCGACCGGGTACTCGAGACCAACGTGGAGTTCTGGGCGGCCATCGTGCTCGACTTCGCGGAAGTCCCGGCGCACATGTTCACCTCGATGTTCACCTGCGCCCGGACGGCGGGCTGGGCGGCGCACATCCTGGAGCAGAAGCGCACGGGCAGGCTGGTCCGGCCCGCCGCCAGGTACATCGGCCCGCCGACCCGGTCGGTCCGCGACGTCCCCGGGGCCCAGGAGGTACTCGACCGCCCGGCGTTACGACCGCCCGGCGTTCCGACCGCCCCGCCGCGGCGGGCGGCCGCCTACCGGCGCGCGCGGGCGGGCCCCGGTAGGCTTCGGCAATGAGCAACCTCGTGATCCCAGCCGGGCTCAAGCCGCGGGACGGCAGGTTCGGCAGCGGTCCGACGAAGATCCGCCCGGAGCAGCTGGCCGCCCTGGCGGGCTCCGGTGCCGCCTATCTCGGCACGTCACACCGCCAGCCGCCGGTCAGGTCGCTGGTGCAGCGGATCCGCGGCGGGCTGGCCGAGCTGTTCGGCCTGCCCGCCGACTACACCGTTGCGCTCGGTAACGGCGGCACCAGCGCGTTCTGGGAGATGGCCACGTTCGGCCTGATCCGCGAGCATTCACAGCACCTGAGCTTCGGCGAGTTCTCGGCCCGGTTCGCGGCGCTGGCCGCCCGGGCGCCGTGGCTATCCGAGCCGGCCGTGATCGAGTCCGCGCCCGGCAGCCACCCGCTGCCGGAGGCGGACCCGCGGGCGGACAGCTACGCGCTGACCCACAACGAGACCTCCACCGGGGTGGCCATGCCGGTGCACCGGGTGCCCGGTGCCGACCCGGGGGCGCTGATCCTGGTCGACGCGACCAGCGGCGCGGGCGGGCTCCCGGTACGAGCCGACGACTTCGACGTGTACTACTTCGCCCCGCAGAAGGGCTTCGGCTCGGACGGCGGGCTGTGGATCGCGCTGATGTCGCCGACGGCGGTCGAGCGGGTCCACGAGATCGCCGCGAGCGGCCGGTACATACCCGATTTTCTCTCGCTGCGGATCGCCCTGGAGAACTCGGCCAAGGACCAGACCTACAACACGCCCGCCGTGGCGACGCTGTTCCTGCTGGCCGACCAGATCGACTGGATGCTCGACCACGGCGGCCTGTCCTGGACCACGGCCCGGACCGCGCGATCGGCTGCCATACTCTATACGTGGGCGGAGAAGACGGCTTTCGCGGACCCGTTCGTCGCTGATCCCTCGCAGCGCTCGCAGGTCGTGGGCACGATCGACATTACCGGCGGGCTGTCCGCCGACGACATGGCGGCAGTCCTGCGGGCGAACGGCATCGTCGACACGGAGCCTTACCGGAAACTAGGCCGCAACCAGCTGCGGATCGGCATGTTCCCCGCGGTCGACCCGGCGGACACCGAAGCGCTGACCGCCTGCATCGACTACGTGGCCGAGCGGATCGCCGACCAGCCGGATCAGCAGCCCGGCTAGCGGGGCCGGCTAACGAATGACCGACCCGATCAGTACGGTAAGCACCAGGAGCACGAGCACGGCCGGAAGCAGCCATCGGGGCATCCGGTTCACGGTGACAGCATACAAACCGGCAGACGCGACGAGATCCGAGGTGGGTCATGGGTGACAACGCTCACCGGGCTGACGTGCTGAGCGACCCGGGGCACCGCCCGCAAGCCGGTTTAGTCCCGAGGACGCGCCAGACACGGGAGGGGATCGAGCGGACCCCTGGATCGACGACCGCTCCGGGGGATCTCATGCGGCTGTTCGTGGCCATCGCCCCGCCTCCGGCCGTACTCGACGAACTCGCCGTCCGGGTGCAGCCGTTCCGGGCCAGCCGACGCGACCTGCGCTGGACGGACCGGGAGGCCTGGCACGTGACGCTGGCCTTCCTGGGCCACGTCGACGAGGTCGCCGCGGCCCGGCTGCTGCCGCGGCTGGAACGCGCCGCCGGACGGCACCAGCAGATCGCGCTGGCCTTCGCCGGCGCGGGCGCCTTCCCGGTCCCCGGCCGGGCGAACGTGCTGTGGAGCGGGATATCCGGTGACCGCGGCGCGCTGACCCGGCTGGCCGAATCCGTCGCCGCCGGCGCCAGCCGGGCCGGCGCGCCCCCGCCCGACCGGGGCCGCCGCTTCCAGCCGCACCTGACCCTGGCCCGCTGCCGGACGCCCGCCGACGTCACCGACCTGGTCGACGCGCTCGGCGGCTACCAGGGCCAGCCGTGGACGGCGGACCGCCTGTACCTGGTCCGCAGCCGGCTGGGCGCGACCGAGTATCCGCGGTTCACCTCGCTGGCCAGCTGGCCGCTCAAGACGACTGGCTGAGCTTCTCCAGGATCGGCACCGCCGCCCGGAGCGTGGCGCGTTCGGCGTCGGTCAGCTCGGCCAGCCGCTGGGCCAGCCACGCGTCCTTACGCCGCCGGACGCGCTGGACGACCCCGCGCCCTTCCTCGGTGACGGTGAGGATGACCTGGCGCCGGTCGGTCGGGTGCGGCGAGCGGAGCACCAGGTGGCGCTCCTCGAGCACGGCGATGACCCGGGTCATCGACGGCGGCTGCACCTTCTCGTGGTCGGCCAGCTCGCCCGGAGTCATCGCCTGGTGGACTTCCAGTGCGGACAGCGCGGCCAGCTGGGTCTCGGAGAGCACCGCCTCGGTCAGGCCAGCGGTGGCGCGCTGGGCGCGCAGGCGCCGCGCCAGCCGGCTCACGGAGATCCGGAGCGCGGTGGCCAGCCCGGCATCGGTCCTGGTCCGGGTAGCTGTCATCATCGGTTACCTTCGTCGGCCGGCCGAGGAGCGTGCACCCAGCCTAGGGCGTGGACATAAGTACATCACGCCAGCCGGGCCGCCGCAGCCAAGCCGGCCGGCCCTGATCCCCTGGCCGCGTGCGGAGCCGTCCCGTGACCTCGTAGCCTGGAGAGATGAAGCCGGTCTCCGAGCGGGCGGAGCGCCCCGCCCCGCCGCCGCCGCTCGAGGCGGATGACCAGCTGGTCATCAGGGTCATCACGGCCGGCTGGGCCGTCGCGCTCGTGGTCCTGCTCATCGTCCGCGGCAGCCTTCCCGCCGGGGAGCGCTGGTGGGTCTGGACCTGCGTGGCCGGCCTGGCGTTCGGTATCTTCGGGTTGTGGTACGTGCCGAGGCTCAAGCGCGGCCGGGCCCACGCCGCGGCTCAGTCGGCCCCGCGGGACAGCGGCTCGAACACGGTTTCCTCGACCGACACCCCGGGCAAGTCGACCAGGTCGTAGCCGAATTCGTCGATGACCGGCGCCACCGCGCGCGCGGCCACCGCGCCAGCCATCGCCTCGGAATGCGCGCCGCAGCCGTGATCGGACGAGACGATCTGGCCGTCGTCCGGGGCGTACTCGTTCGCGCAGGCCCCGAAGAACCGGCCGAGCTCGCCACTCAGCGAGACGAAGAACCCGCAGCTGACGCAGTGGGCGGGGGCCGCGCTCGCGAGCGGCGTGCGCGGGCCGTGCTCGCTGTCGTACCAGCGCTCGGCCGCGCCCTCCCGGCCGATGGCCGACAGCAGGCGTGAACGCCCGGGGGCGGGCAGCTCGCCCGGCTCGGCCGGGCCCTTGTCCGCCTCGTCGGCCTCGGGGCTGAACCAGTCGACGACCGCGTCGTCGCCCTCGAGCGCGACCAGCGGGACCAGCCGCTCGTCGTCGGGCGGCGCGGGCAGCAGGTCACCGACGCCCAGGTCACCGGGGCGCAGCCGGTCATGCCAGGGCACCCAGTCCGGCGCGAGCAGCGCCCCCGGACCGGGCAGCAGCACCGTCTCGCTGACCGTCACCACCTTGGCCCGGGGCGCCCGGACGACCGTCACCGCCCATCGCCAGCCGATATAAGCCGGATCCGCGCTGGCGAACAGGTGGGTGACGATGCGCTCACCATCGGCCTGCACGCCGAGGTGGTCGCCCACATCGGCGGCGCCCGCCACGTCGACGACGGCATTACGGGCGAGGTCGACGGCCTCAGCGCACGCCTGGTCGGGTTCCCTGGTTCTGGTGCGGGTGGGACTCACGGCTACCAATTCTCACTCATGGTGCGGGATGTCAGGTGTGGTATCAAGGGGCCAGGTCGCCGCACTGGCCGACACCAACAATACTGGGTACATGCGGCTGTCCGAGGCGATGCGGCGAACCGGTGGCGCAGCCCGTGCCACCGGCGGCGCGGTCCGGTCCGGCGCCCGGGCCGGAGCCACCGCGGGCCGCCGGACCGGCGGGTTGGTGCACCGGATCACCGGCGCCTCCGGAGCCGGGCGGACCGGCCTGGCCACGCTCATCGAACTGACCGCCGCGGGCGGCGCCGCGGACGCGTTCGTGGCCGTGTCGCTGGCCGGGACGATCTTCTTCAGCACCTCGGTGGACCAGGCGCGCGGCCGGGTGGTGCTGTTCCTGCTGGTGACGATGGCCCCGTTCGCGGTGCTGGCCCCGTTCATCGGGCCGGCCCTGGACCGGATGCAGCAGGGGCGGCGTTACCTGCTGGCGGGCACGCTGCTGGCCCGCGGCCTGCTCTGCTGGGGCATGTCGGCCGCTATCGACAGCCCGGTGACGCTGCTGCCAGCCGCGTTCGGCATCCTGGTGCTGCAGAAGGCCTACGGCGTGGCCCGGGCCTCGGTCACGCCGCGGCTGCTGCCGGCCGAGATCACCCTGGTGTCCGCCAACGCGCGGTCCCAGCTCATCGGGCTGACCGCGTCCATGCTCGGCGGAGGGCTGGCGGCCGGCATCCAGGCCACGGCCGGATCCGCCTGGGTGCTGCGGACCGGCACGGTGATCTACCTCGCCGCCATGATCCTCGCGCTCCGGCTGCCGGAGCAGGTGGACGTCCCGCCGCCGCCGGTTTCCCCCGCCGCGGCCGCCGCGCCACCGTCCGCCGCCGCCCCGACGCGACCAGATTTTTATCCGAACGAGGCTGGGCGCTTTGCCCCCGGCCACGGTCCACGTGACGGCGGCGACCAGCCCGGCCCGGACAGCCGACGCAGTCGTGATGGCCGTACCCGCCCGTACGAGCCCGCCGGCGCCCTGCCGCCCGGCGCCCCGCCACCCGAGGCCAGGTCGGACGGGGCTAACGGTAACAAGGCCAAGGGCGGCCGGTGGCGGGGCCTGGGCAACGTCGGCCCGGTGGTGGGCGAGGCGATGCGGGCCAACGCGGTGCTCCGCGCGTTCTCCGGCTACATGGTCTTCTTCCTGGCGTTCTTCCTGCGCTCCGAGAACTTCGGCGTGTCGCACAACTTCGCGCTGGGCGCCCTGGTGGCCGCGGCCGCGGCCGGCGGCCTGGCCGCGATGGCGATCGGATCCCTGATCAAGTCCCGGGCCCCGCAGGCCATGCTATTCGCCATGCTCACCCTGGCGCCGATCGTGACCGCGGCGTGCGCCTGGTTCTTCAGCCTGGAGGCGGCGATCGCGGTGGCGTTCACCGCCGCGCTCGCCGCCGGGCTGGCCAAGCTCGCGCTCGACTCCACGGTGCAGCGGGAGATCGGCGAGGCGATCCGGTCGTCCGCGTTCGCGGTGTCCGAGACCCTCAACCAGGTGGCGAACGTGGCGGGCAGCGTGGTCGGCGTGCTGGTCTCGATGCTGAACAACGGCGAGGTCGGCCTGGCCATCGCGGCCGCCTTCCTGACCGCCGCACTGGTCATCCTGGTCGGCCGGCGCCGCCGCCGGATCCTGGCGACGCGGGACGACGAGTACGTGCCCCGCCCGCATCCCCGTCCGGCCGGCTAACCCGGCCCGGTTCCCCGGTCGCCTGCCCTGGCACCGCCCTGGCGCCCGCCCTCAGGGCTCGATGTCGTCGGCGACACCACGCAGCACCGTGGCGATCCGCTTGGCCTCCCTGGCCTCCAGCTGCTTGCCCCGGTGGTACGTGGTGGACGCATCGTCCAGCAGCTTGATCAGGTCCTCGACGATCACGACCATCTCATCGGGCTTCTTGCGGGTCTGCTTGACCGCCGCGACGGTCGGCGGCGGCTCGAGGACCTTCACCTGGAGCGCCTGCGCTCCGCGGCGGCCCTCGGCCACCCCGAACTCCACTCGCTGGCCCTGGCGCAGCGCGTTCGTCCCCGCCGGCAGCGCCGAGGAGTGCACGAACACCTCGCCGCCGTCGTCACGGGCGAGGAAGCCATACCCCTTGTCGGAGTCGTACCACTTGACCTTGCCGGTAGGCACGCGCAGACCTCACGTCGATGAGATGTGAACAACCAGCGATCAGGCGACCGACAGGATGCTATGGGCACCTCTAAGGCTATCGGTCCGGGCCGCAGGAACGCAGCTCCGTTTTGGGCGGGTTCGTCCCCTAGCGGGAAATCCCTTTCGGATTAGCCGGATACGAAGCAGAGCAGCTTCCGGGGCAGCCGAGCGCGTCCGGTACTTGGCCCGGCATCTCGAGTCCCTGATGCCACCTGCGGCTCTCACGTCCCAGGCCAGCCCGTTCCCGTACCGGGTCGATGTGACATGGGTGCGGCTCTGCTGAAGTGAGGGCTCGTGCGGCGGACGGGCGCTGCGTCCCGGGGATGGCCGACGGGCGGGCGCCCCGGCTCGCGGGCGGCATAGGTGGTGCGTGGCGCCCAGGCCACGCTAGAACTACGTGGCCTGGGGCACACGGAGCACGGCCGGCAGCGCCGCCCTGACGGGGCTTCTGGGTCCGGCCTCACACGGTTGGATGGTGCTGGGACGGGATCGCGTGCGAGGCCGGAGTCCGAATGCGATCTCCCCCCCGAATCAAGATCGCAATGACGCTATACCCAGCACTTACACCCAGAAACATGCGCCACTTCGGCACCATATGTCACAGCTCGTGTCCCGGCACCGGGACGGAAGGCCCCGCAATGAAACGAACGGCCCGGGGGAAACCCCCGGGCCGTTCGGGTGACTCGGCTTCTGAGTGGATCAGAAGTCCATGTCGCCGCCGCCGCCGGGCGCGGCCGGAGCCGGGTTCTTCTCCGGCTTCTCCGCGATCACGGCCTCGGTGGTGAGGAACAGGGCCGCGATCGACGCCGCGTTCTGCAGCGCCGAACGGGTGACCTTCGCCGGGTCGATGATCCCGGCCTTGAACATGTCGACGTACTCACCGGTCGCGGCGTCGAGGCCCTCGCCCGCAGGCAGGGTCTTGACCTTCTCGACCACCACGCCGCCCTCGAGGCCGGCGTTCACCGCGATCTGCTTGAGCGGCTCCTCCACCGCGCGGCGCACGATCTGCGCCCCGGTGGCCTCGTCGCCCGACAGGTCGAGCTTGTCGAAGGCACTCCGGCCCGCCTGCAGCAGCGCGACGCCGCCGCCGGGGACGACACCCTCCTCGACCGCGGCCTTGGCGTTGCGCACCGCGTCTTCGATGCGGTGCTTGCGCTCCTTGAGCTCGACCTCGGTGGCCGCCCCGGCCTTGATGACCGCGACGCCGCCGGCCAGCTTGGCCAGCCGCTCCTGCAGCTTCTCGCGGTCGTAGTCGGAGTCGGTGTTGTCGATCTCGGTACGGATCTGGTTGACCCGGCCGGAGATCTGGTCGGCGTCGCCGGCGCCGTCGACGATCGTGGTCTCGTCCTTGGTGACCACGACCTTGCGGGCCCGGCCGAGCACGTCGAGGTCGACGTTGTCCAGCTTCAGGCCGACTTCCTCGCTGATGACCTGGCCACCGGTGAGGATGGCGATGTCACCGAGCATGGCCTTGCGACGGTCGCCGAAGCCGGGGGCCTTGACCGCCACCGACCTGAACAGGCCGCGCATCTTGTTCACGACCAGGGTCGCCAGGGCCTCACCCTCGACGTCCTCGGCGATGATGACGAGCGCCTTGCCGGACTGCACCACCTTGTCGAGCAGGGGGAGCAGGTCCTTGTTGGCCGAGATCTTGGAGTTCACCACGAGGATGTAAGGGTCCTCGAGGACGGCCTCGAGCCGCTCCGGGTCGGTGACGAAGTAAGGCGCGATGTACCCCTTGTCGAAGCGCATGCCCTCGGTGAGCTCGAGCTCGAGGCCGAAGGTGTTGCTCTCCTCGACGGTGATGACGCCTTCCTTGCCGACCTTGTCCATGGCCTCGGCGATCATCTCGCCGATGGCCGGGTCGCCGGCCGAGATGGAGGCGGTGGAAGCGATCTGCTCCTTGGTCTCCACGTCCTTGGCGAGCTGCGACAGCTGCTCGCTTACGGCCTCGACGGCCGCCTCGATGCCCTTCTTCAGGGACATCGGGTTGGCGCCGGCGGCGACGTTCCGCAGGCCCTCGCGCACCAGCGCCTGGGCGAGCACGGTCGCCGTCGTCGTGCCGTCGCCGGCCACGTCGTCGGTCTTCTTCGCTACTTCCTTGACAAGCTCGGCGCCGATCTTCTCCCACGGGTCCTCGAGCTCGATCTCCTTGGCGATGGATACACCATCGTTGGTGATCGTGGGGGCTCCCCACTTCTTCTCGAGCACCACGTTACGGCCCTTAGGGCCGAGAGTTACCTTTACGGCGTCGGCAAGCTGGTTCATACCGCGTTCGAGGCCGCGCCGGGCTTCCTCGTCAAACGCGATCATCTTCGCTGCCATAGGCTCCAGTCCTCCGTGGCGTACAAGCGGATCGAGCCGACGCCCGCGACGGACGGCAACCCGCGCGGCAGTCCTTTCCTGCCGCGAGAGGATGCCTCATCGCCCGATCCCGCCGTCATACTGGCACTCACACATGGAGAGTGCCAGAACCATGTTTAGCACTCTCATAGGGAGAGTGCAAATGCCCGGGCCCGCCAAAGGCGGCGGAGTGCCGCTGACCAGCACGGCAGCTGAAAGAAAGCGCAAGCGGAATACCGCTGCCCGGGCCGGGCGAGAAGCCGTGCGGAGTGAGGTTCGTACCGCCCGAGGCGGGCCCGGTCACGACCGGAAGGCCGCGGGATGCCGGTGCGAATCAGATCGGCCCGGCCCCCGTGAGGGCCGGGCCGGCCAGTAGTACCCGGAAGATCTGTGGTCCCGCGTGCAGCCAGGGCCACGAGCGAACTAAGAAACCACGATAACCTTGTCGGCCTGCGCGCCCCTGTCGCTCTGCGTGATCTCGAACTCGACGCGCTGCCCCTCTTCGAGGGTGCGGTACCCATCCGACTGGATCGCGGAGAAATGGACGAAAACGTCCTTGCCACCGTCGACGGCGATGAAGCCGTATCCCTTGTCCGGGTTGAACCACTTGACGGTGCCCTGAGCCATTCCAAACAACTCCCTAAACTCGCTCGGGCCTCGAGCTCCGCCCTTGCCAACGCGGAACCCGTCGATCACGCGCCGGGGAGAACGGCTAAACGCGCTAACGCTAAACCCGTCCCCGTCCGACGGCGACCGGAACTGACCTTACCCTGTGCGGAGGGTGTTCGCCGCCACTTACCCACCAATCACGGCATCCGGCCCGTGTTCTCTGCAGTCACGGGCGCCCCGCCAGCCACTGCGGGAATGACCGAAACGCGCTCGCCCGCTGGTACCGGCGTGTCGAGTCCCTGCGCGAACCGCACGTCCTCGTCGCCCACGTAAACGTTGACAAAGCGGCGCAATTTCCCGGTGTCGTCGATGATCCGGCCGCCCAGGCCGGGATAGGCGGCGTCCAGGCCGGAGATGACCTCACGGAGGGTCCCCTCCGCCGCGGCCACCTCCGCCGCGCCGCCGGTATAGGACCGCAGGATGGTAGGGATGCGCACCTGCACAGTCATGACGATCTCCTGGAGTTAGCCCACGGCCGGATAGCGCTGGGTGAAGGCCTCGAGGGTGGGCCGGATCGGGTCGGGTACGTCCACCGCCCCGGCGACCGCGTCGAGGGTCTTCAGCCCGTCGCCCGAGTTAATGATCACGGTCTCGGCGTCCGGGTCGAGCCGGCCCTCCTTGAGCAGCTTGCGCAGCACGCCGACGGTGACGCCGCCGGCCGTCTCGCCGAAGATGCCCTCGGTGGCGGCCAGCAGCCGGATGGAGTCGACGACCTCGTCGTCGTCCACGTCGGCGATCCATCCGCCGGTGCGGCGTACCACGTCGAGCACGTAGGGACCGTCGGCCGGGTTCCCGATGGCCAGCGACTTGGCCACGGTGTCCGGGCGGACCGGGCGGACGACGTCGTGGCCGGCCGCGAAGGCCGCGGATACCGGCGAGCAGCCCGTCGCCTGCGCCCCGAACACCCGCCACGGGGTCGGCTCGACCAGCCCGAGCGAGGTCAGCTCGGTGAAGCCCTTGTCCACCTTGACCAGTTGCGCGCCCGACGCGATCGGCACCACCACCTGATCGGGCACCCGCCAGCCGAGCTGCTCGGCGATCTCGAAGGCGAGGGTCTTGGAGCCCTCGGCGTAGTAGGGCCGGACGTTGACGTTGACGAACGCCCAATCCGGGTGCTCCCCGGCCAGCTCAGAAGCCAGCCGGTTCACGTCGTCATAGGTACCGTCCACGGTGATGAACGTCCCGCCGTAGACCGACGTGGTGATGATCTTCGGCAGCTCCAGGTCGGCGGGCACCAGGACCACAGAACGCACCCCGGCCCGCGCCGCCGCGGCGGCCACCGCGTTGGCCAGGTTGCCGGTGGACGGGCAGGCGAGCACCTTGAAGCCCATCTCGGTGGCGGCGGCCAGGGCCACCGCGACCACCCGGTCCTTGAACGAGTGGGTCGGGTTACCCCGGTCGTCCTTGACCCACAGGCGGCGCATGCCCAGCGCGTGGGCCAGGTTGTCGGCACGGATCAGCTTGGTGTAGCCGGGCTCGGTGGTAGGCCGGGAGGCGATGTCGGGCGGAACCGGGAGCAGCGGCGCGTAACGCCACATGCTGGGCGGGCCGGCCTCGATGTCCGCCCGGGTCAGCTCGGGGTAGTCGTAACGGACTTCCAGCGGCCCGAAGCAGTCCTCGCAGGCGTAGTGCGGGCCGAGCCCGTAGACCCGGCCGCATTCGCGGCAGGACAGCCCGGTAGCGTAACCGAAGCTGGCGGAAGCAGGAGGTGTGGGTGTCGTTGCTGTGGTCACCGGCGAGGAATTCCCTTCCCATCTTTCCCAATGGTCACCTTGACCAGGGCCGGAGTTGGCACCATGTCACGCGCCTCGCCGTTGACGACGGGCATGCTTGCGCGCTAGGTTGCCGGGGCTTCACAGGGCCGATCCCTCCACCCCTCTGGATGAGCGTTATTTAGTTTTGTCCGAGCGCTAATCAGAATACCTCAGTGCTGGCTCGGGCCGATGACCCACTAGCCTGCCGGACTATGAACCAGCGCGTGCTCGTGGCGTCCAACCGCGGTCCGATCTCGTACCAGTTCGGCGCCGGCGGCTCGCTGACCGGGCGCAGGGGCGGCGGCGGCATGATCGGCGGGGTCGCCGACGGGCTGGCCGCGCTCGGCCCCGGAACCAGCGCCACCTGGATCTGCGCCGCGCTCAGCGACGCGGACCGCGCCGTCGCCCGGCGCGAGGCCGGTGCCCGCGACGAAGCCGGCATCCCGGTGCGGATGCTCGACATCCCGCCGGTCATCTTCGGCCGCGCCTACAACGACGTGGCCAACTCGGCCCTGTGGTTCCTGCTCCACCAGCTCTTCGACACCCCGAACCAGCCGCAGTTCGGCGCCCGGTTCCGGCGCGACTGGGAGTCCTACGTCGCGTACAACGAGATGTTCGCCGCCGCCCTGGCCGAGGAGGCGGCGGCGGAAGAGACGGGGGCTCAGCCGGCCGGCGGCCCGCGGATCCTGGTCCAGGACTACCACCTGTGCCTGGTCCCGCGGCTGCTGCGGGACCGGCTGGGCGGCGCCGCCCGCGCCGCGGGCGTGGGGTACTTCTGCCACACGCCCTGGGTGCCGCCGGATTACTACCGGATACTCCCGGCCGATATCGGCCGGGCGCTGCTGGACGGCATCCTGGCCGCCGACCGGGCCGGCTTTCACACCGCCCGGTGGGCCACCTCGTTCATGGACTGCTGCGCCGACCTGCTCGGCGCCGACGTGGAGCGGGCCGGCCGCGGGCGGGCCGGCGGAACGGCCGGGCGGGTGACCTACCGGGGGCACGTCACCGAGATCGCCGTCCACCCGCTCGGCGTGGACGCGCCCGCCCTGCGCGAGCGCGCCCGGGACGAGGACGTCCAGGCCCACGCCGGCGTCCTGCGCCAGGCCGCGGGTGATCGCAAGCTGATCGTCCGGGTGGACCGCACCGAGCTGTCGAAGAACATCGTGCGCGGCCTGTCCGCGTACCGCGAGCTGCTCGCCACCCGGCCGCAGTGGCGGGGCCGGGTCGTCCACCTGGCCTTCGCCTACCCGTCCCGCTCCGAACTGGCCGAGTACCGCGCTTATACCGAACGGGTGCGGCAGCTCGCCCTGGACATCAGCGGCGAGTTCGGGACCGCGGACTGGAACCCGCTCATCCTGGAAGTCAAGGACGACTACCCGCGGTCGCTGGCCGCCTGCACGCTGGCCGACGTGCTGCTGGTCAACCCGATCAAGGACGGGATGAACCTGGTGGCCCAGGAGGGCCCGGTGCTCTCCGAGCGGGGCTGCGCGCTGGTGCTCTCCCGCGAGGCGGGCGCCGCCGCGACGCTGGCCGCCGACGCGCTGCTAGTCAACCCGTTCGACGTCAGCGAGACGGCCGAGGCCCTGCACCAGGCGCTGGCCATGTCCGACGGCGAACGCCGGCGCCGCAGCGCCGCACTCGCCGCGACCGCCGCCGCGGATCCGCCCGCCCGCTGGCTGGGCGACCAGCTAGCCTCGCTCGGGGCGTGACCGGGGCGGGCACTCCACCCCGTTCGGCCTCATGATTTGATCTGGGCGGCCAGGGCCGTGAGCAGCTCCACCACCCCCGGTGGTCCGTCCACCGCCAGGTCGGCGTCGGCGGCGACCCGCGGTGACTCGGCGCTGGCGCTGGCGACGGCGCAGCCGGGAATGCCGCCGGCCCGTAGCGCGCGCACCGCGGCGAAGGCGGGCAGGTCCCCGAGGTCATCCCCGCAGAATAGGACCGAACGGGCGGCCCGCTCGCTCACCAGCCCGGTCAGCGCGGCTCCTTTGTCCATGCCGGGCGGGCGCAGCTCGATGACCAGCCGGCCGGGTTCCGCGGCCAGCCCCAGCTGCTCGGCCAGCGCGCCGAGCGGGTCGCGGAGCCGCCCCAGCGCCCCCTCCGGGTCGGCTGTGCCGCGGGTGTGCACGGCCACCGCGTGCGCCTTGTCCTCGATCCGGGTGCCGTCGGGCGCGCCCGCCTCGCGGAGCAGGCCGGGCAGGGCCGCGCGGGCCTCCTCCACCGCGGGCGCGGGCGGCGCGTCGGCCAGCCGGCCGTCCTGCCAGCGCTGGCCGCCGTAGTGGCCGAGCACCACCAGGCCCGGGATGGCCGCGAGGTCACCCAGCCGCACCGCGTCGGCCGCGGCCCGGCCGGTGATGATCGCGACCGTGCCCACCACCCGGGCCAGCGCGGTCAGGGCGGGTACCGCGCCGGGATGAGCCCGGGCGTCGGCCGGGCGGGTGACGATCGGCGACAGCGTGCCGTCGAAGTCCGCGGCCACCAGCGCGTGCCGCGGATCCGCGAGCAGCGCGTCCAGGCCGTCCCGGCCCGCCGCCGTGCGCGGCCGGGGCAGCGTCACCCGGACCGTCCCTGCGTCCCCGTCGGACCCCGGTTGCCCCTGGTCCGCGGCGACCGCATCCGCTGCCGCCGCGCCCGCTGTGCCTGCAGCCGCTTGACCAGCACCGGGTCGGCGGCGAGCGCCTCCGGCCGGTCGATCAGCTCGTTCAGGAGCTGGTAGTAACGGGTCGCCGACATGGCGAGCACCTCGGCGATGGCCTGCTCCTTCACCCCCGGCGAGCGCCAGCCGCGGCGCTCGAACGCCAGGATGCGCAGGTCGAGCTCGGACAACTCGGACATACGACCTCCTCCCGGCCCGGTTACTGCGACCGTACCCGACCGATCGCAGGCATCGTCAAACAAATCGCCGGTGACGCATTCCACGGGCGGCGGACGCGTGGCACGATTACAGGGGCCGGGTCGGAACGTCGCTACCGCAGGCCTGCTCGGCCAGCCTCGGAGGAGATACCTGACCTAAAGTGTCACACCGATCGTTCCGCCGCACCCTGATCCCGGTTGCCGCAGGGCTGGCCGCCATCGTCACCGTTTCCTGGCCAACGTCGGCCAGCGCGGCGGGGTACGCGCGCGCCAACACCGTGCCGGCCAACACCGTGCCGGCCAACACCGTGCAGGCCCAGGAGTGGTGGCTGAACGGCCTGCACGTGACCCAGGCCTGGCAGTCCGCCCAGGGCGCCGGGATCACCGTGGCCGTGCTCGGCACCGGCGTGGACACCGGGCATCCCGATCTGGCCGGCGCCGTGACGACCGGGCCGGACTTCAGCGGTTCCGGCCGGAAGGCGGGCGGCCCGTTCTGGGGGGTCAACGGAACCGCGGTAGCCGCGATCATCGCGGGACACGGGCACGGCAGCGGCCACGCGGACGGCATCCTCGGCGTCGCCCCCGCGGCCAAGATCTTGTCCATCCGGGTCACGCTGGAGTACAACGACCCGCTGAACGCCGACGCGGCCCTCGCTAAGAAGCTGCCCGGGGCCATCGCCGCGGGCATCAACTACGCGGTGGACCACGGCGTCCGGATCATCGAGCTGCCGATGGACCCCGGGACCGGCGGCCTGACCGGCCAGGGCAATCCGGCCGCGGCCGGCGGCAGCCCGGCCGAGCAGGCGGCGGTGGCGAACGCGCTGAGCAAGGACGTGATCCTGGTCGCCCCGGCGGGCGACGACGGCGAGGGGGCCGGCCGGGTGGACTACCCGGCCGCCTATCCCGGCGTCATCGCGGTGGGGTCGGTGGCCAGGGACGGGCAGGTCGCCCCGTTCAGCAGCACGCACACCTTCGTGACCCTGACCGCGCCCGGCGTCGGCCTGACGACCGCGACCCCGCCCGACGGCTACGCGCCGGTCAGCTCCACCAGCCTGTCGAGCGGCATCGTGGCCGGCGTGGCCGCGCTGGTCCTGTCCAGGTTCCCGCACCTCACCGGCGCCCAGGTGAGCCAGGTGCTGGCCGAGAGCGTGACCCCGGCCCGCACGCACGCGGCGGGAGCCGGGCTCGGCACCATCGACGCGGCCCGGGCGGTCAGCCTGGCCGCGGGCCTCGGCGAGATCGCCCAGCCGACCGCCACGCCCATCCGCACGCACCTACCCGGACGGCTGTCGACCACCGCGACGCACCAGGTGAGCGCCAGTTCCGTGGCCAGCTCGCTGGTCCGGTACGTGGTGGCCGGCCTGGGCGTGCTGATCGCGCTGCTCATCGTCCTGCTCCTGGTCATGCGCTCCCGGCGGGAAAAGGCCCGGGCCGCCGCCGCGGCGGCGACCGCCGCGGCCGGGCCGGGCCGGGCCCGGCCCCGCGGCCAGCACGAGCAGCGCAAGCCGGAGCCCCCGGCCGGGGCCGTACTGGCCATCACGGGGCCGGGTGGGACGGGACGGCCGCAGCCACCCCCGATGATCCCCGGGGCCGCTGGGTCCGCTGGGATCTCCGGGGCCGCTGGGTCCCCCTCGCCGTCACCGGGACCGGCCGCCAGCTGGACGGCCACCGGCGGCTTCACCGGCGGCGGCCTGGGCGAGATGCAGAGTTCCGCGGGCGGCCCTTACGCGCCGAGCGCGCCGTTCCGGCCGACCATGAGCGCGCCGCCCAAAGCCGCTAAGACGGTCAAGGGCTCCAGGCCCGCCGACGGCGGCACCGGGCCGCCGTGGGCGCCCGCGCCGGAGCCCCAGCGCACGTTCGGGTCGCTGCCGACGGCGGGGAACAGCGCGCTCCCCCCGGACCCGGGGCCCGGCATCCGCGTACCCGGCGACATGGCGGACCTGCCCGCGCTGCCGCCCGACGCCATGCTGCCCGCGCCCTTCGAGTTCGGCACGTCACCGGACCCGGATTTCCCGCCGCGGCCGCGGGCCCGCGAGGGCGACGACTTTCCCGACGTCCCCCCGTCGCGGGCCCAGCTGCCGACCCGGCAGAGCCTAAGCTTCGCCGCCGCCCCGGTTCCCCTCGACTACGCGCCGCCGCAGGTCCCTGACTTCACTGTCCCCTCGCGCGCGGCTGGCCTGGTCCTCAGTACTGGTTTGACCGGTGCTGGTTCAGCCGGTGCTGGTTCGACCGGGACTGGTTCGACCGGGACTGGTTCAGCCCGCGCTGGTTCAGCCGATGCTGGCTCGACGGACGCCGACTCGGACGGCGCAGGTACGGCCGGGGCTGCCGGGACCACACCGGTCCCGGCAGCCCCGGCCGAATCGCGCGCTCCTGGAGTCAAAGCCGACCCCAGCTTCATCTGGAACCTGTCCGGCACCGACGTCTTCCCGGCCGCGGGCCGTCCGGACGAGCCGGAGGCACCGAGCGCCGCCCCGCTGGACGACGAACCCGGTGCCCCGGTCGCCTAGCCGACGCCAGCCAACCGGCGCCGGCTAGGCGCTACCAGCTAGGCGGTGCCCCGTCAGGCCGCGACCGCGGCCTGCGGGGCCTGCGCGGGCTCGAGCGCGAGCGCGAGCACGTCGCGGACATCGCCCATGGTGTGGACGTCCAGCTTCTCGAGCACCTCGGCCGGCACGTCGTCCAGGTCCGGCTCGTTGCGCTGCGGGATCAGCACGGTGGTGATCCCGGCCCGGTGAGCCGCGAGCAGCTTCTGCTTGACGCCGCCGATGGGCAGCACCCGCCCGGTGAGCGAGACCTCACCGGTCATCGCCACGTCGGACCGGACGGGCCGGCCGGACAGCAGCGACGCGAGCGCGGTGGTCATGGTGACACCCGCACTCGGCCCGTCCTTGGGCACCGCGCCGGCCGGCACGTGCACGTGCACGCCGCGGTCCTTGAGGTCGCCGACCGGCAGGCCGAGCTCGGCGCCGTGCGAGCGCAGGTAGGACAGCGCGATCCGGACCGACTCCTTCATCACGTCGCCGAGCTGCCCGGTGAGCGTGAGGCCGGTCTCGCCGGTCTCGGCCTCGGCCAGGGACGCCTCGATGTACAGGACGTCCCCGCCCGCGCCGGTCACCGCCAGGCCGGTCGCCACGCCGGGCACCGCCGTGCGGCGGTCGCTCGAGGTCAGCTTGGTCTCCGGGGTGAACCGGGGCCGCCCCAGGTAGTCCTTGAGGTTGTCGGGGCTGACCGTGATCGGCAGCGTGCCCTCCGCCAGGGCCTCCTTGGCGGTGACCTTGCGCAGCACCCGGGCGATGGCCCGCTCCAGCGACCGGACGCCCGCCTCGCGGGTGTACTCGGCCGCGACGAGCCGCAGCGCGTCGTCGGTGAGCGTGATCTCGTCGGCGTTCAGGCCCGACTTGGACAGCTGCCTGGGCAGCAGGTGGTCCCGGCCGATGGCGACCTTCTCGTCCTCGGTGTAGCCGTCCAGCTGGACCAGTTCCATCCGGTCGATCAGCGGCCCGGGGATCGAGTCGAGCACGTTCGCCGTGGCCAGGAACACCACGTCGGACAGGTCGAGGTCGACCTCGAGGTAGTGGTCGCGGAAGGTGTGGTTCTGCGCCGGGTCGAGCACCTCGAGCAGCGCCGCCGCCGGGTCGCCCCGGTAGTCGCTGCCGACCTTGTCGACCTCGTCGAGCAGCACGACCGGGTTCATCGTGCCCGCCTCGCGGATGGCCCGGACGATCCGGCCGGGCAGCGCGCCGACGTAGGTACGCCGGTGGCCGCGGATCTCCGCCTCGTCCCGGACGCCGCCGAGCGCGACCCGGACGAACTTACGGCCCATGGCCCGCGCGACCGACTCGCCGAGCGACGTCTTGCCGACGCCGGGCGGGCCGACCAGGGCGAGCACGGCACCGGAACGCCGGCCGCCGATGACCCCGAGGCCACGGTCGCTGCGCCGCTTGCGCACCGCCAGGTACTCGATGATGCGGTCCTTCACGTCGTCGAGCCCGGTGTGGTCCTCGTCGAGGATCACCCGCGCGCCGGCGATGTCGTAGGCGTCCTCGGTCCGCTCGTTCCACGGGATGTCGAGGACGGTGTCGAGCCAGGTCCTGATCCAGCCGACTTCCGGCGACTGGTCCGAGGTCCGCTCGAGCTTGTCGACCTCGCGCATCGCGGCCTCGTGGACCTTCTCCGGCAGGTTCGCCGCCTCCACCCGGGCCCGGTAGTCGTCCTCCTCGGTGCCCTTGTCCCCGCCGGTCAGCTCGTTCAGTTCCTTGCGGACCGCGGCAAGCTGCTGGCGGAGCAGGAATTCCTTCTGCTGCTTCTCCATGCCCTCCGAGACGTCCTTGCGGATGGACTCGGCCACTTCCAGCTCGGCCAGCTGGTCCTTGGCCCAGCCGACCACCAGCTCCAGCCGCTCGACCAAGTCGGCGGTCTCGAGCAGCTGCAGCTTCTGCATGGTCGAGAGGTAGCTCGAGTAGCCCGCCCGGTCCGCGATCGTGGACGGGTCGGTAAGCTGCTGGATCGCGTCGATGACCTGCCAGGCGCCGCGCTGCTGCAGCATGCTGGTGATCAGGGACTTGTACTGCTGGGCCAGTTCGTCGGCCTGCGGGCCGGCCCCGGTCTCCTCGACCACGGTGCCTTCCACCCACAGCGCCGCACCGGGACCGGTGGTCCCGGAGCCGACCTTGACCCGGGAGGTGCCGCGCACCACCGCGCCGGGCTGCCCGCCGGGCAGCCGCCCGACCTGCTCCACCACGGCAAGTGTGCCGACGCCCGCGAGCCCGCGGTCCGCCAGCCTGGGCACGAGGAGCACCTGCGCCTTTATGTCCGAACGCATGCCGGGAACCTGCCGGGACGGCATCCGGGCCGCGTCGACCGCGGCGCCAACTTCCGGCTGCGATGTCTCCAGCGGCACCACCATCCCCGGCAGCACCACTTCGTCATCGAGCGGTAGCACCGGCAGCGTGAGGGTTTCACCCATTGATGGCCTCCAAAGCTTGAGTCATACACACTCAAGAAAAAAGAGCCCAGTTTTGTTTCCGCTCCCCGTTCGCCCGCAGCGATCACCCTCCGCGCCAGGTTGCGGCGCTCTCCGCCAGGCCGGGTCGCGCCGCTCGCCGTGGCACTAGTTCCAGCCATCGCGGCGGCAGTCCTGTTCCCGCCGCGACCACCTCCCGGCCCGGCCGACGTCCGCGCCTTCTGCCCGGACCCAGCCGGGCGACCCCATCGGGCGCCTCAGTCACACCCGTCCCGCGCTTCCAGATCGTTCGTCAGTTTCTGTCGCTATTACGACCCAAACTGACGAACGATCGGGCACCCCACGCCGTCCCGCAGAAACCAGCCGGGCCGCCGTGCCCCATAGCGTGCAACACGGGCATCACGCTTACCTCAAGCCTCCAGCGTCCCATCACCGCGCCCGCAGCCGCGCGAAACCCCGGCTTTGTCCGCGGTTCTGGTCGTCAGGGCAACCAGAACCGCGGACAAAGCGGCGGTGGCTGCAGCTCGGCGCCGAAGATCGTCCGGCTGCCGCGGCGGAGGCGCGCTAATGTGGCGGCGTGCTCAGGTTCCCGCTTATTCATCCGCCGTTGCTGGCGGCGCTGGCCGCTTGCGGGCATGGCGGCAAGGTGCTGCTGGCCGACGCCAACTACTCACACAGCACGAACGCAAGCCCGCGGGCCGCGCTCGTCTACCTGAACGTGCGGCCCGGGCTGGTCACCGTGGACCAGGTGCTCGAGCCCGTGCTGGCCGCGGTGCCGGTGGAGGCGGTGCACGTGATGCGGCCGGACGAAGGCCTCGAGCCAGAGGTGTTCGGCACCTACCGGGCACAGCTCGGGCCGGACCTGCCGCTGCAGCCGCTGGGCCGGCTGGAGTTCTACGCCGCCTGCCGGGAACCGGACCTGGCGGTCTGCGTGGCCACCGGCGACGACCGGCTGTACGCCAACGTTCTGCTCACCGTGGGGTACATCAAGCCGCCAACCTGACGGGTCACGCCGCGGCGATCAGGATGTGCAGGTTGCGCGGGCCGTGCACGCCTTCGACCCGGATGAGCTCGATGTCGCTGGTGGCCGAGGGGCCGGAGATGAGGGTGTGCGGGCGGGCCGGGTCGAGCCGGGCGAACGCGTCGGCCAGGTCGGCCGCGACCTGATCGGCCCGCACCACGACCAGGTGGAAGTCGGGCACCAGGGTGAGCGCGCGGCGGCCCTGGCCGGGACCGTGGTCCAGGATGATCGTGCCGGTCTCGGCGATGGCCACCGCGCAGCCGGTGACGACGCCGCTCAAGCGGTCGAGTTCGGCCGCGGACAGCGGGGGCTCGTCGCGGGTTAGCGTGATCCCGGCGGGCAAGCCGGCCAGCCATTCACCGGGGAGCCCGGCCGGGATCACGAAGCTGGCGGCCGCAGCGGAAGCGCCCGGGGCCACGGCGGCGCGGGCCGCGAGGGCGCGGGCGATGGCCGGAGCGAGGCCGGACTCGGGGACGCGCTCCACCACGGCCCGGTAGTCGGCGGCGCGCTCGGCGAACAGCCCGGTGATGTCGGCGTCGTGGTGGGCCCGCAGGTAGTCACGGTTCAACGCCTCGTACGCCGCGTCGATAGCTTCGGCCGAACGGGGTTGGCCATTGCCCCGGCCGCTGTTGGCCGCGCGGATCCGGGCCAGGATGCGGTCCTTGGCGCCAGTGCTCATCACCGGGTCCCCCTGGTCCGGGCCCACCAGGCGCGGAACGACTCGGCCGGCGGAGCCGGGGCGTCCCTGGTCTCCGTCCAGCCGTTCAGCGGCGGCGGCAGCCGCCGGATCCGGCCCTTCCTGGCGACCACTTTACGGCTGGCCGAGGCGGCCCGCTGGGCCGTGGCGAGCAGCCGGGGAGAGCGGAGAACGCGTCCGGAGATGGTGAACGCCACCCGTTCGGCGGAAAAGGTCTTGTCTCTTTTCGCGTCGACCACCTTGGCACGCAGGTGGACCAGGGCCTCGGGGATGTTGATGGCGACCGGGCACACCTCGTAGCAGGCACCGCACAAGGTGGAGGCGAACGGCAGCGACGCGTCCACCGGGTCGGAGATGCCGCGCAGCAGCGGGGAGATGATCGCGCCGATCGGACCGGGGTAGGGCGAACCGTAGGCGTGGCCGCCGGTTCGTTCGTACACCGGGCAGACGTTCAGGCAGGCCGAGCACCTGATGCAGCGCAGCGCCTGGCGGCCGGTCGGGTCGGCCAGCGCCGCGGTGCGGCCGTTGTCAAGCAGCACCAGGTGGAAGTTCTCCGGCCCGTCCCCCGGCGTGATCCCGGTCCAGGTCGAGGTGTACGGGTTCATCCGCTCGGCGGTGGACGAACGCGGCAGCAGCGCCAGGAACACCTCCAGGTCCCGCCACGACGGCAGGATCTTCTCCACCCCCACCACCGAGATCAGCGTGCGCGGCAGCGTCACGCACATCCGGCCGTTGCCCTCCGACTCGACCACCACCAGCGACCCGGTCTCGGCGATGGCGAAGTTCGCGCCGGACACCCCGACCCGCGCCGACAGGAACGCCTGGCGCAGGTGGGCCCGGGCCGCGGCGGCCAGGGCGGGCGGGTCGTCGGTCAGCCCGGGCGGCGCGTCCGGCATCTCGGTGCGGAAGATCTCCCTGATCTCGGCGCGGTTCCGGTGGATGGCGGGCACCAGGATGTGGCTGGGCCGGTCGTGGCCGAGCTGGACGATCAGCTCGGCCAGGTCGGTCTCCAGCGCGCTGATGCCGTCGGCGGCCAGGGCCTCGTTCAGCCCGGTTTCCTGGGTGGCCATCGACTTCACCTTGACCACGCTGTCGGCGCCCGCCGCGCGGACAAGGCCGGCCACGATCGCGTTGGCCTCGCCCGCGTCCCGGGCCCAGTGCACCACCCCGCCCGCCCGGGTGACGTTCTCCTCCAGCCGGAGCAGGTAGGTGTCCAGGTGGGCCAGGGTGTGATCCTTGATCGCCTTGGCGGCCTGGCGCAGCTGCTCCCAGTCGGCCAGTTCCGCGACCGCCCCGGCCCGTTTGGCCCGGATGGTGTGCGTGGCGTGGGTCAGGTTGGCGCGCAGCTGCGAGTCGGCCACCGCGGTCCTGGCCGCCACCGGGAACGCGGGCATGCCCAGGTAGGTGGGCATCTCTCCCAGGGCCATCAGCGCGCCTCCTCGGTGCGGGCCAGGATCTCGGCCAGGTGCATGACCGCCACCCCGGATCGCTGCCGCTGCAGCGATCCGCCGATGTGCATCAGGCACGAGTTGTCGGCCGCGCACAGCACCTCGGCCCCGCTGCGGCGGACCGCCGCTACCTTGTCCGCGCAGATCGCGGCCGACACGTCGGCGTTCTTCAGCGCGAACGTGCCGCCGAATCCGCAGCACGCCTCGGCGTCGGGCAGGTCGGCCAGGTTCAGGCCGCGCACCGCGCGGAGCAGCCGCACCGGGGCGTCGCCCACCTTGAGCATGCGCAGCCCGTGGCAGGTCGGGTGGTAGGTCACCTTGTGCGGGAAGTACGCGCCCACGTCGGTCACCCCGAGCACGCCGGTCAGGAACACGGAGAGCTCGTAGGTCCGGGGCGCGACCTCGGCCACCGCCCGGGCCAGTCCCTGGTCGCCGGCCTCGGCGGCCAGCACCGGGTAGTACTCGCGGATCATCGAGGCGCACGAGGCCGACGGGGTGACCACCGCCTCGTACTTGGCGAAGGTAGCCGTGAACCCGCGCGCCATCGGCACCGCCTCCCGCCGGTAGCCGGTGTTGAAATGCATCTGGCCGCAGCACGCCTGGGCCACGGGGAAATCCACCTGGTGGCCAAGACGCTCGAGCACCGTCACCACGGCCCGGCCGGTGTCCGGGAACAGCGTGTCGGTCAGGCACGTCACGAACAAGCCGATACGCATGAAGCCTCCGCCCGCCACGCTACAAGACGTCAGACCAATTCGGCGAGGAGGGTGGAGCCATCCCGCGCTGTCACCGCCTCGCACGGGCCCAGCACCGCGAGCGCCGCCAGGTACCCGGGCGCCGCATCCAGGTCGAGCAGGGTCACCCCGCGCGGGTCGCGCGGGTAGGGCCACGACGCCAGCCGCGGCGCCCCGTCGCCGGCGGCCCCGTCGCCCGCGGCCCCGTCGACGGCGGCCCGGTCGGCCACGACGACCTCGCTGAACGCGGCGCGCAGGCCGTCGCCGGTCGCCTTGGTCACGGCCTCTTTCCTGGTCCAGGCGACCAGGAAAGCCCGGGCGCGGCCGGCCGGCGGGATCGCGTTGAGCACGGCTTGCTCGGCGCCGGAGAGCACCAGGCGGGCCAGCGCTTCCGGGTCGCCGTCCCCGCCCAGCGGGTGCGCGCGGCCGTCGAGCTGCTCGACGTCCACGCCGACCGGGTTCCCGGTCACGGCCACCGCGACCAGGTCGCCGGAGTGCGCGACCGAGTGCTCGAGGGAGCCGCCCGGCATGGCCGGCTTGCCGTGCGGCTCGCCGCACTCGCCGCAGGTCCGGTCGAAGCGCACGTCGACCGGGCGCAGCCCGGCGTACCGGGCCAGCACCGCCTTGGCCAGCGCGCACCCGGCCAGGAAGCGCTCGCGGTCCGCGTCGTGCCGGTACGCCGTCCAGCGCCGGCGCTCGGTCTCGTCGAGCAGCGCCAGGTGCCGGGGCGCCGCGTCCTGCCGCCGGGCCCACCAGACCTCGGCGGTTCCCGCCGGGACGGCCGCCCGGGGACCGGCGCTCACGAGGCGGGGCGAGCGCCAGCGGCGGCGAGCCGGGCGGCGATGCCGTCGAGGACGCAGTCCAGGCTGAACTGGAAGCGCTCCTCCCTGGTGGCCGGGTCGTCCGGGTCGACGTCGGCTCGCATCAGCCGGGCGATGTGCGGGAAGTCGCCCGAGGCCTCGAACCAGGCCCGGTAGCGCGCGTGCTCGGCCTCGATCTCCTCGGGGGTCAGGTCGACCTCGGCCCGTTCCTGCTCGGCCTGGAGGCGCACCTCCTGGGCCTCCCGGATGACCGCGCCGATCACGAACGTGGCGACGGTCATGAAGATGTTCATGATCAGCCGGACGTCCGCCACGCCGAGCCCGTCGAGCAGGGCGAGCAGGCGTTCGAGGTTGCGCACGTCGTTCGGCCCCTGGGGCGGCCTGGTGCCGATGAATTCCACCGCCCAGCGGTGCCGGCGCAGCGTGTCCCGGGTCCGGTGGGCGAACAGGTCGAGGTCGGTGCGCCAGTCGCCGGACGGGTCGGGCACCTCCAGCTCGGCCTCGATCGCGTCCAGCATCAGCTCGAGCAGCTCTTCCTTGGACGAGACGTACCAGTACAGGGACATGACGCCCGCGCCGACCGCGCGGGCGATCCGCCGCATGCTGATCGCGTTGGGCCCTTCGGCGTCGGCTATCGCGACGGCGGCCCGGACGATCTCGGCCCGGGACAGCCCGCGGTCGCGACGGGGCGGCTGCGCACCGCGATCGCGGTGCCGCTGGACGTGCCCGGCGATCTTCTGCTCGCGGGACTGCTCGTGCGACATCCGGCCGGGGCGCGAGTACTGGCGCGAGTACGGAAAGAACGGCCACTGCTCGTCGTCGTATGCGTCCGGGCCGGACGTGTCGCGAGCTTCGGTCGCCTCGCGCGTCTCCGGGGCCCCTTCCGCCTTCACTCGCGCCCTTCCTGGTCACTCACTGCCTGCTCCCTCCGCCGCTCAGCATGCCCTACGCGGCCCGGCCCCGTAAACCAGCTTGCCCTCTCGTACACCGTACTGCTATGGTACATCGTACTAGCACGTACGGCGTACGAGTAACGGGGAGTAGTGATGGGTCAAACTCCCGCCATCGAGGCGGAAGGGCTAGTCAAGAACTTCGGGAAGACGAAAGCGCTGGCCGGCTTCAACCTGAGCGTCCCGGCGGGCACGGTCTACGGCCTGCTCGGGCCGAACGGCGCGGGCAAGACCACCGCGGTCCGGGTCTTCGCCACCCTCCTGCGCCCGGACGGGGGCCGGGCGCGGGTACTGGGGCAGGACGTGGTGAGCCAGGCCGCCCGGGTACGGCGGCAGATCGGGCTGACCGGGCAGTACGCGGCGCTGGACGAGTACCTCACCGGCCGCGCCAACCTGGTCATGATCGGCCAGCTCAGCCGGCTCACCCCGGCCGCCGCCCGGCGCCGGGCCGACGAGATGCTCGAGCGGTTCGGCCTGACCGACGCGGCCGGGCGCGCGGTCAAGACCTACTCGGGCGGCATGCGGCGGCGGCTGGACCTGGCCGCCAGCTTGATCGGGTACCCGTCGGTGCTGTTCCTGGACGAGCCGACCACCGGTCTTGACCCGAACGCCCGCGCCATGACCTGGGACATCGTGCGGGAGCTGGCGGATTCGGGTACCACGCTCCTGCTCACCACCCAGTACCTGGAGGAGGCGGATCAGCTGGCCCGCCGGATCGCCGTGATCGACGACGGCGCGGTCATCGCCGAGGGCACGCCCGACCAGCTCAAGTCCTCTGTGGGCGGCGAGCACCTGGCGATCGCGCTGGCCGCGGGGGCGGACGTCGAGGCGGCGATCGTCGCGGTCAAGCCGTTCGCGACCGGCGGCGTCCAGGCGGACGAGGAGGGGCGGCGCCTGACGGTGCCGGTGGCCTTCGCCGACGGGCTGACCACGCAGCTCGTGCGGGCCCTGGACCAGGCCGGGGTGGCGGTCAACGACGTCACCACGCAGCGCGCGTCGCTCGACGACGTGTTCCTGGCCCTCACCGGCCACGTCACCAGCGACAGCGACAGCGAGGAGGCGGCGTGAACGGAGGACAGAGCGTGACCACCATGACCGCGGAGCTGGCTCCGGCGCAGGATGTCACCTACGAGCGCAGCCTGGTCTCGCAGTTCGCCTCCGATGTGCGGGTGCTCACCAAGCGCAGCATCGCGCGGATCCGGCGGGAGCCGGAGACGCTGGCCGACGTCACGATCATGCCGGTCATCTTCATCTTGATGTTCGCCTACGTGTTCGGCGGCGCGATCTTGCTGCCGGGCCACGGGAGCTACCACGAGTACCTGATCGGCGGGATGCTCGGGATGGGCCTGGCCCAGACCGCCCCCGGCGTGGCCGTGGCGCTGGTCACCGACATGTCCACCGGGCTGATGGACCGGTTCAGGTCGCTGCCCATGTCCCGCTGGGCGGTGCTGGTGGCCCGCTCGATCGCCGAGCTGCTCACCCAGCTCATCGGTGCGGCCATCGTGGTCTGCGTCGGGCTGGCGATCGGCTGGCGGGTGCACACCGGGCCGGTGGACGTGATCGAGGCGCTCGCGCTGTCCCTGCTGTTCGGCTACGCGTTCACCTGGGCCGGGGTCCTGCTCGGGATGGTGCTGCGCAGCCCGGAGGCGGCCCAGGCGACCGGGTTCATCGTGTTCCTGCCGCTGACGTTCGTGTCCAGCGCGTTCGTTCCGACCCAGGGCATGCCCGGCTGGCTGCAGCCGGTGGCGGACTGGAACCCGATGTCGGCGCTGGCCGCCGCGTCCCGCCACCTGTTCGGCAACCCGAACCCGGCCGCGTCGGTGCATTCCTGGCCGATGCAGCATCCGGAGCTCGCCGTGGTCGGCTGGTCCGTCCTGATGCTGGCGGTCTTCGCACCGCTGGCCGTCCGCCTGTTCCGCCGCAAGGTCCTCGGCTAGAGGTCCTCGGCTAGAGATCCTCGGCTAGAGATCCTCGGCTGGCCGCGCCGGGGCCGCAACCCAACCGCGTGAAACCCGGGATCCACCGCGCCCGAACGCACTGGATCCCGGGTTTCATCACGTGACGAGCGGTGTGATACATCGGACCTATGACGATGCAATCACATGAGTTCGACGGGCTCGCCGCGCTGGTCACCGGGGGTGCCTCCGGGATCGGCCTGGCCACGGCGCGGACGCTGGCCGCCCGCGGCGCCCGGGTGGCCGTGCTTGACCGCGCCGACGGGATCGAGGCCTTCAAGGCGGCGGGCGACAGTGCCGCCGGGGAATGGCCCGACCTTTACCCGGTCGTGGCCGACGTGACCGACGACGCCGCCGTCCGCGCCGCCGTGGCCGAGGCCGGGCGGGTCCTCGGCCGGCTGGACATCGTGGTGAACAACGCCGGCATCGGCGCGGCCGGGACGGTCGAGGACAACGACGACGCCGAGTGGCACCGGGTGCTCGACGTGAACGTGCTCGGCATCGTCCGCGTCACCCGGGCCGCCCTGCCGCTGCTCCGCGCGGCGGTCAAGGACCGCGGCCAGGCGGCGGTCGTCAACACCTGCTCGGTCGCGGCCATCGCGGGCCTGCCCCAGCGGGCCGTCTACAGCGCCAGCAAGGGCGCCGTCTACGCGCTCACCCTGGCCATGGCGGCCGACCACGTGACCGAGGGGATCCGGGTGAACTGCGTGACCCCCGGGACGGCGGACACCCCCTGGGTCGGCCGCCTCCTGGACGCCGCCCCGGATCCAGCCGCCGAACGCGCCGCGCTCAACGCCCGCCAGCCGATGGGACGCCTGGTCTCCGCGGCCGAGGTCGCCGCGGCCATCGCCTACCTGGCCAGCCCGCTGGCCAGCGCCACCACCGGCATGGCGCTGGCCGTCGACGGCGGCATGGAGGGCCTGCGGCTCCGGCCGCGCCCACCTCAGCCCTAACGATCCGACCAAAGATCGGATGACATCGGACATCTCTGTTTGGTATCGGCTGCCTTCTGCCGGGTTTTACCCCATTGACACGCTAAGACATCGGATCTATTTTCCTGGCACACGGCACTCCGGATACCCCCTCGCGGCCCGCACCGACGCGCGCCGCAGCCCCGGACAGCGCCACCAGGAGGTTCGGCATGAGATACCGCAGACGCTCGGGCGCGGACCCCACGGGTCGCAGAGGTCCCTCCCGCGCCGCCACCACCACAGCCCTGGCCGCGCTGGCCGCGGTCACCCTGCTCGCCGCCTGCAGCTCGGGCAGTTCGAGCACGGCCGGGAACTCGAGTACCACGTCGGGCAGCACGGCCAGCGGCACGGCCGGCGCCGGGGAGACCGCCATCGGCGTGGACCTCACCTACAACAACACGGCCTTCTGGGCCGCCTACATCAACTACGAGACCCAGTACGCCCAGCAGTTCCACATCAAGCTGCTCGGCCCGCTGCTCGCCGCGGCCAACGCGAGCCTGCAGAACACCCAGATCGAGAACCTGGTCAACGAGGGCGCCAAGGCGATCATCGTGAACCCGGAGACCGCGACCAGCCTGGGCCCGGCGATCAGCTACGCCGCCGCGCACCACGTCCAGCTGGTGTCGGTCGACACCATCGTCGGCGTGGGCAAGGTTTACATGGTGGTGCGCGCGTCCAACACGATCTACGGCCTGGACGCCTGCGCCGACATCAGCGCCACGGTCAAATCCGGCTACGTGCTCGACCTGGAAGGCGACCTGACCTCTTCCAACGGCGCCGACCGGACCAACGCCTTCAACCAGTGCATGGCCAAGAACGCCCCCGCCGTGCACATCCTCAAGGACCCGACGACCTGGACCGAGGCCACCGCCGTGACCGACGCGCAGAACGCGGTGAACGCCTACGGCAGCCAGCTCAAGGCGATCTACTCGCAGTGGTCGAGCCCGGACACCGGCATCATCCCGCTGCTGAAGTCCAAGGGCCTGACCGGCAAGGTGATGGTGGTCAGCGACGACGGGGTGCCGTTCGAGATGTGCGACATCGGGAACGGCACGCTGGACGCCTCGCAGTCCCAGCCGGCCGACCTGTACGCCTACTGGGCGCTGAAGTACGCGCTCGACGCGGCGCACGGGGTGCAGCACAGCGCGGGCCAGCCCGGCGGCGGCGCGCCGCAGCTGCAGATGGTCAGCTACGCGGGCGACAGCAACCTGGGCGACCCGATCGTGGCCCCGTTCGTGACCAAGGCCCAGCAGACGCTGACCGTCAGCCCGGTCCTCGGCCTGTCCGGCTCGGTGACCACCACCCCGGTCAGCGACGCCAAGCTCTGGGGCAACGTCTACGGCCAGGCCCACGGCGGCGTCTGCAGTTCGTCGGCCTCATGAGCGTCTATGAGTGAGGGCGAGATCCCCGCCGCGGTCACCGCGGCGGGGATCCGCCAGCGGTTCGGCAGCACGCACGCGCTGCGGGGGGTGACGCTGAGCCTGCACCCCGGCCGCTGCCTCGGCCTGGTCGGCCGCAACGGGGCCGGCAAGTCCACGCTGGTCTCCGTGCTGAGCGGGCTGCTCACGCCGGACGAGGGCGAGGTGAGCTTCGACGGCGGCCCGGCGCCCGCGCTCGGCGACGTCGCCGCCTGGCGGACGCGCATCGCGACCGTGTTCCAGCACTCCATGGTGGTGCCCGGGCTTACCGTGGCGGAAAACGTCTTCCTCGGCCGGCCGCCGCGCCGGGCCGCCCTCGGCTGGGCGGGCGTGGTCGACTGGCGCCAGATGCGCGACCAGGCGGCCCAGATCATGGCCGACTGGGGCTTCGACGTGGACGCCGACGCCCCCTGCGGCAGCCTCACCGTCGAGCAGCGGCAGGTGGTCGAGATTACCCGGGCGCTGGCCGCGGGCACCCGCTGCCTGCTGCTCGACGAGCCGACCGCGGCCCTCGAGCGCGGCGCCGTGCTCCGCCTGTTCGACCGGGTCCGCCAGCTGCGCGAGGCCGGCGTCGCGATCATGTACATCTCCCACCACCTGGAGGAGGTGTTCGAGATCTGCACCGACGTGGCCGTGCTGCGCGACGGCGAGCTCGTGCTGACCGCCCCGATGACCGCGGTGGGCAAAGACGACCTGATCACCGCCATGGTCGGCGACCGCCAAGACCATAAAGATCATGACGCCGAACGGGCTGGGCCGCTCGCCCCACTACCCCCTTCCGTCACTCCCCGGCCGAACGTTCCCGGCTCCGCCCGCCCCGCCCACGCCCACCCGCCCGACCTGAGCGTCAGCTCGGTCTCGCACGCCTCGGCCGGAGCCTCGCTGTTCGGGGTGTCGGTGACCGTGCGCGGCGGCGAGCGGGTCGGCGTCACCGGCTTGCGCGGGTCCGGTGCGAGCACGCTGGCCCGGATCGTGGCGGGGGCGGTCGCGCCGGACGCCGGCCAGGTCCGCCTGGGGGACAAGCTGCTGCCGCCCGGCGACCGGGCCGGGGCGCTGCGGGCCGGGGTCGGGTTCATCCCCGAGGACCGGCAGGCCGAGGGGTTCGTGCCGTTGCTCGGCGCGGCGGAGAACATCGCGATGACGATCACCGACCGGATCGCCCGGGCCGGCTTCATCAGCCCGAGGCGCCGCGAGGCGCGGGCCGCGCCGCTGGCCCGGCGGCTGTCCCTGGTCTCGGCCGGGCTCGGCCAGCCGGTCCGCGAGCTGTCCGGCGGCAACCAGCAGAAGGTCACGGTGGCCCGCGCCCTGGCCAGCGACCCGGTGCTGATCGTGGCCATCACCCCGACCCGCGGCGTGGACGTGGCCTCCAAGGAACTGCTGCTGGCCGAGCTCGACCGGGTCACCAGGCAGTCCGGCGCGAGCCTGCTGCTGGCCAGTGACGAGCTCGACGACCTGGTCATCTGCGACCGCGTGCTGGTCCTGGTCCGCGGCGAGATCTTCACCGAGTTCACCGAGCCGCCCTTCGACCGCGAGGCCCTGATCGCGGCCACCGAGGGGATAGGAGCCACATGAGCGAGATCAAGGAAGACCCGGCCGCGCTGGCCTCGGACGTGGAAGCCGCGCTGAGACGACGGCGCAGCGCCAGCGCGGCTGCGGTGTCGTGGCTCCGGGAGGCGGCGCTGCTGCCGGTGCTGGCCGTGCTCATCGTGGTGGGCGCGCTCCTGAACAGCCACTTCCTGACCGTCTCCAACATCACCGGGATCGGCCAGCAGATCTCCGCGCTGGGCGTGGTCGTGGTCGGCGAGTCGCTGATCCTGCTCATCGGGGGCATGGACCTGTCACTGGAGTCGACCTACGGGCTCGCCCCGATGCTCGCGGCGTGGCTGATCGTGCCGGCCGCCTCGTTCGGCGCCGGGGTCTTGCTCAATCCTTACCTCGGCATTGGAATCCTGCTGGCGGTGGGCGTGGCGGTGGGGTTCGTCAACGGGCTGCTGATCGTGAAGGGGCGGCTGAACGGCTTCATCGTCACCCTGGGCATGACCATCTTGCTGGCCGGGATGCAGGACGGCATCGTGAAGGGCCAGTCCCCGTTCGGCCTGCCCGGCCCGTTCAGTTACCTCGGCTCGGCCGGCGCCGGGGTGATCCCGGTCTCGCTCATCGTGGCCGTGGTCATCTTCGCGGCGGCCGGTCTTTTCCTGCGCTACCACCGCCTCGGCCGGGCCATCTACGCCATCGGCGGGAACCGGGAGGCGGCCCGGGCCGCCGGGATCAAGGTGGACCGGGTCCGGATCGGCGTCTACGTGGCCGGCAGCGTGCTGGCCGCGCTCGGCGGCCTGATGGAGGCGGGCCGGGTGTCCTCGGTGGCCAGCACCCAGGGCTACGGCGAGGGCATCATCTTCGCGGTGTTCGCCGCCGCCGTCATCGGCGGGGTCTCGCTGCAAGGCGGCCGGGGCAACATGGTCGGCGCGGCCTCCGGCGTAGTGCTGCTCGGCGTGGTGCAGAACATCCTGGACCTGGAGAACGCGCCCAACTACTGGATCGACGCGATCGACGGCGGCGTCATCCTGGTCGCGCTGATCCTGGCCCGCGTCATCGGCGGCGAGGCGAGCGCCGAATGAAGATAACCGGATTCGACACCTTCGACGTGCGCTTTCCCACCTCCCGGACGCTGGCCGGGTCCGACGCCATGAACCCGGCGCCGGACTACTCGGCCGCCTACCTGGTCATCAGGACCGACGACCCGGATCCGGCCCTGGCCGGGCACGGGTTCGCGTTCACCATCGGCCGCGGCAACGACGTCCAGCTGGCCGCGATCCGGCTGCTCGAGCCGTTCCTGGCCGGCCGCGACCTGGACGAGGTCCTGGCCGACCTGGGCGGGCTCGGGCGGCGCCTGGTCAGCGACAGCCCGCTGCACTGGCTCGGCCCGGCCTGCGGCGTGATGCACATGGCCGCGGGCGCCGTCATGAACGCGTGCTGGGACCTGGCCGCCCGGCAGGCGGGCCAGCCGCTATGGCTGCTGCTGGCCCAGCTGAGCCCGGAGGAGCTCATCGAGCTGGTCGACTTCCGCTACCTGTCCGACGCGCTCACCCCGGACGAGGCGCTGGACCTGCTCGAGCGCGGCGCGGCCGGCCGGGCCGGCCGGATCGACGCGCTGCGCCGGGACGGCTACCCCGCCTACTCCACCGGTCCCGGCTGGCTCGGCTATTCCGACCAGCAGCTGGCCGAGCTGTGCGCCGAGGCCGTCGCCGACGGCTTCAGCCAGGTGAAGATCAAGGTCGGCGCGGCGCTGGCCGACGACAAGCGGCGGTGCGCGATCGCCCGCGAGGCGGTGGGCGAGCAGGCCGGCCTGGCCATCGACGCCAACCAGGTCTGGGACGTGCCCACCGCGATCAGCTGGATCACCGAGCTGGCGCCGTTCCGGCTCGCCTGGGTGGAGGAGCCGACCGCGCCATTCGACATCCTCGGCACGGCCGCCATCCGCCGGGGCGTGCGGCCGGTGCCGGTGGCCACCGGGGAGCACGTGTCCAACCCGGTCATGTTCAAGCAGCTGCTCCAGGCCGAGGCCATCGACGTCATGCAGATCGACGCCTGCCGGGTGGCCGGGGTGAACGAGAACATCGCGAACCTGCTGCTGGCGGCCAAGTTCGGCGTGCCGGTCTGCCCGCACGCCGGCGGCGTCGGGCTGTGCGAGATTGTCCAGCACCTGTCGATGTTCGACTACGTGGCCCTGTCCGGCACCACCGCGGGCCGCCGGGTCGAGTGGATCGACCACCTGCACGAGCACTTCGCCGCGCCGGCCGAGGTGACCGGCGGCCGCTACCGCGCGCCCGCGGCCCCCGGTGCGTCCGCCGAGATCCGGCCGGAGTCGCTGGCGGAGTTCGCCTACCCCGACGGCCCGGCCTGGCGCAATGGGAAAATCTGAGCATGACTCCCCTGTTTCCTGGGCCGATCATGTTCGGCGCCGCGCCCATCGCCGGACTCTTTGCCCCGGTCGGCGAGGAGGCGGCCGCCGCGACGCTGGCCGCCGCCTGGGCCGCGGGCATCCGGGCCTTCGACACCGCGCCGCACTATGGCGTCGGCGTGTCCGAGCGACGGCTCGGCTCGTTCCTGGCCGGCCAGCGGCGGGACGAGTTCACCGTGTGCACCAAGGTCGGCCGGCTGCTGGTGCCCGCCGCCGGCGATGTCCAGGGCGACGAAGGGTTCTACGGCATACCGCCGCTGACCCGGGTCCGCGACTACAGCGGGGACGGCGTGCGGCGCAGCCTGGAGGAGAGCCTGAAACGGCTCGGACTCGACCGGGTGGACATCGCGCTCATCCACGACCCCGACGACTTCATGGAGCAGGCGGCCGCCGAGGCCTACCCGGCGCTGGCGGCGCTGCGCGACCAGGGCGTGGTCCGGGCCATCGGGGCCGGCATGAACTCCGCGTCCGCGCTCGCCTGGCTGGCGGAGCGCTGCGACCTGGACTGCGTGCTGGTCGCGGGCCGCTACACGCTGCTCGACCAGTCGGCCGCCGAGGTGCTGTTCCCGCTGTGCCGGCGGCGTGGCGTCGCGGTCCTGGCGGCCGGCGTGTTCAACAGCGGCATCCTGGCCGGCCCCGACGACGGCGCCACCTACGACTACGCCCCGGCCCCTTCGGCGCTGCTGGCCCGGGCTCGCCGGATGCGCGCCGCCTGCGCCCGCCACGGCGTCCCCCTCCCCGCCGCCGCGCTTCAGTTCACACTGCGGAATCCGGCCGTGACGACGGCCGTCGTGGGCGCGCGCAGCGCCGGGGAAATCACGGCCGACGTCTCCTATCTCGCCGCGCACATCCCCGGCCCGTTGTGGGCCGAACTCGAAGCCCTCGCTTAGGTCACCCGAGCTTCCATCGCTGCAGCTGAGCCCGGAAGCGAAGCCGTCCCCAGTCCATGACCAGGCGCCGGGGGAGACGGTAGGGATCGGCCGGGAAACGGGCCGTTCCCGGGATGGTGGTGCAGGCGGTCTCGAACGCCGCCGCGCGCACGGCGTCGACCGAACGATCGTCGAAGTCGTCGCGGCGGCCGAACGGGTAGGCGAAGTGCGCCACGGTCCGGCCGGTCGACCGCTCGAGCACCGCCTTGGCCCCGGCGATGGTTTCCTGTTGCTCCGGAGCCGGCTGATCCCGCAGCCGGACATGGTCGACCGTGTGGGCGCCGATCGTCACCATATCGCTGGCCGCCAGCCGCAGGAGATCCCCGGAGGTGAGAGTTCCGGCATCGGCCGGCGGAGCGGAATCTACCTGCCACTGCGCCGCGACCGCGTCCAGGGCCCGTTCGATCTCGGTCACCCGCAGCGGCAGCAGGTGGCGGCGGACCGCGTCGAGGTCGGCCCTGATCCCGGACGAGCCCAGGGGCACGCGGACGTTCCGGCCGGCCGCCGGCAGATCGATCTCCCGGACGTGCGGCGGCCGTGAGCGCAGCAGCGTGCCGAGGCGATCCCACCAGAATCCGCTGCGGTTTTCCAGGATGCGGCTGGTCACGAAGACGGTGATCGGCACGCCTCGGGCGGCCGCGATCGGCAGCGCGCTGGCCAGGTTGTCGCGGTAGCCGTCGTCGAAGGTGACGATCACTCGCGGGCGGCGGGACGGGACCGATAGCTCGGCCAGCGTCGACGGCTCTCGCGTCCTCGCTATCTCTTCGAGGTGGGCCGCGAAATTGCCGGGGCTCACACAAAGATAGAAGGGGTCCTCGACGCCTTCCGCGACCCGGTGGTAGCACAGGATGAGCGTTCCGCCTGGTCTCATAGTTCCGGGCAGCCTTCGAACGAATCCCAGAGCTTCTGGCAGAGCCGCTCGATGTCCGGGTCGAGTGCTCCGGACTTCGCCCGGGCCGGCTGCGCGCGTACCCGCGAGGTGATCGAGCTGAGCGGCAGCGACAGCCCGATGTGGCCGGAAAGAGACCGGACCACCTCACCGGGCTGGTTGCAGGCCCGTTCGTAACGCAGCAGCCGGATCCGGTCGTCCGACCAGAGGCGCTGGTCGAAGTAGAGCTGGTTGCGTGTCCACCAGAAGAGCGCGCCGGCGTCGAACGGCGTCAGCTTCCTGTCCGACAGGGCGGCGACCGTTTCCCACGTTTTCTCGGCCATGCCTTTGTACCGCCAGTCCCGCACGTCCCGGGACAGAATCGGCTGCAGATCACGGTACGGGTTGTCCGCGCCGAAACGGTTCACGTTGGACCGCGCGACCTCCGGGTAATGGCGAAGCATCCAGATCGCCTTCACCGGACCGGCCGTGTCCATGAGCGCGATGGCCGAGGCGCTTTCCACCAGCGGTTTGGCCGCCACGACCTCGAAGGGCAGACGGCGGATTCTTTCCAGCACCGTGGCATAATCCTGCCACGTCGTCTCCCCCGGCTCGGTTCCGACCAGGCGGCGGTCGTGTTCCTCGAGGATGAGCACTCGCCAGGACCGGTCGAGGAAGGTCTGCTGGAGCATCGTGGTGCCTGAGCGCTGGCATCCGAAAATCAGGACGAGACGGCGTTCATGGCGGCGCGCGCGGGCGATCGAGCGGGCCGAGCGTTTGACCATCGCCAGCGTCCGCCGCCCGAACAGGGATTCTTCGTCGCGGTCGTGGTGGCGACGGGAAAGCAGGCGGGGAAATACGTGAGTCACCATTCCGGCCGCTCCCATGGCACTCATCTCGATTCTCGGTCATGGCCGACCCTCGGGTTCGGCCGACGGATCCCGGCGGAAAACCTGAACTACTGGCGGCAGCAAGAAAACGGCCTCGCACGAGGCGGCGACGGCCCATCCGGCGCTGAGGCCCGTCGTGCCCCAGAAGATTCCGCCCAGGGCCGCCCCGGCCGCTTCCGCGGAGGTGCCGATCGCCATGATCTTGGCCGCCTCGCTGAGGCGCCCCTGGGTGCGGCGGATCGCCACGTAATGATCCTTGATCACGTAGGCGGGGCCGACCAGGGCGAGCAGGCGCAGGGTGGTGGCCCCGTTCACGGCGTAGGCGGTGCCGAAGATCCGCAGAGCCAGGGAAGCCCCCACCTCGGCGACGACCACGATCCCGCCGCACAGGGCCAGTCCGAGGGGAAGTGTCCGGCGGACGTGGCGGTGGAGGAGGCTCTGGCCGCCTGCCATCTCGGCGAACAGGGACAGCGCCAGCAGGTACGGGATGATCATCGCGGTGGATTCCAGCAGGAACGCGGTGGAAAAATAGGCCAGTTGCCGCGGCGGAATCAAGATGGCCGCGATCAGCCCGACGATGTAGAAGACGGAATTGATCGACAGGCTGAGGATGTGGTGCTTGAGGGAGAGCATGCCGTAGCGACGGGCGAGCACCACCCGGTGGCGGAGGCTCCCTTCGCCCGCCCGGACCGGTTCGAGCCGGAGCATGGGGAGGCAGACGAGCGAGGCCGCCATGGCCAGGGCCCAGGCCAGCAGCAGGCCCAGGGCGGTCCTGGTCCCGGCGAGGATGAGGGCACCCACGATGACCAGCTTCAGCACGGAGTTCAGGCTGCCCCGCCACAGCTGGGCCGAGCCCCGGTGCAGTCCGATGGCCGCGTCGTCGAAAGTGAGCGTGGCGATCGTCGCCACCGATCCGATCACGAACAGGGCCGCTGCCGCCGGGTCAGCGCCGATGATCTTCAGGCTGCCGCCGAGGATCGGGGAGAGGGCCAGCGTGGCCAGCGACAGGATCAGGACGGCCAGGCACGCGATGCCCATCCCGGTGCTGAAGGCGACGCGGCGGACCGCGGCCGGCCCCGCGTCGAGTTCGGCCAGCAGCAGGAGCGGGATCCCGAGGGCGCCGATCGCGCCGAGGAAGAATGCCGTCGAGGAGGCCGCGGCCGCCAGGCCCACATCGCCCGCCGGGAACAGGTGCGTGCTTAAGGCCCAGTACCCGAGGCCGAGTACCGCCGTGGCCCCCTGCTTGGCGACCAGGTAGGCGAAGGTCGTGAAGAGCCGCCGCAGCCCCGGGGGCCGGTGCGGATTGAGCCGGGGCATCCTGCTGGCCGGGCGAGAGAATTCCCGCCCGGCTTCGGCCATGCCATGACGGCTAAGTGGTCCCCACCTCTTCACGATTCGATACTAACTCCGGCGTTTCGCCTGGGCTGGCAATGTGCCCATATTTTGACCGCTAATCGGCCCTGGTCTTTTCCGCATGTCCCTGATCTGTGGTTTATCATTTTTTTCCGCCGCCGGGCGATTGCGACGCATTCATGTATTTTCGGCATGTATTTCCGGCATGTATTTCCGGCCCTGGACCGGAGAGATCAATGTGACTACAGTGACAGTAAAGGACAACAGTCAATTAACCTGGCCGATCTAGCAGGCCGGTAGCCGTGGGACGCCAAAGCAGGCGAGCCTGGGCAAGGGCGGGGTTATCATGCAGGGGAACGGCCACCTGGCGTTCGCTCGACGGACAAGGCGAATGGAATTCCCTCAGACCTTTCTGACACACAGGTACGCACCCCCCGGCTCCCGGTTGAGCCGCAGGAACCTGCTGGGCTGGTCAGCGGCCGGGACTTTGGCCGCCGCGGCCGGGCTATTGACCGCCTGGACGGCGAACAGCGAATACTCCCCGCTCAGCCCCGTCCTCTTCGAGGACCTCTTCGCCGGCCGCTCGCTGAACCGGAATCGGTGGAACCCCTATATATGCGATAACAACTCAAACGGCTGGCCCTGGCTGACCCAGCCGGGCGTCGCGGTGGCCAGTTCGGCGATCGGCGCCGAGAACGGCCCCAACGCCACGTACGACCTTCCCTCGGCGATAGGCGTGGACAACGGCCTGACCCTGAGGACCTACCGCGGGACCAGGGCGATCGGGTACTCCTGGACCGGCTCGGTCATCTGCTCGCGTCCCACCAGCAATGACTTCGGCTCGGGCCCGGTGCACACCGCCGGGTTCACCTTCGCCGACGCGCGCGTCGAAGTCCAGGCCAAGATGCCGGACCTGACGGGCGGGCAGTGGCCGTCCATCTGGTTCCTGCCCGCTCCGGGGGGCCGCGGCGCCGAGATCGACCTCTTCGAGGGCGGTTACCTCGCCGACGGGATCAGCCCAAGCCGCCTCATGGCGGTCAAGCTGTTCGGCCGCGGCAACCAGCAGAAGTTCGTGGACTGCGGTACCGACCTGTCGGCCGCCTATCACACGTATGCGATGGAATACCGGCAGGGCAGCTCGATCAGGTTCTTCTTCGACGGCTCGGCCGTCTGCACCTACACGCGTAACGTGCCGACTGGCCCGTACTTCCTCATCTTGTCCAACGGCATCGCATCGGCGCGCACGGCCGCGTGGCATACTCAGGTCGGCGACGCTACGCCGGCCGCCAACCTGATGCAGGTCTCCTCGGTACGAATCCTGTCCATATAGCCCGTACCACCTATTCCACTGGTCACTTCAGTCAACGCTAGTCCCGGTGGTATGTTAAAGCACCCGATAAATCACGAGCCCGAACTGCCACAATTCATTTCTGTCCGCCTGGTAACCTGCGTACGCGGCCAGACGCCAGTAATGGCATTCAGGCATCCCTGCGAAGCGTGCGCCGGATACCGGGAAATGGTGAGCTTATGCGTATTCTCCTGTTAGCCCAGTTTTTTCCGCCGGACATCGGCGGCGAGGAGCGCCACGTCTTAAACCTCGCGAACACCCTGGCCGGGCGAGGACACCAGGTGGCCGTGGCGACGCAGCGCATGGCTGACGTCCCGGACCGGGAAACCCTGGCCTCGGGGGTCCGGGTGTACAGGTTCGCCACGGCGGCGACGCGCCTCCCCGCCCTTTATTCGACCAGCCGCACTCACCACCCGCCGCTGCCGGATCCGCTCGGCGTCCGCGCGCTGGCCCGCATCGCCCGCCTGGAGCGGCCGCACGTCGTCCACGCCCACAACTGGATCGCCAACAGTGCTGTCGCGCTGCGCCGCTCCGCTGCGGCCGGGCCGCGCTTCGGGCTGGTGCTGACGCTGCACGACTTCAGTCATGTCTGCGCGACGAAGAGGCTGATGCGCCTGGGCGCGCCCTGTGAAGGACCCGCGGTCGCACGCTGCCTGCCGTGCGCTACCGCCCAGTACGGCGCGGCCGTGGGCCCGCTGACCGCGGCGGCCACGACCCTGATGCGGCCGTGGAAGAACCGGGCCATCGACCATATCGTCTGCGTGAGCAACGCCGTCGCCAGCGGCAACCACATCCGGCCCGGCCCGGGCACCAGCGTCATCCCGAACTTCGTCCCCGACGAGATCTTCCTGGACCGTGCGGGCGATGCGGCCGGAAGCCGGGGCGCCGACGTCCCGCCGGGCTGGCCGACGGGCTGGCCGACGGAGGATTTCCTCCTCTTCGTCGGCGAGCTGTCCCGCGACAAGGGCCTGCCGACGCTGCTGGCCGCCTACGAATCGCTCGGCCGGGAACGTCCGCCGTTACTGCTGATCGGCCGCCGCACGCCGGACACGCCCGCGCGCCTCCCCGGCGGGGCCGAGCTGCGCGCCGAGTGGCCGCACGAGCACGTCATGGCCGCGTTCCGCCGCTGCCTTTTCGCCGTGCTCCCGTCGATTTGCACCGATGCCTGCCCGACGACCGTGCTCGAAGCGATGGCCAGCGGCCGCCCGGTGGTCGCCACCACGACCGGCGGCATCGTCGACATGATCACGAACGGGGAGAGCGGGCTGCTGGTGCCGCCCGGCGATGAGGCCCGGCTGGCCGATGCCATGACTCGCTTGCTGACTGATGCTGACCTGCGCTTGCGCCTGGGTTCCCAGGCCCGCGAACGGGCCCGGCGGTTCACCGCGTCCGTCGTGGCGGAGCGCCTCGAGGCCGTTTACGCGCGGGTCGGCCCGCGGCGCCCCGGGGCGCCGGAACCGGCTGGGCCGGCGGACAGATCATGAGGCGCCAGGTAGCTCCCAGGGCGTCGTCCGGCCATCGGGAAGACCACGCGCCGGAGCGGCCGCTGCGCATCCTGATGGTCTGCCCGCGCTACCTTCCGGAGACCGGCGGGGCCGAGATGCACGTCCGCGAGGTCACCCGCCGCCTTCCGGCCCGGGGGAGCTTCGACGTCACCGTGCTCGCGACCGACCGGTCCCGGCGGCTGCCGCGGCAGGAGGTCATGGACGGCCTGCCGGTGCTGCGCGTCCCGGCCTGGCCACGCGGCCGGGACTACTACCTCGCCCCGGGGATCGCGGCCGTGGTCAGGCAGCGACGCTGGGACCTGGTGCACTGCCAGGGCGTCCACACGCCGGTGCCGTGGCTCGCGATGATCTCCGCCCGGCGGGCCGGCCTGCCGTATCTGGTCACCTTCCACACCGGCGGCCACTCGTCGGGGCTCAGGAACGCCCTGCGCGCCACCCAGTGGCGGCTCGCGGGTCCCCTGCTGCGCGGCGCCGCGTCGCTGATCGCGGTCAGCCGCTTCGAGGCGGACGTCCTGACGCGCCAGGCCCGCCTGGGCGGCCAGCGGGTCACCGTGATCCGTAACGGCGGGACGCTGCCAGCGCCTCGCGCCGGGACGGCCGCCGTGCCCGGCCGGATCGTCTCCAGCGGCCGGCTGGAACGGTACAAGGGACATCACCGGGTCATCGAGGCGCTGCCGCACGTCGTGCGAGAGATTCCCGGCGCGCACCTGCTGATCTTGGGCAGCGGGCCGTACCAGGGCAAGCTGCACGAGCTCGCGCGGCGGCTGGGGATGTCCGACCGGGTGAGCATCAGGTCCGTGGCACCGGCCGATCGCCAGGGCATGGCGACCGCGCTAGCCGAGTCGAGCGTCGTGGCCGCCCTGTCGGACTACGAGGCGCACCCGGTGGCGGTGATGGAGGCCTTGTCCGTCGCGCGTCCTGTCGTGGGTTACGACGTCGCCGGCCTGGGCGAACTCGTCGCCGAGGGGTGGGTCCGGGGCGTGCCGCCCGGCGCGCCGCCCGCCGCCGTCGCCCGGGAACTCGTCCAGGCGATGTCATCTCCGTCGCGGGTAAATGGCGCTCAGCTGCCCAGCTGGGAATCCTGCACAGATCAGCTTGCACATGTTTACCTGTCGTCACTAAGGCTTTCCCCCGAAAACCGCGCCCCGCGAGCACCAGGCGCCGACGGCTTCCATGGCTGAAGGACGGAAAGCGCGACCCGGCCGGATCTATCTTCGGGGCTCAAATACCCTATTTCGTCATCCTGGCCATTGTCCTGGGGGGACCGGGCTGAGAATCCGCGATTCTCAGCCGGGTACGGTGCACACCGCGAGTCAGCCGAACGGCACCAGCACCGCGGCCGGCCAGGACCAGGCCCTCGGAGCACCCGCGATCCGCCGTCGCGACCGGCCGGGTCACATCCTCGCCGGGGTGGTCTGCGCGACGACCGGACTCGGCCTGTGCGGCGAAGGTTTCGCCATGGCCATCGCACCACGGCATCCCGCGGCCGGGCAGGTGCTGTTCTTTACCGCCCTGGTCATACCATTCACCGTTTACCTGACCGTGCTGATGATCCCGCGGCTGGGCTCCCTGCGGGTGGTGACCGTCGCCGTTCTCGGCCTGTACCCCGCGCTGGTCTACCGCATGTCCAGCCCGCTCGTGCTAGCCGGATACGACGAGCAGCTGCACGACCAGACGCTCATGAACCTCTTGCGCGGCGGCGGCCTGTACTCGCCCAATCCGGTCTTGCGGGTGAGCCCGTTCTACCCGGGCCTCGAGCTTTTCACCGGCGTCGGGATCCGCCTCACCGGCCTGCCCGTCGTGCTGGCCGAGTCACTGGTCATCCTGCTGTGCCGGCTGCTCCTCGTCCTGACTATCTATCAGGGCGCGCTCCTGGTCAGTCCCTCGCGCCGCGGCGCGTCCCTGGTGGTCGCCTGCTACGCCGTTTCCTCGGAGTTCTATTCGTTCAACGCCGGATTCGCCTATCAGACGCTAGCGCTGACCCTGGGCCTAGGCGGGATCTTCTTGCTGCGCCGCGCGCAGCTGGCCAGCGGCGCCGCGAGCCGCCGGATCTTCCTGGCCGCGCTGCTGGCGCTGACCGCCACCGCGATCACGCACCACGCCACGAGCTGGGCGGTACTGGCGTTCCTGATCGTCTGGGCGGCACTGAGCCGGAAGGGCGAGCGCCGGCTCCCCGCCCGGGCCGCGGTCATAATGGGCGCGGTCGTCGCCAGCTGGACCGCGGCGCTCGCGCCGCTGCTGACGGAATATTTCGCGCCCATCTTCTCGAACGTCGTGGAGACCACGAAGTCTTTTCTCGGCGGTACCAGCACGCATCACATCTTCGGCGCCAGCGCGGGAACACCGCCGCCGGCCGACTGGGAGCGCGTCGTCCTGGTCGGCTATACACTCACCTGCGCCTTCGCCGCACTGGCCTGCGGCTGGATTATCCTGGCCCAGGCGTTCCGGCACCGGGATCGCATGCTCGGCCTGCTCGGCGTCCTGAACCTCGCCTTTCCCATCACCGACGCCGCGCACTTCGACCCGAGCGTCGGCGAACTGGGAAACCGGGCTTCCACCTTCCTGTTCTTCCCGCTCGCGCTGGCCTGCTCCCTGATCATCCAGCGCCACCCCCGGGTCACCCGGCGCCCACCCAGCAGGCACAATCCCATCCGGCCGGTCGTGCTCGTGGCCTTGATAGCCGGGACGGCAGCGACCTATCTCGGCGGCATCTTGCTCGGGTCCAACCCCGACTGGAATCGCCTTCCCGGCCCTTATCTCGTCTCGGCCGATTTCCGCTCCGAGGATCCGGAAACCCTGGCGGCGGTCGACTGGGCCGCCGCGCACCTGGCCCCGGGCAGCACCGTGGTGGCGGACCGGGACCCGGCCGTTCTCCTCGCGAGTCAGGCCCGGCTGTGGCCCGTGACCAATCCCCAGCAGGGCTTCGTGCCGGCGCAGTTGTATTTCTCGAACTCCTGGGGGCCGCAGGAGACGGCCATCGTCAAGGGCCGGAATATTGAATATATCTACGTCGACGCACGCCTGGCTCAGTCACTCCCGATGCTCGGGTATTACATCTCCGAAGGAGAAACGGCTGAGCCGACCCGCATTACCGAGGCCGATATCGCCAAGTTCGCGCACGTCCCCGGGCTGACGGCTGTTTACCATCACGGCCCCGTGACCATTTACAGCACCTCCGGCCTCGGGGTCGCGCCGAAACGGACCGGGTTCACCGGTTACCACGCGATGGGCCTGGGGCCCTGGGACGCGGTGCCGGGCGTCGCCGTCGTCCTTCTCATCGCGGCGATCAGGAGACGACTGGCCTGGGTGAAACCGGCGGCCAGGGACATCGGCGTCCTGGGGACCACGCTGTCCGTCACGGCCATCGCCGTGTTCCTCGGCGGCGTGCTCTTCGCGCTTCGCCTGATGCCGGGCCCCGCCTTCACCCTGGGCGCCGCCGCGACCGCGGCCGTGATCCTCGCGGTCCGGCGGCGCCGGGACGGCCTGCGGCTCATCCCGCGGCTGCCCGTCCCGCACCGGCTCGATCCGCTGGTCGCTCTCGGGATCGCGGCCGGCGCGGCCGGGCTGGCCATCGCGATCTGGGCCGCGTGGATCACCGACGTCGCCGACGTCGCCATGATCTTGCGGGCAGTCAGCTAGGAACCCTTTTCCGGTCAATACAGGGAGTGTGAGAATGCCTCAGCCGGTACCGAGCGTGCTCGGTGTCCCCCGCCTCGGCGAGTGGGCGGCGCAGTGGGATCAGCTGGTAGATGCCGCCCCGCTGCCGTCACCGTTCCTGCGATCGTGGTGGCTGGCCGGGACCGGCGGCGCCGGCCGCCAATTCGCCCTGGTCACCAGCGGGGAGCAGCTCCTCGGCGGCCTGGCCCTGGAAAGACGCCACCCGATGCTGAGCGTCCGGGTGATGGGGGACGGGTCGCTGTGCCCGGACCATCTCGACCTGCTCGCCGCTCCCGGTCACGAGGCGGCGGCCGCCGGCCTCCTGCGCGACTGGCTCGGCCGTCCCGGTGAGCGCCTGCTCGACCTCAGGGGCATCCGGGCCGGGTCACGGCTGATCGAAATCCTGCCTGGCCGTGTTCGCCGCGAGCCCATGGCCGTGGCCCCCTTCACGCGCTTGCCCAGCTCCCCCGAGGCCTACCGCGCCACCCTGCCCTCGCAGTTCCGCAAGAACCTCCGGGCCTCGGCCAGGCGCCTGGCGGCCGAAGGGGTGACGCACCGCGCGATCCGCGGCGGGGCCGTCGTCCGGCGGCTCGCGATCCTGCGCGAGCTCCACCGCGCCCAGTGGGGAGGCCGCTCCCGTTTCCTGCCCGTCTTCGACCGGTTCGCGGCCGGTTTCGCCGGCGGCTGCGCGGCCGACGAGGTCGTCGTCCACGAGCTCGCGCACGACGACCTCGTGGTCGCGACCGTGGCGGCGTTCGAGGTGGCCGGCCGGGTCAGCCTGTACCAGAGCGCCCGGCTCACCGACCGGCGCTGGCGGGACGTCACGACCGTCCTGCTCGCCGCCATCATCGACGACGCCTGCGCCCGGGGCTTCCGCGAGGTGGATTTCCTCCGGGGGGCTGAGCCCTATAAGGGGCGGTTCGCGCCGGATCACCGGGAGTTGCTGAGGCTGGTGGCGGGCACGGGAGTGTCCGGCCGCCTCGGCGGCGTCACCCGGGCGTCGACGTTCCACGCCACCCAGGCGGCGGTCCGGTGCGTTCACTTGTCCAGATCCGCGGCCGCCCGGTGGCAGGCCGGACGGCGGGAACGCCCCTCGTCCCGGTAGGCCGCCTCATCGGGCGGGGCTCAGTCGTCCTGCTGCTTTCCGCCGATCGAGGCGACGGCCCGCAGCCGCCGTCCGATGGTCATGGCGTTCATGGCGCAGACCTTGGCCATATCGACGGCGGCGGAATGCCCGGGCTCCTGCGGCTTCAGGTGCCGCCGCCGGAGGTGCGAGTTGAAGTCCTCGATGCGGTTCTGGCGCACGGTGGCGGCGGTGAAGTACGTGAGGGTCACGGACAGCGAGATATCGGGACTGTTGTGCACCCAGTGCGGCGTGCCCGGGGGTATGTACACCGCCCGCCCCGGCGTCATGGTGAACGTGGCCACCTCCCGGGGCAGGGATTCGATTCGCCCGTGGGAGCCGTCCCAGTACCTGTCGATCTCACGCCGCCGGACCGCGTCGCTTTCGAAGCGCCCGATGCTGACGGTCTTACACCCGCTCACCTGCATCAGCAGGCTGTGCTCGATGTCGAAGTGGACCGGTGTGACCGAATTCGGGGAGGAGACGAAGACGAACGCCACCCGCTTGCGCATCTTGCCCTGCGTGGCCATGATGCCCGCCTCGAGCTGGTCGAGCTGGGTGTTCATGAGCTCGGCCAGGCCGGGATCTTCTTCGACGTTGAGCAAGGTAAGCCAGGCGTTGGCGGTGCGCAGATCGCGTATGACGTCGCCCGGCCGGTCCAGGGCGCCCCGGGGCGGACCCCCGCGGGGAACCAGGAGGGGCTGCGCCGCGGTGTCGGCGATCACCGACCGTCGCGGCAGCCGGTCGGCAAGATCGGCCACCGCCGCCAAGGTCAGGCGGTCGTCGAGCTGGAGATCATGGACGAATTCCATGGCTTGCCCGGGGAACCCAGCGCGGAAGGCAAGCCGTCCTATGGTCTGGCGGACCCGGCCTTGTGGTTGTGCACTCATCATTTACCTCTCAGTGGATACCGATACCGCGGCACCGGATACACGTTGGCCCGCTCGGACGGCGACGGCGGTTCCTGACACGCAGGGGCAGCCCTGTCCGATGAAATACAGGATGCAGAGCAGGCGCATGAAGGCCGCCGCCATGCGGATGAGGCCGCCGGCCGGGGCGACCGCGGCGTGCACCTCCGGTGCACGCCGGCCGGAACGGCGGCGGTGGAGCGCGCGGCGGTGCTCGACCCCGATGGTCATCAGCACGCGCAGGCCATCGCTGAACGCGTCCAGGTTGCTGGCCCCGTGGATCCTGGAATGCTCGAAACTCGGGACCTCGGCGACGCGAAGCCCCTCCGCCGCGATCCGCATGTGGATCAGGGTCTCGATCTCGAAGCCATCGCCCCACAACCGCCCGTCGCCCCGGGCCGATGGCGGGGAGATGGTGTCGAGATCGAGGACCGCGACGTACTTCTGCCAGAACACGTTGTATCCGTAGCACAGGTCTGAGTAGCGCGTTCCGTGACAGAGATTGACCACCTCGCCGAGCACGCGGTTGCCGAGCCTGCGCAGCCGGGTGATGTCACTGCTGCCCCCGCCGGCGGCGAACCTCGTCCCCTTGGCGAAGTCCGCGCCGTTCAGCAGGGCCTGGACGAACCTCGGGATCTCGCCCGGATCCGCCGAGCCGTCGGCATCGACCATGGCGATAACGTCCCCGGTCGCGGCTTCGAATCCGCACGCGAGCGCGTTCCCCTTGCCCCGCCGGGTCTGCTGGACGACCCGGACGCCGGGCCGCAGCCGGCGGGCGACCGCCACCGTGTCGTCCACCGAGTGCCCGTCCACCACGATCACCTCATAGAGGTCCGCGGGCAGCCGGGCGAAAACGTGCGGCAGGTTCCTGGCTTCATTCAACGTTGGAATGACCACAGATACTCGCGGCCAAGACCTACCCGAACTGTCCTGAGACACCATGGCTCCCTCATGATTTCAGGTCCCGATACATTCGCCCGCCCCAGCCGACCCGCTAATTTTTGTGCTATTCCATATGACACTCGAGAGAACCGTCACGGCCTAGTTTATTTCCGTCTCTACGGATCGCGCGATGACCCGGCGTTCAGTTTCCTGAACACCAGGCCGACGCGCGCCAACTCCATGATCATCTGCGATCAGGGTCAGCGATTTACCGGCGCCGGCATCTCCGCATTCCGGGCATACCACATTAATGCCGCGATTCAAGAAACGTGAATTTCACGTTTCCTCGCGGCTACGGAATAGGTCAATGACTGCCGCCCGGTCGGGGACACCGAGTTTTCTTACTATCGCGGCGATATGGACCCTGACCGCGACGGCCGACAGCATCAGCCGCCGGGCTATTTCGCCCGTTGACTGCTGCTGCGCCAGCAGCGCGAGGATCTCCCACTCGCGACTGGTCAGCCGCTGACCCGGACTGTGGTCGGCGACCGGCTGCCGCCACCGCGGCTCCCGCCCGCGGAACTGCTCGAGCAGGTGCGCGACCAGCGTCCGGGGGATGGCCGCCTCCCCCGAGAGCACTCCCTCGAGGGCGTCGGGCAGGCGCCGCATGTTCATCGACTTCAGCAGGTAACCGTGAGCTCCCGCACGCAGCGCGGCGAACAGGTCGGCGTGGTCGTCGGAAACGGTCAGCATGACGATCTTCACCTGAGGCAGCCTGGCGGCGATCTCCCACGCCGCGGCCAGGCCGTCGCCGGGCATCCTGATGTCCAGCAGGCAGATCGCCGGCCGCTCCCGCACCGCGGCCTGGACGGCTTCGGCGGCATCCGCCACCGAGGCGCACACGCTGAACCGCCGGTTGCGTTCCAGCGCCAGTTGTATGTCGTCCCGGCTCGGCGCGTGGTCATCGGCGATCAGCACCCGGTGCGGCCTCGCCTTCGCGCTCACAAGGTGACCTCCACCCGGCTGCCGCCACCCGGCGCGGAGAAGATGACCAGCTCGGCACCGACCGAACGGGCCCGCTCCCGCATCGCGCGCAGGCCGAACCCGCCGCCCGGGTCGGCCAGGTCGAAGCCGCGCCCCTGATCGGTGACCCTCAGCCGCACCCCGGAGCCGTCGCGCTCCAGCCGCAGGCCCACCCGGTCAGCGCCGCTGTGCCGGGCGGCGTTGGACACCGCTTCGCAGGCGATCCGGACGAGCGCTTCCCGCCGCGGGGCCGGCAGCCGGATGTCGGACCTGAGATCGAGATCCAGTTCCACCTGATAGCGCTCGGCAACCTCGGTCACGGCTTCGGCGAGGACGACCTCCAAGGCCTGGCTGCTCGGCGCCGCGACCGCGCTGATGATCCGGCGGGACTCCAGCCGCGCGCGCTCCACGGCCCGGCGCATCCGGTCCAGGCCATCCGCGTCCGCGCCGTCATCAAGCGACTCGAGGTTACGGGCCAGGTACGTAAGCTCCTGCGCGACCCCGTCGTGCAGTTCGCGGGCGATCCGCTGCCGCTCCTCTAGCACCGCCGTCCTCGACAGCGCCCGCCAGTAGGACCAGGTCTCCCGCACGGAACCGAGGAACAGGACGGCGTAGAAGAAACACCGGAACGCGTCGCCGCCGTACAAAGACTGCGGACTCGCGGCCGACAGCAGGTAGTTGACCTGCGACGCCGCCGCAAGCGTGGCGGCCAGGGCCAGCCAGCCGAGGAACTCGTCCCGGCTGCGCCGGGAACATCGCCAGAACCCGGCCGCGGCCACGCCGTAAAGCACCGCCCCCGCGAGCTGCGGGCTGAACTGGGCCACGTGCAGCCCGGCCGAGCCCGGCGCCAGGGAGGCCACCGCCCGGGGCAGCAGCGGGCGGGCGAACGCGGGGACGAAGACCATCACCAGCAGCAGCGCCGTGGTCGCCGCACCCGTGATGGCGACCAGCCGTGGCCCCGGCGGCCGCAGCTGACGACCCGGCAGGAAGGCGGCGAGAACGAGTAGCAGGGCGCCGAACGAATTGGCGACGGGCGCGACCCAGGCGGTCAGGTCATCCGGTGCCCAGCCCGCCACGGCCGGCACCGTGGACAAGAACAAGCTGGAGATCGCGAGTACCGCCAACGCGCACGCCAGCAGGATCTCGTCCAGCCGGGAACGGCGGCGAAGCCGGCCGAAGAGCAGGAAATAGGCCAGCAGCCCGATGACCGACGCCGCCGTATCCAGGGCCAGGTCCGCTGCCTGCCGCGGGTAGCCCAGATGCAGCTGCGGCGCCAGCGCCAGGGCGGCCGTCACCGCGGTCAGCGCGATCGCGGTCACGATAGCCGCGGCGGGCATTCCCCGCTCGGCGCCGGGACGGGCCGCCACGGCGGGACGCGGCCGGTACCGGCCGGCTGGTACCGGCCGACCTGACGCGGACGGACCGGGGTCACGCCATCCCCTGCTCGCTTTCATGGCTAACCTGCCGCGGGAGGGAAGCCGCAGCGAGACCCGGACTCCGGGGCGACTAGCCAACACCCCGCTCTCCTGGCGATGTGTTCCAGCTGCTCCTGAACAACCCAACTGGGTAATCCGGCCTGCAGCATCATGAATGTTGCATTCACTCGAAAACTTCCACCCGTGCCCTTTTCGTGACGAATTACTCGCAAGTGCACCCACTCGCCGGATAGATCACAGCTGACATTTTCCGCCTCCTTGACCTCATATCGGATACGTCACCCTGTCCGGGTACTCCCGATAGCGGCACTGATGAAGCATTGATGCCGCTATCGCGCAATTCCGCTTGGCCAGCCAGCGGCTGCGACTGAGGTGCCACGCACCACGACCCAGCCGTACGGGCCCCCTAAGACGAAGTGAAAGCCCGGTTCCAGTGCGTTTTAACGCACTGGAAGTCCAGTTTCACCTGTATCCGGAACGCAGACCTGCCCGCGGAATCAACTTGAGTTAAGCGGCATAATGCTATCGCGACATCACAGGAGCATTGATGTCGTTACCGCAGACGCGGCCCTCATCGGAGGGGGCGCTCGATGGTGATGGCGGCGGTATAGCCGCCGTCGGCGATGGGCTTGCGGAGTTCCAGGCGCAGGCGGGTCACCGGGAAGGCGGCGAGCAGGTGCTCGGCGACGCGGTCGGCGGCGGTCTCGATCAGGCGGAACTTGCCCGCGCGGACGACCGCGGCGATGGCCTCGGCCACGGCGGAGTAGTCCAGTGCGTCCGCGAGGTCGTCGCTCGCGGCGGCCCGGCCCACGTCGGCGTCCATGTCGACGTTGAAGACCAGGGTCTGCTCGATGTCGCGTTCCCAGGGGTGCGCGCCGATGACCGCGGCCACGCCGAGGTCCCTGATCGATACGTAGTCAGTCACGGCATCGAGGCTAGCCATTGCTCGACGCCGGCGATGTGCACGGTGGCCCAGGACCTGGCCGCCTCGGGGTCGTGGGCGGCCAGGGCGTCCAGGATGGCCCGGTGCTCGGCCAGCGTCCTGGCCCGGGCGCCGGTCTGGGTCAGGCCGCGCCAGACCCGGGCCCTAGTGGTCGGCCCCGATATCGACTCCAGCAGCGAGGCGAGCACCGAATTCCCCGCGCAGGCCACGATCCGCCGGTGGAACTCCAGGTCGTTGGCCACCAGTTCCTCGGCCTCGGGGTCCGGGCCGATGCTGTCCAGGAGGTCGCGCAGGCCCTGGCTTTCCTCCGGCGTGATCCGCTCCGCCGCCATCGCGGTGGCGGCCGGCTCGAGGATGCGCCGGACCCGGAGGAACTCGAGCAGCGTGTCGTCGCGGTGGAAGTCGACGATGAAGCTCAGCGCCTCGAGCAGCAGCCGCGGCTCCAGGCTGGTCACGTACGTGCCGTCGCCGCGGCGCACGTCCAGGATGTTGACCAGGGACAACGCGCGCACCGCCTCGCGCAGCGAGCTGCGCGACAGGCCGAGGTCGGCGGCCAGGTCGGCCTCGCGCGGCAGCCGGTCACCCGCGCGCAGCGCGCCGGACGTGATCATGGCCTTGATCTTCTCGATGGCCTCGTCGGTAACCGCCAAGCCGCTTCCCCGCCCCGCAGAGATCCGATGTTTGTCCCGAGTATGACATATGCCGGAACCGGTCCCCTGACGGTGGCGGCTGGTACCAATGGAGGATGGCGGGTAACGAAGCGGGGCTGCGGGACCAGGCGGAGGCGTGCCTGCGGGCGCTGGCGGGCGAGGGGGCGCGGCTGCGGGAAGACCAGTGGACCGCGATCAGCGCGCTGGTCGCGGACGGCCGCCGGGCGCTGGTGGTGCAGCGGACCGGGTGGGGCAAGTCCGCGGTCTACTTCGTCGCCACCGCGCTGCTGCGGGCCCGCGGCGCCGGGCCGACCGTGATCGTGTCCCCGCTGCTCGCGCTGATGCGCAACCAGGTCGAGGCGGCGCAGCGGGCCGGCATCGCGGCCCGCACGATCAACTCGGCCAACACCGCGGACTGGGAGGCGCTCTACGCCGAGGTGGCCGCGGGCCAGGCGGACGTGCTGCTGGTCAGCCCCGAACGGCTGAACAACCCGTCGTTCCGCGACCAGGTGCTGCCCGAGCTCAGCCGGTCGGCCGGCCTGGTGGTGGTCGACGAGGCGCACTGCATCTCCGACTGGGGGCACGACTTCCGGCCCGACTACCGGCGGCTCCGCACCCTGCTGGGGGACCTGCCAGCCGGGATCCCGGTGCTGGCCACCACCGCGACCGCGAACGCGCGGGTGACGCGGGACGTGGCCGAGCAACTCGGCACCGGCGGCCGGGGCGAGACGCTGGTGCTGCGCGGGCCGCTGGACCGGGACTCGCTGCGGCTGGCGGTGGTGACGCTGCCCACCGCGCACCAGCGGCTCGGCTGGCTGGCCGCCCGGCTCGGCGAGCTGCCGGGGTCCGGCATCATCTACGCGCTGACGGTCGCGGCCGCCGAGGAGACCGCGGCCTTCCTGCGCGAGCAGGGCCTGACGGTGGCCTCCTACACCGGCCGGGACCAGCCGGAGGACCGGGCCCGGGCCGAGGACGACCTGCTCGCCAACCGGGTCAAGGCGCTGGTCGCCACCAGCGCGCTGGGCATGGGGTTCGACAAGCCGGACCTCGGCTTCGTCGTGCACCTGGGCGCGCCGCAGTCGCCGGTCGCCTACTACCAGCAGATCGGCCGGGCCGGCCGGGCCTTGTCGGCCGAGCGCGGCGAGAGCGCCGCCGTGATCCTGCTGCCCGGCCGCGAGGACCGCGACATCTGGGCGTACTTCGCCTCGCTCGCGTTCCCGCCGGAACGGCAGGTCCGGGCCACCCTGGAGGCCCTGTCCGAGGCGGGGCGGCCGCTGTCAGCGGCCGCCCTGGAGACCCGCGTCGACCTGTCCAGGACCCGGCTGGAATCCATGCTCAAGGTGCTCGACGTGGACGGCGCGGTGCGCCGGGTCAGCGGCGGCTGGACGGCCACCGGCGAGCCGTGGCACTACGACGCCGAGCGCTACCAGCGGGTCGCGGCCGAGCGGGCCCGCGAGCAGCAGGCCATGCTGGCCTACCTGGCCACCGACGGCTGCCGGATGGAGTACCTGCGCCGTGAGCTCGACGACCCGGACGCCAAGCCCTGCGGGCGCTGCGACAACTGTACCGGCCAGCGGGAAACGGCCGAGGTGCCGGAGGCGAGCTCGGCCGCGGCCCGCGAGCGGCTGCTGCGCCCGGGCGTCACGGTCGAGCCGCGGCGGATGTGGCCGAGCGGGATGAAGGACCTGGGCGTGGACGCGGCCGGGAAGATCCCGGCCACGCTGACGGCCGAGCCGGGCCGGGCGCTCGGCCGGCTCACCGACATCGGCTGGGGCGGCATGCTGCGCTCCCTGCTGGCGCCGGACGCGCCGGACGAGGCGGTCACCGAGCCGGTCGTGGCGGCCGCGATCAAGGTGCTCGCCGCCTGGGACTGGGCGCAGCGCCCGGCCGGAGTGGTGACCCTGCCGTCCCGCACCCGGCCCCGCCTGGTCACCAGCCTCGGCCAGCGGCTGGCCGAGGTCGGGCGGCTGCCTTACCTGGGCGCGCTCGCGTACGCAGGCGACGGCCCCGGCCCGCGACGGCACAACAGCGCCCAGCGGCTCGCCTCGCTCTGGCCCGCGTTCGAGGTCCCGGACGACGTCCGCGACGCCCTGGGCCGCCTGGACGGACCGGTGCTGGCGGTGGACGACCGGGTCGAGGGCGGCTGGACGATGACGGTCGCGGCCCGGCTGCTCCGCCAGGCCGGCGCGCCAGCGGTACTCCCCCTGGTACTGGCTGTTACCGCGGGCTAGGCGACGTGCGGCTCGGAGCCGTCCTCGCTGATCATGGGGCGGCCGGCCACGGCCCAGCCGGTCATGCCGTCGGCGACGTTGACGACGTTCAGGCCGCCTGCCGTCAGCGCCTGCGCCGCGTAGGCGGACCTGGTGCCGCTGCGGCAGATCACGTACACCTCGCGGTCACGGGGAAGCTCTTCGGCTCGCGGGCCGAGGTCGCCGAGCCGGATGTGGACCGCGTCGGGCGCGTGGCCCGCGGTCCACTCGTCGTCTTCGCGCACGTCAAGCAGGAAAACCCCGGCCGCCAGGTCCGCCGAGAGCACTTCAGGCACGACGACGGGCTGATTCATCTCGGTCTCCTCAAGCGGGGGGCGACGCGGCCGCCGGTCGTCGGCCGCGTCGCTACTGTACCCGCAGGCACAAGCCCCTGACAGGTCGCGGCCAGCGCCGCCGCCCGCGGGTCAGCCCTCGGTGGCGGCCACGGCGGGTGCGGGGACCCGCTCCTCGGCCTCCTCCTTGATGCCGTACCTGGCGTACAGCCGGCCCAGCGGCCGCGGCGCCCACCAGTTGGCCTGGCCGAGCAGTCGCATGGTGGCCGGCACCAGCAGCACCCGGATGATGGTGGCGTCCACCAGCAGCGCCACGATCATGCCCACGCCCATCAGCTTGATGAACGTGATGCCGGAGGCCGAGAACGCCCCCACCACGACGATCAGCAGCAGGGCCAGGCTGGTAATCACGCCGCCGGTCCGCTGCAGGCCGACCGCGACCGAGGCGGTGTTGTCGCCGGTCTGGTCGTACCGCTCCCGGATCCGGGACAGCAGGAACACCTCGTAGTCCATGGACAGGCCGAAGATGATGGCCAGCATCAGGATCGGCATGGTCGGGTCGATGGAGCCGGTCGAGGTGAACCGCAGCAGGCCGGACAGGTGCCCCCATTGGAAGATCCAGACCACGACACCGAACGTCGCCGCCAGCGACAGCACGTTCATGACGATTGCCTTGATCGGCAGGACCACCGAGCCGAACGCCAGGAACATCAGCACGAACGTGGATACGCCCACCAGCAGCGCCATCGGTGGCAGGGTGGCGCCGAGGCTGGCCAGTTCGTCGACCAGGCCAGCCGTGGTGCCGCCGACCAGGACGGTCGCGCCCGCGGGCGGGGCCAGGCCGCGGATCTGGGTGACGATATGCCGGGCCGCGCCGGACACGGGAGCGGGCTCATAGCCGATGTCGATCCGGGTGGTATTGCCCTTGGCCCCGGTGACCTGGGCCCCGGTCACCCCGGCGATGGCGTCGATGCGGTGCAGGTAGGCGGTCAGCTCGGCCGGGCTGGCGGCTCGTGCCCCGGTGACGAGCGCCTCGATCGGAGCGGTCGAGTTGACCGGGAACTGGCTGTCCAGCGCCTCGGAGACGTGCCGGACGGTGGACGCCGCGGGCAGCGACCGGGCGTCGGTACCGCCCCAGGAGATACGCAGGAACGGCGCGCCCAGGGCCAGCAGCCCGATCGTGATCACCGCGACGTAGACCACCGGCCGGCGCATGACGCTGCGGGCCAGCCGGTACCAGCCGCCGCTGGCTTCGTCCCGGAGCGGGGCGCGGACCGAGCGACGCCGACCGGAAAGGGGGATACGCAGCGCGTTTACCCGGTGGCCGAGCACGGCGAGCAGGGCCGGCAGCACGGTCAGGGCGGCCAGCATGTCCACCGCGACCGTGGCCACCCCGCCGTATCCCATCGAGCGCAGGAAGGTCTCGGGAAAGAGCATCAGGCTGGTCAGCGCGACCGCCACCGTGACCCCCGAGACCGCGACGGTCCGGCCCGCGGTGGCGACCGTCCGGGCTACCGCCTTCTCTACCGTGGGCTGGCGGTGCAGTTCCTCGCGGAACCTGGTCACGATGAACAGCCCGTAGTCGATGCCGAGGCCCAGGCCCAGGATCGTGGTGATGTTGACCGAGTAGACCGAGACCGTCGTGCCCAGGGTGAGCAGCCGCAGCACGGTGAACGAGCCGAGGATGCCGACGCCGCCGATGGCCACCGGGATCCAGGCCGCGCCCAGGCTGCCGAAGATCACCAGCAGCAGGATCAGCAGGACCGGCAGGGAGAAACCCTCGGCCCGGCCGATGTTGGCGGTGACCTCGGAGTTGATCGCGACCTCGGTGGCCACGTTGCCGCCCACCTGGGCGGTCAGCCCGGCCGCGGTGAGGCTGGGTGGAGTGAGCTGGTCTTTTATGGCATCGAAGGTGGTGTGCCGGGCGGCGTCATCGGCCCCGGTGAGCTGGAGGGCCGCGTAGGTCGCGTGCCGGTCGGTGGAGACCAGCCGGGCCGACCCGCTCGACCAGTACGTCGTCACCTGGGCCACGTCGGCGCGCGGCAGCCTCGCCAGCGCGGCCGTGACGGCTTGCCGGTAGGCCGGGTCGGCGACGGTCATGGTGGCGCTGCGGTACAGCACCACGACGTCGGCGTCGTTCCGGCCGAATGCCTGGGCGGCCTGGTTCACCTCGCGCTGACTCTGGCTGGACGGCGGGATGAAGTCGTTGCCCGATGACAGCTTTCCGAATACGCCGGTCCCCCAGGCCGCGGCGAAGGCGACCAGCACCAGCGTGACGACCAGGGTAAGCCGCCGCCTGCGGTAGAGGACGCGGCCCCATGCCTCGAACATCTCGCCTCCCGTGTAGAGATGTTTTGGTTGATTACTCAAGTAAACGGTGTAAACTAATTACATCGGTAACTTCGCATACGGCGTTAACTCTTGTCAAGGGAGTTAATATCAGGCAGTATCCGGGGAGGCTGATAGGCAAGATCGCGTTCGCCGGCGGGCTCTGCGGGTAGGAAAAGGTCCAGGAGGCAGCAGCCGTGACACAGACGTCAGAGGCGGTAAGAGCGGAAACCGGTACGGCGGCTGGGCCTGAGCTGAACGGCGCGGCTGGACCGGTCTCACCTTCACGGCGCGACCGGCTGCGCGCGGCGACCATCGACGAGATCATCTCCACGGCGCGTCGGCTCCTGGTCAAGGACGGGCCCGAGGCGGTGTCGCTGCGCGCCATCGCGCGCGAGATGGGCATGACCGCTCCGGGCCTGTACCGGTACTTCGGCAACTACGAGGAGCTGGTGAGGTTCCTGTGCGCCAGCATCTTCACCGAGCTGGGGAACGACATCCACCAGGCCATCGAGGCCGCCGAGCCGCCCGCAGGCGTGCCGGGCGAGTTCATGCGGGCCAAGCTGACCGTCAAGATGGTGGCGGCCTGCCGGGAGTTCCGTCGCTGGGCGCTCAACCACCGGGGCGAGTTCGCCCTGCTGTTCGGCGTGCCGCTGCCCGGCCTGGACGACGGCCGCTACGACATCGCCGACGAGTGCGCCCTGGCCTTCGCCGGCACCTTCTTCGCACTGTTCCGCGAGCTCTGGCAGAAGACGCCGTTCCCGGTGGCCGACGACAAGCAGATCGACGCCGGGCTGCGCGACCAGCTGGGCCGTTACCGGGACGGGCTGGCCGCCAGCATCCCCGGCGGCGGCGGCCTCCCGCTCGGCGCGCTGCTGACGTTCCTGCGCTGCTGGACGCTGCTGTACGGGGCGGTGGCGATGGAGGTGTTCGGTCACATGCGGTTCGCGCTCGAGGACCCGGCGCCGATGTTCGAGATCACCCTGGGCGACCTGGCCGCGCTGGTCGGCCTGCGCTACCCGCTGCCGACGGCCTAGCCCGGCTTAGCTCCTCGCGCGCCGCGGCGGGCGCGGCGGAGGGCGAGGAGCGCCGTGGTGGCGAACACCCCGGCCGCCGCCAGCTCGACCGGCGCGCGGCGGAACGACTCGTCCTGGATGCGGGCGTGGAAACGGTCGACGGCGGCCGGGAAGGGCGACCAGCCGAACCACATGGTGGTGGGCTTGTCCGCGTCCGGCAGCGCCGCGCCGGCCATGCCGGCCAGCATGGCCGCCCGGCGGCCGGGCGGTGACGCCGCCGTCAGCGTGCCCATGACGGCCAGGCTGACCAGGCCGTCGGGCACCGCCACTTGCAGGAACCGGCGCTGGCTGCCCCAGTCTCCCCAGTGCGGCACCGCGTCCAGCACGAAATGCGAGGCCACCCCGGCCGCGAACGCGGGCGCCGGGCGGCGGGCCAGCGCGCCGATCAGGGCTCCGGACAAGACATGATTGGTCAGCAGCACGTTCCCCCCACCTTTGCGTCGCCGCGTCTTCACCGTACCGGCCGCAGGAAACTACGAGGCACCGCGCCGGAGGGTACTGGTAGCGTTTCGTAGCGAACCGATCAGAACGAACATCCATCCGAGGACTGACGCGCACCCATGCTGGACAGGCGAGAGATCAGGGAGAACCCGGACGCGGTGAAGGCCGCGGTCCGGGTCAAGGGCATCAACCTGGACGTCGACGAGCTGCTCGAGCTCGACCGGTCCACCCGCAGTCTCCAGCACGAACTGGACCAGGCCCAGGCGCGGCGGAATAGTTCGTCGAAGGAGTTCCCCAGGGCCGACGAGGCCAGGCGGGCCGAGCTGCGGGCCGAGGGCGCCGAGCTCGATATCCGGCTCAAGGCGCTCCGCGAGCTGCTCGCGGAGACGACGGAGAAGCTGCAGGGACTGCTGCTGCTCACCCCCACCATCCCGTGGAAGGGTGCCCCGGTCGGTCCGGACGAATCGGCCAACACGATCCTGCGTACCGTCGGCACCCCGCCGGAGTTCGGCTTCACCCCGCTGGACCACGTGGAGCTGCTGGAAAAGCGCGGCTGGGCCGACTTCACCCGGGCCCGCAAGGTGGCCGGGGAACGCGCCTACGCGCTGATGTCGGACCTGCTGATGCTCGAGCGCGCGGTGCACTCCTACGCCCTCGACCTGCTCCGCAACAAGGACTTCACGCTGGTCAGCGTGCCATCGCTGGTCCGCGAGCCGGCGTTGATCGGGACCGGGCAGTTCCCCGCGCACCGCGAGGAGACCTACGCGATCCCCGCCGACGACCTGTACCTGGCGGGCACCGCCGAGGTTTCCCTGGTCGGCTTCCACAGCGGCGAGATCCTGGACCACAAAAACCTCCCGGTCCGGTACGCCGGCTTCTCGCCGTGCTTCCGCCGGGAGGCCGGCAGCGCCGGCCGGGACGTGCGCGGGCTGCTCCGGGTGCACCAGTTCGAGAAGGTCGAGCAGTTCGTCATCTGCGCGGCCGACGTGGCCGAATCCGACCGCTGGCACGCCGAGTTGCTCGGCACCGCCGAGCAACTGCTGCAGGGGCTCGGCCTGGCCTACGAGGTGGTCGAATGCTCCACCGGTGACATGGGCGCGGGCAAGTACCGTATGAACGACATCAACACCTGGATGCCGTCGCTGGGCGCGTACCGCGAGACGCACAGCTGCTCGTCGCTGCTCGACTGGCAGGCGCGCCGGGCCAACGTGCGCTACCGGGACACCGACGGCACCGTACGGTTCGCCTACACGCTGAACAACACCGCGGTGGCCACGCCTCGCATCCTGGCCGCGCTGGTGGAGAACTTCCAGACCAGCGAGGCGCAGGTCCGGGTGCCCGCCGTGCTGCGGCCGTATCTCGGCGGCCGCGAACTGCTCTGAGCTTTGCTGGGGCTTCGCCGGGCTGAGCGTGCTGGGCCGGGCAGTGACGCGGCACGTCCGGCCCAACAGGCGTACGCTGCGAGGCGTGAACCTTGAAGCCGATCGCGTGGCCGATCTGGCGGGCCGGCCGCTCAGCCAGCTGACCCGGCGGGACGTCGCGCTCGCCCTGCTCACCGTGCCGGCCGAGGACGCGCTCGGCTCGCTGCCCGGCCTGCGCCGGGGCATGCTGGCGGCGGGTAACCCGCTGTCCGCCGGGTTCTGGTCCTCGGCCGAAGCCACCCTGACCCAGATCGCCGACGGCACGGCGACCGTCGGGGACGTCCGGACCTGGCTCGAAGCCACCGGGACGGAGCCGAAGGGCATCATCGGCCTGCACGTCTGGGACGAGCAGTCCGAGCGCAGCCAGCTCGCCGCCGAGATGCACACCCGGCTGGTCACCCACCTGGAGGAGCGGCTCGCCGCGGGCGAGATCGACCCCGACCTGCTCGCGGCCGCCGATCCCGCGGCCGGCCAGGCCTACATCGAGGTCCAGGAGCGGTGGATGACCTCGCCGCTGCCCGACGGCCGGGTCCCGATGGACGCGCTGCTCGACGAGAAGGACGAGGAGTTCCTGGCCGAGTGGGACGCCGCCGACGCCGAGGCGCTGGCCGCCACCCAGGCCCTGCTCAGCCGGGTGGGTGACCGCCCGCTGCCGCAGGCGGACCTGCGCCGGGCGGCCGGCCGGCTGCGCCGCGACCTGGCCCAGGCGGGCTGGCCCGGCCGACTGCTGACCGAGTGCAGTGGCCTGCGCCCGAAGAAGCTGCCGCCCGACGACGCCGAGCTGTGGCTGAGCGTGGCCGCGGGTGTGGCGTCTCCGCAGGGACCGGACGACTGGGCCGGCCCGGGGCAGGCCGACGACGACACGGACGACGTGGACAGCGAGATCGCCGCGATCTGCGCGATCGACCACTTCGACTGGCTGGCGGTGATCACCGCGCTGGCCCAGGGCGGCCCCGGCACCCCCGCGTCAGCCGCCGACCTGGCCGGGTACGTCCGGGACTACGATCCCGAGGAACTGGACGGCCCGGACGACGACGCCTCCGCTGAGGAAGCCGACGAGGACGAGGACGAGGACGACTTCGACGGCGCGTTCTTCGACGATGACGACGAGCTCACCCTGGAGGGCCTGTTCGCGCCGGTCGCCTCGCTGTGGCAGGTGCTCGGCGCGATCGACGACGACGACCGGCTGACCCCGCTGGGCTGGTGGGGCCTGCCCGAGGCCATGCTCCGCGTCTGGGCCCCCACCGGCGGCCCGGCCAGCTAGCGCGGCCCCGGGCGGCTGGCCACACGCACATCGCCGGTCAGGCCGGTTCGCCTGGTTCGGGTTCGGGTTCGGGCTCGCTGAGCCGCTGGTAGGCGGGAGCTAGCAGGTCGGCCAGGTCCTGCTTCCTGACCTGGACCGGCGGCGGCGGGAACATGCGCAGCAGCAGATCGGGAGCGGCGCTGTCTGGGGCGCTGGCCAGCGCTCGCAGCCGGGCCGGGCTCAGCCCGGGCGACCAGAACCCGTCCAGGCATTCCGCCAGCGGCGGGGCGGGGACGTCCAAGGCGTCCCGTTCGCCCGGAGCCCCGAGAGCCGCCCCGCGATCGGGCGAGCCCTGGATCCTGCGCAAGGAAGAAAGCAGCTCCTCCCGGTCCTTCCCGCGCCAGGCCAGCATGCCGAACGGGTCACGGTCGAACTCCTCGGCCAGCACGTAGCAGACCGCGGCCAGGTGCTTGCACGGCACGCCCCAGTCCGGGCAGCTGCAGTGCATGTCCAGGTCGGCGGCCGAGCCGGGGAACAGCGGCGTGCCGCACCCGGCGAACACCTCCTCGATCTCCCGCGGCATCTCGCCGGCCAGCAGCTTGGCCCGGAACAGCGCCTGGCTGGCCAGCGTGTCGAGCACCCGCCGCCACTGGGCGGTGGTCAGCGGCAGGACCCCGATCCTGACCTGGTACGGCCGCGCCCGCGACCCTTGCACCCGGGCGGTGACCTTGCCCTGGGACAGCTCGAAGTCCAGGACCTGCCCGGCCCGGGCGTAGCTGCGGCCGCGGGCCAGCCGGCCGCTCATCCCGTAGGACTCGAGCACCTCGATGAACCGCCGGGACCACCACTGCTCGCCGATCGCCCCGCGCTTGCTCCTGGCCTTGATCCCGCCGTCCACCCGGATCGGCTTAGCCGGGGGCCACTCATCCCACTCGCGAGGCGTCATTCGCTCACCGCGTCAGGTGACAAGGTCAGGACCGAACGCAGGTCGTCGGCGGAGAGCTCGGTGAGCCAGCTCTCGCCGGTGCCGACGATCTGCTCGGCCAGCGCCTTCTTGTCCTCGATCATGGCGTCGATCCGCTCCTCCAGGGTGCCGACGCAGACGAACTTGCGGACCTGCACGTTGCGGTGCTGCCCGATGCGGAACGCCCGGTCCGTCGCCTGGTCCTCCACGGCCGGGTTCCACCACCGGTCGACGTGGATCACGTGGCTGGCCGCGGTCAGGTTGAGGCCGGTGCCGCCGGCCTTCAGCGACAGCAGGAACAAGGCGGGCTCGTCGAGCTCGCCGAACTGGGCCACCATCGCGTCCCGCTGCTTCTTCGCCGTGCCGCCGTGCAGGAACAGCACCGGGCAGCCGAGCCTGGCCGCCAGGTGCGGCTGCAGCATCCGGCCGAACTCGGCGTACTGCGTGAAGCACAGCGCCTTGTCACCCTCGGCCACGATCTCGTCGCAGAGCTCCTCGAGCCGGGCCAGCTTGCCCGAACGGCCCGGCAGCCGGGAGCCGTCGCCGAGCAGGTGGGCCGGGTGGTTGCAGACCTGCTTGAGCTTGGCCATGGTGGCCAGCACCAGCCCGCGGCGGCTGATGTCGTCGGCGGCCTCGTCGATCCGGCTGAGCATGTCGTCCACCGTGGCCTGGTACAGGCTGGCCTGCTCGGCGGTGAGGTTGCAGAAGACCTTCATCTCCTGCTTGTCCGGCAGGTCGGAGATGATCGTCTTGTCGGTCTTCAGACGGCGCAGGACGAACGGCTGGGTGATGCGCTTCAGCGCCTGCACCGCGTCCGGGCCCTCGGCCGGGTCGGCCCGCTCGATCGGGACCGCGAACCGCTTGCGGAACTTCTCGGCCGGCCCGAGCAGGCCCGGGTTGGCGAACTCCATGATCGACCACAGCTCGGACAGCCGGTTCTCCACCGGCGTCCCGGTCAGGGCGATCCTGGCCGCGGCGGGCAGCCCGCGGACCGCGCGGGCCTGCCGGGTGGCGTGGTTTTTTATATTCTGCGCCTCGTCGCAGACCACCCGGGCCCAGCTCACCTGGGAGAGCGCGGCCTGGTCCCTGGTGGCCACGCCGTACGTGGTCAGGACCAGGTCCGCCTCGCTCAGCGCGGCGGCGAGCGACTCGCCCTCGAGCCGGTCCGCGCCGTGGTGCACATGCACGCGGAGGCCGGGGGTGAACCTGGCCGCCTCCCGCTGCCAGTTGCCGACCAGCGACATCGGGCAGACCAGCAGCGTAGGGCCGCCGTCCCGGGGCTGCGCGGCGATCAGCGACAGCAGCTGGATCGTCTTACCCAGTCCCATGTCGTCGGCCAGGATGCCGCCGAGGCCGAGGCCACCGAGGAAGGACAGCCAGGAGAGCCCGCGTTCCTGGTAGGGCCGCAGCTCGCCGTGAAAGCCGGCCGGCGTGGTCATCGGCTCGAGCCGCGCGTCGGCCTGGCCGGAGATCAGGTCGCCCAGCCAGCCGTCGGCGTCCACCCCGACCAGGGGCACCTCCTCGTCGAGGCCCGCGGGGCCGGCCAGGCCGAGCCCCAGCCCGGCCGCCAGCGCGTCCGCCGCGGTCATCGTGCCGCCCTGGTTGCGCTCGAGGAACTTCAGCGCCGCCTTCAGGTGGGCGTCGTCCAGCTCGACCCACTGGCCGCGCAGCCGGACCAGGGGGACCTTCAGCCGGGCCAGCTCGGCCAGCTCGTCCGGGTCGAGCGCCTCGTCCCCCACGGCGACGTCGTACCTGAAGTCCACGATGTCGCTCAGGCCGAACCGGGCCGCCCCCGGGACCGCGGCCGAACCGGTCGAGCTGCTCTTGGACCGCGTGGTCAGCTTGAGCCCGAGGCGGGCCTTGCGCACCCAGTCGGGCAGCAGCACGCCGAACCCGGCCCCGGCCAGCAGCGGCCCGGTCTCCTTGAGGAACCGGAACGCGCCCGCCGTGTCCAGCTCCACCAGGGCCGGGGCCGCCTCCCGCAGGGCGGCCTCCATCTCGGCGAAGAGCCTGGCCGCGGCGCCCAGGCCGGCCAGCAGCTCCTCTACCGGGTCACCGCCGGGGGTCATCCCGGTGCCGAGGCCGGACCACACATCGTCCGCGGAGACCATGAGGCTGGGGTCGTCGGCGGACTGCAGCGCGAACTCCACCCGCCAGGGATCACCGTCCGGCGTGGCCGGCTCGGTCAGCCGGAAGCAGGTCCGCACCGGGCCCGCCGGTATCCGGGCGCCGTCCAGCCACGCGTCGAGCTCGGCGCCCAGGGCGGCGGCCTCGTCCTCGTCCTGCGGCGTCAGCACCTCGACGCGGGCGTCGGGCGCGGTGAGGGCGAGCAGGTAGCGTTCGGCGACCGGGAGGCGCGCCGGGACGCGGCCGCGCCGGACGGGCAGCAGCGAGGACGGCAGCCGGTCCCGCGCGGCCGCGTCGGCCAGGGCGTCGAGGGCGCCCGCCAGCAGCGGTCCGGGGGCCTCGCCGCCCGGTCCGCTGCCGGCTGCCCGGCAGGCCGGGGGCATCGCCGCGGCCAGGTCACGGGCCCGCTGTACGTCCGCACCGCCGAGTACCGGGCGCCACCGGGCGGCGAGCATCCCGTCCTCGGCCGCCAGCACCGGCAGGATCCGGCCCCGTTCGGCCAGGCCGGCCGCGAAGCGGGCCACCGCGGCCAGGTAGGCCAGCGAGCCGCCCGCGATCGCGGGATCGTCCGGCTGCCCGGAACCACCCAGCGCGGCCAGCACGGTGAGCGCGGCCGCGGGCCCGAAGGCGAGCACCGGCACCCGCCAGCTGGCCAGCGACACCCGCCCGCGCCTGGCCGGCGCCGGGCCCGCCGAGGGCTCGTCCCGGGCCGGCCGGACGAGTTCCGGCGAGGCCAGCGGCCCGCCGCCGGACGCGGGCAGCTGCAGGGTCAGCTCGTCGTGGATGGCCTTGCGGGCCGCGTCGGCCAGCGCATCGGGCGACGGGGACCCGGGCCACCCGGCCACCATGTCGGCTAGCTCGGCGGCCGGGCAGGCGAACGGGTGCGGCCGCGGCAGCCGGACACCGGGCGGCGCGGCCGCCGCCGGCAACACCGCCGGCCGCTCCGGATCCTCGGCCCACAGGCACAACCCCCCGTGCGCCCAGATTCCCTGAACGACCCGCATAATTCCTCTGCTCTCTTATCCGGGCCTCGCTCGCCTCCGGGCGCCCGCAGTCGGCGTCTTCCCTCCTCGCTCGTCGCAAGCTCCTCGCTCGTCAGTCCAGACGCCGACGCGCCCTTCGGCTCGCGGGAGGACGCCCGTCCCCGAACGGTAGCAAGGGGGTACGACAAAAATGCGGCCTCGTCGAGGGGCT